>JANMAT010000005.1:0-21994 GCA_031359995.1 Actinomycetes bacterium
CGGACTTCATCAAGTCCGACTGCCAACGAGCGATGCGCTCGGGCTTCAACGCTCGCGCTGGCAGCTGCCCGATCGTGTTGGTGATGCGCTCGACGCGCTGGCCGTACGTGCCCAACGTCGAGGCCCGTACCCGATGGCGGGCGACGACATCGAGCCACCACTCCGCCAGCTCGGCCACCGTGGCATCTCGGTGGAACGTCGACGACTGGATCTGCGACAGCTCCTCCAGCTTCACGGCCCTGCGAGCGATCGCTTCCTCGCGCGTCTTGCCACGAACCCGCTTCGGCCGGGCGCTGCCGGGAGCAACGTACGTCGCCCGCCACGAACCATCGGCGTCGAGGTACACCGAGCCCTCGCCGTTCGACGCCTTGCCGTGCACCCGCACGCTGCCGTCGCGGCTGACACTCCGCTTGCCGTTCGCCTTCCGAGCCATGGTTCGAATGCCTCCAAAACCGGGAGCAACGCCGGGAGCAACGCACCCTAAAACGGGAGCAACCGGGAGCAACCCTGGGAGTGACACGCTACAACGCCAGTGGACATCTACGCAACGAAAGACCTGCTCAGAGCACCTAAGATTGTACGTCGGTGGACTTCGGTGAACGTCCACGAACACCCTTGGCGGAACGGGAGGGATTCGAACCCTCGGTGCCTCTCGGCACGGTCGCTTTCAAGGCGACTGCATTCGTCCGCTCTGCCACCGTTCCGCCCGGCAGGCTACCCACCCGGCCCGGCCAACCGGGGACCTGTTGACCCCGACCGCCACCCCGACCTCGTTCTGGGACGGCAACGTGTCACGGGTGGCGCTGATCCGACCCAGAACGCGGGCCGGCCGGGCCGAGCGGCCGGGCCGGGTCGGCCCACCGACCACCTACGGACGGTTCGTCTGCCACCAGGCGACGACCGACGGCACGTCGAGCTTGCCGACGGCCGTCACCGCCTTGGTAGCGGCCTTCTTCGAGTCGCGACCCAGGGCACCGCGCACCAGCCACTTGCGCAACAGCTTGGCCGTCGCCACGCGGCGGTCGAGCCGCGGCACGGCCCCGGGCGCCAGGTACAGCTGCACCGTCAGCCGCTTCACCAGCTCGGGGTCGGCCGGCTCGCCCGTGGTGCGCTCCAAGCGCGTCGCCACGTACGACCCGATCACCTGCACATCACGCACGCCCCGGTTGAGCGCGGCGCCCACCGTGGCCACGGTGGTCACCGACGCCAGCAGCGGCACCCGCTTCACCCCGGGCAGCTTGGTGAGCTTCCCGGCGAACCGCAGGCGGGCCAGCACCGGCGTGGCCACCACGGCCAGCCGACCGATGCGATCGGCCAACGCCTGGTCCTCACCACCACCGCGCTCGTCGAGCAACTGCAGCGCATCGCGCTCGTCACGCACCAGGTGCGGCGTGGACAGCACGGCGTCGACCGCACGGTCGTACAACGAGCCCACGCCCGACAGCACGCGGCGCAGCACGCTCGCGTCGGAACCAGCCGGCGGCGTACCGACCGGGCGCACGTCGCTCAGCTGGTGCTGGCGCAGGACCGGCTCGATCTCACCCATCGACGATCTGATCGCGCAGGGCCCGCACCCAGTCGTCGGCCGTCGTCCACGCCGCATCGGCATGGGCCCGGGCCGACTCGGCCGACGCACCGGCCGCCGGATACGAACCGAGGAACTTCACGTTGCCCTGCTTGGCGTGCAGGTCGCGCAGCGCGTCGGCCAGCACCTCGTCGGCGATGTGGCCCTCGGCCTCCACGAAGAAGCAGTAGTCGCCCAGGCCGGTCTTGGCCGGCCGGCTCAACAGGTTCGTGAGGTTGATGCGGCGCGCCGCGAACTCCTGCAGGATCGACAGCAGCGAGCCGGCCGCGTTGGCCCGCTGGAACACCAGCAGCGACGTCTTGTCGTGCCCCGTGGGCGCCGGCACACCCGAGCGGGCGACCACCACGAACCGGGTCTGGTTGCCGGGATGGTCGGCGATGTCGGCGGCCAGGATGTCGAGGCCGTAGAGCTCGGCCGCGGCGCGCGGCGCCACCGCGGCGATGCCCGGCTCGTTCCGCTCACCCACCATGCGGGCGGCCTCGGCCGTGGAGTTGGCGGCGCGCAGCTCGGCGTGGGGCACGACGCGGCGCAGGTAGGCGTGGCACTGGGCCGTGGCCACCGGGATGGAGAACACCTGCTTCACGTCGGCCAGCGTGGTACCCGCCACGGCCATGAGGCAGTGCTCGATGTCGAGCACGACCTCGCGCTGGATCACCAGCGAGTGGTCGAACAGCAACGCGTCCAGCGTCACGTTCACCGTGCCCTCGATGGCGTTCTCGATGGCCACGAAGCCGAGGTCGACCCGCTGATCGCGCACCGCGTCGAGCACGTCGGGCATGGTCGGCAGCGGCAGCAGCGTGCACACCGCCAGGTCGGCCTGGCCCTTCAGCGCCTGCTCGGTGAACGTGCCGAGGGGACCCAGAAAGGCGACCTTCCGACCCGATGCGAGATCGGATGACGACGCAGAGGTGGCCGGTTGCGACATGGGCCGCCATGCTACCGGGCATGGATGCCGAGACTCTGGGCGCTCTCCTCGACGACGTGGCCACTGGCCGGGTGACCGCGCTCGACGCCGCCGCCCGCCTGAGCCGACTCCCCTACGCCGATCTCGGCCACGCCCGCATCGACCACCACCGGGCCCTGCGCCAGGGCCTGCCCGAGGCCGTGTACGGACCCGGCAAGGCGGTGGACCACCTGGTCGAGATCGTCGGCGAACTGCTCACCAACGGCACCGGCCCGGTGCTGGTGACCCGCACGTCCGACGAGCAGCAGGCCTCCGTGCTCGACCGTCACCCCGGCGCCACCGCCATCGGACGCACCCTCGTGTGGCGCCCGGTCGCCGCCGGCCATCGCACGGAGCGCGTCATCGTGGCCACCGCCGGCACGGCCGACCTGCCCATCGCCGACGAATGCGCAGCCACGCTCGTGGCCTACGGCTTCACCCCCGAGCGCCTCAACGACGTCGGCGTGGCCGGCCTGCACCGCATCCTGCCCCACGTCGACTCGTTGGCCACCGCCGACGCCGTGGTCGTGGTGGCGGGCATGGAGGGCGCGCTGGCCAGCGTGGTCGCCGGGTTGACCGCGGCCCCCGTGGTGGCCGTGCCCACCAGCGTGGGCTACGGCGCCTCGCTCGGCGGCATCACCGCGCTGCTGGCCATGTTGGCCGGGTGCGCGCCCGGCATCGCGGTGGTCGGCATCGACAACGGCTACGGCGCCGCCTGCGCCACGGTGCGCGCCCTCGGCGCCCGCCGCGCCGCAACGACCGACTGACCGACCGACCGACCGGCCGACCGGCCGACCGGCCCCCGCTCCGAACGCGGCGCACCCGGCCCGACCGGCCATGATCAGCCCCCATGACCGAGGCCACCGGCGCACCACCGTTGCGCTACCACGCCGCCCTCGACGGCGTACGCGCACTGGCGGTGCTGGCGGTCATCGGCGTGCACACCCACCCGCGGCTCACGCCCGGCGGGGCCATCGGTGTCGACGTGTTCTTCGTGCTGAGCGGCTTCCTCATCACCACCCTGCTGCTGCAGGAGCTCGACACCCACGACCGCATCGCCCTCGGCCGCTTCTACCTGCGCCGCGCCCTGCGGCTGCTGCCGGCCCTGGCCGCGGTGCTGGTGGCCGTGACCGCGTGGGCCGTGCTCGTGGCCTCGCCGACGGTGCGCCACGACGCCCTGCGCGAGGTCGTGGCCGCCGGCACCTACACGCGCAACTGGACGGGCCTGTGGGCCACCACGCCGGGCCCGCTGCTCGGCCACACGTGGTCGCTCGCCCTCGAGGAGCAGTTCTACCTGGTGTGGCCGTTGCTGCTCGCGCTGGTGCTGGGCCGGCGCGCCCGCCGGCGTGACAACGAGCTCGGGCTCATCGTGGTGTTCACCGCGGCGTTCCTGATCGCCGTCGCCCTGCGCGGGGCGGGCGTGGAGGGGTGGAGCCTGCTGCTCGACCAACGGCCCGACGCCCTGCTGCTCGGTGCCGCCGCCGCCCTCGCCCGCCGCCGTTGGGGGGCAGCGTGGCGCGTCGCCCCCGTGGCCCACCTCGCACCGATCGGCGCGGCGGCGAGCGCGACGGCGGTCGTGGTGCTGGCCCTGTTGCCGTGGTCGCTGAACCGCCACGGCCCGGGCGTGTCGCTGGCCGCCCTCGCCGCGGTCGGTCTGGTGATCTCGCTCGTGGTGCACGGTGAACGCGCCGACGCGCCCACCGGGATCGTCCGCCTGTTCACCTGGCGACCCGTCGTGGCGCTCGGTCGCATCTCGTACGGCGTGTACCTGTGGCAGCTGCCGGTGCTGCGCTGGGTCGACGACCGCCTCGTCGGCACGACGGCCGTCGTGCGCCTGCCCTTGGCGTTCGGCGGCGTGCTCGCCGCCGCCATCGGCTCGTACGTGGTCATCGAACGACCGCTGCTGCGCTGGAAGGACCGGCTCGGCCGCACCGGTGACGCGTCGCCCGCCCCCACCGGGCTGGCCGCCGACGTGCTATGACGGGTCCCCCATGAGTCGCATCGCCTGGTTCCACTGCTTCTCCGGCATCGCCGGTGACATGGCCCTCGGCGCGCTGCTCGACGCGGGGGCCGACGAGACGGCCGTGCGCGATCAGCTCGACCGGTTGAAGCTTCCGGGCTGGACGTTGAACGTGGAGCGCGTGCAGCGCGCCGGCGTGCGGGCCACCCGAGCCGACGTGGTGTGTGAAGAGACCCACACCCACCGCAAGGTCAGCGAGATCACCAAGCTCATCCGCGGCGCCGGGTTGCACGAGCTCGTGCGTGAGCGCGCCCTCGCCGTGTTCGACCGCCTGGCCGTGGCCGAAGGTCGCCTGCACGGCATGGACCCCGACGACGTGGAACTGCACGAGGTCGGATCGGTCGACGCCATCGTCGACATCGTCGGCGTGTGCGCCGCCCTGCACGCGCTGGGCATCGACCGCGTGTACGGCAGCCCCATCGCCCAGGGGCTCGGCACCACCAACGGCGGCAGCCACGGCGAGCTGCCGGTACCGGCGCCGGCCACCATGGCGCTGCTCACCGGCGTGCCCACCTACGGGCTCGACCTCCGCATGGAGCTCACGACGCCCACGGGTGCCGCGCTCATCTCCACGTTGGCCGCCAGCTTCGGCGCGATGCCTGCCCTGACGCCGTCGTCCATCGGCTACGGCGCCGGCTCGCGCGACCTGCCCCGCCGCCCCAACGTGACCCAGGTGGTCGTGGGCGAAGCCGGTGCCGACGACACCCTGGGCAAGGGCCTCGCCGCGCTGCTGCTCGAGGTGAACGTGGACGACGCCACCGGCGAGATGCTGGCCCACACCATCGGCCAGTTGCTCGATGCCGGCGCCCACGACGCGTGGGTCACCCCCATCGTCATGAAGAAGGGCCGACCGGCCCACACCGTGCACGTGCTGTGCGACCCGGCCATGTCCGGCTCCATCGCCAACGTGCTCACGCGTGAGACAGGCTCGCTCGGTGTGCGCGGCACCCGCCTGGAGCGCTGGCCCCACGCCCGCGACGAGGCCGTGGTCGACGTGGAAGGTCAGCCCATCCGCGTGAAGCTCGGCGCCGGGCGCGTGAAGGTGGAACACGACGACGCCGCCGCCGCGGCGTGGGCGCTGGGTCTGCCGTTGCGAGAGGTGCTGTCACGGGCCGAAGAGGCGGGGCGGGCCCTGCGGTGACCTCGGGCCGCCCGGCCTACGACGCGGTCGTGGTCGGTGCGGGTGTGAACGGGCTCACGGCCGCGGCCCGGCTCGTGCGCCAAGGCCGGCGCGTGCTGGTGCTGGAGGGTGCGCCGACGCTGGGCGGCAGCTGCGCGTCGGACGAGTTCGGCGGCCTCGTACGCGACACGTGCGCGGCGATCCATCCCTTCGGTGCGGCGTCGCCCGCGTTTGCCGCCCTCGGGCTCGCCGACCACGGCCTCACGTGGACCCACGCGCCGGTGGCCGTGGCCCACCCGCTCGACGACGGCGGTGCCGCGGTGCTGGCGGCGCCGTTGGGCGAGGCGCTGAGCCGCTTCGGCGCCGACGGCGCCCGCTACGGGCGCACCATCGGCGCGCTGGTGCGCCGACCCGACGCCGCCGTCGATGCGCTCACCGGCCCGGTGCTGCGGTCGCCCACGTCGCTCGACGCGCTGGCGGTGCGGGCATTGCTGGGCCCACTGGCGTTGGCACCGGCCACCACCGCGGCGTGCGCCCTGTTCCACGAACCCGCTCACCGGGCGCTGTGGATGGGTCTGGCCGCCCACGCCACCACCCGGCTGGACCGGCCGTGGTCGAACGCGCCGGCCACCGGCCTGGCCGTGGTGGGGCACCTGGCCGGCTGGCCGGCGGCACGCGGTGGCAGCCAGGCCATCACCGACGCGCTGGCTGCGGTGGTGCGCGCCGGCGGCGGCGAGATCCACAGCGGCGTCACGGTCACGAGCACGCGCGACCTTCCGCCGGCGCGCGCCGTGCTGCTCGACCTGACCCCGCGCCAGGTGACGCGCATCGCCGGTGACGCCCTACCGACGGCGGCCCGCCGCCGGCTCGAGCGGTGGCGCTACGGGCCCGGCCACTGCAAGGTCGACTACGTGCTGAGCGGGCCCATGCCGTGGACCGCGGCGGTGTGCGCGGAGGCCGGCACCGTGCACGTGGGCGGGTCGGCGGCCGAGATCGCCGCCGGCGAGGCGACGGTGGTGGCCGGCCGCCCCGCCGAGCGCCCCTACGTGCTCGTGGTGCAGCCCGACCGGGCCGACGCCTCGCGCCTCGCGCCGAACGGGCACCGGCCGCTGTGGGCCTATGCCCACACGCCCCACGGCGCCGACCTCGACGCCAGCGGCGCCATCGAGCGTCAGTTCGACCGCTTCGCTCCGGGCTGGCGCGACCTCGTGGTCGCCCGGGAGGTCCGCACCGCACGCGCCGCCGAGGTGCACAACCCGAACATGGTCGGTGGCGACCTGGGGGCCGGCTCGGT
Source organism: Actinomycetes bacterium (assembly GCA_031359995.1). Lineage (GTDB taxonomy): Bacteria > Actinomycetota > Acidimicrobiia > Acidimicrobiales > Ilumatobacteraceae > JANMAT01. The sequence goes on from JANMAT010000005.1 coordinate 6,963, forward strand.
GGCCGGGCGCCAGCTCCTGGCCCGCCCGCGCCTGGCCCGCGATCCCTACCGGCTGGCCGACACGAACCTGTGGATGTGCTCGGGGGCGACCGCGCCGGGCCCGGGCGTGCACGGCATGAGCGGCTGGCACGCCGCCGGCCACGCGCTCAGCGCGTGACCAGGCGGCACTCAGGAACCACCGTCAGGCCGTGTAGGCCTTCTGGATCCAGTCGTTCAGCGCCGACGCCTCCAGCTCACCCGACGTACGGGCGGCGACCGTGCCGTCGGCCCGGAGCATCACCAGGTACGGGTAGCCGGGCAGACCCCACGCCTGCGCCGCCGAGGACGCGGCGTCGTCGGTGAGCACCGGCACGGTGAACTTCTCGGTCTGGAACCACTTCGACGGCGGATAGTTGACCGGGCTGCGGTTCACCGCGGTGGACACCGCCAGCAGGTCGAGGTTGGCCGGCTTCTGGCCGCTGTTCATCCACTGCACGATGCGGGGCACCTCGGCCCGGCAGTGGGGGCACCAGTGGGCCAGGAAGATGACGAGCTTCGGCTTGCCGCCGGGCACGATCGAGATGGTGTCACCGTTGAAGCTCTGGCCGCTGAGCTCCGGCGGCTTCTTGCCGAGACCCGGGTCGGTGGCGCCACCGGTGGTGTCGGGCATCGGGTCGAGCGCGGCGCCCGTGACGGTGACGGCGTGGACCTCGCCGACACCCTTCACCTCCGCGATCTTCTTGCTCCCGCCGGAGAGCACGGCGACCAGACCGGCCACGATCACCACGGCGGCGACGACGCCGATGATGGCGAACTTGCGGTTCTGGCTGGCCTTGGCCGCCTGCGCCACGGTCTGCTTCTTGTCGGTCGTCTTGCTCATGAGGCTCTCCGTGATTCGAGGGGCAACGACAGCACGCTGATGACGAACAGGAACCCGCAGCCGGCCATGAGGGCGATGGTGCTGAAGCTCCACAGACGGAAGGGGAAGGCACTACAGGGTACCTTCACATCGCACACGTTGGTCTCGAGCTTCTCGGGGAACCACTCCAGCAGGTAGTGGTAGGTGGAGACGCCCAGACCCACGGCCGCCCACGGGATGAGGAACCTCCGCCAGTGGTCGGCCTTGCGGATGGTGGCGACGATGAGGGCCACGGCCAGCGGGTACATGAAGCCCCGCTGGATCCAGCAGAAGCGGCAGGGCTTGAAGTGCGCCACTTCCGAGAAGTACAGGCTGCCCAACATGGCGACGGTGGCCACCAGCGCGGCCACGGGCAACCGGTAGGCGCCGAAGAGCTCGACCGCGTTGGCGGCCGGCACGAGCCGGTGGCGCAGGAAGCGGGCCGCCACGAGGAGCAGAGCACCGAGCCCGGCGATGACGCCGAGCATGCTGAAGAACTTCTCGAAGACCTCGACGTCCATGCCCTTGGCGCTCCCGCCCGTTCAACTGGTCGGCCCATTGTGGCCCGTCAGGCGCCAGGTAGGGTCGCGCCCGATGCCCACCGCCACCAACTCGTCGTCCGAGGTTCATCTATGAGCCTTCCGGGGGCGGTCGTCTCGACCGACTGGCTCGCCGCCCGTGCCGGCGAGGTCGTCGTCGCCGACGTGCGCTGGTACCTCGACGGGCGCAGCGGGCGCGCCGCGTACGAATCGGGGCACATCCCCGGCGCGGTGTTCGTCGACCTCGACACCGACCTCTCGCGGCGCGGCGACCGGCGCGAAGGGCGCCACCCACTGCCGTCGCCCGAGCACTTCGCCGCGACCATGGGTGCCCTCGGCATCGGCGACGACACGACCGTGGTCGCCTACGACGACACCTCGGGCGGGGTCGCCGGGCGGCTCGTGTTCATGCTGCGCGCCGTGGGCACGCCGGCCGCCCTGCTCGACGGCGGGCTCAAGGCGTTCACCGGGCCCCTCGAAGCCGGCCCCGGCACGCCGACCGTGCCCGTGGCCCGCTCCGTACGCCCGTGGCCCGACGAGCGCCTGGCCACCGTGGCCGAGGTCGAGGCCGTGGGCGAGGGGCGCGCGCCGGCCGATCTGCGCCTGCTCGACGCCCGCGCCGCCGAGCGCTACGAGGGCAAGGTCGAGACCGTCGACCCCCGCGCCGGCCACATCCCCGGCGCCCGCAACCTGCCCGTGGGCGCGGTGCTCGACCCGGCCACCGGCCGCTTCGCCGACCCCGACACCTTGCGCGAGCGTTTCGCCGCCGTGGGCGTCACCGCGGGCGACCAGGTCGTCGCGTCGTGCGGATCGGGCGTGTCCGCGTGCATCCTGTTGACCGCCCTGGAGCACGCCGGACTCGGCCAGGGTCGCCTCTTCGTGCCGTCGTTCTCGGGCTGGTCGTCCGATCCCGGCCGGCGCGTGGCCACCGGCTCCGAACCCTAGGAAGCAGCGCCCGCCGTTGAGCACGCACACCATCGAGGACGAGCTCGAGCACATCCCCAGCGCACCACCCCAGGGCATCGAGGCCCTGCGGGCCATGCGGTCGGCCCGGCGCGCCCACCGTCTGGGGGACACCGACTGGTACGAGGTGGCGTACCGCGTCTACCTCACCGCCTTCGGCTCGCTCATCGCCGTGCTGTTCACCGTCGGCGCCGTGGGCGACAAGCCGCTGGACGCCGCCGGCGCCGCCAGGGTGCTGGCCCGGGGGCCGTCCTACATCGGCATGCTGGCCGCCCTGGCGGTGGCGGCCGGGCTGCGCTCGGGTAGCCGCGGGGGCCCGCTCGCCCTGCAGCCGCCCGACGTGCGCCACGTGCTGCTGGCGCCGCTGTCGCGGCGGGCCGTGCTCGGGCCCCTGGCTCTGCGCCAGCTCCGCTACGGCCTCTTCGTCGGCTCGGTGGGCGGGGGGGTCATCGGCCTGCTCGCCCAGCGCCGCCTGCAGGGCTCCAAGCCCGAATGGGCCGCGTTCGGCGCGGCGGCCGGGGCCACCATCGCCCTGCTCGCCATCGGCGTGGCGCTGGTCTGCTCCGGCATCCACCTGAGCCGCCCCGTCGCCACCGTTGCCGCCCTGGTGATGATCGCCGGTGCCGGCGCCGACGTGGGCCGCGTGCTGCCGTGGCCCACCACCGCCGTCGGGTCGCTGGCGCTGTGGCCCGCCCGACACGCCCTCGTCGCCTTCCTCCCCGCCGCCGTGGCGGCAGCCATCGCCGTGGCCGGCGTGGCCCTGGCCCACCGGGTCCGCGTGGAAGACGCCGAGCGGCGCACCGCGCTGGCCGGTCAGCTCCGGTTCGCCGTGACCACGCGAGACATGCGCACCGTCGTGGTGCTGCACCGCCTGCTGGCCCAGGACCTGCCGCGGCACCGCCCCTGGTTCAAGGTGCCGGCCCGGCCGTCGAACCCGGCGTGGCGGCGCAGCTGGCACAGCGTGGCCCGCTTCCCGCTGCCCCGCATCGTGCGCATCATCGCCCTGGGCGCCATCGCCGGGCTGTCGTTCGGCGCCATGTACCGCGGCGCCACGCCGCTCGCACTGGTCGGCGCGCTGGCCCTGCTCATCGTCGCCCTCGATCTGCTCGAGCCGCTGGCCCAGGCCCGCGACCAGATCGACTCCACCGCGCTGCTGCCGGTGAACAAGTGCCTGCTCTACACGCGGCTCATCATCGTGCCGGGCATCCTCACCGTGCTCGTGGCCGGCTTCGGTGTGGCCGCGGTGGCCCCGCTGGCGTCGGGCGACGACCTGTGGGTCGCCGCCATCGCCCTGCCCGCCGCCGCCCTGGCCGGCATGGCCGGCGCGGTGCTCGTGCTGATCCGCGAGGAGCGCACCGACCTGCTCGACGGGGCGCTGCTGCCGCCCGAGGTCGCCGGCACCCGCGAGCTGTTCCGCACCGTCTTCCCCTTGGCCATCGCCCTCACGGGGTGCATCCCCGTGCTCATCGCCCGCACCGCCCACCGCCTGGGCGACCCGGTCATCGCCCGCACCGTGCAGGGCGCCATCTGGCCGTTGCTCGTGACCGGCCTGGTGATCGGGTTCGTGCACCGCCGCGACGACATCCGGGCCTGGCAGAAGGCCCAGGCCGCCGCCACCAAGTCCGCTCGAGGAGCCCGTTCATGACCACGCCCAAGCGCACCGGTGGCCAGCGGCCGACGCCGCCCAAGCAGACCGCGGTGCGCCACCCCCGACCGCCGGCCAAACCGGCCCCGGAAGCCAAGAAGGCCAAGCGCACCGGGCCGGCCGGCGCCATCGACGCCGACGGCCTCCACAAGTCCTACGGCGACCTCGACGCCCTCGCCCCGCTCGACCTGCACATCCCCGTCGGCCAACGCGTTGCGCTGGTGGGGCACAACGGCTCGGGCAAGACGACGCTGCTGCGCCTGTGCGCCGGGCTCATGGAGGCCACGACCGGGTCGGTCACGCTGCTCGGCCACACACCGGGCAGCATGGAGGCCCGCGCCGCGGTCAGCTACCTGGCCGACAACCCGTCCTTCTACGACGACCTCTCGCTGTGGGAGCACCTCGAGTACACCGCCGGCCTGCACGGTTGCGACGAGCACTGGGCCCAGCAGGCCGCCGACCTGCTCGGCGCGTTCGGGCTCTACGAGCGGGCCGACGATCGCCCGGTCACGTTCAGCCGCGGTCTCAAGCAGAAGGCGGCCATCACCATGGGTCTCATCCGCCCGCTGCAGCTGCTGCTGGTCGACGAGCCCTTCGTCGGCCTCGACGCCACCGGCAAGGAAGCGCTGCTGGACGCCTTTGACGAGGCCTACGCCCGCGGGGTCACCGTGGTCGTGGCGACCCATGAGCTCGCCTTCGTCGAGCGGGTCGACCGGCTCGTCGCCCTACGGGAGGGAGCGCTCATCCACGACGGCGCTCCGGACGAGATCGACGTTGTCCGCCTCGTTTCCTGAAGAACGCGCTAGCCTCCCACGCCATGTTCGAGTACGCAGCGGTCAGCTCTTCCTCGTATGACATCGAGTCCCTCGTGGCCAAGCTCAACGAGCGCTCGGCCGCGGGGTGGGACGTCGTGTCCGTCGTGTCCACGGGTGGAGAGGTCAGCGCCATCCTCCGCCGCGAGGGCGGGGCGGCCGATGCCGCCCCGGCACCCGCGGTCGAGGCCACGCCCGAGCCCGAGCCGGCTCCCGTCGTCGAGGCGGCCCCGGTCGTCGAGTCGGTGCCCAGCTTCGAGCCGAGCCCGGTGATCGAGCCGGTCGCGGTCGAGATGCCGGTCATCGACACGCCCGTCGTCGAGATGCCCATCATCGCTCCGGTGGCCGAGCCCTCCGGTTGGGGTGCGGTCGAGACGCCCGCCGTCGAGATGCCCACCGCCGTCGAGCCCGTATCGCCCATCGAGGTCAGCGCCCCGGCCGCCGCGGCGTCCGCCGCCGCCCCCGTGGTCACCACGCCAGCCGGCTGGTACCCCGATCCCTCGGGTCGCTTCGAGATGCGTTACTGGGACGGCACCGCCTGGACCGAGCACGTGTCGCGCCAGGGTCAGCAGTTCACCGACCCGCCCGTCGCCTGATCCCACCGTTGTTCGGCATCCCGGCCTCGGCCGGGTAGATGGTCCCGACCTGGTCGGGACCATTCGCCTTTCCCGGAACGGGTCGAACACGACAGCATCGGCCTGACATGCGTGCCACCTCCATCGGCCATGCCGGCATCCTCATCGAGACCGAGCACGGCTCCATCGTCTGTGACCCCTGGTTCGTGCCGGCGTTCTTCGGCTCCTGGTTCGTGTTCCCCCGCAACGACCAGCTGCCCGCCGACCTGCTCGCCCGCATCGAGGCGGCCGACTACCTGTACATCTCGCACCTCCACGCCGACCACCTCGACGAACCGTGGCTGCGCGAGCACCTGCCCCGCGACATCACCGTCCTCCTGCCGGGCTACCCCACCGGCGAGATGGAGCGCGAGCTGCGCCGCCTCGGCTTCACCACGTTCGTGCCCACCACCGACGCCACGCCGCTGGCCCTCGGCGACGGGCAGCTCCACGTGGCCATCCACGTGGAGACCTCCATCGCCGACGGGCCGCAGGGGGACTCGGCCATCGTCGTGTGGGACGAGACCGCCCGGTTGGTGAACCAGAACGACTGCCGGCCCCACGACCCCGCCGCGCTGGCCGCCCATGGGCCGGTCGACGTGCAGTGGCTCCAGTACTCGGGCGCCATCTGGTACCCCATGGTCTACGAGGACGACGAGGCCACCAAGCGGGCCCAAGCCGAGGCCAAGGTGGCCAGCCAGTTCTCGCGGTGCCTGCGCTACGTGCACGCCCTGGACGCCCGGGCCGTGGTCGGCTGCGCCGGGCCGCCGGCGTTCCTCGACCCCGACCTGTTCGGCGTGAACGTGATCGACGGTGACGAGATCTCGATCTTCGCCGACCAGATGGCCTTCCTCGACCAGTTGCACGCCGCCGGCAACGACCGCGGCCACCTGCTCGTGCCCGGCTCGTGCATCGAGCTCGACCACGGCCGCATCGCCGTCACCCACGCCCTGCCCGAGGACGAGGTCGTCGACATCTTCCGCCACAAACGGGCCTACCTCGAGCGCTACGCCGCCGACTGGGACCAGTGGCTGGCCGAGCACCGGGCCTCGTGGCACCCCGCCCGTCCCGGGCTCACCGAGCGGATCAAGGCGTGGTGGGACCCGCTGCTGAAGTCGGCCCCGGCCGTGTGCCGGGGCATCGGCGCCAACATCGTCATCGTCGCCGGCGACGAGTCGATCGTGGTCGACCCGGTGGCGGCCGAGGTGCGCCCCTGGCAGGGCGAGGCCCACTCGTACCGGTTCACCATCGACCGCCGGCTGGTGGAGACGGTGGTCGACCGGCAGGCCGGCGACTGGTCCAACGCGTTGTTCCTGTCGTGCCGGTTCTCGGCGTGGCGCGAAGGCCCGTTCAACGAGTACGTCTACAACTTCCTCAAGTCGCTGTCGCCCGAGCGCCTGGAGCGCACCGAGGCCGAGGCCGAGGCCAAGTTGGGCACCCCGAGCGACACCGAGGAGATCGAGCTCGGCGACTACGTGCTCGAGCGCTACTGCCCCCACCGGCGGGCCGACCTCACCCACTTCGGGTCGCTCGACGGACACCTGCTCACATGCAACCTGCACGGGTGGCGCTTCGACCTGGAGACCGGCGAGTGCCTGACCGCCACCGACCGCAAGCTGCGGGTCCGCCGCGGCACGGCTTCGGTCGGCGCCGAAAAAGAAAGTGACGGTTCCGCGTCATAGTGGCCGCCCGCCGGCGTCTCGTCCGCAGGGTCTGAACCGAGGAAGCGGGCGATGGCGAACGAGCACCCAGCGGGGCAGCACCGCAGAGCGGTCACGACCGACGACACGGCGTGGTTGCGCTCGGCCTTCCACGAGGCCCTGGTCGAGCGGGTCGGCGTGCTGCCCGACGACGTGGCCGCCGCCGCCGCCCGACTCGTGGCCACCTGCGTGCACCGGCCGGAACGGCGCACGGCCGAGCTGACCCGCTTCGCCAGCACCCTGGGCGACATGGGCTGGGACCTCGGGGTGGTCGCCGAGGCGGTGCGCCGCCTGGCGGAACTGCTCCAGCGCTCGGGCCGCCGGGCCATGGGCCTGGTCGGCTTCGAGGCCGGCCTGATGGCCGGCCGGGGGTGGGCCAACGGCTACCTCCCGTCGATCCACGAGACCGACACCTGCACCGACGCGCTCACCGGCCTCAGCACCATCGGCGTGCTGGCGTGGCGGCTGCACCAGGTGTACGACCAGTGCGCGGCCCTGGAGGTCGACGCCCGCAAGGTGTTCACGCTGGTCATGGTCGAGGTCGTGCCCACCCACGGCGGCGCCGACCGCGACCCCGGCCGCGTGGCCGTGGCCGAGTCGCTGCGCCGCCGCTTCCGCAGCGGTGAGACGGTCACGGCCGCCGGGCACCGCATGCTCGTGCTGGCCAGCTCCACCCAGGACCTGGAGGACGAGGTCGAGGTGCTGCTGCACGCCTTGCGGTGCGACCCCGATCTGGCCGACCACACGGTGCTGGCCTGGGTCGAGGACCTGCCCGAGCACGAGGCGCAGATCGAGCGCTACCTGTTCGACCTGCTGTGAGCCGAGGGCGACGCCGCCGGCTCAGGAGTGGACGATGACCGTGGAGCCGCGCCGCATGATGTCGTTGGCCCAGACCCAGTCCATGGCCTTGGTGGTCAACCGCACGCACCCGTGCGACGCCGGGTAGTTCGGGATGCTGTTCGAACCGTGCACGGCGACGCCGCCGGCGAAGTACTTGGGCCGGTACAGCTGGCCGAGCTCGCCCTTCTCCCAGCCGCTCGTGTAGTCGCGGTACACGGCGAACCGGCCCTCGGGCGTGATCGCCTTGCCGGTGATGGAACCGCCGCGCTTCTGGTCGTTCTCGGTGTAGTCCCTGCCGCTGCCGGTGGACGTGTTGATCGTCCACACGGTCTGGCCCGCCCGCACGATGTGGAGCACCTGGCGGCCCTTGTCGACGACGACGAGGTCGTCGGCGTGCTCGGCGCCTTCGGCCGCGAACGGCTTCAAAGTGACGGCGGCGATGGCGTCGACGGTGGGCTGGTCGGCGCGGCCCGAGGTCTTCAGACCGAAGTCGGTGTAGTACTTCTGGAAGGCCATGACCGCCTGGGTGGTGACCTCGCCGTACTGACCGTCGGGCGCGTCGATCCAGAAGCCGAGGTCGATGAGGCGCTGCTGCAGTGCGACCACGGCGTCACCCGCGGCGCCGGCGCCGAGCGGCTCGAGCGGGGCGGCCGGCGGCGGTGCCACCTCCGCGTGGGCGACGGTGGTCGTGGTGGTCGGTGCCTCGGTGGTGGTCGTGGGGACCTCGACCGTGGTCGACGTGGTCGCCGGTGCCGCGGTGGTTGCAACTGCAACCGTCGTGGCAGCCGTGCTGACAGGCGAGGTGGACGACGGCACTGCGGTGCTCTCGACCGACGCGACCGGCACCCTCGGTGTGGCGCTCAGCAACGGGGTGGGCGAGCCCGAGCAGGATGCGAGCGCGACGAACCCACCACCTACGCCCGCGACGACAGCGCCGATGAACGCCACGCGCCGCGGGCCGCCCGAACCGCGACCCAGCGCTCTCACGAGCGCCGAGGCTAGCGAGCGCGCGTCGCGCGATCGCGGCAATGCGGCCGCGTCGCGCGATCGTCACATGACGCCGAGACCTAGCTAGGCGCGGTGGTCGTCGACCGATCCGGGCGGCAGTTCGAACCAGAGGGTGAGCGAGTACTTCACGCCGCGCGTGAGCGGTGTGGCCCGATGAGGATGCGTCACCATCGACGGCCACACGAGCAGGCGACCCACCGCCACGTCGCCGTTGTCGTAGTCCTGTCGGGGGAACTGAAGGCGGCAGCCGTCGTAGCCGGCGTTGAGGCGCACCGAACCCGACAGCTGAGCGACGTCGTGGTGCATGCGCAGCTCGGTTTGGGCGCCCATGGCGTACTTGATCACGAAGGCGTCGCGCAGCCCGTGGTAGTCGACGTAGGGCCAGCGCTCGTGCACGAACGCCATGACCGTGGCGCCCACGTGCGCCTCGACCATGGCGAACAACTTCGGGCTGATCGTCGCCAACGAGACCTCGTGGCCGGGCACCGGGTCGTCCTCGTTCGGTGCGAACGCGCCCACCGCCTCGGCGGCGCGGATCACCGTCGCACAGAAGGCCGGCGTCCAGAACGGCACATCGAGCACCTCGTCGGCGGCGACCCGCCACGTGTCATCGTCGTCGACCGCATCGTCGTAGCGAAGGATGCGCACGAGGTCACGCGAGCCGTCGTCGGCCAGCGCGGCGGCCAGGGCGTCGCCGTCGTCGGCCACCACCACGACGGGTTCGTCGTCGGTGGCGGTGTTCACCACCCGACCGGCCAGCACCACCGCGGTGCCGGCATCGGGCTCGTAGCGGTGCACGAGCAGCTCGCGCTCGTCCACGTCGATGTCGTCCAGCGAGACGACCTCGCCCAGCGCACCGGCCAGGCCGATCACCGTCTCGCCGACCCGGTCGCGCACGGCCAGCACCCCGAGGTGCTCGAGCCGCTCGTGCACGTCGGCGGCCAGCTCGGTCTGCAACACGGCGCGGTCGGCCGGCACCACCACGAGCACGGCGTGAGCGGCCTGAGCCCGCGCCGCGGTCCGCACCCACGCCGCGAGGTCGCCGGGGCCGTCGTGTTCGACGACGACGATCCCGTCGCCCAGGGCCCGCTCGATGGCCCCGTCGAACGAGGCATGGTCGACCATGGCCGCAGCGTACGGCTCAGACCCCCGTCACCTCGGACTCGCGCAGCGTCCACGCGTCGCGGGGTAGCCGTTCGGGTCCGAAGCCGGCAACGAGCTCGGCCATGGTGGGCGACTCACCCGGCCCGGCCAGACCCAGGCTGCGGGCGAGCCACGACCGCACCTGCCGCGCCGTCTCGCCGTGCGCGGCACGGTCGGCGAGCGTGACCGAGCCGTGACGCTTGGCCAACCGGGTGCCGTCGGGCGCCAGCACGAGCGGCACGTGGGCGTAGGCGAACGACGGGAACCCGAGCAACTGCCCGAGGTGGGCCTGGCGGGGGCTCGACGACAGCAGGTCGTCACCCCGCACCACCTCGATGATCCCCTGGGCGGCGTCGTCGACCACCACCGCCAGGTTGTAGGCGGGCGTGCCGTCGTTGCGCCGCAGCACCACGTCGTCGACCACGGCGGTGAACGGGCCGAGCTGGCGATCGACCACCGTCACCATCGGCCCACCCGCCCGCAGCCGCAGCGCCGGCCGGCGGCCCTCCCGCTCACGCTGGCGGCGGGTGGCCGCGCCCAGTTGCCGACACGTGCCGGGATAGGCGCCCTCGGGCAGCGGGCCCTGCGGGGCCGACGCCGCCACCTGGATCTCACGGCGGGTGCAGTAGCAGGGGTACACCAGGTCGAGAGCGTCGAGTTGGGCGATGGCGTCGTCGTAGAGCTCGTGGCGGGCCGACTGGCGGGCCACGGGGCCGTCCCAGTCGAGGCCCAACGCGGCCAGATCGCGCAGCTGCGCCGCTTCGTGCTCGGGCTTCGACACGACGGTGTCCAGATCCTCCACGCGCACCACGAAGCGGCTGCCGGCGGCGCGGGCGAACAGCCACGCGAGCAGCGCGGTGCGCAGGTTGCCCACGTGGAGCTCCCCGGTGGGGCTGGGGGCGAACCGTCCGTCCATGCGCCGCCATCGTGCCCGATGTGCGACGGCTGCAGAGGGTTGGTCGAACCGACCGCCGTCGCTCAGGCCGCGGTGGACGGGTGCCGACGCTCGCGCATGCGGGTCCACAACAGCGTGGGGAGCACCAGCACGGCACCCACCGCCGCACCGGCCAGGGCGACCTTGCTGAAGCGGTTGCCGTGGGCATCGGGCAGCACGGTGGCCGCCGCCACGACGAAGGCCCAGATGAACATGGAGCGTCGGAGCGGTGTCATCACCGTCGACCGTGGTGGCCGCCGAGCGGCGCCGTCCCACCGTCGGTAGGGTCGCGGCATCGACTGGTACCGCTCCCGACCCGCGGCCGCCGACCTGCGCGAGAGCCTCGTGTGCGTGTGGACCGCCCGCCCCGATGGCGAGCACCGTCTGGTGCCCGACGGGTGCGTCGACGTGCTCTGGTTCGACGATGGCCATGGGTGGTTGTGCGGCGCCGAGACCGAGGCGTGGACGTTCCGCCTGGCGCCCGGTCGCCAAGCCGTCGGGCTCCGCTTCCGGCCCGGCATGGCCCCGGCTGCGCTCGGGTTCACGGGGGTCGAGGTCGCCAACCGGCGCGTACCGCTCGATCAGTTGCTCGTCGGACCCGACACCCGCTCGCTGGCCCAGCTACTGGTCGACCACCCCGCCACCGACGACCGCCTGGCGATCGTCGAAGCGGCGGCGCGGCGATGGGTCGCCGCGCCGCGCCGCCCGGTCGACACCGTGGCCCGCGCTGCCGCCCACGTGGCCGGCACGCACGGCCGCCTGCGGGTCGATGAGCTGGCCCGCCTGTGCGACCTGTCGCCCCGCCAGCTGCACCGTCGCTGCCTGGGCGTGTTCGGCTACGGGCCCACCACGCTCACCCGCATCCTGCGCCTGCAGCGGTTCCTGACCTTCGGGGCGGGCGCGACGACCGCCGACGATCGAGGTCTGGCCACGCTGGCGGCGCGGGCCGGCTACGCCGACCAGGCCCATCTGGCGCGTGACTGCCGGGCCCTCGCCGGGGTCACCCCGACGACGCTGCTGCGCGCCGACCTGCCCCGCTGACGGCACGATGTCCGATCTGTTCAAGACCGACGTCGGCCCATCCGCCATCATCGGACCATGACCGCTCGCAGCCCCATCGCCGCCCGCTATGCCCGCATCGCCGCCGGCCTCACCGCCAGGATCGAGGCGGTGCCGGCCGACCGCTGGGGCAGCCCGTCGCCGTGCGAGGGGTGGACCGCGCTCGACGTGCTGCGCCACGTGGTCGATGTGCACCACATGTTCCCCACCAACGTGGGCCTGGCCCTGCAGCCCGGACCCGACCCGGCCGCCGATCCGCTGGGGGCGTGGGCGTCGGTGCGCGATCAGACGATCGCACTGCTCGGGGACCCGGCGCGGGCCGGCCTGGAGTACGACGGCGCGTTCGGTCGCACGGCGCTGGAGCGCACCATCGACGGCTTCGGCTCGTTCGACGTGCTCGTCCACACGTGGGACATCGCCCGGGCCACCGGGCTCGACGAGCGCTTGGACCCGGCCGAGGTCGGGCCGCTGCTCGCCGCGGCCAAGGGTTGGGGTGACGCCATCCGCAGCCCCAACGTGTGCGGCCCCGAGGTGCCGGCCCCGGCCGACGCCGACGACCAGACCCGGTTGCTGTCCTACCTCGGCCGTCACGTCTGAGCTCGGATCCACCCGAATGCCGAAAGACGCTCTGGGCAGCGAAACCGTCACCTGGCAACGCTTTCGCTGCACAGAACGGCGAAAGCGGCCGGACGGCGCCGGGCGCGGCGACCGCAGCCCCACGTCTGAGCCGCCACGTCTCAGCCGCCCGCGTGGGGCCGGGTGCGCCGCGCCCGCCACAATGGAGCGGTGGAGACGGAGCCACTCCGCCAACTCGGTCGAGCCGAACGCCTCGCGCTGATCCTGCGGCGCGACGGCGACACGTGCGTGTGGTGCGGCCGCCAGTTGGAGACCGCGCTGGTGGCCGCCACCACCGAGCACGTCGTGCCGCGAGTGAAGGGCGGCCCGAGCTGGATCGAGAACGAGGTCGCTGCCTGCCGACGCTGCAACGGCGAGCGCGGCCACCTGACCCCGGCCGAGTGGGCCGACGAGTGCGAGCGCCGCGGCTGGCCCGCGGACCGGCGCGTGCTGCTACTGGCGCTGGAGCGACTGGAGCGCGCCATCGCCGAACGAGGCGGCCAACGGCGGGCCCGGCCCTACGTGGCCGCCCAGCTGCGCCGCCTGCGCAACGCCGGGTGACTCAGCGCGAGATGACGGCGGCGCCGGCCTTGGCCGCCTCGCGGGCGGCGCGCTCCTCGGCCAGCTGCGCCTTCTTGGGCGCCAGCAACCGGAAGACCACGAGGAAGAACACCATGGCCCCACCCGTCAGGGCGAGCCACTGCACCAACCGGTTGCCCCGGTCGGTGCCGGCGGTGAACGAGTGGATCGTGGCGAAACCGAACATGAGGAACGACGAGAGGTGGATGGTGTGCCAGATCTTGCGCCGGATCCGCCTCATCAGCCACGAGCTCACCTGCACGGCGACGAGCAGGTAGAAGGCCACGATGCCCCACGCCACCGCGCCCGGCGCGTACTTCGAGCGGAACAGGATGAACAGCTCGGGCGGGCCGAACGGGAACTCCTTGAACTCGACCTTGCTGTGCAGGTACAGCGCGATCAGGTGCACCGCGGTGAACACGATCGACAGCAACCCGAGGAAGCGGTGCAGATCGAGCAGCCACGCCGGCGCGCCACGGCGGCGGATGAGCCGCGTCGACAGCGCCAGCCCGAACAGGATGCTGGCCGTGCACACCGCCCACGCCACCATGCCCGCGGAGCGCGACGTGTACCAGTAGAGCTTGTTGTTCGCCGCGGTGGCGATGAGACCCGTCAGTTGCACCTGGTCACCTCCCGCCGATGGCCCCGAGCGTATCGGCGACATCGGGTGTCGAAACCACGGTGCGGTCCGACCGCACCAACCAGACATCCACCCCCAGGCGCTGCGCGAGCACCAGACCCTCGGACTCACCGGCCACCAGCACCGCTTTGGCCACGGCCTCGGCGAACCATGCGTCGGTGGTCGTCGCCACCACGGAATCGATGCCGTTGTCCACCGGCCATCCCGTGCGCGGGTCGACGAGGTGGTGCAGCGCGCGGCCACCGCGCTCCCATCGGCGCATGAGGCGCGTCGACTGCACGATCGCCTCCTCGCTCAAGGGGAACCGGAACATCTCGGTGTCGTCCACCGGGTGCTGCACCGGCACCAGCCAGGCGTCGTCGTCGTCGGCGCCGGGGCCGAACACGCGCAGGTCGCCGCCCATCGACACGAGGCCCGACATGACGCCCCGCTCGCGCAGACCGGCCACGAGCAGATCGACGGCGAGGCCCTTGCCGACGCCGCCCAGGTCGAGACCGACACCGGGCGGCAGCACCACGGCGCGCCGCGACGCCTCGAGCACCACACCATCGAAGCCGGGAACGGGCGCCGTGCGCGCCGCCTGGTCGGTCACGGGGGTGACCTCGCGGAACGTGCGGTCGTACCCGAGCGCCACCAGCGCGCCGAGCACCGTCGGGTCGAAGAGCCCACCGGTCACCCGCCAGGCATCGGCCGCGCACTGCAGGGCCTGCCACAGGGTGGTCGAGCAGCGGAACGCTCCCGAACGGGCCGACCGGTTCAGTGCCGACAGCTCGCTGTCGGCACGGAACCGGCTCCAACACGCTTCCAGGCGCGCCACCTCGTCGATCGCCCATCGCAGGGCCGCGTCGTCGGGCGCGGCCCACAGGTCGATCTCGACGTCGGATCCCATGGCCCGACCCTCATGACGGGACCACGTGGACGTCAGCACTTGCTCCCGCTGCAGGCCGTGGTCGGCGGCGTCGGCGGCTTGGGCGCCGGAGCCTGGGTGGCCGCCGGAGCGGCCGGAGCCGCCGGAGCGGCCGGAGCCGCCGGTGCGGCCGCCGCCGGGGCCGCCGGGGCCGCCG
>JANMAT010000009.1:0-76637 GCA_031359995.1 Actinomycetes bacterium
TTCGTCGTGACACTCATGCCGAGCCGGTCGGCGATCGCCCGTACGGCATCGACGAGCACGCCGATCCCGCCTTCGCTGCGCCGCACGTAGTCAAGATCCTCGCTGTAGCGCAGCGCCGGGTTGAGATGCAGCTTGTGGAGGCATGTGCCGCCTCTGAACATCAACTCGTTGCCGAGGTAGTCGTCGTTGGCGATCTCGATGATCAGCCGTGAGAGCACGAGGTCTTGCTCGACCTGATCGACCGTCGGCCAACCGACCGTGTTCCCCCACTCGGTGATGTACGCGGCGGGGATCACAGATCGGGCTCGACGTCGGTGTTGACGACAACGTTCCAACGCTCGTTGAACGGACCGGCTCGTCGGCCGGCGGCTGCCAACGGCGTCGGCTTGAGACGGGCATGGGCCACTTCGTAAAGCCGGGCAAGGTCGACCTCGGCTGCGATCTCCCCGGCGACTCGTTCGAGGAGCCACCCAGTGCGTTGGGACACGGCTGCCGGGTAGTCCTTGGCGAGCTCGGCGAGGCGTTCAACGTCGAGCAGTCCGTCGCCGAGCAGTCCGCCCAGAACCGTCGCGATGTTCGACAGGCCACCGCCATGCTCGGGGCTGCCCACGAGGTCGAGCACGGTGATCTCGGGAACAGAAACCTTCATGGTGCCGGTCGGAGTGTTGACCGTGGTGGTCGGGCGTATCGCGGTCTTTGCCGAGGTGGTGAACTCGATGCTGACCCGGTCGAAGGTGCGGTCGTTCATACGGGCGTCGGTGATCACCTGAAAGACCTGGGGTCGTTGGTGAGCTGCGCCGTGGACCTCGGCAGCGGACAGGAACCCGACGTAGTACTCGTGGTCGAGGTATCGCATCATCGGATCGATGAAGTGGCTCGCCGGTACTGCCCGCCACGACCGGTATTCGGCGGGAATCGGTACGTACCCACCGCGAGTAGGGGAGAACATCCGACCGGCTCGTCGTAGGCGTGCGACGATGGGTGGAACCTGTTCCACCGGGATCGCGAGGGTCGCCGCGATTTCATCGGTGGTGATCCAGTGTCGGCCGTGGGAGATCAACCAGTCCGGCAGATCCCGCGGAACCGTTGATCTGCTCGTGTCGGCTGTCCGGGTGGTCCCTGCCATGTGCTCAGAATAGCCCGTGTCGCTATGTTAGATGCGTGATAGGCGCCCAGGGATGTGGCCACCTATCCGAGGATGGGGTCGATTCGTTGGTTGCCGATGTGTTCTTCGTCGTCGAGGGCGCCGACGTAGGTGGACACGAGTGTTTGTCGCTGTGCCCGAGGCGTCGGGCGGTCTCGCCGAGCGGCATCCCGGCTCGGAGCCAGGTCGTCGCTGCGGCGTGGCGGCAGTCGTAGACGCGTCTCGGTTTCTGGCCGACCGATTCGAGGGCACGGTGCCATGCCCGAGCCCAGTTCGACCCGCCGGGCATGGTGTCGTTGCGGGTTCGGAACAGCAGACGTTCGGGTGATGTGAGGTCGTTCTGCTCGATCCATTCGCGCAGCATCGCCACGAGCACCGGTGGGATCGGGACGCTGCGGGGCCCGGTCTTGGGTTCGCCGGGTTCATCGAAGGAGATGTCGGCTTCGGTGACCTCCAGCCGTCCCCACCCGTCGGTGGGCAGGACGGCTGATCGGACACGGAGCATGACGACCTCTGATGTTCGTAGACCGGCGACAGCGACCCGCTGGTGCGGCGATTCGTGC
This sequence comes from Actinomycetes bacterium, assembly GCA_031359995.1. Lineage (GTDB taxonomy): Bacteria > Actinomycetota > Acidimicrobiia > Acidimicrobiales > Ilumatobacteraceae > JANMAT01. The sequence goes on from JANMAT010000009.1 coordinate 1,708, forward strand.
AGGACGGCGAGCCGGTCACCCGCGACAACGCGGTCGAGATGATCGGGCACTGGTTGGGATACCACGAACGGTCCGACCTCTTCGGGTCTTGGGCGGCGATCGAGCGGGCGACCGGACGGTTCCTCGGTTGGTTCCACTTCCGGCCGGGCGACGGTCACGGCGACGACGAGCCCGAGCTCGGCTACCGCCTGATCGCGTCGGCGTGGGGCACGGGGCTTGCGACCGAGGGATCGATCGCGCTGATCGACCGGGGCTTCTCGACGGGGCGCATACGCCGAGTGCTGGCCGAGACAGTGGCTGTCAACGTGGGTTCTCGGCGTGTGATGGAGAAGGCCGGCATGCGCCTCGTGCGCACGTTCCATGCCGAGTGGCCGGTACGCATCCCCGGCGACGAGCATGGCGACGTCGAGTACGCCATCAGCTCCCACGAGTGGCGGGCTGCCCGAGGTTGACGGGGCCGGATGCGAAACCGGATGCGAGACCGGCGAAAGGGGGCAGTTCTGGTAGTCGGGCTCGGGGTGGGAGACGAATCGGACGGCAGGAAGATCACATCGTGTCGCCGGCGACTCCCGCGATGGCGAACACGGCTCGCCGATCCGGAGCGTCGTCGGTACGCGGGTTCGCCGGACACGAGTGGGAGTGGGCTGGCCCGTGGCCGAGCGGGTGGGGGTTTGCTGGGCCGAGGTTGACGGTCAGTCGGTGGTCTCGAGACGCTCGATGGACTGGTCGGTGATCGTCGCGATCAGGTCGAAGTCCTGGTCGACATGCAACACGGTGAGGCGGGCGAGTTCTGCGGTCGCGGCGATGAGCAGATCCGGGGATCGATCGCCGGTGTGATGTGTTCGACGGGCATCGATGACACGGGGGGTTCGCCGAGCGTGCCGCTGTTGAGCGCCGACTTGTCGATGAGCCAGCGGGTCACCGCCATGCAGCTGCCATCACCTCAGGATCGCCCAGGTCGGCCGTACGCTCGGCGAAACGATTCAGATGGTCGCGTGTCACGGCCGGTCCTTGCTGTTCGGCGAGAACCCGGCGCAGATACTCGGCGCGTGTCACGCCGGCGCGTTGCGCGTTCGCGTCGAGGGCGGCGACAACTTCGTCGGGCACGTCCCGAATGAGGATATCAGTGTGGAACCGGGCGAACGTTGCCGGACGGGGCACTGGTCAGTCCGCCGCGGCGTAGTCCTCGATCTCGGCAAGGTAGCGCTGGCGGGTCCGGTCCGGCAGCCAGGCCACCTCGAACGCGTTCTTGGCCAGCTGCACCAGTTCGGCCCGGCCGAGGCCGGCGTGCTCGCCGAGGGCGACGTAGTTCTCGTTCAGGTAGCCCTGGAAGTACGCGGGGTCGTCGGAGTTCACCGTGACCTTCACGCCCTCGCGCAGCAGGCTCACCATCTCGGTGGCCTTCATGTCCTCGGTGACGAAGCGGTTCGACACGGGGCAGCACGTGAGGCCGATTCCCCTGGCCTTGGCCGCCGCCACCAACGCCGGGTTCTCGACGATGTTGGTGCCGTGGTCGATGCGGTCGACGCCGATGTCCTCGATGGCCTGGCGGATGTGCTCGATCGAGTTCTTCTGGTCGATGTCGCAGTGCATCGTGAGCAGGAAGCCCTCCTTGCGGGCCCGGGCGAACACAGCGGCGAACTTCGCCGGCGGGTTGTCGCGCTCGTCGGAGTCGAGCCCGACGCCCAGGATCCAGTCCTTGTACGGCAGGGCGTCCATCAGCGTGGCCATGGCGAAGTCGGCGGCCAGATCGCGCAGGAAGCACATGATCAGCGCCGACGACACGCCGAGCTGCGCCTCGGCGCTCACGACGGCGCGGCGCAGCCCGTTCATGATCGTGGGGAACGGCACCCCGCGCCCGGTGTGGGCCTGCGGATCGAAGAACATCTCGGCGTAGCGGATGTTCTGGCTGGCCGCCTTGGTGAGGTACGCGTAGGCGAGGTCGAAGAAGTCCTCCTCGGTCTGCAGCACGTTCATGGCCGGGTAGTAGATGGCCAGGAAGCTCGACAGCGAGTCGAACTCGTACGACGCGGTCACCTCCTCGACCGTCGTCTGGCCGATGTCGACGCGGTTGCGGGCCGCCAGCGCCAGCTTCAGGTCGGGCGCCAGGGTGCCCTCCAGGTGGACGTGCAGCTCGCACTTGGGCAGGCCGGCGACGAAGGCCGCCAGGTCGCTGCCGGCAGAGGAGGGGGAGGTGGCGTCGATCACACTGGTCATGGCGCCACCGTACGAAAGCGAGACGCCCGCGTCACGGGCTCGCCGTCACTTGTCCACCAGCGTTCACATTCCGGTCGGACGGCTGGGTCACACATCGATGCGGTAGAGCTCGGCCGCGTTGTCCTGCAGGATCATCTTCACCACCGTCGGATCCAGGTTGCCGAGGGCGTCGCGCACCCGCTCGATGGCGTTGGGGTAGAGGCTCGTGGGGTGGGGGATGTCGGTCTCGAACATGATCCGGTTCGGGCCGATCTGCTCGATGGCGGAGGCGAGCGTGCGGTGCTCGAACCAGAAGCACCCGTAGAACTGGCGCCGGAAGTACTCGGACGGCTTCATCGAGAGGTGCTTCAGGTGTTCGGGCGCCGTCTCCCCGCACTGGTAGTCGAGGGCGTCGAGCACGAACGGGATCCAGCCGATGCCGCTCTCCACCGAGACGAAGTTCAGCGCCGGGTAGCGCTCGGGCACGTCGCTGACGAGCAGGTTCACCATCCAGCGCAGCTGACCGAGGAAGATCGCCACGCCGCCGAGCGAGAGCTTCACGTCGCCCGTCCACGTCGTGTAGGGCACGCGGCCCGACCAGTCGATATCGCCTTCGGACGCGCCGATGTGGAAGTTGACGGGCATGCGCAGCGCCTCGCACACCTCCCAGAACGGCCGCCAGTCGGACTGGGCGAAGTCGGGCATGCCCGAATCGTGCGGGTTCGAGCACATCACGATGCCCCTGGCGCCGGCGGCGTGCATGCGGTCGACCTCGGCCACGCAGGCGTCGATGTCCCACCACGGCACCAACGCCATCGGCAGGATGCGTCCGCCGGAGCGGCGCTGCAGGTCGTTCATCCAGTCGTTGTAGATCTCGACGCAGGCGATGCGCAGGGCCCGGTCCTCGATGCGCAGGAAGTTCTGGTTCCCGAAGCCCCCGACGTTGGGGTAGACGATGTTGTGGCTCGTGCCCATCTCGTCCATGAGCGCGAGCCGGGCGTCGCAGTCGTACGAGGCGGGGTGGACCGTGTCGATGGCGTGCTTCAGGAAGCGGATGCCGAGCATCTTCTCGCCGGCCGGATCGATGGCGCTCACCGCCGAGTCGCCGGCGAGCGGGATGTCGCCGTTCACGACCCACTGGCGGCGTCCCTTCGTCTCCTTCACCTGCGGAACGAGGTCGCGATACTTCGCCGGCGCGAGCGACGTCCACAGGTCGTGTGGCTCGCTCCAGTGGGTGTCGGTGTCGATGATCTTGATCCCGGGAAAGATCGGGCTGGCTGCGGACATGTCCACCACCCTCTCGCTTCGGGACGCCCCCCAGCGTCCGTCACCCGGGACCCTACCGTCATGGCGCACCGGTGCCGGACGCAGAGGGGTGTGGCGGACGTCAGCCGGCGATGGTGGGCAGGCGGTAGGCGCGCGCCGCGGTGTCGTGGAACAGGTCGAGCTTCTCGGCCTCGGTGAAGCCGGCGGCCATGCGCTTGAAGGCGTTCCACACCTCCACGTAGCCGAAGCAGGCCTTGTCGACGGGGAAGTTCGACTCGAACAGGCAGCGCGACGGGCCGAAGGTGTCGATGGCGAACCGGACCTCGGCGCCCCAGGCCGCGGCGATCTCCTCGGACGACGCCTTGTGGCCGCGCTTGTCCCACCGCTCGCCCGACAGCGGGCGGATGAGCGCGCCGATCTTGAGCACCACGTTCCCGCACCGCGCCAGCTCGGGCAGGTGCTGGCGCCACCACGCCCGCACCTCGTCGGCCCGACCGCGGTAGGGGCCACCGGCCACCGGGATGCACAGGTGGTTGGCCACGATGGTGACGTCGGGGCAGGCGCGCGCCACGTCGGTGAGCTCGGGGATCTGCGTGTGGTACACCATGGCGTCGAACGAGTGCCCGAGCTCGCCGAGCCGGCGGATGCCCCTGCGGAACGCGTCCTCGCCGAGCAGGCCGGGGCGGGCCGCGTTGTTGCCCATGGGGGCGGCGTCCCATGCCGTGCTGTGGCGGACACCGCGGAACCGGCCCCGACCGGCGGCGTCGAGCAGCATGAGCACGTCGTGCACCCGGTCGCCGAGCGAGAGGTCGGCATGGCCGACGATCGCCTCGATCTGCGGGCCCGACGTGGCCCCGTCGCGCTCGGCCGACGCGGCCACGAACTCGACCTCGCCCACGGGTCGAAGCTCGGCAGGACCGTGGGTGCGGTACTCGGCGTGGCACTCGACGAAGACGGTGCGCTGCACGTTGTGACCGGTGGTCACGTCGGCGCGAAGGTCGTCGATCGTGTACGGCTCACCGGTGTGGCCCCGGTCGAGCCACAGGTGGTGGTGCGCGTCGCAGATCGGTAGGGCCGGCTCCAGGATGGCCTCGGTGGACCGGGCGTCGGCCGCGTTGGTGGGGTCCGTCATCTCCGGACCGTAGCGCCGGGCCGATGATGGCCAGCACCCGACCCGGGACGCGACAGAGGCCGCCGCTGCCAGGATTCCGGGGAAGCCTGCCGGCGACGGCCTCTGGAAAGAACTGCCCCCCGACGTGGGGGAGCGGGTCGATCAGACGACGCGGACCTTCTGGGCCTCTTCGCCCTTGCGGCCGGGAGCGACCTCGAACTCGACCTTGTCGCCTTCCTGCAACGACTTGTAGCCGCTGCCTTCGATGTTGGAGAAGTGGACGAACACGTCGTCTCCACCCTCGCGGGAGATGAAGCCGAAGCCCTTCTCAGCATTGAAGAACTTGACAGTGCCTGAAGCCATTGCAGGTTTCCTTTTTTGGAGAGCGCCACATGGCGCTCGACCGACAGGGTACTCGGCTCGCGTGCCCGCGCGGCACAGATGCCACCAACCTGACGCGCAATGTGCTCTGACCAGGTCTTCCGTCGCGGCATTCGGTCGGCTGTCGTCGCCGGAACGGGTACGGTCCGGTCCATGAGCGTCACCGATCTCTCCGCCCTGGACGCATTCCTCGCCGAACCGCGCAACGCCGTCGTCATCGGCGTGCGCAAGGACGGCCGGCCTCACGCCACGCCGAACTGGTTCCTGTGGGAGGACGGTCGGTTCTACGTGTCGACCACCCGCAGCCGGGCCAAGTACCGCGTGTTCACCAGCGACGCGCGGTCCCAACTGGTGATCGACGACTCCACCGGGTTCCGCTACGTGATCGTGGAGGGGACCGCCGAGGTGTCCGAGGATCTCGAGGGCGGTCTGGGCCACTTCGAGCGGCTGCGGGCCAAGCACGGGCGCGGCGGCCAGAGCCGCGACGACCTGCGCGCCGAGATGGAGCGCGACGGCCGTGTGCTGCTGGTGATCACCCCGTCGAAGCCCCCGGCCGACTGGCTCACCATCGGCTTCTGACCGGGCCGGGCGCCCAACCGACCGCCCGCACGATCTCGGTCGGCAAGGAGACACCAGGCGTCTTCAACTCGACCGAGCTCCTTGCCGCTGGCCTCAGCGCTTGCTCACGCGCCGCTTCGGCGGCGTGGGCCGGCCGCCGAGGTGGCCGACCGCGCCACACTCGAACGCCTCGGCCTGGGCCGAGGTAGCCGCGGTGACCGCCGTCAGGCGTCGTCGGTGGCGGGCTCCAGCGTGAGCGACACCGAGTTGATGCACCAACGCTCATCGGTGGGCACCGGGAAGCCCTCGCCCTGGAACACGTGGCCCAGGTGCGACCCGCACCGGGCGCACCGCGCCTCGACGCGGGGGTACCCGAGCAGGTCGTCGCGCAGCAGGACCACGGCGTCGCTTTCGGTGGGTGCGTAGAACGACGGCCACCCGCAGCCGGAATGGAACTTCGCCTCGCTGCGGAACAGCTCGGAGGTGCACGCCTTGCAGCGGTACACGCCTTCGGTCTCGGTGTCGGTGTACTCGCCGGTGCCGGCCCGTTCGGTGCCGGCGTGGCGGAGCACCTGGTACGACAGCGGATCGAGGCGGCGCTTCAGCTCGGCCTCGTCGAGCTGCACGGGGTAGGGGGTGCCGTCGGGCCGGATCGGCGAGATGTCTCCACTCATCGCTCCATCATGCCCGACGCCGCGCCGGACCGGACACCGCTGTCACGCGAGGGTCAGACCCGGATGGCGCGCGACGCGGTCGGCGCAATCGGGCGGCACCGCCGCGGCTGCGTGCGTCATCCTGTCCCGATGTCGATCGAGGTGCACGGGCTCACCAAGGTGTTCGTCACCGGTCGCCGCCGCCAGCGGCGCCGCATCGAGGCGGTGCGCGACCTCTCGCTCACCGTCGTCGCCGGCGAGCGGCTCGCCTTCATCGGCCCCAACGGGGCCGGCAAGTCGACCTCGATCAAGATCCTCACGGGCATCCTGCACCCCACGTCGGGCTCGGCCACCGTGCTGGGCGTGGTGCCGTGGGAGGACCGCAAGCGCCTGGCCCGCCGCATCGGCACGCTGTTCGGGCAGCGCTCGCAGCTGTGGACCGAGCTCAGCCCGCGCCAGTCGTACCGCATGCTCGCCGCCGTGTACGGCCTGACCGCGGCCGAGGAGATCGAGCGCGTCGGCGCCCTGGGCGAGCTGCTCGACGCATCCGACCTGTTCGACCAACCCGTGCGGTCGTTGTCGCTGGGGCAGCGCATGCGCTGCGAACTGGCCGCGTGCATGCTGCACCAGCCCGAGGTGCTGTTCCTCGACGAGCCCACGATCGGGCTCGACCTGTTGGCCAAGCAGCGCTTCCGCGAGGTCGTCGTGCGGCTCAACGCCGAGCGCGGCACCACCATCTTCCTGACGAGTCACGACGTGGCCGACATCGAGCACGTGGCGGAACGGGCGGTGGTGGTGAACCACGGCTCGGTCATCTACGACGACGACGTCGCCACCATGCGCCGCACGCTGCTGGCCACCAAGCTCATCGAGGTGCACGGCGCAGGTGCCATCGACGTGCCCCAGGGCGCCGGTGTGAGCGTGCTGGCCCACGAGCACGGGTCGCTGAAGCTCACGGTGGACACGGGCCTCACCCCGGTGCGCGACGTGCTCGACCGCCTGCTCGACAACCGCGACCTGTCGGACGTGTCGGTGATGGACCCGCCGCTCGAGCAGGTGATCGCCGAGATCTACGCGGAGCCCCGGCCATGAGGCGGAGGTGGCCCGCCACCGTGGTGCGCACCGCCGTGCAGCGCGTGCTGGCCGAACGCGGCGGCCTGGTGGTGACACTGGTCTTCTACGTGCTCGTCGCCAGCGTGCTGTCGAGCCTGTGGCGGCTGTCGGCCGCCGCGAACGGTGGCTCGGTGGCGGGCTACGGCGCCGCCGCCCTCACGTGGTACGTGGCCACCACCGAGGCGTGCACGGTGTCGCTCAACATCCGCCTCATCGCCGACATCGGGCGAGACATCGGCTCGGGTGCCCTTGCCGTCGAGCTCCTGCGGCCCGTGTCGGTGCTGGGTGTGCGGGTGGCGGCCGAGCTGGGCCGCGTGCTGCCCCGCCTGGCGCTGTGCCTGGCGACCGGCGCGGTGCTGGCGTCGCTGGTGGGCGGCGCCCCGCCGCGCCCGGCGGCGCTGGTGTGGGTGCTGCCGAGCGCACTCGTGGCGGTGACCGCCAACGTGATGGCCCAGCACGCCTTCGCCGGCGCGGCGTTCTGGCTGCGCGACGCCGGCTCGGCGTGGTTCCTCTACAGCAAGTTCACGTTCGTGCTCGGTGGCATGCTGATCCCGTTGCAGGTGCTGCCGGGGTGGTTGCACGGCGTGGCGTCGGCCCTGCCGTTCTCGGCCATGGCCTACGCGCCGGGCCGCTTCGCCTCGGGCCACATCGAGCCGTGGTTGCTCGTGCAGCAGCTCGGCTGGCTCGCCGCGCTCACGGTGGGGGCGTCGGCCGTGTTCGCCGCGGGCGAGCGCCGCCTGCAGGTGGTGGGCGGATGAGAGCGCTCCTCGCCACCATCCGCAACGCCTTCGCCGAGGTGCTGGCCAACCCGCGTTCGCTCATCGCCCAGATGACGGTGATGATCGTGAACGACGTGGCGTGGGTGCTGTTCTGGCTGCTGTTCTTCCACCGCGTCGGCGCCATCCGCGGCTGGCGCTCCGACGACGTGCTGCTGCTGTTCGCCATCATCACCTCGTCGGCCGGCATCACGCTCGGCGTGTTCGCCAACGCCCGCGCCGTCGGCCCCCTGGCCGCCGGCGGCGAGCTCGACGCGGTGCTCGCGTTGCCGGTGCATCCGCTGGCCGTGCTGCTGGTGCGGCGCGTCGAAGCGGTGCACCTGGGTGATCTCGCCTTCGGGCTCGTGCTGTTCGCGGTGGCGGGCTCGCCCACGCCGGCGCGCATCGCCGTCTTCGTCGGCACGGTGCTGGCGTCCGCCGTGCTGCTGACCGGCTTCATCGTGCTGATCGGCTCGTCGGCGTTCCTGGTGGGGCGCAGCGAGGCGGGCGAGCTCGGCTTCAACGCGGTGATCATGCTTGGCTCGTACCCGGTCGACGTGTTCGCCGGGGCCATCAAGGTGACGCTGTACACCGTGGTGCCGGCGGCGTTCGTGTCGTCGGTGCCGGCCCGGCTCGTGCAGCACTTCCAGCCCGGCTGGGCGTTGGCGCTGGTGGGGGCGGCGGTGGGCTTTGCGGGTGCCGGGGCCCTGGCCTTCACCCGCGGCCTGCGCCGCTACACCTCGGGCGCCGTCTGGATCCAGGCCTGACCTGGTCGCTGTGCTGCGGAAAGCGTTGATGGGATTGTGCGTAAAACATCAATGGAAGTGTGAGTAGAACGATAGCGAGTACGGGCGTAGAGCGCTATTGTAGCCCTGTGAACAGGTCAGACTACCTTCCGCGAGTGATCGACGGTGCTCTGGCGGAAGTGCTCGCTGGGCTCCCTGCGGTGATGGTTGTAGGGCCTCGTGCGTCGGGGAAGACCACCACGGCCCGGCGGCATGCCCGGACGATGGTGCGACTCGATCGCGAACGAGAGGCGGCGCCGTTTCGTGATGACGCCGACGACGTCCTGCGAAGCCTCGAAGCGCCGGTTCTGCTCGACGAGTGGCAACTCGTGCCTGGGGTGCTCGGAGCGGTCAAGCGCGCTGTCGATGACGGCGTTGAGGGTGCGAAGTACCTGCTGACGGGATCGGTGCGGGCCGAGTTGCTGGAGGCGACCTGGCCGGCAACCGGGCGGGTGGTCCGGCTCGCCCAGTGGGGACTGACCGAGCGCGAACTGGCCCGCCGGTCGAACGACCCCAGCTTCCTCGACGGGCTCTTCGGTGGATCGGCCGACTTGCTCCCGCCGGTGCGAGAGGCACCCAGCCTGCGTGACTACGTTGCGCTCGCCGTCAGGGGGATGTACCCCGACGTGGCCCTGCAACCGTCGGCATCCCTCCGGCGGCGTTGGCTGTCGGCGTACGTCGACCAACTGGTCATGCGCGACGCGTCGCTCGCCGATGCGAATCGCGATCCCGTCCGGCTGCGGCGGTATCTCACGGCCGTCGCCGCGAACACCGCGGGCGTCGTCGAGCACAAGAAGCTGTTCGACGCAGCCGGTATCACGCGCACCACCGCCGCCAGCTACGACCGCGTGCTCGAGCTCCTGTTCGTCGTCGAACGTGTGCCTGCATGGCATTCGAACCGACTCAACCGACTCACGAGGTCGCCGAAGCGCTACCTGACCGACGCCGCACTCGTGGGACCGGTGCTCGATGTCGACGAACGCGCCGTGATCCGCGACGGTGATCTGCTCGGGCGGGTGATCGACACGTTCGTGCTCTCGCAGCTGCGCCCCGACGCCGACACCAGCTCGAGGGCTCTCACGTTCCATCATCTCCGGCTCGACAACGGCCAACACGAGATCGATCTGGTGGTGCAGGCCGCCGATGGCTCGGTCGTTGCCATCGAGGTCAAGTCGTCCTCGGCGCCGACGGTCGAAGACGCCCGGCACCTGATCTGGTTGCGGCGCGAGCTGGGCGATCAGGTGCGGGCATCGGTCGTGCTCCACACCGGGCCGCGGGCGTATCGCCTCGCCGACGGCGTGCACGCACTACCGATCTCCTCGATCTGGGCGCCTCGCTGACGCCGCCCGTCGCGTCAGACGGTCGGGGGCGGTGGTGTGCGGCGCCGGGCCAGGCGCTTGGCGGTGCTGGCGCCCTGGGCGGCCCGCCGCTTCATGCCGTGCAGGGCGCGCTCGGCCCACACGAACTCCTTGGCCAGCACGGCCAGGCCGGCGATGATCACCAGCAGGCCCGGTCCGGGCAGCACCAGCATGGCCACGCCACCGACTACCAGGGCACCTCCGGCCACGACCACGACGGCCCTGCGGCTCGACCGCCAGAGGTAGCGCACGACCGCGCCGAACCGGGTGGGATCGCCGGCGGCGACATCCGTCGCGGTATCGACGGGCGTGGGCTCGCCCGGGGTGCGGGCATCGGGGACAGCGGACATGGGAGGACCTCCGGGGACACATCGACGACGGATACCGACGTCGAAGGTCTCGCCCACCACCCTGGGGTGGTGACCGGCACCGGGCCGAAGCCGTCCTGACGATGCCGATGCTTGCGGGCTACTCCCCTTCGCGTGGGGCGAAGTCTAGCGGAGATCAGCTTTCCTGCTCGTCGGTCTCCATGGTGGCAACCAGCGTCTTGGGCGCCACCTGGCGGTAGGCGTCGCGCACGATCCCGTCGAGCTCGGCCCAGTCGGGTGAGCGGTCGAGGCGCACGCCGAGCCAGCCCCGCCCGCCCACGTACGGCGGCACGAAGAAGCGTTGGGGCTCCTCGTGCACCGCTTCAGACTGGGCACCGGGCGGCGCGGCGCACCACAGGGCCAACCGGCCGTCGCCGTGATGGTCGTCGTGGAACATCACGAACGACGTCTTGCCCCGCACGAAGAACGTGGGGGCACCGTGGCTCAGGCGTTCCACGACCTCGGGTAGGCGCAGGCACGAGGCCCGCACGTGGGCGAGCGCGTCAGTCGGCGTGTCGGCGGCAGCCTTGCGTCGAGCGGCCATGGCGCCAGCCTACGGCGCGGCCCCACCGCGATGTCGGCCTCCGAACGACGGTTGTGCCGATGGTGGTGCTACGTCTGGGGTGTGGACGTCGGTGAGTTGCAGCGGGCCAGGTACGTGCGGCTCACCACGTTCAGGCGCGACGGCTCGGCGGTCACCTGCCCGGTGTGGCTGGCGCCCGTGGGCGACGGGTTCGCCTTCACGACCGACGCCACCAGCGGCAAGGTCAAGCGTCTCGGCAACGACCAGCGTGTCGAGGTGTCGGTGTCGGACGCCCGCGGGCGTGTGGCCATGGGCACGCGCGTGTTCGTGGGCACCGCCGCCGTGCTGCTCGGCGACGACGTCGCGCCGGTGCGCGCCGCCATCATGGCCAAGTACGGCATGCTCGGGCGCGTGCTCGTGCTGGGTGGTGCCGTCGCCGAGAGGCTGCGGCGGCGCCCGACCGCGACGCGTGCCGCGGTCGCCCTGCGCCTCAACGCCACGCGCTGAGGCCGCGGGTCAGCGTTCGTCGAACCCGCCGGCGCCCGAGGCCCGTGCGCCGCTCAGGCGACGGGCGAGCGCGATGGCCTCGAACTCGGGCAGGGCCGGCGCGATCAGGTAGCCCTGGAGCTGCGTGCAGCCGAGCTGCTGCAGCATCTGGGCCTGTGGTTCGGTCTCCACGCCCTCGGCCACAGTCGTCAGGTCCATGCCGCGGGCCATGCCGATCACGCCCTGCACCAGGGTGCTGGCCGCCCGCTGCTCGGGCAGTCCCGACACGAAGCGACGATCGATCTTCAGGTGTCTGGTGGGTAGTTCGAGCAGGTGCCCGAGGCTGGAGAAGCCCGTGCCGAAGTCGTCGATGGCGATGTGCACGCCGAGGGCGGTGAGGGCGTGCATGGTGGCCGCAGTCGCCACATCGAGCTCGAGGATGCTCTGCTCGGTCAGTTCCACCACCAACGACTCGGGGTCCACGTCGTGGCCGGCCAGCGAGTTGGCCACGATGCTGACCATGCGCTCGCGGCGCAGATCGGACGGTGCCATGTTCACGTGCATGGTCGTCGCCGCGCCGGGCGCCTCGCGGCGCAGCCGGGCCACGAACGACAGGGCGTGGTCGAGCACGGTGTCGGTGAGCATGCCCGACAGGCCCGTCATGGTCGCCAACGGCAGGAAGCGTTCGGGCGGGATCACGCCGTCGGGGTGCACCCAGCGGGCGAGCGCCTCCCAGCCGACGAGCCGGCGGGTCTGGGCGTCGACGATGGGCTGGAACCACGGGTGGACGTCACCGACCTCGATGGCGCGCCGCAGCTGCTCGGCCAGCTCGCGCCGCCGGGCGATGGGATCGATGGCGTGGTGCAGCGTGGGCCGTAGGCGCGAGCGGGCCTGGCGCACGCCGGCGGTCGCCTCGACGATGAGCTCGTTGGCCCGGTGCACCTCGCCGAGCTGATCGGCCACGAGCAACTCGACCTGCAGGCGGTGACCGTCGATCGAGAACTGGTCGGCCACCGTGCGCTGCAGCGGTCGACGCACCACGTCGGACCCCTCGTCGGCACCGACGAGTGAGGCCACCGCGAACTCGTCGCCCGACAGGCGGGCGAGCGTGCACGACGATCCCATCGCGGCCGACAGGCGCGCCGCGAAGGCCATGAGCAGCTGGTCGCCGACGAGCTCGCCGTAGAGCGCGTTCACCGCCGCGAGCTGCTGGATGTTGCCGACCACCACGGCCAGACGCTGGCTCGCGGTCGCTTCGGCCGGTAGCTCCTCGAGCCGGGCCAGGAAGCCGCGCCGGTTCAGCAGGCCGGTGAGCGGATCGCGATCGTTGAGGAACTCCTGGAGCTGCCCGGCCAGCACGTGGTTCTCGTGCTTGCCGCTCGCCGAGCTCACGACGGCGCGGTGGAGCACGCGGTGCAGCTTCACGGCGATGCCGACGTAGACGAGGGTGAACCAGCCGAGCATGGTGCCGACGCCGCCGCGGAGGAGCAGGGCGACCGCGCCGGTCGCTACGACACGTCGCCCGACCCGGTTGGCCAGCACCATGCGCCCGAGATCGGCGGCGGCCACGAGGATCCAGATGCGCAGCGCCGTCGTCTGCACCTGGCTCGTGAGCAGCACCGATGCGGCCAGGACGGCGACGCCGACGGGCACGATCCCCCGGTACACGCTGTCGGCCAGGTGGGCGGCCCGGCCACGGCGCACGAGCAGCTCGATCTGGTCCTCGCGCCCCTCGGTCATGGATCTCCTGATCGGCAGCCGTGTCCGGTGATGAAGGCCGGCAGGTCACCACCCGACAGGCCGTTCAGACGAGATCAGGATCGCGGGTGTCGGCGATGCGCACGGGCCCCACCGCCGTGAAACCGGCGGCGTCGGGGAACCAGCCGTTGACGTCGACCACCAGATGGGCGACGACCGACGTGAGCAGGCACAACGAGCCGCCGGCCACCAGCGCCGAATTGGCCGTGGCCTGCCCGGGCACCGGGTTCAGGTTCGACGCCAGCGGCGCCGGGGCCGAGCACGGGTAGGCGGTGACGTAACCGCTGGTGGCCGGCTGGTCGGCGGTGATGGTGACCGAGGCGGTGGCGGCACCGGCCGGCAGGGCCACCGTGGCCACCGCGCCGGCGGCCAGCGGGCGGGCCCCGCTGAGGCGGGTGTCGAGCAGGCGGGTCGGGGTGACGGGGCGGTAGCCGGCGCCGGTCAGCGCACCCTGCTGGTCGACCACCAGGTGGGTGCCCATCGACGTGGTGATGCACGTGGTGCCGTCGGCGGCCAGCGGGGCGATGACGAGGCCGGCCCGGGTCTCGCCCCGGGCCACGTTCAGGTTCGACGCCAGCGGCGGCGGGGCCCCGCACGGGTACACGGTGGCGTAGCCGGCGGCGTCGGGCTCGGTCATGGTCACGTTCACCACCGCGGCCGTGGCACCGGCCGGCGCGTTCACCCGCACGGTGGTCACGGCGCCGGCGCCGACCTTGGCCGCGGTGGCACCGGCGCGGGTGTCGAGCAGACGCGTCGGCGCCGCGGTGGTCAGACCGGCCGCGGGGAGCACGGCACCGGTCAGGTCGACGACCACGTGCATGGTGGTGGACGCGTAGGCGCACACGGTGCGGTCGGCACCCAGCGCCACGATGGCCAGGTTGGCCACCGTCTGACCGGGGGCCACGTTCAGGTTCGACGCCAACGGCGGGGTGGAACCGCAGGCGTGCAGCGTCAGGTAGCCGGCGGCGCGGGCGCCGGTGACGGTCACGTTCACCGAGGCGGCCACGGCGTCGTCGGGCAGGCCGGTGAGGGCGACGCGCCGGTCGGTGCCGGCCTCGACGCGGCCATGGCCGTAGACCTCGTCGTGGATGAGCGCGGCCATCAGCTTGGCGCCGGCCGGGTTCAGGTGGATGCCGTCCCACGTGAGCCCGGCGCCCGCACCCGTGGTGGCCCAGTCGATGAGGGCGAGCTGGGGCCAGCGGGCCAGCGCGGCGGTGAGCTTGGTGTTGGCCTCGGGGTAGTGGCGGTAGATGCCGCTCTGCTCCCACACGGACCGGATCGGATCGGCGCCGGGCACCAGGTTGCGCAGCGTGATCCAGTAGACCCGCTTCGCTCCGGCGTCGGTGAGCCGCGTGAGCATCTGGTCGATCCAGGTGTCGAACAGCGCCGGGTTCCAGATCGGGTAGTTGTAGCCCACGGCCACGACGGCCGTGTCGCCGACCGCGGCCCGGTCGGCCCACGCCAACTCGGCGGCGTCGTTGGCGAACAGGCCCTGGCGGCCGGCGATGGTGACGTCCCACCCGGCGAAGGCACGGTGGATGTCGGGTGCGGCACCGAGCATCACCGAGTCGGACAGCACGTAGAGCCTGTGGACGGTGGCCGCCGTCACCGGACGGCCGGCGCCGACCACGAGGGCGGCGACCGACGCCAGGGTCACGGCGAGGGCGAGGAGGCGACGCATCCCTGCGACGCTATGCGGCGCGCTCGCGCCGGCGCCGTCGGGCGGTGACGAAACGACGCATCACGACCCGGGTGACGAAGGTGACGGCGAAGGCGGCGCCGGCGCCGAAGCCGATCGATTCGGCGAAGGCGTCGAGGGGCAGCGACAGCGAGAAGAAGTCGCGCGGGCCGGGCACGACCAGGGCCAGGGCGAACAGCCCGGCCATGGCCGCCACGAGCGCCAGCTTCCACCCGCGCACGGGCTGGGCGAGCAGCACCACCACCCACAACCCCGACACCATCAGGGCCACGCACGCCGCCGTGCGGGCCTGATCGCCGGGCGAGCCGAGGCCGCGGGCCACCGCGTAGGCCAGGAACACGCCCACGCCGAGCAGCACGCCGGCGGGGATCGAGAAGCCCAGCACGCGGCGCAGGAACCCGGGCCGGTAGCGCTGGTTGTTGGGGGCGAGGGCCAGGAAGAACGACGGGATGCCGATGGTGAGGCCCGAGATGATGGTGAGGTGCCGCGGCAGGAACGGGAACGGCACCGAGAACACGGTGGAGGCCAACGACAGGATCGCCGAGTACACGTTCTTCACCACGAACAGGTTGGCCACGCGCTCGACGTTGGCGATCACCCGCCGGCCCTCGCCCACCACCCTGGGCATGTTGGCGAACTTCCCGTCGAGCAGCACCAGCTGGGCCACGGCGCGCGTCGCCGCCGCCCCCGAGCCCATGGCGATGCCGATGTCGGCGTCCTTGAGGGCGAGCGCGTCGTTCACGCCGTCGCCGGTCATGGCCACCACGTGGCCCCGCTTCTGCAGGGCGCCGACCATCGCGCGCTTCTGCTGGGGGGTGACGCGGCCGAACACGGTCGCCTTCTCCAGGGCGGCGCCGAGCTCGTCGGGGTCGTCGGGCAGCTCGCGCCCGTCCACCGCCTGCTCGGCGTTCTCCAGGCCCACCCGGCGGGCGACCTCGGCGACGGTGCGGGGGTTGTCGCCCGAGATCACCTTCAGGGTCACACCCTGCTCGCGGAAGTACTTCAGCGTCTCGGCGGCGTCGGCCCTTATGCGTTCGTCGAAGCGCACGAGTGCCATCGGCGTCACCTCGGGCAACGGTTGGTCCTCGGTGACCGCGCCGTCGCAGCGGGCCAGCACCAGCACGCGCTGGCCGGTGGAGGCGATCTCGTCGGCGCGGGTGCGCGTGGGCGAACCGGCCGCGTTCCCGGTGAGCACCATCTCGGGCGCGCCCAGCACCCACGTGCCGCGGTCCTGCACCGTGATGGCGCTCCACTTGCGGGCCGACGAGAACGGCACCGCGCGGGTGCGGTCCCAGCCGTCGACCCGGCCGTACTTCGCCCGTAGCGCCACCATGGTGGCGTTGGGCGACGGCTCGGTGGCCAACAGCCCCAACGCGGCGTCGATGTCGGCGGCGCGGTCGTGGGCGGCGTCGACCACGTCGCACCCGGCCAGGTCGATCTCGCCCTCGGTCAGCGTGCCCGTCTTGTCGAGGCACACCACGTCGACCCGGGCCAGCACCTCGACCGCCGGCAGCTCCTGCACGAGCACCTTGCGGCGGGCCAGCGTGACCGCCGTGAGCCCGAAGGCCACGCTGGTGAGCAGCACCAGGCCCTCGGGCACCATGCCCACGAGCCCGGCGGTGGCGCCGGTGACGGCGTCGCGCCACGACGAGTTGGCCCGCAGCTCGCTCCAGAACAGCAGGGGCCCGATGATCACCAGGCCCCACGTGACGTAGCGCAGCAGGCGGTCGATGCCGGCCATCAGCTCCGAGCGGGTCATGGTGAAGCGGCGGGCGTCGGCGGCGATGCGACGGGCGTAGGCGTCGGCGCCGATGCGGGTGGCCTGGAACCGACCGGAGCCGGCCACCACGATGGAGCCCGATAGGACCTCGTCGCCCACCTGCTTGTGCACGGGGTCGGACTCGCCGGTCAGGAGCGATTCGTCGATCTCCAGACCCTCGGTGACGGTGATGGTGCCGTCGGCCGGCACCTGGTCGCCGGTGATGAGCCCGAGGAGCTCGTCGAGCACGACGTCGCCGACCTCGATGTCGTGCTCGGTGCCGTCGCGCACCACGCTGGCCTTGGGCGCGTTGAGCACGGCGAGGCGGTCGAGGGTGCGCTTGGCCCGGACCTCCTGCACGATGCCGATGAGGGCGTTCACGAGCACGAGCCCACCGAACAGTCCGTCCTGCCACTTCCCCGCCACCAGCACGAGCACGAACAGCACGCCGAGGATGGCGTTGAACCGGGTGAACAGGTTCGTGCGGATGATGAGCGACAGCGGCCGGCTGGTGTCGTCCTCGACCCGGTTCACCTGGCCGCGCCGCACGCGCTCGGCCACCTCGGCCGAGCTCAGGCCCGAGGCCGACGTGGTGATGGGGGAGGCCGTGGGGACGGGGGAGGGCTCGGCCATGCCCCGGGCACGCTACCGGCCGTCGGTGCGCTCCGCGGGGCCGCCGTGGCCGACAGCTGTCACGCCGCCGTGGCGGTGGCCGCCACGACCGGCTGCCGTTCGCGTCGCTCGATGACGGCGTCGACGAGCCCGTAGCCGATGGCCTGCTCACCCCGCAGGATGTAGTCGCGGTCGATGTCGGCGGTGATGCGCGCCTCGGTCTGACCGGTGCGGGCGACGAGGATGTCGACCATGCGCCGGCGCATCTCGACCATCTCGGCCACGGCCAGCTCCATGTCGGTCGACTGGCCCTGCATGCCGCCGTGGGGTTGGTGGATGAGCACCCGGGCGTTGGGCAGGGTGGAGCGCTTGCCCGGGGCGCCGGCGGCCAGCAGCACGGCGGCGGCTGACGCGGCCTGGCCCACGCACAGGGTCGACACGTCGGGGGCGATGCACTGCATGGTGTCGTGGATGGCGAACAGCCCGGTCATGTCGCCGCCGGGCGAGTTGATGTAGAGCGAGATGTCCTTGTCGGGTGCTTCCGACTCCAGGTGGAGCAGCTGGGCCACGATCAGGTTGGCCACGTGGTCGTCGATGGCGGTGCCGAGGAAGACGATGCGGTTGGCCAGCAGGCGGCTGTAGATGTCGAAGGCCCGCTCGCCCCGGTTGGTGGTCTCGATCACGGTGGGGATCAGCACGGTCCGCTCCTCTGAGGTGCAACTGGTTGGTTGCACACCGAGGGTAGGGCCGACGATGCTAACCTGCAACCCGAAGGTTGCGAATCTCGGGAGGCTCCCCATGGACGACGCGCAGGTCACCCGCACCACCACCGTGCCGGCACCGATCGACGACGTGTGGGACGCGGTATCCGACGCCCGTCAGCTCGAAGCGTGGTTGGCGCCCCAGGTGGATCTCACGGTCGAGCCGGGTGCCACCGGCCGCATGGTCGACGACGACGGCGTGGTCCGCGACGTCGTGGTCGACGATGTGCAGCCCGGCCGCCGGCTCGCGTTGCGGTGGTGGCCGAGTGATCGCCCCGACGCCGTCAGCCGCGTCGAGATCGAGCTCGTGCCGGCGGTGAGCCACACCGTCGTCACCGTCACCGAGACGCGGCTCGTGCCCGTGGGTCGGGCAATCGCGGGCTGGACCGGGCGCGTGCTGGCGCTGGCCTTCGTCGCCACCGCCCACGTGCGCGTGTGAGCAACCTGGACCACGTCTTCGCCGCCCTCGCCGACCCCACGCGGCGCACGGTCGTGCGACGCCTGGTGGCCGACGGGCCCACGTCGGCCACGGTGCTGGCGCGTGACCTGCCGGTCACTCGCCAGGCGGTGGTGAAGCACCTGCAGGCCCTGGCCGACGCTGGCCTGGTGTCGTCGGCGCGCGACGGTCGTGAGGTTCGCTACGCGGCACAGACCGCGCCGCTCGCCGACGCGGTGGCGTGGATCGCCGCCACCGGCGTGCAGTGGGACACGCGCCTCGACCGGTTGGCCAAGCACGTGTCCCGGGTCAAACCCGACCGATAGCGTTTCGAACGTTGCCTCGCGCTGGCCCCGGCTACCACGGGAAGGTTCACGAGGCCAGGCGTTGGTCGATGTCTACGAGCGTCGCCAGCCATGCGGCGTGGGAGGCGTCGTCGTCCGACCACAGCTCGGCCAGCTCGGAGTCCTCGCCGCGCACGCGCTGGAAGGCCTGCGTGGCCTTCGCGACCAAGGGCGTCGTCGGCCGCTCGGCGGTGGATGCGACCCACGCGCCGACTGCCTCGCAGTCGGACGACGTCTCGCCCCGACCGGAGATCCGCCGGGCCACCACGTCGGCGGCGGCCACTGCGCACGCGCCCTCGGGTGCTTCGACGTAGTCGGCTTCCAAGGCGGCATCGAGGGCGGCCTCCACGGCGCCCAGCCCGCCCTCGGTGACCTCGTGGCCCCAGTCGGCCGCGTCGTCGTTCTCGTAGATGCCGGTATCCCACGCACCCATCGATCGACGCTCTCGCGGTGACCAGCCGGGCCGTTGCGGCCGCCATGAGCGGCGTCCAGCGGCCAGCGCCGTTCGCCGTCGGGTCGGCCCTCGGTCGAGCAGGAGACGAACGGTGATGGCGAAAAGCCAGATGTCCGTGATGGAAGCATCGCTTGCCGGCACGGCGACTTTGCTCACGGTCGCAGCCTTGTGCCGTCGAAGCGCGTGAGGCGAGGTGCGACGCCGAGCGGCGGGTTCGGACGGGGAGCTGGCGCAGGCAACAGCCCGGGGTGCTTGCTGATGCGCGCGACCGTGTTCGAGGTGTGCTGCCTGGCCGTCCGGTGCGCAATCCTTGCGGCGTTAGGATCGAACGATGGTTCACGCTGTCCCTGCCGGCACCGAGTCGGCGCGGCCATTCCTTCCCGCCTCGGACTACGCGACCTCCAAGGCGTTCTACGAAGCGCTGGGCTTTGCGAAGGAGCTCGATGGCGACGACGTGACCATCTACCGGATCGGTTCGACCTCGTTCTTGCTGCAGAGGTACTACCAGAAGGAATGGGCGGAGAACTTCATGATGCAGCTCCTCGTCGACGAGCTCGACACATGGTGGGGGCACATCGTGTCGCTCGACCTGCCCGCGACATTCGGCGTACCTGCGCCGAAGGCGCCGGCGATGCAGCCCTGGGGGCTGCGCATCGCCTACGTCCTCGATCCGTCGGGCGTGCTCTGGCACGTGGCTCAGCGCCGGCCGGGGGTCATGCACGATCTCTGACAGCGCTCGGGCGAGATGCTGGTGACCCAGGCCGGGGGCCGGACCGTCACGTCGGGCGCCATCCCAGCGAGGGTCGAATGACTAGTACCGGAAGTTGTGCTGGCTCTCGACCTCGAACTTCCCAGCGACGGCCACATCCCCGTCAACCCTGACGGTCAACCCGACGCTCGGGTGTTCGAAGCTCTGACTCGTCACGACCAGCGTCGCGAGGAGACGACGCGGCCCGAAGCGCACTGCCCGAGCGTACCCATGCGTCACGGGCCCGCTGGCGGAATGCAAAGTCCCGCTGATGCCGGGCACAGGGGTGGTGCCGATCGGCAGTCAGGGTGTCGCTCGACCACTCAGCTTGCCCCAGACGGAGCAGAGCGGCAGTGGCGCGCTACGCGGTCTGGACGTGGAAGGAGTCGAGCGCATCGGCAGGGATGCCGAGCGTTCCATCGTCGAGCTTCACTCGCGGCAGCCGCTTCTCATACATCGCCTGTACGACGACACGGGTCGCGACGCCCAATCGTTGTGCGGCTTCTGCGGGGAGAAGTACCTCTGGCTCGGTCATTGGACGCCCCCTTCTTCGCAGCCCAGTTTACCGTGGAGCATGCGGATGACGGTTGCCAGCTCGTCCTGAAGCCCAGGAGCAGTTCCACGTTCTCGTAGGGCCAGGCGAGCGTCTTCGATCGCCTCCAACACCCGGAGTGCCTCGTCCAGCGACAGCGCGACACCGCGAGGAACGGGGTCGTCGAAGGGATCGGGATCGCTCATGCGGTCAGCATGGAGGCAGGGTGTGACGGGGTTCCCTGGTAGCGCACAATGCCCGCTCTGTGAGCGCTATGCCAGCGGCGTTCGGCCGACCGGTCAGGTCACTCGAAGATCAGGCAGCCGTCGTCCAGGTCGGTGGCGGGCAGCGCGTCCTTCTCCACCCAGTAGTCCTGGGTGTGCTGCCACTCGGGCTTGTCGCCCCGCTTGGGCAGCAGGTGCATGCCCCGCATCAGGTAGCCGGGGTTGAAGTTCTCCGGGTCGATCCACGGCAGGATCGGCATGTCGGCGTCCTCGGTGGCCCGCAGCGCCGGCGTGACCCGCTTGGCGCCCGTGGTGTCCATGTGCTGCAGCATGCGGCACACCAGATCGCCGATGAGGTCGGCCCGCAGCGTCCAGCTGGCCCGGAAGTAGCCGAAGACCCACAGCAGGTTCGGCACGCCCGTGAACATCATGCCGCGCCACGTGACCGTGTCGTGGAACTGCACGGGCTCGCCGTCGACGGTGAACGCGATGTCGCCGAGCACGGCCAGGTTGAAGCCGGTGGCGGTGACGATGATGTCGGCCTCGAGCTCACGGCCCGACTTCAGCAGGACGCCCTTCTCGGTGAAGTTCTCGATGGTGTCGGTGACCATCTCGGCCTTGCCGGTGGTGATGCCCTGGAACAGATCGCCGTCGGGCACGAAGGCCAGGCGCTGCTGCCACGGCCGGTACTTCGGCGTGAAGTGGGTGTCCACGTCGTAGCCCTCGGGCAGGAAGGTGCGGACGTTCTCGATGAGCTCCTTGGCCAGCACGTCGGACTGCTCGAACGACATCTTCGTGACCGCTTCCTGGTCGAACAGGATCTTCTTGCGGACGATCTCGTGGATCCAGGTCTCGTCGATCCCGAGCGGGCGCAGGGTGTCGGCCAGCTCGTTGGCGTTGCGGCCCGTCCAGAAGTACGTGGGCGACCGTTGCAGCACGGTGATCTTCTCGACGTCGGGGGCGATGGCCGGCACGAGGGTTGCCGCGGTGGCGCCCGAGCCGATGCAGATGACCTTCTTGCCCTTGTAGTCGAGGTTCTCGGGCCACGTCTGCGGGTGCACGATCGTGCCCTTGAAGCGGTCCATGCCGGGCCAGTCGGGCGTGTAGCCCTCGGCGTGGCGGTAGTAGCCCTGGCACATCCACAGGAAGGTGCACGTGAAGCGCAGGTGCTCGCCGGTGTCGCCCCGCACCACGTCGACGGTCCACAGGTTGTCGGTGCTCGACCACGAGGCGTCGGTGACCTTGTGCCGGAAGCGGATGCGCGGGCCGAGGTTGTTCTCCTCGATGACCTCGCCCATGTACTTCAGGATCTCATCCGCGGTGGCGATCGGCGCGCTGGTCCACGGCTTGAAGCGGTAGCCGAACGTGTAGAGGTCACTGTCGGAGCGGATGCCGGGGTAGCGGTGCATCCACCACGTGCCGCCGAAGCTCTCGTAGGCCTCGAGCACCACGTAGCTCTTGTCGGGGCACTGCGTCTTGAGGTGGTAGGCGCCCCCGACGCCGGAGATGCCGGCGCCCACGATCAGGACGTCGACGTGCTCGGTCTCGGCCACCGGTGCGGTGTCGGCGAGCGTGGCGGTCTGGCTCATGGGGCCCCTTCCCCTCGGAGTCCCGCGTCGGGACGATCGCCGGTCACGGTACGAGATTCGAACCCGATGCAGAAAGGGACGAAAGGCCTGAGGGCCCGATGTCACAGGCCGGGCAGCCCCATCCACGCCTCGACCACGGCGGCATCGCCGGAGGTGGTGACCGCGGCGCGCTCGGTGCGGCCCATGAGCACCAGTAGCAGCGCTTCGGCCGGCCCTTCGAGGGCGCCGTCGTGCCGGCCGTCGTGGTGCGTGACGCGGAGCTGGTCGCCGTCGCCGTGCAGCACCCAGGCGCGGTCGGCGTCGGTGGCGAGCAGGCCGAGGCGGGTGGTCGGCGGTGCGACCTTCTCCCGGCTGAGCGCGCGCGGCAGCAGGATCTCGGCGTACTCGTTCACGCCGTCGGCCGAGAGCTCGGCGTCGAGGGTGGCGGCCGCGCCCACGGCCCGTTCGGCGTCCCAGCGGTGCACGGCGGTCTCGTGGGCCTGGCGGCGTCGCCACAGCCACACCTTCTGCTCGCCGGGGAACGGGTGCCACGTGTCGGCGTCGGGATCGGTGGTGGCCAGCGCGTGCAGCAACCCGTCGGCGCCGTCTCGGAACCACCCGGCCAGTTCGGTGTCGCCCGGCGTGTCACCGCCGAAGCCGGTGGGGCGCTGGCCGGTGACGATGGCGCGGGTGGCCCAACGGTGCACGAAGCCGAGGTGTGCGACGAGCTGGCGCACGTCCCATCCGGGGCAGGCGGCCACCGGCGCGTCGAGCGGCCCGGCGGCGATGGCCGCCACCCGGTCGACGTCGTGGCTGATGTGGGTCAGGTAGGTCTCGTGCTGCACCGCGGTCAGCTCTCCTCGTCGGCCTCGTCGTTGGGCACCACGAGCACGGGGATGGGCGAGCGGTGCACGATCTCGTAGGTGACGCTGCCGAGCAGGGCGGCGCGCAACGGACCGCGGCCCCCGTGGCCCACGGCGATCGCCTCGGCCCGGCGGGCCTGGGCCACCACCAGCAGCGCGTCGACCGGACGCTCGCGCACCAGCTCGACATCGACCACGAGCCCGGGCCGCTCGGCCAGCAGCTCGGCCTTGATCTCCTCGATGGCGTCGACGCCGATGGCCTCGATCTGGTCCTCGAGCGGACCGCCCCGCGGCCCCAAGGGGCTGGCCTCGTACCCGAACACGAGCACGAGGGGCACCTTCATGGTGCTGGCCACGCGGGCGGCGGTGCGGGCGGCCTGGTAGCCGCTGCCGCTGCCGCCGATGCCCACCACGATGTCGCCGGCCATCAGATCACGCCCTTCCGGTAGGTGCCGAGCGGGGCCAGCAGGGTGTCCTCGCCCGTGGGGTCCTTCACCGCATCCACCGGCTCCGCTCGGATCTTGAAGAAGGCCGGGTACTTCCTTGCACAGACGAGCATGAGGGGTATGCCGAGCACGAGCAGGATGGTGCCGATCACCAGCACCGTGCCGACCCCGAACAAGGTGCCCGGTGCGTAGTCGGCGTTCTTGGCGTCCCACACCGTCTTGACGAACACGAACAGCAGGATCACGCCGCCGACGCCAGGGAGCACGCCGATCATCACGAAGTGCTTCAGCGACGTGAAGAGGTGCTTGCGGAACAGCACGATGCACGAGATGCCCGACAGGCCGTAGTACACGGCGATGGCCATGCCGACCGCGGCGATCGATGCGCTGTAGGCGTCGGTCGAGGTGTTGTGGCTCACGACCACGAGCGCCACGTACCAGAGGATGGACACGCTGCCGAACAGCCACGAGCTGTAGTCGGGCGTGAGCCGCTTCGGATCGATGCGGGCCAGGCTCGCCGGCGCCGCGCCGTGGGCCCCCATGGACAACATGGTGCGGGTGGCGGGCAGGATCGTGGTCTGGCACGAGGCGGCCGCCGAGGTGAGCACAGCGATGACCAGCAGCTTCACCATGATGGTGGGCAGTGCCACCTTGCCGAGGGCGTACATGGCGTCACTGGCGTTGTCGCTCACGAAGGCCGGGCCCAGCAGAGCCACCGCGCCGAAGGCGGTGACGAGGTAGATGAGCAGCAAGACGATGGTGGACAGCACCGCGGCCCGCCCGGGCGTGCGGCTGGAGTCCTTGGCCTCCTCGTTCACCGACACGCAGGTGTCCCAGCCCCAGTAGATGAACACGGCCAGCACGAGGCCGGCGATGATGCCGCTGCTCGACACGCCGCTGGGCGACAGCCAGCTCAGGCTCGGCTTCACCGACTTGTACGTGCAGCTGAGTGCGTCGCCGGCGCTCTTGCAGTAGTCGGGCACGGCGTCGGCGAACGCATCCTTGGCGACGGTGACCACCTTGGTGGTGCCGCTGAACGACTTCGAGATGGCGATGATGGCGAAGGCGGCCAGCACGACCAGCTCGGTGCCGAGCAGGGCCACCTGCGAACGGGCCGACAGCTCGATGCCCTTCCAACAGATCCACGTCATGGCGATGATGAACACGATGCCGATGGCGGTGGTGAGCCAGATGTTGTTGGCCGCGGACTCGCTGAACAGCAGCACCAGGTACTGACCCGACACGCCGGCCAGGTTCGGCATGATCACCAGGTCGGCCACGATGCAGCCCCACCCGGCGATCCAGCCCGCCTTCGGGCCGAAGGCCCGCACGCCCCACGTGAAGTTGGTGCCGCAGTCGGGGTCGGCCTTGTTCAGGTAGTAGAAGCTCGCGGCGATGCAGGCCATGGGCACGAAGGCGAACAGCATGATGAACGGCGCCTTCTGGCCGACCTCGCCGGTGACGAGGCCGATGCTGGCGGCCAGGCTGTAGCCGGGGGCGGTGGAGGCCACGCCGATGACGATGACGGCCACCAAGCCGAGGGAACCCCCCTTCAGGCCTTTGTTGGCCATCGCTGGCGGATCGACCACGGTGCTCATGGGGCCCCCTTGGTGGCGAGCAGTCGCCGACAGGATGACACACCGGCGCACCCGTCCGTGCGGGAACCACCGTTCGGGCGCGGCCCGGCACACGCCGTTGTGCACCGGACCGCGCGATGGGGGGAAGGGGTCCGGCTCAGGCGTCCAGGTAGATGCAGCCGGGTGGGCACTCCTCGGCGGCCTCGAGGACCTTGTCGACGAGCTCGGCCGGCACCTCGGCCGTGCCCGCCTGCCCCTGGGGCAACAGCTTCCCGTCGACCTTGACGAAGGCCAGCGTCCCGTCGAAGTGGAACATCTCGGGGCACGCTGATTCGCACACGCCGTTGCCGACGCACTCGTGCTGCTCGATCCAGACTCGCATCGCTCGCTCCTTGTCGATCCGCCGCCCGCGACGAATGACACGATCGTGCGCTGCGACAGGGCAGCGAGCGGTGTGGTCGACGTCAGCGACCCGCCAACGATCGGCCAGGGAATGAGGACCCCGTCTTAGGACTCTCGGGGACCGAGCACGGCGTCAGGCGCTGTCGCCGCCGCTCAAGATGCTCCGCAGCGCCTGGGCCGCGCCCATGAGACCGACCGACTCGTAGGGCACGACGATCTTGGCGTTGTCGCTGTCGGCGAACTTGCTCAACGTGTCGAGCTGCAGGATGGACACCAGCGTCGGGTCGGGCGCGGCGTGCTTGATGGCGGCGTACACCGTGGCGATGGCCTGGGCCCGGCCCTCGGACTCCAGGATGGCGGCCTGCCGGTTGCCCTCGGCCCGCAAGATGGCGGCCTGGCGCTCGCCCTGGGCGGCGCGCACGGCGGCCTGGGCGTCGCCCTCGGCCACGTTGATGGCGTATTGCGACTGGCCCTCGGACTGCAGGATGCGGGCCCGCTTCTCCTGATCGGCCTGCTTCTGCAGCGCCAGCGCCTGCAGGATCTGCGGCGGCGGGGCGATCTCGACGATCTCGATGCGGTTGATGCGGATGCCCCACTTGTCGGTGACGGCCTCCATCTGCCCCTGCACATCGGTGTTGATCCGCTCGCGCTCGCTCAGTGCCTCGTCGAGCGAGAGGGTGCCGATGACCGAACGCAGGGCGGTGCGGGCCAGCGCGTCGATGGCCACGTCGAACTCGGCGATCGAGAACAGCGCCTGCTTGGCGTCGACCACCTGCGTGAAGATCGTGGCGTTCACGGTGACCACCACGTTGTCTTTGGTGATGACCTCCTGGCGGTCGCCGGGGCGGGGTACCTCGCGGATGTCGACGCGCTGGAGCGAGTCGATGAACGGCGCCACGATGACGAGGCCCGGGTCATGGGTCTTGCGGTACTCGCCGAGTCGCTTCACCACCCCGACCTCGCCCTGCTGGACGATGTTGATCATGCCGCGCAGGGCACGGAGCAGCACGAGCAGGACGAGTCCGGCAATGACGAGGGCGGTGATGGCACCGGAGCCGAGGGCAGCGATCATGGGATCACTCGTTTCAGTCGATGGGAGACAGCGGGAGGTCGGGGTCGGCGGTGAGCCACACGGTGAGCGTGGTGCCCTCGACGCCGGTGACGAGCACGGTGGAGCCGGCTTCGATGACGCGATCGTCGCCGCTGACGGCGAGCCAGCGCTCGCCCTCCAGCCGGACGTGGCCGGGCGCGCTGCGCCCGCCGATGCGGTCGAGGGCGACGGCCTCGGCGTCGACGAGCCCGCCGTGCACGCCGCGGGCGACCCGGCCGCCGCGGTGGCGGTGGACCACCCGGCTCACGAAGGGGCGCACGGCCACGATGCCGACCGCGGAGGTGGCCACGGCGGCGCCGAGTTGGCCGGGCACGGCCGACGGGGCGGCGGCGGCGACGCCGGCGGCGGCGAACGAGCCGACCGCGCCGAACAGCGCGTAGAACGCCAAGTGGTGCATCTCGACGGCGAGCAGCACGACGCCCACGATGATCCACACGGCGACCAGCATCGGTCCACCCTCCTTCGCCTTCATCGTAGGGCCCGTCCGACGCGGGTCGGTCGTTCCTTGCGCGATCCTCGCATCTCGTTTGGGGCGCCGGTACCGCACCGCTCTACGGTGCACGATGGGGACCGGGCGCGCCGCGCTCGCCTGACGTGACGGGGGAACCATGGCCGACGATGTGGTGCTCTACGAGGTGCGGGAACCGGGGATCGCCGTGATCACCCTGAACCGGCCCGAGCAGCTGAACGCGTGGACCGGCGCCATGGGCCACGCCTACTACGACGCCCTCGACCGCGCCGGCGGCGACGATGCCGTTCGGGTGATCGTGGTGACCGGGGCCGGGCGCGGCTTCTGCGCGGGGGCCGACATGAAGATGCTGCAGGGCATCGGTGACCGCGGCGACGAGGGTGGTGGCGCCACCGCGCCGGCGCGTGTGTTCCACCACGCCCTCAGCATCCCCAAGCCGATCATCGCCGCCGTCAACGGCGCCTGCGCCGGCATGGGCTTCAGCCACGCCATGGTGTGCGACCTGCGCTTCGCCGCCGCCGGCGCCAAGTTCACCACCGCGTTCGTGCGCCGCGGCCTGATCGCCGAGTGGGCGCTGGCGTGGACGCTGCAGCGTGTGGCCGGCCCCGCCCGCGCCCTCGACGTGCTGCTGTCGGGCCGCGTCGTGCTGGCCGAGGAGGCCAAGGAGCTCGGCATCGTGAACGAGGTGGTGGCGCCCGACGCGCTCATGGATCGCGTCATCGCCTACGCGACCGACCTCATCACCAACTGCTCGCCGTCGTCGATGGCCGCCATCAAGCGGCAGGTGTGGCAGGCCGGCGAGCAGACGATCGAGGAGTCGCTCGACTGGGCCGTCGAGCTCATGCAGGCGTCGCTCAAGCAGGCCGACTTCAAGGAGGGCGTGACGTCCTTCGTGGAGAAGCGCCCGCCGTCGTTCCCGCCGGTGCAGAAGGGCTGGGCCACCGACATCGAGCCGTAGCGGGGTCCTTCGCCCCTGCCGACCGGACACCGGGGGCGCGACCGTTGGCGGATGACCGCTGGTTGGGACGCGGAAGCGACGGTCCCCCGTCGCTTCGACCTCCGCGATCTCGACGCGCTCGTCCAAGCGCTGCACGACGCCGGCCACCGCGTCCTCGGACCGGTGCGGCGCGACGACGCCATCGAGATCGGCGAGATCGCCGGCACCGACGACCTGCCGGTGGGATGGGGTGACGAACAGGCCCCCGGTCGCTACCGCCTGCGGGCCCGTAGCGACCGGGCCCGGTTCGGCTTCGCCACCACGGCCTCCGGCTGGAAGGCGGTCCTGCACCCGCCCCACGTGGCTCTGTGGCGGGCCGAACGGGTGAACGGGCGCACCGTCTTCGTCAGCGCGGTGCCCGCCGCTGAGCGCCAGGCGCTGGTCGGCGTGCGCCCGTGCGAGCTGGCCGCCATGGACAAGCTCGGGCGAGTCCTCACCGGCGCAGTGGTGCCCGACCCGGTGTTCTCGGCCCGGCGGTCGGCGGCGTTCGTGGTCGCCGTGGTGTGCACCGAGGCCGCACCCACGTGCTTCTGCCCGTCGATGGGCACCGGGCCGGGTCTGCCCGACGCGTCGCGCGCCGCCGACCTGGTGGTGACCGAGGTGGTGGAGGGCGACGGCGACCCGTGGTACCTCGTGCGGGCGCCGACCGAGGCGGGGGCGGTCGTGCTCGACGGTCTCGGCGCGCCGGCCACCGCCGACGACGAGCGGGTCGCCGATCGCCGGGTCGCCGCCAACGCCCGCCACATGGAACGGCGCCTGCCGACCCGACCGCTGGCCGCCGCGCTGGCCGAGGCCCGCACCGACGAGGCGCGCTGGCAGGCTCTGGGCGAGCGCTGCCTGACGTGCGGGAACTGCACGGCGGTGTGCCCGACGTGCTTCTGCACGACGATGGTCGACGGCTCGTCGCTCGATGGCTCGGTCGCGTGGCGCGACCGCACGTGGGACTCGTGCTTCTCGCTCGAGTTCACCCACATGGTGGGCGGCCCCACGCGCGTGTCGCCCGGCGCCCGCTACCGCCACTGGATCACCCACAAGCTGTCGAGCTGGTTCGACCAGTACGGCGAGTCGGGCTGCGTCGGATGCGGCCGCTGCATCACCTGGTGTCCCGTGGGCATCGACATCCGTGACGAGGCGGCCGCCGTGGTGCGCGCCGGCTCGGTGAACGGGTCGGGGGGATCGTCGTGACCGGCCTGGTGCCCGACGTGTGGCGCGTGGTCGCCCGCCACGACGAGGCACCCGCCGTGGTGACGCTGGACCTGGCGCCGGCCGCCGGGCGCCCCCCTCCGTTCCGGCCCGCGCAGGTGAACATGCTGTGCCTGCCCGGCGTGGGCGAGGTGCCGATCTCGGTGTCGAGCGACCCGCAGCAACCGGCGTGGCGCTCCCACACCATCGGGGCGGCCGGGCCGGTCACCAGCGCGCTGTGGGCCCTGGGGCCGGGTGACGACGTCGGTGTGCGCGGCCCCTACGGCACGTCGTGGGAGTGCGAGGCGGCCGAGGGTTGCGATGTGGTGATGGTGGCCGGCGGCATCGGCCTGGCCCCGTTGCGCTCGGCGCTCATGACCGTGGCCCGTCACCGCAACCGCTACGACCGGGTGCTGCTGCTCGTGGGGGCGTGCACGCCCGCCGATGTGATCTTCGCCGCGGACTTCGAGCGGTGGCGCACCCGCGACATCGACGTGCGGGTCACCGTCGACCACGCCGACGCGTCGTGGACCGGCCCCGTCGGCCTGGTGACCGACCTGCTCGCCGCGGTCGAGATCGACGAGAGCCGCACCGCGGTGTGGATGTGCGGACCCGACCGCATGATGCAGACCGTGGGCGCCGCGGTGGTGGGGCGCGGCGTGGCCGCACCGTGCGTGCGGCTGGCGCTCGAACGCAACATGTGCTGCGCGGTGGCCCTGTGCGGTCACTGCCAGCTGGGTCCGCTGCTCGTGTGCCGCGACGGCCCGGTCGTCACCTACGACCGCGTCGCCGCCTTCTACGCCGTGGCCGAGGTGTGAACGCCGTGGCCCCCGTACGTCCCCGGCTCGCCGTGTGGAAGTTCGCCTCGTGCGACGGCTGCCGGATGAGCCTGCTCGACTGCGAGGGCGACCTGCTCGCCCTGGCCGACGCGGTCGACATCGACTACTTCCCCGCAGCGTCCTCGGCCATGACGGACGGCCCGTACGACCTGTCGCTCGTGGAGGGCTCGGTTTCCTCGAGCGACGACGTGGCCCGCCTGCGCGAGATCCGCGCCCAGTCGGATGTGCTCGTCACCATCGGGGCGTGCGCCACCGCCGGTGGCGTGCAGGCGCTGCGCAACCTGTCGACGTTGGCCGACATCGTGCCCGCCGTGTACCCCCACCCCGAGTGGATCGACGCACTGGCCGCCACCACACCGATCGCCGACCACGTCGTCGTCGACGCCGAACTGCGCGGCTGCCCCATCGACCGGCGCTCGCTCGTGGAGCTGGTGACCGCCACGCTTGCCGGGCGCCGACCCCAGCTACCCCGCTACCCCGTGTGCGTCGAGTGCAAGGCGGCCGGCACCACCTGCGTGCTGGTGGCCGGCGGCCTGAGCTGCCTCGGTCCCGTCACCCAGGCCGGCTGCGGCGCGCTGTGCCCCCGGTTCCACCGCGGCTGCTTCGGGTGCTTCGGTCCGTCGGAGACGCCCAACACGACGGCGCTGGCCGACCACCTGCGCACCACCGGCGTCGACGCCGTCGATGTGGTGCGCCTGTTCCGCCAGATGACGAGCCAGAGCCCGGTCTTCCGTGCGGAGGCCGAGCGCCATGCGTGAGCGCAAGCTCGACGTGCCGATCCTGGCCCGGGTGGAGGGCGAGGGCGCGCTGGCCCTGACCATCCGCGGCGGCCAGGTGACCGACGTGCGCCTGCGCATCGACGAGCCGCCCCGCTTCTTCGAGGCGCTGCTGCGCGGCCGCCGCTTCGACGAGCCCGTCGACATCACCGCCCGCATCTGCGGCATCTGCCCCGTCGCCCACCAGATGAGCGCGGTGCAGGCGCTGGAGTCGGCGTGTGACGTCACCGTGGACCCCGCCGTCGACGAGCTGCGCCGCCTGCTGTGCTGCGGCGAGTGGATCGAGAGCCACCTGCTCCACATGGTGATGCTGCATGCTCCCGACTTCCTGGGTCTCCACCGCAGGATCGACATGGTGCGCGAGCACCGCGAGCAGGCCGAGACGGGGCGGCGCATCAAGCAGCTGGGCAACCGCATCGTCGAGGTGGTGGGCGGGCGGGCCATCCATCCCGTGAACGTGCGCGTCGGCGGGTTCCACAAGGTGCCGTCGCGCGATGCCCTCGACGCGTTGTTGCCCGACTTCGACCGCGCCCTCGCCGACCTGCCCGGGCTCGTGCGGTGGATGGCCGGTTTCACGTTCCCCGATCTCGAGCACGACATGGGCTACGTGTGCGTCCGCCACGCCATCGAGTACCCGATGCACCGCGGTGCGGTAGCCCGTTCGTGGGCCGACGACCTGCGGGTGGAGGCCTGGCCCAGCCACTTCGTGGAGGTGCAGGTGGCCCACTCCACCGCGTTCCATGCCGAGACGATCGACGGTCGCATGTACGCCGTGGGCCCGCTGGCCCGCTTCGAGCTGTGCCGCGATCGGATGCAGGCGCCGGTGCGCGAACTGGCCGCCGAGATCGGCCTCGCCGCCGGTACCCGCAACCCGTTCCGCAGCCTGCTGGTGCGGGGCCTGGAGGCCTACGAGGCCCTCTTGGACGCGCGCCGGCTGATCGACGCGTACCGCGTGCCCGACCGGTCGTTCGAGCCGGTGACGCCCCGGCCCGGCGTGGGTCACGGTGCCACCGAGGCGCCCCGCGGGCTGCTCTACCACCGCTACGAGATCGCGGAGGACGGCACCATCGCGGCGGCCACCATCGTGCCGCCCACGTCGCAGAACCAGGCCGTGATCGAGCGCGACGTGAAGGTGTTCGCCCAACGCCACGTGCACCTGTCGAACGCGACGCTGGAGCGCCGATGCGAGCACGTGGTGCGCAACTTCGACCCCTGCATCTCGTGCTCCACCCACTGAGCTGACGCGCCCTCGACGGGCGCGTCGTCAGGCGCCGGCGACCTGGTGGAGCACGGCCCACGTGGGGGTGACCACCACCGCGTCACCGTCGACCGTGCCGGTGCCGTCGACCAGCAGGGCCAAGCCGTCGAGTGGGCCGGCCCACAGCAGCGTCACCGTTGGGCGGGCCGTCACGTTGGCCGATGTGCGGCGGCCGGCGCCCATGCGCAGCGTGCCGTCGTCGCCCACGGTGACCACCACCGACGCCGGGTGGGCCCGACCGTCGTCGCTCACGGTGACCAGGAACCCACGAGGGCCGAAACGGCCCACCTGGTCGGGCAGCTCGGGCAGGGGCACGGCGATGCTCATGGCCTGAGCCTACGCGTGGGGCCGGCCGGCGCCCGGGGGCAGCCGGTACCCTCGGAGCCCATGCCCACCTCCACGGTCGCCCGCGCCGCGCGCACGCGCCTGGCCGTGGCCGCCGGCCGGGCCGCCAGCCGGGCCTCGCGCCTGCTGGGCCGGGGGCACGGCGCCGTCATCGGCGGGCGCGTCGCCATGTGGGTCGATCCGGCGGTGCTGGCCAAGCTCGTGGGCGGGCGGCCCGTCACCGTGGTCACCGGCACGAACGGCAAGACCACCACCACGCGCCTGCTGGCCGCCGGCCTGAGCACCGAGCGCACCGTGGCGGCCAACCGGGGGGCCAACCTGCCGGCTGGGCTGGTGGAGCCGGCGTCGGAGCGGGCCGACGAGCTCGTCTTCGAGGTCGACGAGCTCTACGTGCCCCAGGTGGTGCGCCAGGTGGGGGCGCGCGTGCTCGTGCTGCTCAACCTGTCGCGCGATCAACTCGACCGCATCACCGAGATCCGCCGCATCGCCGAGCGTTGGCGCGAGCTGCTGGCCACCGTCGACCGGCCGCTGACCGTGGTGGCCAACTGCGACGACCCGCTCGTGGTGTGGGCGGTGGGCGACCACGCCGACGTCGTGTGGGTCGCCGCCGGCAGCCGGTGGGGCGAGGACGCCGCGCTGTGCCCCAGCTGTGCTCGGGTGCGCCACACCGCGGCCGACGGCACCTGGCGCTGCGAGTGCGGCATGGGCCGCCCCGCGCCGCAGTGGTGGTTCGACGAAGGGTGCGTGCACGGCCCGGGCGACGTCGGCGCCGTACCGATGACGCTGGCCCTGCCCGGCGACTTCAACCGGGCCAACGCATCGCTGGCGCTGGCCGCCTGCGATTCGCGAGGGGTCGACGTGCGCGCCGCTCTCGTCGCCCTGAGCGCGGTGGCCGACGTGGCCGGCCGCTACGTGACCGTGACCGTGGCCGGGCGGTCGGTGCGCCTGCTGATGGGGAAGAACCCGGCCAGCTGGACCGAGATCATGCACCTGCTGCACGGCTCGTCCACCCCGGTCGTGGTGTGCCTGAACGCCCGCGGCGCCGACGGCATGGACCCGTCGTGGATCTGGGACGTGCCGTTCGAGCTGCTGGTCGGGCGCCGCGTGGTCGCCAGCGGCGACCGGCGGCTCGACCTCAGCGTGCGGCTCAGCGTCGCCGGCGTCGAGCACACCGTGGCGCCCGACGCGGTGAGCGGCGCCCGGGAGCTACCGGTCGGCCCCGTCGATCTGGTCGCCACGTACACGGCCTTCCACGACGTGCTGGAGGTGCTCGGTGTCCAGTGGTGACTCGGTGCTGCGCATCGCCCACCTGTTCCCCACGGTGCTCGGCCTCTACGGCGACCGGGGGAACGCGCTCGTGCTGGCTCACCGCGCCGCGCGCCGCGGCATCGCCGCCGAGATCGTGGAGATCGCGCCGGGCCAGGCCGTGCCCCGCACGTGCGACGTGTACCACCTGGGCGGCGGCGAGGACCTCGCCCAGTCCACCGCGGCCGAACTGCTCATCGCCGATGGCGGGCTGGCCGCCGCCGTGGCTGCTGGCGCGACGGTGCTGGCCATCTGCGCCGGCTACCAGATCCTGGGCACCACCTTCGCCGCCGGTGGTCGCCAGGTGCCCGGCCTGGGCCTGCTCGACCTGGCCACCGCGCCCCGCACCGAGCGGGCCGTGGGCGAGTTGGTGGCCGCGGCGATCGACCCCGCCCTCGGCCTGCTGACCGGGTTCGAGAACCACGGCGGGGGCACCACGCTCGGCCCCGGCCTGCAGCCGCTGGCTCGCGTGCGCCACGGGCAGGGCAACGGCGTGCACGACGGCACCGAAGGCGTGTGCCACGGGCGCATCCTCGGCACCTACCTGCACGGCCCCGCCCTGGCCCGCAACCCGGCCCTCGCCGACCTCGTGCTGGCGTGGGCCACGGGTGTCGAGATGACCCCACTCGCCGATGCCACCGTCGACGCCCTGCGCGCCGAACGCTTCGGCGCGGTGGGCATGGGCGGCGGGTGACCGACCGGTACGTTTGCCCCTCGTGGGTCGCGAGGATTAGGCCTGTGTCCCGTGACACTTCCTCTCGATGGCGTACGGGTGCTCGAGCTGTCCTCCGGCGTGTCCGGGGCCTACGCCGGACGCATGCTGCGCGGCTACGGCGCCGATGTGCGCCACGTCGATCTGCCGGCCGTGCTGCCGCTCACCGCCGACGAAGCCACCTATCTGCATGCCGGGAAACCACACCTGCCGGTGCCGGCCGACTGGATGGCGGCCTTCGCCGCTTCCGACATCGTGCTCAGCGACCTGCAGCCCGCCGGTCTGGCCGCCCACGGCATCGACTGGACGGTCGTGCACGAGCGCTACCCGCACCTCGTGGTCGTGTCGGTCACGCCGTTCGGCCTCACCGGCCCGTACGCCGACTGGAAGGCCACCAACGCCGTGTCGTTCGCCATGGGCGGCATCATGTCGCTCACCGGCGACCTGGGCCGCACCCCGCTGGTGACCGGGGGCAACCAGGCCCAGGTGCTCGCCGGTCTGAACGCGTTCGCGGTCGCCGCCACGTGCTGGTACGGCCGGCGCCGCCACGGTGTGGGCGAGGTGGTCGACCTGTCGGCCCAGGAGTGCGCCTCGGGCATGCTCGAGCTGTACGCCGCGTCCACCTCGGTGGGCGGCCCGGTCATCCCCCGGCTGGGCAACCACACCCGCGCCACGTGGGGCATCTACCCGTGCCTCGACGGCTGGGCCGGTGCCTTCGCGCTCGAGCGCCAGATCGCCGGTCTGTTCCGCCTGCTCGACGACCCCGAACTGGCCGAACCCCGCTTCGCCGACCCGTTGCTGCGCATGGAGCCCCTGAACGAAGAGGCCCTCACGGCCAAGATGTACGTGTACTTCATGGACAAGACCAAGGCCGAGGTGCTGGCCGCCGGTCTCGCCGCCAAGGTGCCCGTGGGCGTGGCCATGACCCCGGCCGACCTGCTCGCCGCGCCCGGGCTGCACGAGCGCGGTGCCCTCGAACAGGTCGGCGACGCCACCGTGCCCTCGCGCCCGTTCCCCGGGTTCGGTTGGCGACCGTCGGGCGAGCCGAGGCCCGACGGGCCGTGGGAACCGCGTTCGGCCGCCATCGACCCGTCGAGCCGGGGCACGCTGCCGTTGGCCGGTCTGCGGGTGATCGATCTCACCATGATGTGGGCCGGCCCGTTCGCCACCATGCACCTGGCCGCCATGGGCGCCGACGTCATCAAGGTCGAGTCGCCCGCGGCGTGGGACAACATCCGCACCCTGGTGCCCCAGCCCAACGCGCCCGACCCGTGGAACTCGGCCTACTACTTCCAGGCCTACAACCGTGACAAGCGGTCGCTCACGCTCGACCTGGCCCAGCCCGAAGGGCGCGACCTGCTGGCCCGGCTGCTGGCCACCGCCGACGTGCTCATCGAGAACTACCGCGCCGATGTGCTCGACAAGCTCGGCTTCACCGACGAGGTGCTGCAGGCGGCCAACCCCCGCCTCGTCACCATCAGCATGGCCGCGTTCGGCAAGGTCGGCCCCGACGCCAAGTACGTGGGCTTCGGTCCGGTCATCGAACTGATGTCGGGCCTCACGTCGCTCAGCGGCTACGAGGGTGACGAGGAGCCGTTCAAGACCGGCATCTCCTACGGCGATCCGGTCGCCGGTCTCAACGCGGTGGCCGCGGCCGTGCTCGGCCTGATGGAGCGCGACGCGACCGGCGCCGGCTGCCACATCGACCTGGCCCAGCGAGAGACCGGCACCGTGCTCATCGGCGAGGCGTTCGTGGCCGCGTCACGCGGGGAGGAGTGGGTGCACCGCGGTTGCCGCGACGCTCGCATCGCACCCCAGGGCGCGTACCGTGTGAAGGGCGAGGAGCAGTGGATCGTGGTGTCGGTGCGCACCGACGACGAGTGGCGCGCCCTGTGCCGCCTGCTCGGCCGCGACGACCTGGGCGGGCTCGGTGTCGACGAGCGACGGGCCCGCCACGACGAGATCGACGTCGTCATCCAGGACTGGTTGCGGATGCAACGACCGCACCTCGCCATGGAGACCCTGCAGGGCGCCGGCGTGCCCGCCGGGCGCGTGCTCGACACCGGCACGGTGCTCGACGACATCCAGCACCTGCACCGCAACTTCTGGGTGCACCTGCCCAACCCGAAGATGCCGCGGCACAAGCAGCACAGCGTGTCGTGGCGCCTGCAGGACGCCGCGCCGGAACCGAAGCGCCACGCGCCGTTCTTCGGCGAGCACAACGCCGAGATCCTGGCCGAGCTCGGCATCGGCGTCGACGACCTGCCCGGGCTGGCCGAGCGCCTGATCATCGCGGATGCCCCCATCAACCCCGGCGTGGGCTGACGGGGGCCGCCGGCGGGTCGTCAGATCGAGCCGCTGAAGGTGTCGCAGTCGTCGGCGTTGCCCGTGCGGAAGCCGGTGGTGAACCACTTCTGGCGCTGGGCCGACGAGCCGTGCGTCCAGGTCTCCGGGGTCACCTTGCCCTGGAACTCCCTCTGGATGCGATCGTCGCCCACGGCGGACGCGGCATCGAGGCCGTCGGCGATGTCCTGATCGGTGATGGACGTGATCAGGGGTCGGCCGGTGTCGCCCTGCGGTTCGGTGGTGGCGTGGTTGGCCCACACACCGGCGTAGCAGTCGGCCTGCAACTCGAGCCGCACCGAGCCCGAGTTGGGGCCCTGGCGGTCGCCCGACTTGTCGACCTGGGCCGAGGTGCCCAGCAGGTCCTGCACGTGGTGCCCGTACTCGTGGGCGATCACGTAGGCCTCGGCGAACTTGCCGCCCTTGGCGCCGAACTTCGTGGTGAGCTCGTCGAAGAAGCCGAGGTCGAGGTACACGGTCTTGTCGCCGGGACAGTAGAAGGGGCCCACGTCGCTCGACGCCGCACCGCAGCCCGTGTCGGTCTGGCCGGTGAAGAGCTGCGTCTTGGTGAGCGTGTACTTGATGTTGGCGCGGGCGAACTCTCGCGCCCAGTAGTTCTGCACGCTGTTGACGACGCCGACGATGAGGCAGGCGTCCTTGGTGTTGGCGTCGGCCCCGGTGAGGCACGCGGCGTTCACGCCGTCGGTCGCACCGGCCGGTGAGACCGAGGTGTCGCTGCTGGCGCCGGGGAACACCTGGTTCGAGGTCGGGAAGCCGTTGCCGCCGCCGAAGATCTTCCCGCCGCCGAAGATGAGGGCGAGGATCAGCCCGATGATGCCGAGGCCGCCACCACCGACGGCGACCTTGCTGCCACCGCCACCGAACATGCCGCCGAGCCCGCCCGCGCCACCACCGCCACCGCCGCTCCCGCGGCGATCATCGATCTGGCTCGTGTCGAGCTTGGCTCCCTGGTCGAACTCCATCACCGTCTCCTTCGCCGCCCGGGGCGGGTGGGCTGAAACTAGCGGGCCGCCACCACCGCCCCCTCGCATGGGACGGAGTTCGCGACGATCGACAGTGCCGCTGCCAGTAGAAGGGTGGTGCTAGACCGACGACCATGGCCGACCTCCTCCCGCTCGATCCCGACCAACTGCTGTCCACCACGCGCGCCGTGCGCAAGCGCCTCGACCTCACCAGGCCCGTGCCCCGCTCGGTGATCGAGGAGTGCCTCGCCCTGGCCGTGCAGGCGCCGTCGGGCTCCAATCGGCAAGCGTGGCAGTTCGTGTTCGTCGACGAACCGGCCAAGAAGAAGGCGCTGGCCGATCTCTACGGCGAGGTGTTCGACGAGTACATGAACGCGCCGGCCAGCGCCGACTACCAGCCCGGTGACGTGCGGGCCGAGCGGCGCGACGCGGTGAGCGCGTCGGCGCTGCACCTGCGCCAGCACTTCCACGAGGTGCCCGTGCTGATGCTCGCCTACCAGGAGGGTCGCATCGACGCCGAGCCGGCGGCGCGCCAGCCCGGCTACTGGGGCTCCATCCTGCCGGCGGTGTGGTCGTTCATGCTCGCCCTGCGCGGCCGCGGCCTGGGTTCGGCGTGGACGACGATGACGTGTCGCAAAGAGGCCGAGGTCGGCGTGGTCATCGGGGTGGACCACACGAAGTTCACCCACGCCGGCATGTTCCCGATCGCCTACACGATCGGCACCGACTTCAAGCCGGCGTCACGGCTCGACCTGGACTCGATCACCCACTGGAACTCGTGGTGACCTGCAGCCCGCTGGTCGTCGGCCGGAGGTCGAGCACCCGCCACCCGTGATCGGGCCGGTCGAGGGCGGCGCGCACTTCGGCCGGATCGCGCCCGGTGCCGGCCAGCACGGTGACGGTGCCGCCCGGGCCGCCGGCGCCGTTCACCTTCCACCCGAGTGCGCCGAGCCCGCGGGCGGTGGCCCAGACCGCGTCGGCGGCCTCGCTGACCAGCGCCGGATGCAGGGCGCGCTGGCCCTCGGTGGCGTCGGTGAGCGCCTCGGCCCAGCCCTCGATGTCGCCCATGCTGAGCGACCCCGCCGCCATCGCACCGGCGCGTCGCAACGGCTCCAGCCGGGCGCCGGCGGTCGCACCGAGCGCGGCGATGACCTCGTCGTGCACCGTGCTCGACGTGTGGGGGCGGCCGAGGTACACCGTGATCAGCCGGTCGGTGAGCGCCCGCCAGGCGGTGGCCGGCACGCGGATGGGCGTCACGATGGTGCGCGGGTAGTCGGCGATCGCGATGTGCACGGCGCCACCGTGGGCACAGGCCAGCTGGTCCTGCACACCGCTCTGCCAACCCAGCTCGGTGGTCTCGATCGCGTGGGCGGCGGTGGCGATGGCGGCGGCGTGCTGCTCGCGTTCGCCGCCGAGCGCCCGCAGCGCGGCCACCAGCGCCACCACGACCGAGGCCGACGTGCCCAGCCCGCTGCCCGGCGGCACGGCGCTGGACGCGGTCACCGCCACGCCGCGGTGACGGCCGGGCCGAGCGCCACCGAGCACACGACGCCGTGCCCGGCGAACCAGGTGTCGGTCCAGCCGCCGGCGTCGGCCGCCCGCACCGGGGTGCGGGCCACGGCAGAGGTCACGGGCGCCATCGGCCGCCACGCTACGTGGGCAAGACCAGCACCCCACGACGGCGCCCTCACTGTCAGGCGGGGACGAGGTCGAGGAACTGCCAGCGCTTGTCGTTGGCCACGCCGACCAGCTCACGGCCGCAGTTCTGCAGCACGGCGGGCGACGAGGTGACGTGTTGGGTGCCGGCGTGCACATCACGCACGAGACGCTGGATGGTGCCGCGGCGCAGCGCGGTGGTGCCGGCGGCGAGGTAGACGAAGTTCGCCACCTCGGCGAGAGCGGCCGTGACGTTCGTGAGCGACAGGCGCACCAGCGTGTGCTGGCGGCGCGACAGGTGCTCGCCCTTGTCCAGCGCGACCTGGGCGTCGCGCCAGGACTCGAGCAGCAGCGCCTTGGCGGCACGCAGCGTGGCTTCGGCCTTGGCGAAGCCCTCGAGGAACGAGTCGCTGTCGGCCTGGGCGCCGGGGCGACCGGCCTTCGACTGCACCAGCTCCGACAGCTCGTCGAGCAGGCGGCGACCCACGCCGAGGGCCCAGCCCGAGTGGCAGATCTCGGCGAAGCCGATGATGCCCACGTGGTACAGGTTGCCGCCGCGCTTGGGATCCTGGGTGACGGCGAAGTGCGAGTAGCCGTCGGGCACGTACACGTTGTCGAGCGTGTAGTCGATGGAGCCCGTGCCCCGCAGGCCCATCACGTCCCAGTTGCCCAGGAGCGTGGCCTTGTCGCGCGGCACGACGAAGATGCGGGGCTCGCCCGTGCCCTCGATGATGGCGAGGGTGTGGATGTGGGTGCCGTGCAGCAGGCCCGAAGCGAAGCTCCACGAGCCGCTCACCAGGAAGCCACCGTCGTGGGACACGGCCACGCCCGGGCGGGTGCCCTGGCCGGCGATCACCGGCAGACGCTGACCGGGCCGGAACAGCTCGGCCACGGCGTCGTCGGCCAGGTAGGCCGCGCCGGTGCCGGTGGACAGGCACGCCGCCATCACGACCCAGCCCGCGGATGCGTCGCCGTAGGAGAGGTTCTCGAGCACCTCGAGTGAGCGCACCGGGTCGAGCTCGGCCCCACCGAGCACCTCGGGCACCCACATGCCGAACAGGCCCTGCTCGTGGAGGGCGTCGACGACCACCGGCGCCAGCTCACCCTGCGTGTCGGCGTAGGCCGCATTGGCATCGAGCAGTGGGATCAGGGCCCGGGCCCGCTCGGCCAGCTCGGATGATGTGGTCAGTTCCGCTCCTGCAAGCATGGTGCAGTCCCCCTCGTCACAGTGGCCGTCAGCCGGTCGCTCGATGTCGAACGACCGATCACGGTAGCGGACCCTCCACCGCCGGCGGAAGGGGCTCGTTCGTCGGTGGGGGCCGGGCGCCCACACCGCGACGTGCCACAATCCCGGCATGCGGAACAACATCGGCTCCTTCCTGGGCAAGCGTGCCTTCCTCAACCCGCACAACGAGGCGGTGTGCGAACCCGACACCGGTCGACGGTTCACCTTCCGTGAGCTCGACCAGCGGGCCAACCGCGTGGCCAATGCCCTCGCGGCGTCGGGAGTCGGCACGGGCGACCGCGTCGGCATCCTGTTGATGAACGGCGTCGAGTTCGTCGAGACGTTCTTCGGGATCGCCAAGCTCGGCGCGGTGGTCGTGCCCCTGAACTGGCGGCTCGTGCCCGACGAGCTCGAGTTCATCCTGAAGGACTCGGGCACGAAGGCGCTCGTGTTCGGCGGCGAGTTCGCCGTGCCTGTCGCCGAACTGCACGGCCGCGGCGACCGCACCGATGTGTCCACGTGGGCTCAACTCGGCGGTGAGGTCGCACCGTTCGCCGTCGCCTACGACGACTGGACCGGTGCGGCGTCCGCCGCCGAACCGCCCGTCACCGCGGTGGGCGACGACAACCTCTTCCTCATGTACACCTCGGGCACCACCGGGCTGCCCAAGGGTGTCGTGCACACGCACGACACGGTCATGTGGGGCATCTTCACCATCAACGCCACCGCCGACGTGCACCACGGCGATCGCTACCTCATCTCGCTGCCGCTGTTCCACGTGGGCGCGCTGAGCCCGGCGCTCGGCAACGTGTACAAGGGCGCGTGCATGGTGATCCCGAAGACGTTCGATCCGCGCCAATCGCTCGCGCTGTTCGGCACCGAGAAGATCACCACCGGCCTCATGGTGCCGGCCATGCTCCAGTTCTGTCTCGCCGTGTACGACGCCGCCACCCACGACCTGTCGAGCGTGCGCTGGATCATGAGCGGCGCCGCGCCGGTGGCCGTGTCGCTCATCAAGGCGTTCGAAGCGCTGCACGTCGAGATCCACCAGGTCTACGGGCTCACCGAGAGCTGCGGCCCGGCCTGCCTCGTGAGCCCCGACGATGCGCTCACACGCGCCGGCTCCACCGGCAAGGCCTTCTTCCACACCGACGTGCGCATCGTGCGCGAGGACGACACCGACTGCGACCCCGGCGAGCCGGGCGAGGTCATCGTGCGCGGTCCGCACATCATGAAGGAGTACTGGAACCGGCCCGAGGCCACCGCGCAGACGATCCGCGACGGCTGGCTGCACACCGGCGACGTCGCCACCATGGACGCCGACGGCTTCGTCACCATCATGGACCGCATCAAGGACATGCTCATCTCGGGTGGCGAGAACGTGTACCCGGCCGAGATCGAGAGCGTGCTGCTGGCCAACCCGAGGGTGGCCGACGCCGCCATCGTGGGCATCCCGTCGGCCAAGTGGGGCGAGAGCCCATTGGCCATCGTGGTGCCCAA
The DNA here is from genome assembly GCA_031359995.1 of Actinomycetes bacterium. Taxonomy (GTDB): domain Bacteria; phylum Actinomycetota; class Acidimicrobiia; order Acidimicrobiales; family Ilumatobacteraceae; genus JANMAT01. Next base: position 44,145 of record JANMAT010000009.1, read on the forward strand.
GGACCCGACGCTCACGGCGGCCGAGGTCATGGACTGGTGCAAGGGCAAGCTGGCGCCCTTCAAACTCGTGAAGGCGGTGGAGCTGGTTACGGAGATCCCGCGGAACCCGAGCGGCAAGATCCTGAAGCGGGTGCTGCGCGAGCAGTTCTCGTACGACGCCGCCGAGTGAGCGCCACGCCGCCGCCTCACGGGGGATCGAAGAAGCTCGGTCGGCCCCCGGCGTCGGTGGGTGACCTGACGCGCCTGCGCATCCTGGACGCCGCCCGCACCTGCTTCTCCGACAGCGGCTACGACGGCACCACGACTCGCCAGATCGCCGAGGTCGCCGAGCTGACCACCGCGGCGATCTACCACTACTACCGCTCGAAGTCGGAGCTGTACCGCGAGGCACTGGTTCAGACCCACCTGCTCGTGTACTCCACGTACCAGGAGGCCATCCGCGGGTGCCAGACGCTGGCCGACGAGTTCGCCGCGGTGCTGGTCGCATCGCAGGCGCTCAACCGTGACCATCCGTCGCTGGCCCGTTTCCTCGTGGCGGCCCGAGCCGACAGCCGTCGGCACCCCGAGCTCGATCCGCCGGCCGACGCCGTGGTGCAGCGGGGCCGCTTCCACCACGAGCTGGTCGACCGGGCCGTGCTCCGCGGCGAGGTGGCGGCCGAGGACGCGCTCCTGGTGACCGAGACGCTGCGCACCCTGCTCGGCGGCATCGTCTACTACGCGTCCGACGACCTCGAGTTCCAAGCCATGGTGGTGGAGGGCGTGCTGCGCCTGCTGAAGGGCACGCTGCTGACCCGCAAGCACTGACCGGTAGGCTCCACGGCATGCTCGCGGCGTCCGGCAACTCGGGAGTGGCCAAGTGGCTCGAGCACTTCTCGGGGCCCTGGTTGTACGTGGTGGTCGTCGTGCTCACCTTCGCCGAGACGGGCACCATGTTCTTCCTCGTGCCCGGCGAGATCGGGTTGCTGGTCGCTGGCGCGGCGGCAGGCGTCGGCAAGCTGAACCTCGTCGCCATGGTCGTGCTGGCGTGCCTGGCCGCGCTGCTGGGCGACGCCACCGGCTTCGCCATCGGCCGCCGCTACGGCCCGCGCCTGCGCGAGACGTGGATCGGGCGCAAGCTCGGTGCCGACAGCTGGGTGCGCGCCGACGACCTGGTGCGGCGCCGCCGCGGCACCATCGTGCTCGTCGGCCGTTGGGTCGGCTTCCTGCGGGCGATCATGCCCGCCACCGCCGGCATGTCGGGCATGCGCTTCCGTCGCGAGTTCCTGCCGTGGGACGTGGCCGGCGCCGTCTCGTGGGCGTCGATCTGCGTGGTCGGCGGCTACAAGCTCGGCGACAACTGGGAGACGCTGGCGGCCAGGCTCGGCACGGTCGGCACCGTCGTCGGCGCCGTCGTCGTGGTGCTGGTGGGCACGCTGTACGTGGTGCGCCACCGCCGGGCGCGGGCTGCGTCCTAGCGTTCCTCGACGACGTCCACCCACGTCTGGGTGAGCGGCCGCTGGACGTCGACGTGGTCGCCCGGCGCGGGGCAGGGGTGGTCTCGGGGCACGTGCAGCATGCTCGTGTGCATGTGCGGCTGCTCGACGAGGGCCAGGCGCGTGCGGGCGAAGTGGAACGGGCTGCGGCCATCGGGCAGTGGGTGCACGCCGTGGCCGGTGCCGGCGGTGACCAGCACGACGTGGCCGTCGCCCGGCACCGTCACCTGGCGGTAGCCGATGCGCTCGCCGGCCGCCACCGGGTGCACGTCGACCACGTCGGCGCGCAGGTGCAGGCCGGCCTTGTGGGCGCCGTGCCAGAGCGCGGTGCCGATGCGGGGACGGAAGCGGTGGTGCCCGGCCAGGAGGGCGAGATCGTCGCCGTCGATGTGGCTCACGTGCAGCGTGGCGCCGACCGGCAGGTGGGGGAGCCACGTGGCCAGCGCGCTCGCGTGCTCGGCGCTGGGGCCGTCGAGGGGGAAGTGGGCGGCGAAGGCCTCGATGGGCCGGCCCGCCGCGGCCAGCGCGCCGAGCAGTTCGTCGGTGTCGGCCGGGGTCGTGCCGTAGCGCTGCATCGAGGTGCGCAGCTTGACCACGACCGGGCCGCGGTGACCGGCACCGTCGAGCGTGACGAGGTCGCGGCGGTGGCCGATGGTGGGTACGACGAGGCCGCCCGCGGCGATGGCCGCGGCAAGTCGGGCCGCGTCGGCCGGCCCGACGCAGGGTGTGAGCACGATGGCCCGCTGGTCGGGGCCGACATCGGCCAGCTCGTGCACGGTGCCGACGGCGATGTCCGTGAGGCCCAGGCGGCGGCACTCGTCGAGCAGCCGCGGCCGGCCGAACCCGTACCCGTTGCCCTTCACCACCGGGATGAGACCGGGGGTGGTCGCAACGACCTCGACGTGGGCGCGCCACGTGGTCCGGTCGACGAGCAGGGTCAGGGCCACGGCGTGAGCGTACGGCGCGAAGTGAAAGCCGAGTTTTCCGATCAACATTTAAGGCGTAGCATGACGGGGTGCGACGGTTCCTGCGCTTCCCCAACCCGGTCAACGAGATCGCGGCCCGCACCGTGGCCACCGGCGTGGTCGTGCAGACCGCGCTGTTCGTGGCGACCGGGTGGCGGTGGCTGCTCGTGCCCCTGACCTTCGGGTTCGTGGCCCGGGTCCTCAGCGGGCCGACGTTCAGCCCGCTCGGACGCCTGGCCACGCAGGCGATCGTGCCCCTGCTGCCGTTCGAGGAGCGGCCGGTGCCCGGCCCGCCCAAGCGCTTCGCCCAGGGCATCGGCGCGTTCCTGTCGCTCGCCGCCGTGGCGGCGGCGTTCCCGATCGGTTCGCTCACCGCGGCGCGCGTGCTGGTGGCCCTCATCCTGGTGGCGGCCTCGCTCGAGGCGTTCCTCGGGATCTGCCTCGGCTGCACGATCTTCGCCTGGCTCATGCGGGTCGGCGTGATCCCGGTGTCGGTGTGCGAGGCGTGCGCCGACGTGCGACCGCGGCTCGCCGCGGCGCTGGCGGCGCGCGAGGCGGCCACCCGGGCCGTAGCCGGTGCCGTTCAGGGACCGGCCGGCGATGCCGCCGAGGTGCTGGCGTCGTCCTGACCCTTGGCGCGTGACCGGCCGGCCCGGCCGGGCCAGCTGCTCAGGTCGGGGATCAGCGGTTCAGCGACGCGCTCAGCCATGACTCCCTGCCACAGGCCGTAGCCGTAGCTGGTGTCGTCGAGGATGCGCAGGCCGAGGTAGGTGACCGGGTCCATCGGCGCACGGCGCCGGAGCCAGTCGACGAGCGGCGGCAGCACCACGGCGGTGAGCACGGCGCGCCGGGCCCGTCGGGAGACGACCGCGGCCACGATGGCCAGCGGCCACCAGGCCCGGGTGACGGCCCGGGCCAGTTGCCGCCCGGCGTGGAGGTGACCGAGGCCGGCCAGGCGGAGCGCCTCGGGCCACGGGCGGCCCAGGGCGGTGAGCTTGCGGGGGAGCGCCGCGGTGGAGCCAGCGGCCACGGCGAGGCCGGCGCGGGGGAACCCCAGGGCGGCCAGGGCCCAGCTCGCCGCGCTCCAGGCGCTGACGCCGACCGGGGCGAGGGAGCCGGGGTGCCGGCGGGCCAGGCCGGCGGCCGAGCGGCCGTAGCCGGCGCGCTGGGCCAGCCAGGCGGTGAGCGTCGGGCGGGTGGCGTGGGCGATGGTGACCGTGGGTTCGTAGCGCACGCGGCCCCCGGCGGCGACGAGGCGCCAGACGAGGTCGACGTCCTCGCCGGTGCGGAGCGCCTCGTCGAAGCCGCCGGCCGCCTTGACCGCGTCGGTCCGGGCCAGCAGGACGGCCGAGGGGACGTAGCTGACGCGGGTGCGGGGCGCGACCCGGGCGGGGGCGGGGCCGAGGTCGAGCGGGCCGTGGCCGGCCTGGGCCTCGAAGCGGGCCAGGCGGCCGGGCTGGCCGGGTCGGGCGACGATGCGGGGCGCGACGGCGACGACGGCGGGGTCGTCGAAGTGGCTCAGGAGGGGGGCGAGCCAGTTCGGGTCGTCGGGGAGGTCGATGTCGTCGTCCACGAAGAGCACGAGTGGCGCGGTGACCTCGGCCAGGGCGGTGTTGCGGGCGGCACCGGGACCCCGATTCGCCGAATGGCGCAACAGGCGGGCCGGCGGGACCGGCGGGGCGAGCGGCGGGCTGGAGCCGTCGTCGACGAGCACGACGGGTCCGATGCGCCCGAGCCGTTCGAGCAGCACCGGGTCGGGGACGCGCTGATACATCGGTACCACGACCGACACCGTGACCTGGGACAACGCTGGTCCCGGCGATTCTTCGATGATTCGCCGGGACCAGTCGTCCGGATGCAGGGCGCCGGCGTCGAGGAGGCGGTCGACGAGCACGCTCGGCGGCAGCGACTCTCCCCGCTCGACCCGATCGACCACCTTCGCCCCCGCCTCGGTCAGCGTGAACAGCCGCAGCGGCGACCCGCCGAGCAACACCCGACCCCCGTCGACCCGCCGCACCGATCCGTCCAGCCGGTAGCGCCGCCTCACCCCCGCCACGCCGTCACCGCCCCCACCAACCGCTCGACCAGCCCGGCCAGCAGCGCCCCACCCTCGGCCAGCGAGGCCCCCGCGGGGTCCCCCAGCACGCCGTTCGGGCTCACCGCCGCCAGCCCACCGGCCCGCAGCGCCGGCAGCAGCGTCTCGATCGCCCCGGTCGCCCCCGCCGCCGCCCGGTCCAGCCGCACGACCCCCGGTGCGATGGCCAACAGCAGCGACGTCTCGGTCCGCCCGGCGTGGGCATCGCCGCCGGGCACGTGGGCGTGCCACAGCAGCACCCGTCGCCCCTCGTGCACCAGGCGCTCGACCGCCCGATCGAGCGCGGCGCCGTTGCCGCCATGGCCGTTCACGAGCACCAGACCGGCGAAGGCGTCGGCCGAACGGCCCAGCTCGACCACGACGGTCGTAAGGGCGTCCTGGCCGATCGAGAGCGTCCCCGCGAACCCGGCGTGCTCCCCGCTGGCCCCGATCGCCACCGCCGGCGCCACCACGGCCCCGAGCTGCGCCGCCGCGGCCGCAGCCACCGCCACGGCGATCCGGGTGTCGGTGTCGAGCGGCAGGTGCGGCCCGTGCTGCTCGCACGAGCCGACGGGTACGAGCACCAGCGGCGCCTCGGCCCGCCCCGCCACCTCGGGCCACGTCAGCGCGCCGAGGGCCACGTTCAACGGGGCGCCCGCTCCGGCAGTTCGTACCCCCAGGCGGCGAGGGCGTCCAGGATGGCGTCGGCCGCCTCGGCCGGTGTGGCCGTCCGTGCCGCCGCCGAACGGGTCGGCCCACCGGAGCCGCCGCCCGTGCCGTCCGCGCCGGTGAGGGCCCGGACCCGGTCGAGGGCCCGGTCACCCGCCGGTGCCGGCACCACCCGTGGCGCCGGCCGGTAGGGCGCCGGTAGACCGATCCGCACGGTGGCCGACGGCGCCGCGCCGGCACCCGTCACCACCTCGATCGTCGCCGGCCCGGCCCGCAGCACCGCCGGCAGCGACGCCCGCCGTAGCCGGACCACGCCACCCTCCACGCTCAGCACGGCCGGCGCACCCACGACCAGTTGCTCGCGGCGGCCGCCGTCGAGTCGGCGCAGCACGGTCAGCCCGCTACCGGCGGACACCGGCACGGTCACATCGACCAGTCCGAGCGCCGCCTCGGCGCCGAGCATGGCGGCCAGGAACGCCGGCACCGCGCCCGACCCGGCGTCGAGGCCCTGGTCGCCGCACCACACCAGCGTGGCCCCGCCGACGACCGGCCGCAGCGCAGCGGCCACCTGCTCGGCCGACCCGGCCGTCAGGAGCGCCACCCGCACGGCCCGGGTGGCGCCGGCAGCCAGGGCATCGCGCAGCACGACCCCGGCCTCGGGTGGTCCGGCGGTCACGGCGACGACCTCGGCGCCCCACACCGCGGCGACCTGCAGGGCCAGTTCGAGGGCGGCGCCGTCGGCGGCCGACAGCCCGCTGGAGCGGACGTCGGTGGCCACCGCGCCGGTGAGCAGGTCCACCTCGGGCCGCTGGTCGGTGAACGACAGGCACACCGCGAACTGCATCACGTCGACCTCAGCTGTGGTGGAACACGACGCCGTGCCCACCCTCTGGATACGACCACTGGATGGCCCCCTCGACGTTGCACACGAGGTAGCAGGTACCGCACTCGAAGCACTGCTCGTAGTTGAACACGATGCCGCCGTCGGCCGTGGGGACGAACAGGTTGGCCGGGCAGGCCACGATGCAGCCCCTCGTCGAGCAGTCGGCGCACTTGCGCCCGTCGACGACGATGTGGGCGTTGGGCGACACGTCGAAACGGGCCGTGGCCATGCGGTCCTGGAAGCTGAGCTCGGGCCAGCGCTCGGTGGTGGTCATGGTGTGCTCATCCTCCACTCATCCGAACGTCCGCAGCGACGTCCAGCCGTCCTTCACGAGGTGCCGCACCTTCAACCCGGCCCGCTTCGACTCCTGCAGGACGATGCGGCGCAGGCCGGGCTTGGGTCGCGGATCGTCGACCTGGAACACGCGCTCGACGATCGACGCCACCAGCTGCGGGTAGTGCTCCTGCACGCGCTCCGACAGCACCAGGTGTGGGGCCAGGCGGAGCTTGCGGTGGTTGGTCAGCACGAACCCGAGCTCGTAGCGGTAGCGCTCGTCGAGACCGTCGTTGGTGACGGCGTCGGTGAGCACCGCCGACGCGGTGCGGGCGGCGGCCAAACCGGCTCCCATCGCCATGTTCACGCCTTCGAGCCAGATGCCGGCGGCCAGGCAGAACGACGCGGCGTCGCCGGCGACGAGCAGCCCGGTGGTCGACAGGCGGGGCATGGCGTCCCAGCCGCCCTCGGGGATCACATGAGCCGAGTACTCCTTGAGCTCGCCGCCCTCGACGAAGGGGGCGATGGCCGGGTGGGCCTTCAACCCGGCGATGATCTCCTCGGGTCGCTTCGACTGGGCGGCCAGCGCCGGCAGCTTGAGCACCACGCCCACGGCCACCGTCTCCAGGTTCGTGTACAGGAAGCCGCCGCCGGGCACACCGGCGGTGCCGCCCAGGATCTCGAAATCGGCCCCGTGGTTGCCGCGCACCCCGAAGCGGTCGTCGATGACCTCCTTGGGCAGCGCGATGGTCTCCTTCACGCCGAGCGTGAAGTTTTCCGCGTCGAGCTTCGGATAGAGCCCTGCCTCTTTGGCCAGGAAGCTGTTCACGCCGTCGCAGGCGATGACGAGGCGGGCGCTGATGTCGCCTTCGGGCCGGTCGGTGCGCACGCCGCACACGTGGCCCTTGCCGTCGCGCAGCAGGCCCGTGACCGTGGTGCTGGTGACCAGGGTGGCGCCGGCGGCCACCGCCTTGTCGGCCAGCCACCGGTCGAAGTCTGGACGGTACGCGGTGGCCCCGTTGTAGGGCGCCCTCGTCCACGTGTCGGTGCGGAAGTCGACCGTGAGGGCCTGGGTCGGCGTGAGGGCCATGGTGGCGCGCCGCGTGACCCACCGCTGGATCGGCACGTCCTCCCACCAGTTGGGGATCACGTCGTCGAGGACCCGCGGGTACACGACCCCGCCGTACATGTTCTTCGATCCGGGGAACGGCCCGCGCTCGACCAGCAGCACGTGGTGGCCGCGCTTGGCCAGCTCGAGCGCGGCGCACGACCCGGCCGGCCCGGCCCCGACCACCACGACGTCCACGTCGGTCACGGCGTCACCCCCAGGCGGTCGGCCAGCGCCGCGACGGTGGCGTTGGCGTCGGCCACGAGGGCGATGTCGGCCAGCTGCATCATCGGGCAGTGCGGGTCGGTGTTCACGCTGATCACGTGGTCGGGGTCGCCCAGGCCGCTGGTGTGCTGCACCGCGCCGCTGACCCCGAAGGCCAGGTACAGGTGCGGTCGCACGACCACGCCGGTGGTGCCGATCTGGCGCTCGTGGGCGATCCATCCGCGATCGGTGATGACGCGGGTGCCGCCCATGGCCGCCCCCATCGCCGCGGCCACGTCCTGCAGGAGCGTGAACCGCTCAGCCGCGTCCAGGCCGGCGCCGCCGCCGACGATGCGGCCCGCTTCGCTCAGGTCCATCGAGGTCACGTCGGGCGGGAGCACGGCACGGACCCGGGGGCTGGGGGCCGCGTCGGCCGCCAGGCCGATCTCGGTGATCGTCGGAGCCCCGCGCTCGCCCCGCGTCGTGCCGCTCGACGGCTGCAGGGTGACCACGAACGGGCCGTTCACGTGCACGTCTTCCACGACGCGGCCGCCCCAGCGGGTGCAGGAGGCGCCGTCGGCGGTGACCGTGAGGGCGCCGGGCAGCAGCGGCCGTCCGAGGGCATGGGCCAGCGCAGGCGCCAGGTCGCGCCCGTCGGGCGAGGTCGGCAGCACGACCACGTGGTGCCCGGCGACGGCGGCCGCCAGCGTGGTGACGAGGCGGGCGAACGGTCCGGCCGCCTCGGCCAGCACGACGGTCGATGCGTGGCCGTCGAGGCCGCCGACGGCGTCGGTGACGGCGGTGCCCACCAGCAGTGCGTGCCCGTCGGCGGCGCGCACCGCGTCGACGGCGCCGTTCGGTAGCTGCCCGTCCCGCACGGGCACGACGGCGATCACCGCGCCGCTCCGACGCGTTCGCCGTCGACGACGGCGGCGTGGGCCCGGCGCGGCGCGACGCAGTCGCCCACGCGCTCGGCGGCCACGCCGGCGGCCCGCAGGTCGAAGTAGAGCTGTTCGGTCGGCTGGGCAGGGACGGCCAGCACGACCCAGTCGACCTCCCGCGCCTCCATCCGGCCGGTGGGGTGGTGCAGCAGGGTGATCGAGTGGCCGTCGACGCCCATGGGCACGAGATCGGTCGACTGCACGATGCCCTTGGCGCCGGCCCGCATCCACCAGTGCTCCATGTCGAGGGTGATCCCGAGGTCCTGGCCCACGACCATGCCGGGCGTGACGATCTCGACGCTCGCGCCGCGGTCCGCGAGCAGTTCGGCGACGCTGGTCGCGTGGTGGAAGCCGATCTCGTCGACCACGAGGACGCGCCCGCTCGGGTGCGCCGATCCGTCGAGCACGGCGCGGCAGTCGACGATCCAGTCGGCGTCGCCCGGCGCCCACCACGGCCGGGCCGCCTCGGCGCCGGTTGCGACGATCACATAGTCGGGCCGGCGGGACTGCACATCGGACACCGTCGCGGTGACGCCGTACTCGATCTGCACGCCCAGGCGGCGGCTCTCGATGAGCTGGTTGCGCACGAGGTCGCCGAGCTCGGCCCGGTTCGGCACCGACGCGGCCAGGCGCACCTGCCCGCCGGCCACCGAGTCGCGCTCGACCACGGTGACCCGGTGGCCACCGCGCGCCGCGGCGATGGCCGCCTGCAGGCCGGCGGGGCCGGCGCCCACCACCAGCACCGAGCGGGGCCGCGCCGACAACGTCACATGGCCGTCGGTCGACCACTGGTGCTCGCGGCCGGTGCGGGGGTTCTCGATGCAGCCGAGCCACCGGTTGAGGCCCATGCGGCCGACGCACTCCTGGTTGCACGAAAGGCACAGCCGGATGTCGTCGGTGTGGCCGGCGCGGGCCTTGGCCGCGAAGTCGGGGTCGGCGATCTGGCCCCGCACCACGCCCACCAGGTCGCACACGCCCTCGCTCAGGGCCCGTTCGGCCTGCAGCGGGTCCTTGAAGCGGCCGACGCCCACGACGGGCAGGTCGACGGCGGCGCGGATGGCTGACGGGATGAACGAGGCGTACCCGGGCGGGATGTGCATCGACGCCTCGATCATGTAGAGGCTGGCGGTGGCCACGCCGATCGAGGTGTTGATGTAGTCGACGTGGCCGGTGGCCTCGACCAGGCGGGCGACCTCGACCGCTTCGTCGATGGTGGTGCCGCCCTCGATGAGCTCGTCGCCGCAGAGCCGGACGCCGAGGGCGAGGCGGCTGCCGATGACGCGCCGGACGGCGGCCACGATCTCGACGAGCAGCCGGGCCCGGTTGGCCAGCGTGCCGCCGTACGCGTCGGTGCGGCGGTTGGTGGCGGGCGACAGGAACCCGCGCACGATCGACGAATGCGAGCACTGCAGCTCGATGCCGTCGAACCCGCCTTCGGCACAGTGCTCGGCCACCACGGCGTAGCCGGCCACGATCTCGGCGATCTCGGCGTGGTCGACCGCCTTGGGGACCTCGCGGAACAACGGGTCGGCGACGGGGGAGGGGGCCCAGACCGGCCGACGCGAGTACATCGACGAGGCCTGCCCACCGTTGTGGTTGATCTGGGCGAAGATCGGGACCCGGTGGCGGTGGACCGCCTCGGTGATGTGCTTGTAGCCCGGTATGACATCGCGATGGAAGCCGTGGATGAGTTTCTCGTACGGCCAGTCCGTAGCGTGGGTGGAGTGCTCCTCGGTGATGATCAGCCCCGCGCCGCCGGCAGCCCTGGCCGCGTAGTAGGCGGCGTGCTGCTCGGTGGGTCGGCCGTCGTGGGCGTAGTTCGTCAGGTGGGCCGAGAAGACGACGCGATTGCGCACGGTCACCGGGCCGATCGGCAGCGGCGACCAGAGCAGAGGGCGTCGCAGCCCCGACGACGTGACCATGAGCGCAACGCTAGAGGCTGTGGTGCTCCGAGCAGAAGTGCGGCGAGCCTTGAGCCGGGTGATCACCCGCCGATCTGAGACGGACCACCGCATGTCGAACCTCCCGCCACCCCCTCCTCGCGCGCTGCCCCCTCCGTCGGGTCCGCCAGCGGCCGCGTGGCCGGCCCCGCACCCGATCCATCGCGCCCCGGAGGCGATCGGTCGCCCGGGCCGGGTCCCGGACGCTGCGCTCGGAGGGCGGCCGACGGCGCCGACCCGGCGCCGCACGCTGGCGTTGGTGGCGCTCGTGGTCGTGCTGCTGGCCGGTGGTCTGGCCTCCGCGTACAACCGTCGGCAGGGGCCGGGCTGGGCGGCGCGTTGGGACCCGCGGGTCGAACCGCTGGCCCGCTTCGTGGAGCAACACCGGGGCCTGACCTTCACCCATCCGGTGAGGGTCGAGTTCGTGCCCGAGCAGCAGTTCCTCGACGAGATGCGGCGGACGGACACCCCGGCCACGCCGCAGCCGGCGGGTGATGCGACCAAGGACGATCCCGAGCTGCCGCTCTGGCAGGCGACCGGTCTCGTGTCCGCGTCGTTCACCCAGCAGCAGTCGTCCTCGGACGCGGCCAGCGGCGTCCTGGGCGCGTACGACCCGGCCACCCACGCCATCCGGGTGCGGGGCGACCAGCTCACCGCGTCGGTGAAGGTCACGCTCGTGCACGAGCTGACCCACGCGGTGCAGGACCAGCACTTCGCGCTGGGCACGTTGCAGATGCGTCCCGAAACGAACTCGGCCGACTCGGCCATGCTCGGGCTGATCGAGGGCGATGCGGTGTCCGTCGAGAACGAGTACGTCGCGCAGCTGTCCGATGCCGACCGTGCCGCCCTCGACGACCGGGAGGGCACGGTGGCCGACGCGCCCGAGCTCGACCGGGTGCCGGGGGCGCTGCTGGCCAGCATCCAGATGCCCTACGCGCTGGGGCCGTCGTTCGTGGACACGGTCGACAACCTCGGCGGTCGGGGGGCGCGCGATCGGCTGTTCGCTGAACCGCCCGAGGCCGACGTGGAGCTGATGTTCCCCGATCTCTACCTGCGCGGCTTCACGCCGGTCGAGGTGGAACCGCCCACGCTCGTGGCGGGGGAGACCGCACTCGACAACGGTGGCTTCAGCGACGACGTGGGCGCCTTCTCGTGGGCGTTGATCCTGGCGTCGCGCCTCGACGTGCACCGTGTCGCCGAGGTCGTAGAGCACTGGGGCGGCGACCGGTACGCGGTGTTCCGCAGGGGTCTTTCGGTGTGTGCCCGGCTCGTGGTGGCCGGGGCCGACGGCGCCGGCACCACGGGGTTCTTCGGCGCTCTGACCGAGTGGGCGGCGGCGGGCCCGGCCGGCGCCGCGACCGTGCTGCGCACGGGCTCCTCGGTGACGATGACCGCGTGTGACGACGGCCTGCCGGCGCCGGCCCCGAGCGAGCGCTTCGACGCAGTGCTCGGTCTGCTGGCCGTGCGCAGCGACGTGGTGGCGCCCGGCCCCGATCCGCAGGACAGCTCCACGGACCTGGCGGCGCGCGCGTGTCTCGGTGACGCTGTCGTCAAGGAGCTGACGAACGACGAGCTGCAGGACCTCGGTGCCCTGAGCGACGGCCGCGTCGGCGAGGTGCGCGCCGCGGCGGCGGCAACCTGCGGCGTGAGCTTCTAGACGCGGGCGATGGCCGCCGCGGCGCGCCGTCCTTCGAGCACCGCCTCGAGCAGGGTGCGGGGAGCGACGCAGTCGCCGGCGCGCAGCTGGGCGCCGGGCCGGTGATCGTCGGGGAGGCGGAAGCCGCAGTCGACCAGCGCGACGGCGTCGATCGTGCGCCGCTCGCCCGAGAAGCGGTCCTCGAGCTCGACCGTTCCCGCAGTCACCCGGCGCAGGATGGCCCGTCGTTCGATGCGCACGCCGAGCTGCTGCAGTCGTACGTTGGCCGGCGCAAGATCCCCGGAGCGGGACAGCTCGTTGCCGGCGATGTTGTCGGGCGTGATGAGCACGGCGCGGGCGCCGAGGTGCTCGGCCAGAGCCACGGCGATGGGGCCACCGATGGGGTCGAAGAGGGCGATCGGCCCGTGGGCGGGTAGGCGGTCGGGGTCGTTCCACACGGTGACGACATCGGTGACGATCGCGTCGTGGTCGGCCTCGTAGGTGCGCTCGCCGGGGCGGCCGCCGGTGCACTGGATGACCACGTCGTACGAGGTCGGCGGCGTGGTGCGCTGCACGGTGATGCCGGCCCGTGCGAGCTCGGCGAGCTGCCAGGCGACGAGGGGGGCGCCGGGGCCGGCGATGCGGGCCAGCCCGCCGGGGGTGTCGGCGGTGTCGACGAGGTCGACCTGATGACCGCGTATCTGGGCGACGCGGGCCGCTTCCAGGCCGGCGGGGCCGGCGCCGACGACGAGGACGCGGCGGGCCACGATGTCGACCGCATGCCAGTCGGGGTCCTCGGTCTCGTAGCCGGCGGTCGGTTCGACGACGCACGTGACGCGGGGGTTGCGGGCGTCGCGGACCATGCAGGTCTGGTTGCAGCGCAGGCAGGGCCGCACCGTGTGGGTCGCCTGGCGGCGCACCTTGGTGACCAGGTCGGGGTCGGCGATCTGGGCGCGGGTCATCTCGACGAGCTGGCAGGTTCCGTCGGCGAGGGAGGTGTCGGCGTCGGCGACGGCGACCACGGAGCCCTGGAGGACGACGGGGACGTCGACCGCGGCGGCCATGCGGCCGCAGAGCTCACGGTTGAAGGTGGGCGCCACGTGGAGGTCGGGCCGGGTCTGCTCGATCGAGAAGATGGAGCCCCGGACGACGACGAGGTAGTCGACGAGCGGGGCCAGCGCGGCGGCGATCTCGACGGCGTGGTCGGGTGTGATGCCGGCCCAGGGGGCGAGCTCGTCGCACGAGAGGCGCAGACCGACGAGGGAGCCGGGCGCGACGCTGGCCCGGACGGCGGCGATGACGGCGCGGGCGAAGGTGGTGCGGTCCTGGCCCCAACGGTCGCCACGGTGGTTGGTGAGCCCCGAGAGGAACTGGCGCACGAGGCTGTGCTGGCCGGCGTTGACCTCGACCCCGTCACAGCCGGCGGCGGTGGCGATGGCGGCGGCGTCGCCGAAGCCGGCGATGACGGCGGCGATGTCGTCGTCTTCCATCCACTTGGGGACCTCGCGGGAGGCGACCTCGGGGACGCGGCTCGGGGCCCAGAGCTCTCGCTGGCTGTAGGCCGAGCTGCCCTGGCCGCCGGTGTGGCCGAGGGCGGCGATGCACAGCGCGCCGTCGGCGTGGACGGCGGTGGTGATGGCCGCCCATCCGGGTCCGGCGGTGGCGGCGAGGGGCGAGCGCTCGTACGGCCAGTCGGACGGGTGGACCGCGGCCTCTTCGGTGACGATGAGGCCGGCGCCGCCCCGGGCCCGGCGGGCGTAGTAGGCGACGTGGCGGGCGGAGAAGTGGCGGTCGTCACCGAGGTTGGTCGGGTGGGGCCCGAAGAGGGCACGGCTCGGCGCCCGGTGGGCGCCGAGGTCGATCGGATCGACGAGGGAGGGAGGAACGCCAGTCACAGCGGGCGTCATCGTTGTCCCCCTTTGCCCCGCCTGTCGACCCAATGCGCTTCGGCTCGTTCCATCCCTGCCCATCTTGCCCGTCCTTGCTTACTTTCGTTTATTCCGCCGACCTCGCCCACCTCGCCCATCCCGCTCGTCACTCTGGCGGTCCACCCAACCCACCCGGATTGGGCGCGCTGGTCCCGGCGAATCGCCGAAGATTCGCCGGGACCAGCCTCGAAATCTCTGTCACAGCCCTTGGACAGGATGCACATCGGGCGGTCGGCCGGCGCCCCCACACCCCCCCCGGGCCCTCCTCACGCCCGGCCACGGACGCCGGGCGCCACCCCTAGGAGGCCCGTGATGACCCGCCCCGACGGCTCGCTACCGCCTTCGCCCCGCAACGCCCGCGAGGATCGCTACCTCCGCTGCCGGCGCACCTCGGGCGTCGATTTCCATCGCCGTGTCGTGCTCGACCGCCGGCGGTCGACCCTCGTCCACGAGCTCGATCGGCTCGACGCCGAGACCACCCACTGGCTCCGCCGCCGCCGCGTTCTCCTCGACGAGGCCGTCGCCATCCACGAAGAGCTCTGGCCCGCCGTTCCCGGCGGTTGGGTGCGCCGCCCGCCCCGTCCCGGCGCTCGATGGATGCCACCGATGCCCTGTGCGGCCCGTCCGCTCGAGGGATACGGCCTGCGCATCACGGCGCAGTCGCTCCTGCGTCGCTTCGGCGACCTTGCGCTCGCCGAGATCCATGCCCTCCTGCACCGGTACGGGTACGAGATCGTCGCCCGGGCACCGGTGAAGGCATTGGCCGACGCCCTCGGCTACGAGGTGCTGGAGGGGCGAGCCGAGCGCGTATCGCGCGGTGTCTACCGGACGCTGCTCGTCGACGACGGCGTGACACGCGACATCGACCCTCTGCTCGCCACGCCCACGTGGCGGACGGGCACGTTCCGGCTAGCGGCGCGCCACGGAGGGCGCCCGGGGACGGAACACCACGGGGGTCGGCTTCGAGTGGTCCGCCATGGGCCGGGGCGGCGAGGCCGACGCGACCGCGAGCGCATGGTCGCCATGACCGCTCACGCATTCGGGATCGGGCCCGTCCAACGGGATGCCGGTGAAGAACTTGGCGGCCATGCAACCGCCCTGGCATGCGTCGTAGCTGCCACACGAGGCACAGGCGCCAGCGGCGCCGGGTTCCCGCAACGAGCGGAAGAGGGTCGAGTCGCGCCACACGTGGCCGAACCCGCCGGTGTCGCGGATGTTGCCGGCCTTGAAGGTGTCGTGGATGACGAAGGGGCACGCGTAGACGTCGCCGACCGGATCGATCAGACACACGACGCGGCCCGCGCCGCACATGCCGAGTCCGGGCAGCGCATCGCCGAGGGCGTTCAGGTGGAAGAAGCTGTCGCCGGTGAGAACGTTGTCCCCGTGGGCTATGAGCCAGTGGTACAGCTCCCGCTGCTGGGAAGCGGTGGGATGCAACTCGTGCCACGAGTCGGCTCCCCGCCCGGATGGCCGCAGCCGAGTGATGCGCAACTGGGCGCCGAACTCGTCGGCGAGAGCCTTGAAGCCGTCGAGCTGAGTGACGTTCTGACGGGTGACCACCACCGAGATCTTGAACGGCCCGAACCCGGCGTCACGCAGGTTGCGCATGGCCTGCAGAGCCAGGTCGTAGCTGCCCGCACCGCGAACCGCATCGTTGGTGGCGGCGTCGACGCCGTCGAGGGAGATCTGGACGTCGACGTAGTCCGAGCCGGCGAGGCGGACGGCCTCGTCCTTGCCCAGGAACGCGCCGTTGGTCGAGAACTTCACGCCGACGCCCTGGGACGTGGCGTACTCGACGAGCTCGAAGAAGTCCCGTCGGATCATCGGCTCGCCTCCACCGATGTTCACGTAGAAGACCTGGAGTGAGCGCAGCTCGTCGATGAACGCCTTGGCTTCGTCGGTCGAGAGCTCCCGGGGGTCACGCCGCCCCGACGACGACAGGCAGTGGATGCAGGCCAGGTTGCAGGCGTAGGTCAGCTCCCACGTCAGGCAGATGGGCGCATCGAGGCCGTGCTTGAGCTGGTCGACCAGGGTCTCACGGGTGTCGGACACGGATTATCTCCGAAGCTTCTAGGCTGTCGAGAGCCTTCACGAAGGTGGGCCACCGGGGTTCGGCGATGCCGACGTCGGCGAGTGCCGCCGCCAGGGTGGTGTGATCGGTCAGTCGGCCGAGCAGCTGTACGAGCTCGGGCTTGCGCAGGAACACCAGCCGCCGATTGCCGTAGTGGTAGGCGAGGGCGCCAAATGGCTCGGGTCGCACCGCCACTTGCGGGTGCAGCTCGTAATCGCCGTCCAGTGCTACCGCCATCGGGTGTCGACGGTCAGTAGACGCCGCACATGCCGTCGATGGAGATCTCCTCGACCAGCAGTTCGTCTTCGAGCTCAGCGTCGGCCACGTCGGTGATGACGCTCTCGGTGGTCTCGTCCATGACGGTCTCCCCTCACAAGCCGTAGGTCCGGCGATTCGCCAGCATAAGGGACTTTCGGAGTGGACCGGTAGGCCGAGCTGGTCGAGCCGAGCCGACCTCGCGCCGGCCTTGTCGGTACAGTGCGCTCGAATCAACCGTTCCTTCGGGGGGAAACACGTGAAAACGCAGGCTGCAGTGCTGTGGGAGGTCGGCGCGCCGTGGAGCGTCGAGGAGATCGAGCTCGACGAACCCGGTCCCGGTGAGGTCCTGGTCAAGATGGCGGCCTCCGGGATGTGCCACTCGGACGAGCACCTCGTCACCGGCGATCTGCCTTTCGAACTGCCGATCATCGGCGGCCACGAGGGTGCCGGCATCGTCGAGAAGGTCGGCCCGGGCGTGTCCTGGCTGGCCCCCGGTGACAGCGTCGTGTTCGGCTTCATCCCGAGCTGCGGCCGCTGCCCGTCGTGCTCAACCGGCCACCAGAACCTGTGTGACCTCGGCGCCTACATGGCCACCGGCAAGCAGATCACCGACCAGACCTCGCGCCACCACGCCAAGGGCAAGGACCTCGGCCTGATGTGCCTGCTCGGCACGTTCGCCCTCCATACGGTCGTCAACGAGGCCAGCTGCATCAAGATCGACAATGACGTCGCCCTCGACAAGGCCTGCCTCCTCGGTTGTGGTGTCGTCACGGGCTGGGGCTCGGCGGTGTACGCCGCCGAGGTCCGCGCCGGCGACACGGTCGCGGTGGTCGGCGTCGGCGGCATCGGTGCCAACGCCATCCAGGGCGCCAAGCTGGCGGGGGCGAAGCGGATCATCGCCATCGACCCCGTCGAGTTCAAGCGGGAGAAGGCGATGCAGTTCGGCGCCACCCACACCTACGCGTCGATGACCGAGGCCTTGCCGGCCCTTCAGGAGCTCACCTGGGGCCAGATGTGCAACAAGGTCATCATGACCATGGGTGTCGGCTCGGGCGCCGTGCTCGCCGAGGCCCTGGCGTTGGCGGCCAAGCGCGGTCGTGTGGTGGTCACCAACATCCACCCGGCCATGGAGCTGAGCGCCTCCGTCAGCCTGCTCGACCTGACCCTCATGGAGAAGCAGGTGGTCGGCTCGCTGTTCGGTTCGGGGAACCCCCGGGCCGACATCCCGAAGCTGCTCAACCTGTACCGCGAGGGCAAGCTCGACCTCGACGGTCTCGTGACCAAGACCTACCCGCTGACGGGCGTCAACGAGGGGTACGAAGACATGCGTGACGGCAAGAACATCCGGGGCGTCCTCGTCTACGGCTGATGCACACGCGGTGACCAGCTCCGGCGAATCTGCGGCGATTCGCCGGAGCTGGCGCGAAACCTGGGGTCCGGTGGGGGCGACCGTGGGCCTCCTCATCGTCTCCAACATCGTCTCCAACCGGGTCCTGACCGGCTGGGGCTACGTCCCCTGGAACGCGGCCGTCGCCGCCAGCCTGGTCACGCTGGGCGTCCGCTTCGACCACCTCACGCCGACTGAGCTCGGCCTTGCTCACGTCGATCTGCGCCGCGGCCTCCGCTGGGCGGCGACCCTCGCCGGCCTCGTGGCCGCGGCGTATCTCGTCGCCGTCGTCGTCCCCGACCTGCGTGACCTGTTCCGCGACCGGCGTGTGGGCGAGCGCTCCGCGGCCTCCATGGTCGCCGAGGTTCTCGTGCGCATCCCGCTCGGCACCGTCCTGCTCGAGGAGGTCGCGTTCCGTGGCGTCCTGCTCGGCCAGCTCCGCCGCCGGCTCGGCACGGGTCGCGGCCTCGCCCTCATGGCCGTCACCTTCGGCCTCTGGCACGTGCTGCCGGCGTGGGGCATCAACACCGTCAACCCGCTCGTCGCCCAGCAGGACGTCAGCCGCCCCGCGGCCATCGCCGGCGCTGTGGTCGCCACCGCGCTCGCCGCCCTCCCGATGGGATGGGCCCGAGTGCGCTCCCGCAGCTTGATCGCTCCGCTCGGACTGCACACGGCCACGAACTCCCTGGGCTTCCTCGTGGCCTGGTGCGTGATCAGGTGGAGCTGACCTCGGCGGCGCCCCGACGCCGCCCGAGTGGGGTCCGCCCGAACAGCCACACGACGGGCAGCGTCCACAGCAGCGGACCGACCCACGCCACCGGCCGGGTCAGCCACCAGCCGACGTCGGGCTGACGCGACCCGATGCGGCGCAGGATCAACCAGCCCACGAACCGTGACAGGGCCATGCCCGTCGTGTGGAACAGGAACAGCGGCATCGAGAACCGGTTCACGACTTCGTTCACCCGGGCCCAGCGGGGCCGAGTGGTGAGGCGCGCCAGCACCCACGGCCGGATCAGCAGCGCCACGCCGGCCTGGAAGCACACCAGCGCGGCGATGCACAGCGTCGGCGGTGCCATGTTGGAGAACCGCTCGCCCGGCACGCCGACCATGGAGCCCGGGTAGAGCCCGCTGGCCACCAGACCGAACAACGCGAACAGCCCCGACCAGGCCATCATCGCCGCCCATCGCCGGGGACGGTCCTTGAGGTCGGCGTAGAAGAACCCGAGCTGGTGGCACAGACCCCACACCAGGATCATGTTGAACCAGCCGACCCACTGGATGTGCTGTGAGAAGCGCAGCACGTCGACCAGGCCGGCGAGCCCGGTCATCCACACCAGCACCAGTCCGCCGAAGCGCTCGTGCAATCGGTGCACGATCGGGAACAGCGCGATCAGCAGCGCGTACACGGCGAGGAACCACAACGGGCTGACCACCAGCCGCACCGCCCGCCACATCCAGGTGACGTCCTCGGCCTTGGTGACGATGAGCCCGAGCACCACCCACACCCCGAGCAGGGCGAGGGCGGGGACCAGCAGTTGGCGGATGCGCCCGAGCGCGAACGACCACAGTGTCGCCTTGCGGGCCTGGGCCCGGCGCCACGCCACGGTGTGGGCGTGGCCGCCCACGAAGAAGAACAGGGGCATGACCTGCAGGAGCCAGGTGGCCACGAACAGCCCGCGGGTGAAGCCGATCGGGTTCGATGCGTGGGGCCCATCGTCCCGCCACATCAGGATCGTGAACACCCAGTGCCACATCACGACCACCAGCAGGCTGAGGGCGCGCACGAAGTCGATGAAGCGATCCCGCTCCTCGGTGCCGCCGCCCCCGTTTCGATCGGCTCCCATCAGTGCGCGAGGCTACGCCCAACGAGCTCTTGGGGGGATCGAATGCAGACGCGTGCCGCGGTGCTGTGGGGCGTAGGTGAGGACTGGCAGGTCGAGGAGATCGACCTCGACCCGCCCAAGGCCGGCGAGGTGCTGGTGAAGATGAAGGCGGCGGGCCTGTGCCACTCCGACGAGCACGTCGTCACGGGCGACATGGCCATCACCGACGAGATGGCCGCAGCGATGGGCGTGCCGCCCATGTTCCCGATCATCGGGGGCCACGAGGGCGCCGGCATCATCGTCGAGGTCGGGCCCGGAGTCACCAGCGTGAAGCCCGGCGACCACGTGTCGGCCAGCTTCATCCCGAGCTGCGGCCGCTGCCACTACTGCTCGACCGGCAAGCAGAACCTGTGCGACATGGGCGGCGCCGCCTTCAAGGCGGGCCAGATCACCGATGGCACGGCTCGGCACCATTGCAAGGGCCGTGACCTGAACCTGTTCGCCAAGCTCGGCACGTTCTCCGAGCACACCGTCGTGGCCGAGGCGTCGGTCATCAAGGTCGAGCCCGACCTGCCGCTCGACGTGGTGAGCCTGGTGTCGTGCGGTGTGGCCACCGGCTGGGGCTCGGCCGTGCAGCGCGGCGACGTCCGCCCCGGCGACATCGTGGTGGTCGTGGGCATCGGCGGCATCGGCATCAATGCCGTGCAGGGCGCCAAGATGGCCGGCGCCCGCTACGTTATCGCCGTCGACCCGGTCGAGTTCAAGCGCGAGAAGGCCATGGAGCTCGGCGCGACCCACACGTTCTCGTCGATGGCCGAGGCTCTGCCGGCGGTGAACGAGCTGAGCTGGGGCCGTCTGGCCGACAAGGTCATCATGACCCCTGGCGTGTTCTACGGCGACCTGATCGGCGAGGGCATGGCCATGGTGGGCAAGGGCGGCACGTGCGTGGCCACCGCGGTCGCGCCGATGATGCAGACGCAGTCGTCGGTGAACCTGTTCGAGCTCGCCATGTGGAACAAGGAGATCAAGGGCACGATCTTCGGCTCGCTCAACCCCCGGGCCGACATCCCCAAGCTGCTCTCGATGTACCGCGACGGCCAGCTCAAGCTCGACGAGCTCATCACTCGTCGCTACACGCTCGATCAGATCAACGAGGGGTACCAGGACATGCGCGATGGCGTGAACATCCGAGGCGTGATCACGTTTGACTGAGCGCGCGCTGGTCGATCGGTTGGCCGGCCGCGTGGTCGGTCGGCATCGCGAGCTGGAACTGGTGGTGGCGGCGCTGTCGGCCGGTCGCCACATCCTGCTCGAGGGCCCGCCCGGCACGGGCAAGTCCACGGTGCTGCGCGCCGTGGCCGAGGAGCTCGGCGTCGGGTTCGTGTTCGTGGAGGGCAACGCCGAGCTGACGCCGGCCCGCCTGGTCGGAACGTTCGACCCGGCCCGGGTGCTGGCCGAGGGCTACAGCCCCGACGTCTTCGTGGACGGTCCGCTCGTGACGGCCCTGCGTGAGGGCGCCCTGCTGTACGTGGAGGAGATCAACCGGATCCCCGAAGAGACGCTCAACGTCCTCGTGACCGTCATGAGCGAGCGAGAGCTGCACGTGCCCCGGCTCGGCCGGATCGCGGCGGCGTCCAGCTTCGGGCTGGTGGCGGCCATGAACCCGTTCGACGCGGTCGGGACGGCCCGGATCTCCTCCGCGATCTACGACCGCACGTGCCGTCTGGCCGTCGACTACCAGACCGACGTCGAGGAGATCGACATCGTCCGGCGAATCGCCGGCGATTCGCCGGGAGACGCGAACTGGCTGGCCAAGGTGGTCGAGGTGGTGCGGGCGACCCGGTCGCACGCCGACGTGCGCATCGGCTCGTCGGTCCGCGGTGCCATCGACCTCGTCCTCGTCGCCGGCCGCCTGGCCTCCCTGCGTGAGACCCCCGTCGACGACGCCTACCTCGGCCTCGACGCGGCCCTGCTGGCCCTGTCGGGCCGCATCCGCATACGCGAGGGCGCCACCCGCCCGGCCGAGGACATCATCCGCGAGATCTGGGCCGCGGTGTTCGCCCCGGCCCACGACCCCGACGGCCGGCCGGCCCCGGGAAAAGGCCCAGCCCCGACGGGGGCTCTCCCGGCGAGGTGAAGGAGGGGGCGGCCGCCGAACAGGCCGTCTCCGAAGCCGGGCGCCGCACCAAGGCCCGCCGCGACCTGGCCCGCAACGAGCACTTCGACGAGGTGTCGCCCGAGGTCGGCCAGCTCGATGAGGACGCTTTCGACGACGCCATGCGCGACGACCCCGACGCGGCCCTCGCGCTGCTCGCCGACCTCACCGGCGCGACCGACGAGCGCTTGCGGGCGCTGGCCCGGCGCCTGGCCGGGCGCATCATGGTCGACATCGCCCGCAAGGGTCGGGCCCGTCCCCGCCGCATCGGTCGCATGACCCGTCGCCCGTACCGCGACGACGGCGGCGAGATCGACCTCGACGCCTCCCTCGAGCCGATCGCCATCGCCCGGGGCACCGGCACCGCCGTGGACCCCGAGCAGCTCGTGGTGCGCGACTGGGCCCGGCCCGAGACAGCGCTCTGCCTGCTGGTCGACCGCTCGGGGTCGATGACCGGTCGCCCGTTGGCCACCGCAGCGGTGGCGGCGGCCGCCATGGCCACCCGGGCCGGCACCGACTACAGCGTCGTCGCCTTCGCCGCCGACGCGGTGGTGGCCAAGAGCCAGGACGTCGTGCGCGCCGCCGAGGTCGTGGTCACCGACGTGCTCACGTTGCGGGGCTTCGGCACGACCGATCTGGCCCTCGCCCTGCGCACCGCGCAGGCCCAACTGGCCCGCTCGAGCGCGGCCCGTCGCATCACGGTGCTGCTGTCGGACTGCCGGGCGACCGTGCCCGGCGACATCCACGGCGCGGCGCGGGGCCTGGACGAGCTCATCATCCTCGCTCCCGAGGGCGACAGCAGCGACGCCGAGGCCTTCGCGGCAGCGACCGGCGCCCGCCTGGCCACCGTGTCAGGCCCCAGTGACATCCCCGGCGCCCTCGAGCGGGTGCTCTGACCTGCCCCGGCGAATCTTCGAAGATTCGCCGGGCGCGCCGAACCGAACCGACCTAGCGGCAGTTGGGGTCGTCGGGCGGCAGGTAGCCGATGTTGTCCTCGCCGGGGAGCACCGTGGTCGCCGCGGCGGCGACGGTCTCGAGCGTCGTGGCGCTGGCCGGGTCGATCGTGGTGGTGGGCGCGGTCGCGTCGACCAACGACTGCTCACCCCGGAAGATGGCCAGGACCTGCTTGGTGCCGGCGTTGTTGAGCAACGGCCGGATCACGGCCTCGTCGCCCACGATCTGGTCGGTCCCGTCGATGCGGAACGTGCGCACGGTGGCGGGGTCGAAGTTGCGCAGCTGTGACGCCAGGTCGAGCAGGTCGTTCACCCGCAGCTCGCTGTCGAACTGCACGTACTTGAGTGTGGCGTCCAGCAGCTTGGCCGCGACCTGCGGGCGGCGGGCACCCTTGTCGATGGCCTTGCGCATGACCCGCTTGATGAAGTCCTGCTGGCGGCGGATGCGCCCCCGGTCGGACGTACCGTCGTCGACCCACGACTTGCCCCCGTTGGTGGACCACTCGTAGTACCGCGACCGGGCGTAGCGCAGGGCGCCGGTGCCGTCGAAGGACACGCAGCCCGCGTCGGGCACGTACAGGCCCGAGTGGGTGTCGCGCGTGGGGTACTCGAAGGAGATCTTCACGCCGCCGACCGCATCGACGATGCTCTTGAACGCGCAGAAGTCGATCTGCACGTAGTGGTCGATGGGGACGGCGAAGTTCTGCTCGATCGTCTGGATGAGCCGTGACGCGTTGCCGCCGGCGAAAGCGGCGTTGATCTTGGCCGAGCGGTTCGAGCCGGCCAGCTTCACGAACAGGTCGCGCGGGAACGACAGGATGGCCGCCTGGTTGGTGGCCGGCTCGACCCGCAGCACCATGATCGTGTCGCTCTGGTTGCCGGTGTCGCCGTTGGCCAGGAACTGGCCGGCGTCCTCGGCGTTGGGGTCGATGCAGGCCCGGCTGTCGGAGCCGACCACGAGGAAGTTCACCGGGCGCCCGGGGGCCGCCGCCGGCGCCACGGTGGTCGAGGCGGACGGGTCGCCGCCGGCCCCACCGACGACGAGGGTCGACGCCACCGCCGGCGGCAGCGTGGGCGCGGGTCGCTCGATGACGATGCGCTGGATCGAGTTGGCTTTGCCGTTGGCGAAGCGCACGCCCAGGGCGGCGCCGAAGCAGATGAAGACGACCGAGGTGTTGACGAGCAGCACCGCGCGCTGGCCCCACGTCCGTCGGTTGTGCCCGCTGCGTCGCCCCCGCACGGGCGCCAACGTTACCGCCGCGGCGCGGTCGACGCACCGGCGGTCAGGACACGGGGGCGAGGACCACCTCGACCGCCAGCTCGGCCGCCTCGGTGGTGACCAGCTCGGCGATGGAGCCGGCGTCGCGCAGATCGGCGGTGCCGTGCACGAGGGCGGCCAGCAGCGCGGCCGGTGCGGCCACGGTGCAGCGCTCCACGACCGCGCGCTGGGACACCTTGGCCTCGGTCTTGGCACGGCGCACGGCCAGGAGCACCGCGCTGGTGGCCTCGAGCACGGCGACGTCGCCGACCTCGGTGGGCGGGGTGGGCCAGGCGGCCAGGTGCACCGAGCCGGGCTGCCACCACGTCCACACCTCTTCGGTGACGAAGGGCAGGAACGGGGCCAGCAGGCGCTGCAGGAGGCTGAGCGCGGTGCGCAGCGCGGCCACGGCCGACGCGTCGCCACGATAGGCCCGGGTCTTCACGAGCTCGACGTGGTCGTCGCAGAACCACCAGAAGAACTCTTCGGTGCGCTCCAGGGCGCGGGCGTAGTCGAACGCCTCGAACGCGTCGGTGGCGTCCTGCACGACGGGCGCCAGCTTGGCCAGCATGGCGGCGTCGAGGGCGCTGGTGACCGAGCCTTCGGGCGCCTCGAAGCTGAGCACGAACTTGGTCACGTTGAGCAGCTTGTTGGCGAGCTTGCGCCCGACCTTCATCTGATCCTCGCTGAAGGCGGTGTCGACACCGGGGCGGGCCGACGTCGACCAGTAGCGCACGGCGTCGGTGCCGTAGTGGTCGAACAGGCTCAGGGGCGTGACCACGTTGCCCTTCGACTTCGACATCTTCTTGCGGTCCGGGTCGAGGGTCCACCCGCTGATGGCGGCGTTGCGCCACGGCGCGCCGCCGTGCTCGTAGTGGCTGCGCACGACGGTGGCGAACAGCCAGGTGCGGATGATGTCGTGGGCCTGGGGGCGCATGTCCATCGGGAACACGCGGGCGAACAGGTCGGGGTCGTCCTCCCACTGCCCGGCGATCTGAGGTGTGAGCGACGAGGTGGCCCAGGTGTCCATCACGTCGGGGTCGCCCATGAAGCCGCCGGGCACGCCGCGCTGGTCGGCGGTGCAGCCGTCGGGCACGTCGGTGGAGGGGTCGACGGGCAGCCGGTCCTCGGACGGCACCAGCGGGTGCTGGTGGTCGGGCTGGCCCTCGGCGTCGAGCCGATACCACACGGGCACGGGCACGCCGAAGAAGCGCTGGCGGCTGATGAGCCAGTCGCCGTTGAGGCCCTGGACCCAGTTGTCGTAGCGGTGCTGCATGTGGGCCGGGTGCCAGGTGATCTCGCCGCCGCGCGCCACCATGGCGTCGCGCAGGTGGGCGTCACGGCCACCGTTGCGGATGTACCACTGGCGGCTCGACACGATCTCGAGCGGGCGGTCGCCGCGCTCGTAGAACTTCACCGGGTGCTTGATGGGACGCACGTCGCCCAGCAGCTCACCCGAGGCCTGGAGCAGCTCCACGATGCGGCGCTGGGCCTGCTTGGCCGTCTTCCCCGCGAGCTCGGCGTAGCGGGCGGCGCCCTCGGGCGAGGTGATCCACGCGATGTCGGCCAGGAGGCGGCCGTCGCGGCCGACCACGGCCCGGGTGGGCAGGTCCAGCTCGCGCCACCACGTCACGTCGGTCACGTCGCCGAAAGTGCAGATCATGGCGATGCCGGTGCCCTTGTCGGGGTCGGCGAGGTGGTGCGCCACCACGGGCACCTCCACCTCGAACAGCGGGGTGCGCACGGTGGTGCCGAACAGCGGCTGGTAGCGCTCGTCGTCGGGGTGGGCCACCAGGGCCACGCAGGCGGGCACCAGCTCGGGCCGGGTGGTGTCGATGAGGAGGTCGCCCTGGCCGTCGGTGCGGTGGAAGGCGAGCTGGTGGTAGGCGCCCGCGGTCTCGCGGTCCTCCATCTCGGCCTGGGCCACGGCGGTCTTGAAATCGACGTCCCACATGGTGGGGGCTTCATGCGTGTAGGCCTCGCCGCGGGCCAGGTTGCGCAGGAACGCCCGCTGGCTGGCCCGGCGGGCGTTGGCGTGGATGGTCGTGTACAGGTACGACCAGTCGTAGGAGAGGCCGAGGCGGCGCAGCACCGAGCCGAAGATCTGCTCGTCGATGGCCACGAGCTCGTCGCACAGCTCGATGAAGTTCGGGCGCGACACGGGCACGGCGTGGTGGTCCTTGGGCGGGTCGCCGTGGAACGGTGGCGTGAACCCGGCCTCGTAGGGCACCGACGGGTCGCAGCGCACGCCGTAGTAGTTCTGCACCCGCCGCTCGGTGGGCAGGCCGTTGTCGTCCCAGCCGATCGGGTAGAAGACGGCCTTGCCCCGCATGCGCTGGAAGCGGGCGACGCAGTCGGTGTGGGTGTAGCTGAACACGTGGCCCATGTGCAGTGAACCCGACACGGTGGGCGGTGGCGTGTCGATGGAGAAGACCTCGTCGCGCCCCTTCGAGCGGTCGAAGCGGTAGGTGCCGTCGGCCTCCCACTGCTCCATCCATCGTTGCTCGATGCCGTCGAGGGACGGCTTGTCGGGGATCGTCGCCATGGTCCGAGAACGCTAGCGGGCCCCGGCCCGGGTATCGCAGTTCGATACCCGGAACGGGGCCCGGTCGCAGGGGAGGCGCCCGATCGGGCGCGGGTTCAGGAGCCGACGGGGGCCGGCATGGCCACGCTGGTCATGATCTCCTGGGGCTGCACGGTGAACTTCCCGCCGATGTCGCCGATGGCGTACATGATGGTGTTCACGCCTTCCTTGAACGGGTAGGCCGTGTAGTAGACGCCGGCCTTCTGGCCGGGGAGCGTGAGCTTCAGCTCGTAGCGGGCGGCGGGCACTTCGATCACTGCCTCCTGGCCGTTGCTCGCGCCCTGCACGACGCGCAGGCTGCTGTTGGCGACCACGTCGATGGCGGGGGCCTTGGCCAGGTGGCGCACGGTCACGCGGGCCTTGCCGGCGGGCACCGGGCTGGTGTCGTTGCTGAACACGCTGATGGTGGGCGTGCCGTCCGCCGTGAGGTTGGCGACGACGCTCTTGTGGGTGCCGGCCGGGAAGGGCACGGTGCCGGCCAGCACGGCGGGCGAGCTCGCCGCGGCGCCGGCGCCGCGGATGGCCAGGTCGTAACTGCCGGGGGCGGCCTTGAACGTGATGACCCAACCGAACGGGATCGACGAGAGGATCTTCGAGCCGTTGGCGTAGATGTCGACCGGGAAGCCGTTGGCGCCGGGAATGCCGTGGACGATGGTGATGGTGGCCTTGGCCGGGTCGGTGGCGGCGGTGGCCGGGGTGGCGGACGGAGCCAGGAGGCCGACCGAACCGATCACGGCGGCCAGTCCGGCGAGCAGGGTACGACGACGCATAGATGAGCTCCTTGACGTAGGTACGTGTGCAGCGGGTCTACGGAACCACCCGTCGGGCCGGATGATGCGTGCCCTACGATCGATGCCTGTGCTCCACCTGTTCGACACCGCCACCGGCTCGGTTCGCGAGCTCGCCCTGCGCGAGCCCGGCAAGGTGAGCATCTACCTGTGCGGCCCCACGGTGTACGGCCCTCCCCACCTCGGCCACGGCCGGGCCACGGTCACCTACGACATCCTGCGCCGCTACCTGACGTGGAGCGGGCTCGAGGTGCGCCTGGTGTCGAACATCACCGACATCGACGACAAGATCATCGACCGGGCCAACCGCGAGGGCCGCTCGTCCACCGAGATCGCCGAGAAGTGCGAGGCGGTGTGGTGGAAGGCCATGGACGAGGTCTCGTTCCAGCGCCCCACCGACGTGCCCCACGCCACCGCCTACGTCGAGCAGATGGTCACCATGGTCGGCGAGCTCCTCGACATCGGCCGGGCCTACGCGACCGAGGACGGTGTGTACCTGTCGGTGGCCACGGTGGAGGACTACGGGCTGCTCAGCCACCAGCGGTTGGAGGACATGCTGACCGGCGGCGGCGACCGCGAGGTGTTCGGCGCCGAGAACAAGCGCCACCCGGCCGATTTCGCCCTCTGGAAGTTGGCCAAGCCGGGTGAGCCGAGCTGGCCGTCGCCGTGGGGTGACGGCCGGCCGGGGTGGCACACCGAGTGCGTCGTCATGTCGCTCGACCTGTTGGGCGAGGGCTTCGATCTGCACTGTGGGGGGCAGGACCTGAAGTTCCCCCACCACGAGAACGAGCGGGCCCAGGCCGTGGCGTTGGGCAAGCGCTTCGCCAACCATTGGATGCACAACGGCTTCATCGTCGACCCGTCGGGCGAGAAGATGTCGAAGAGCCTCGGCAACTTCGAGAACCTGCTCGACCTCATCGAGCGGGTCGACCCGCGGGCGTTCCGCATGGTGCTGCTCCAGGCCCACTACCGCTCGCCGTTCGCCGTCACGCCCGAGCGGGTCGACGCCGCCCTGAAGGCCGTCGGTCGCTTCGACGGGGTCGCCCGCCGGGCGGCCCAGGCGGTAACGCCACGGGTGGGGCCCGACGCCGGGGTCATCGACGCGTTCCGGGCCCGCATGGACGACGACCTCGACACGCCGGGGGCGATGGCCGTGCTGTTCGACGCGGCCAACCGCGCCAACGCCGCCTTCGACGCCGGCGATCTGGTCACCGCCGCCACCCTGGTGGGTGCGGTGCACCAGCTCACCGGTGCCGTCGGGCTCGAGCTGAAGGTCGACGACGAGGTCCCGGCCGAGGTCACCGCCCGGGCCGCCGCCCTCGACGCCGCCCGTGCCGGCAAGGACTTCGCCACCGCGGACCGCCTCCGGGGTGCGCTGCAGGAGGCGGGTTGGATCGTGGAGACGACCAAGGCGGGCACCACGGTGCGTCGCCGCTGAACCACCGGGCATCCCGTCAACCTGACGCGCCCCCGCGAAACCGTCGATACTGAGCGACCGTGTCCGAGCGAGCCCGTCGTCCCTTCCCGCCGGGGTACTGGACCATCTGGACGACGGTCGCCCTCGACCTGATCGGGTTCGGCATCGTCGCCCCGATCCTGCCGCTCTACGCCAAGCGCTTCGGGGCGACCGGCTTCGTCGGTGGCCTGCTGTTCTCCACCTTCTCGCTGGCGCAGCTGGTGTGCGCTCCGCTGCTCGGCCGGCTGTCCGATCGCATCGGCCGCAAGCCCGTCATCATCATCTCCCTGTTCGGCACCGCGGTCGGCAGCTTCCTGACCGCGGCGGCCGGCGGTCTGCCGCTGCTGTTCATCGGCCGCCTGCTCGACGGTGCGTCGGGGGCCAGCGTGGCCGTGGCCCAGGGCGCGGTCACCGATCTGGCCTCGCCCGAGGACCGGCCCCGCCTGCTCGGCCTGCTCGGCGCGGCGTTCGGCGTGGGCTTCGTGATCGGTCCGGCCATCGGCGGGTTGGCCAAGTTCCATGCGTCGTTGCCGTTCGTGATCGCCGGTGTGCTGGCCACGATCAACGGGCTCGTGGCCATCGTGCGCCTGCCCGAGACCCGTCACCACGTCGACGCTGCCGCGGCCCACGCCCATCACGCGGTGTCGTTCCTGGCGGCCCGATCGCGATCGCTGATCACGCTGTTGGTCGTGTCGTTCGCCGCCACCTGTGCCTTCAGCGGGTTCGAGGGCACGTTCTCCCGCTTCGGCAACGCCCGGTTCGGGCTCACGCTGGGGTCGGCGGCCATGGTGTTCGTCGGCATCGGCGTGTTCCTGGTGCTGGTGCAGGGTGGCATGGTCGGCCCGGTCACGCACCGGTTCGGTGCACCGCGCGCCTACCGTTTCGGTCTCGCGTCCAGCGCGGTGGGTCTGGCGCTGATGGCGACGGCCACGTCGTGGTGGGCGCTGGTGCCGTCGCTGGCGTTGCTGGCGCTGGGCCAGGGGCTGGCCACGCCGACGATGACGTCGATGGTGGTCGACCGCGTGCCGCCCCACCAGAAGGGTCAGGCCCTCGGCTTCCAGCAGTCGGTCGGGTCGTTGGCCCGCATCATCGGTCCGGCGGTGGCCGGCAAGCTGTTCGACGTGCGCGTGTCGTTGCCCTACGCGGTGGGCGCGATCATCACGTTCCTCGCCCTGGCGCTGCTGCTGGTCGAGCGGTCGCCGTCGCTCACTGCTGCCACGGCGGCGGACTGAACACCTGCGTCAGCACGAAGATGTTGGCCAGCAGGGCCGCGTCGGCCTTGAAGTGGGTGCCGTCCTTGCGCAGCTCCACGCCGTCGCGCTGCTCGAGGCACGCACGGGTGGGGCACGTCCATTCGCCGAGGCGGACGAGGCCGAGCGCGCCGCCGCTGCTGCCGGCCACGTCGGCGGCACGGGTGTTCTCGCAGTCGGTCTGGGTGTCGAGGGCGGCCGTGTGTTCGTTGTTCTCGGCCCGGTAGTAGGCCTGGGTGGTCCAGTAGACGCGGGCCCCGGTGGAGCCGAGGTCGTCGGTGATCCGGCGGATCTCGTCCTGGAACCAGCGGTCGAACTCGGCCGAGCAGGGGGCGGCCCACACATCGGGAGCGATCTCGTTCTCGTCGAAGAGCGAGGCGCCGAAGCCGATGATGACGGTGTCGGGCTTCGTGCGGGCCACGAGAGCGCGGTAGCCGTTGACGGCGTCGGCGCAGCGCTTCTCGAACACGAGGGGCACGGCGCCCTCGTTCAGGCGGCGCTTCATGGGGGCGTGGGCCATCGGGCAGGCCGGTTCGGCGCCGTTGGTGACCTGGATGCCGAGGCGGCCGGCGTCCTGTCCGGCCTCGATGGCCAGGAACCAGGCGACCGAGTCGCCGACGTAGAGGACGCGGGGCGGGCGCCCGGGTGGCGGCTCGACCGGTGGGAGCACGGCGAGGTCGACGGTGGTCGTGGTGGTGGTGGCGGCTTCGGTGGTGGTGGGCGTCGCGGCGGCGCTCGTGGTGGTGGCGCCGGCCGCAGCCGCCGGTTCGGGTGGGGTGCTGGGCACCGCCTTGGTGACGGTGACGGTGGCGGTGGTGGCCGCGGTTGCCGCGGTGGTGGTGGCCACGGTGGGCAGGGTGATGGACACCGATGACGCGCCGACCGTCTCGGGCAGGGCGACCGCGCCGATGGCGAGGGCGGTGACGGCGGTGGCGCCGAGCAGGGGCCGCCAGCGGGGGCCGAACGCGAGCAGGCCGCGCACGCGGATGGGTTGTTCGACCACGCGGTAGGAGAGCTCGGCGGCGGCGAGCGACAGGGCGATGGCGACGAGGCGGCGCCAGGTGGGGCTGAGCGGCGCCTTGGCCACGCCGAAGCCCACCATGATCGGCCAGTGCCACAGGTAGATGCCGTAGCTGCGCTCGCCCAGGTAGCGCAGCGGTGCCCACGTGAGGGGCCGGGCCAGCAGCGGGGGGCGGGCCATGGCGGCGGCGCCGATGACGAGGGCGGCGGCGATCGAGCAGGCCAGCAGCCCGCCGTGGTAGGTGCGCAGGGCGGTGCCCGACAACGTCACGAACGAGCTGACGAGGAAGCCGGTGGCGGCCACGGCCAGGGCCTGGTTGAGGAGCGTGCTGCGCACGGTGCGCCAGGCGTAGAGGGCGGCGACGGTGGCTCCGGCCAGCAGAGCCACGGCGCGGGTGTCGGTGCCCATGTAGACGCGGCTGGCGTCGAGTGAGCGGTTGAAGGCGATGATCGACCAGGCGGCGGCGACGGCGGTGAGCGTGGCCAGCGTGAGCACGCGGGCACCGCGGCGTTGCACGGCCCGGAGGAGGACGATGACCACGAGCGGCCAGATGACGTAGAACTGCTCCTCGATGGCCAGGCTCCACGTGTGGTCGAGCAGCGACGGGCCGCCGAAGTTGGCCCAGTAACCGACGCCGCTGCGCAGGCGCAGCCAGTTGGTCGTGTAGGTGAGGGCCCCGAGGACGTCGATGCGGCCGCCGGCGGGGCCGTCGATGCGACCGCGGGCCCGTTCGGCCACGGCGGCGACGGCGATGACGACGAGCAGGGCGGGGAGCAGGCGGCGGGCCCGGCGCTTCCAGAACCGCTTCAGGTCGATGCGGCCGCGGCGCTGGTGCTCGTCGAGGAGGAGGCGGGTGATGAGGAAGCCGGAGAGGACGAAGAAGACGTCGACGCCGAGGTAGCCACCCTTGAGCCAGTTGGCGTGGAACGCCACCACGACGGCCACCGCGACCCCACGCAGCCCGTCCAGGGCGGGCACGTGGCCGAGCGAGGGGGCGGGCCCGGTCGCCGGCGGCGGCAGGTCGGCGGGCCGACCGGTCGGCGGCGGGAGGGGGCGGTCAGCGGGCATGGGGTTTGTACAACGTACCGAGGGGACCCCGTCAGGAACCGGACACCCCGCCCCCGGATACCTCCTCGGCCGTTCCCGACGGGCGCGCTGGTCCCGGCGAATCGCCGGCGATTCGCCGGGGACAGGCCCGGGAATCCGGGGTCGGGGGGACGGTTTCCTGTCGTGGCCCCCTCGGTACTTTGTCCACACCCCCTCCCCCCTGACCGCCCCCTCCCGCCGCCGCCCGGTGGGCCCGCCGACCTGCCGCCGCCGGCGACCGGGCCCGCCCCCTCGCTCGGCCACGTGCCCGCCCTGGACGGGCTGCGTGGGGTCGCGGTGGCCGTCGTGG
>JANMAT010000031.1:0-2836 GCA_031359995.1 Actinomycetes bacterium
GCGCCACCGCAGGACTCGACACCATCGCATCGCACTGCACCGGCCGGCTCCACACGCGACTTGCCCGCCCCCCACGCGCCAAAGACGACTGGTCGATCGACGCCCCCGCCGGCTGCGACTGCACACTGTGCGACACGCTCGCCCGGTTCCTCACCAACCCGGCACAACACACCCTCGACTGGCCACTCGCCGAACAAGGCCGACATCACATACACAGCAGAATCGACGGAGCCGAACTCCCCGTACACCACCAAACCAGGCGCACAGGCCGACCATACACACTGGCGCTCACCAAAACCGACGAGATCTTCCAGCGCGACACAACAACCCGCCACCAAGACCAAGCCGACCTCACCTGGCTCCACCAACACTGGGGCACCAGCCAACCACCACCCCAGACGCCGATCACCGAACCGCGCAAACGGCGAACGCGCTGATCGCGGGGCGTTCAACACGTCGTTCCCGAGCGCTGCGCGCTCGCGGGTTCGCCGGTTCCTGGGCGGTGGGCTGCGCGTGGCGGCGTAGGCAATATCGAGTGCGGTCGGACGCCGATGACGGCGGGCGGTTGTGAATGGACCGACCAGGTCGGGCCCGGATGCTCGGTCGCGGTTCAGTGCAGATGCGTGACGAACCAGTCGGTCGCTGCGGTCGCCGCCGCGTCATGATCAGGTGAACCTGGGTACACGTCGAAATGGCCACCGCTGAGCTCGATCAGCTTCTTCGGCTCACCGGCGCGAGCAAACGCCTCGCGGACCTGGGCGATCGGGATGAGTGCATCATCGATCTCCGCGATCAACAGCAACGGCTTGGGGGCCACCAAGTCCACGAACGCGACCGGCTTGTACTCGACCATGCGCGCCACGCTCTCCAAACTCGTCACGTTCAGCCAGGCCGGCGCCGTCGCGGCCGACGCCGTGAACCAGGCGAACGAGTCAGGTGTCGACAACACCGCTGGCTCACCGTCGGGTGCCACCACAGGGATCTGCCCGCCCGACTCGCCCGCATTCCGCGCGGCGTGATCCTGGGCCAGCAGTCCCAGGTACCCGGCGAATCCCTCCGGACCTGCTAACGCTCGCAGCGAACCGGCAACGTCGAGTGCCGGCGCCTGGGCGACGACGACCTTCACCCGCGGGTCGAGCGCCCCCACCACGATGGCATGACCACCCGAGTACGACGACCCCCAAAGACCGATCCGCGCCGGATCGACCGAAGGCTGCGTCGAGATCCAGTCCAGCGCAGCGCGCGTGTCATCGTGCTGTTCCTGCGCCACGATCCGACCCCGCTCGCTGCCGTCGCTCGCGCCCAGGCAGCGATGATCGAAGACCAGCACCGCGAACCCCGCCGCGGCGAACCGCTCGGCGAACACGTCGAGGCCCTGTTCCTTGACCGCCGAGAAGCCGTGGCTCATCACCACCGCTGGCGCTGGGGTTGCGACCGGTTCGTAGAACCATCCCCGCAGCGTCAGACCACTGCTCTTGAACTCCACATCCCTGCGCACGGCACCCCCAAGGAACAACGCGACCACTCAACCGCAGACTAACCCGTACCCGGGAACCTCAAGACCGCCGCGCCCCACCAACACCGAGGACACAGCCCAGGCCGCCGAGCCGGAACACGGTCCGGCGGCACACCGCGAGCACCCGGGTTCGCCGGATCCCGAGCGGCTCATGGCGCCGATGCTCTGAACAGACTGGTGCGCTGCAGACGGCACAGGGGAACCGAACCAGCCAGCTCGTGTGGTGCACGTTGGAGCTGGCGCGTATGGCTTGCGTCCTGGACGAAGACTCTCGCTCGGTTCAGAGCGGGCCGCCTTCGCTGTCAGATGGGGCCGAGCCCGCCGGCTAGGCCGACCACGAACAGGATCGTTCCCGCGATCATGGCGATGACGTGCGGGAACATCACGTGCGGAAACAGCATGGTGCTGAAGCGCACGCGGCGGCCAACGCTGAGTGGGTTCTCCTCGGGCCACCGTTGTGGGATCCGGAGTTCGCCCTTCTTTGGCCCGCCTCGCACCCGGCGCTTGGCGGTGTACCAGCTCCAGTCGATGAGCGGCGACGATGTCGGCCCATCGTCGCCGTCGACGCGGAACAGCTCGAAGCAGGCCACCTCGATGTCGCCCATTCGCGGGTAGTAGCGGAGCTGGTGGAACTTCGTCGTGGCCTCGACCACCCAGAACGACAACCCACCGAGCGCTGCGACGAGGAACAGCCCGTAGTGGCTCTGCTGAAACCCGAGGCCGATGCTCGCCAAGCTCAGCGTCACGCCCCACCCCTTCACGGTGAGCAGTCGCTGGTCGAAGCTGGTCACGAGATCGGCGATCTTGTTGTACTCGCCCACGAGGTCGTCATGCAGCCGGGCAAGCCGGGCATCGTCTTGATCGGCCATGGTGCCCCACCCTACGCGTCAGGCCGCTACGACGAACTCGCGATCGTCAGGGCGTCCCAGGATCCCCGGCGCCAGGCAACCCCGCCGGCGGTGGCGCCATTGCAACGTACGGGCCCGCTGCAGTGCGCCGGATACCGAGCGCCGAGTCCGGGGGGAACACGGCGTGATACCGAGCGCGGGGTGCCTCGGTTGGGGTCGCAGAGGACGGGTCTCTACGATGGGTCTCGAACGTGGCAGTCTCAGCGCGGGCTCGCGCTTCCCTGGGCCCTGGAGGCGTCTCGATGGACTACAGAGTCTGGTGGTCGACGCGATCGAGCGTCGAGCACTTTGGTGAGCTCGTCACCGACGAATGGGCATCGGAGTACATGATGCGGACGGGTGCGGCCTGTGGTGATCTCGTCGTCGTCGACCCCGGCAATGGTTTCAACTACCTGTTCGATCTCGCGGGCTC
>JANMAT010000039.1:0-5507 GCA_031359995.1 Actinomycetes bacterium
CGGACTCTGCCCCTGCTGCGACGAACCCATCACCCACAACGAACTCCTCGCCCCATGACCAGCCCGCCACCACCTACAATCAAACCCGCCTGAGCACCCCGGGATCACCACCCGACTTCAACAAACCTCGGGACATCCTCCATCGGGGCCGGGTACGACACCACCGCCTCCACTCTCGCCTGGCTGTTGTGGCGAACTGGCCTCGAACCGGACGTGTGGCAACGTCTCCGTGCCGAAGCAGACCTCGTGCTCGGCCCGCCCGACGCGACGACAACTCCACCCAACGACACCGTGTTCGAACGACTCGAGTACGCCCAGCGGGTCGTGCGCGAGTCGCTGCGCCTACACCCGGCCGGACTGATCGGCGCCCGTGTCGCCGCCCGCGATCTCACCATCGGCAGCCACCGCATCCGTTCCGGCACACTGATCGTCTGGTCTCCGCATCTGGCAGGACGCGACCCGAACGTCTGGGCCGACCCGCTACGTTTCGACCCCGACCGTCACCTCGACCCGACCCCAACACAGAAGACGGCCGACGATCAGGCCTGGGTTCCGTTCGGACGAGGCCCGCACATGTGCATCGGCTTCGCACTCGCCCAGATGGAGCTCACCCTCATCATCGCCAGGTTCGCCCAACGACTCGACCTCACACCAACCGCGACGGTCACGCCCCGACCCGTCGGCATGGTCGTCAACCGACCCGAAGGCGGCACACCGTTCCGGGTCCGCCCACGACCCACCCCCGGATCGCCGCACGGATAGTCGGGCCGTCACCCCAACGGCGAGCCCGCTCGAGGGTCGTCAGCTCGGTGTGAACGTGAAGCGGACCAGTGGGGTGAGGTAGCCGCCGGCGTCGCGGATCGCGACGCCCCATGGCGCCATCGCCGCGAGGATCTCGTGGATGTCGTCGCCGAGCACGGCCAGCACACCGTCCATGGCGGCATCGGTCGCGGCCTCGATGTGCTCGCGCTCGTCACGGCCGCGGTCGCTGATCCCGGTCGCATCGAGCAGGCCCCGCGTGCGCAGGCGGTCCTCGGCGGCGCCGAGCTGGTACTGCGTCCAGCCGCGGCCGGCGGTGTGGGCTCGGGCCGCAAGCCCCCAGTACAGGTCGCCGAGCAGGCCGATCTCGGTCGGGTCGAAGCCCGCCGCCGACCACACCTGGATGTGCGAGTCGCCGCGGAACTCGCGGAGCTGGTCGGCTGAGCGCCACAGCCGGGCGATCGGCTCGTCGGGCACAGCCTGGGCGCGCTGACCGGCGAACAGGGCTCGACCGGCGAGCGGCAGGTCCTCGGCGGCGTGCAGCAACTGCTCCGTGACCCAGGCCGCTCTTGCCGGTTCGGGTCCAAGGATCCGCCGGAGCTGTGCCGCGGCACCGTCGAGGCGAGCCGCCCACATCGTCGCCGCGTCGGCGAGCTGCTTGCCGTGCCGCACAAGGGGCACGACTTCGTCCGGGTTGAACACGGCGAATGCAGCGGCGACGAGCTCGGCGGGCCCGTCGCCGAGGACCGCGCCACGGCTGGTGAAGAACCCGCACTTGTCGGGCAGCGCCGTCGCGCCGACCGTGCCGGGGCTCGCGGGGAAGCCGAGCGCCGTGTAGTTGGCGTGGCACTCCGGCGAGAACTGCGCCTGCCCCGCGATCGGCTCGAGGGCCGCCGCGAGCAGGCGGGCGAGCGGGATCGGATCGGCCATGAGAGATACCGTAGGTGCTCAGACGTGCAGCAGCCGAGCGCGCTGGCTCGCGGCCACCGTGCCTCGATCTGGAGTCCAACCGGGCGGCGACCCGGACGCGCGGCGGGCACGCTGCGTGGGTACAGTGCGAACGTCAACGTCGCTGTTGCTCCGGATCCCTGGTAGCGCGATCTCCCGATCGAACCCGCACAGGAGTCGCCCCATGACGGCAGCATCCGCAGTCGACGTCGTTCGCGACCCGAGGGGCGTCGAGCGCGACGCGGTGGTGTCGGTCCGTGGCCTCACCATGGGCTACGGCGGCACCCCGGTGCTCGCCGGCGTCGACCTCGACGTGCAGCGCGGCGAGGTGTGCGCCCTCGTCGGACCGAACGGCGCCGGGAAGACCACCACCGTCGAGATCCTCGAGGGCTACCGGTCACGCCACGGCGGCGACGTCACCGTGCTCGGCGTCGACCCGCAGCACCCGACGCGGGCGTGGCGCTCACGGATCGGGATCGTGCTGCAGACGTGCGACATGCCGCCCGACCTGACCGCAGGGGAGCTCGTCGAGCGCTTCGCCGGCTTCTATCCGCATCCGCGCCCGGTAGACGAGACGCTCGGCCTCGTCGGGCTGCAGGATCGGGGTGCTTCGCGAGCGGGCACGCTGTCGGGCGGTCAACGCCGCCGGCTCGACATGGCGATGGCCCTCGTGGGCGATCCCGAGCTGCTCTTCCTCGACGAGCCGACGACCGGCTTCGACCCGTCGGCGCGCCAGCAGGCGTGGTCGGTCATCGCGCGGTTGCGCGAGCTCGGCACCACGATCCTGCTCACGACCCACTCGATGGAGGAGGCCGAGGCGCTGGCCGACCGCGTCGTCGTCCTCGTCGCCGGACGCGTCGTGGCGGACGCGACCCCCGCAACGCTCGGCGGACGGGAGCAGGCCGACGCGGTGGTCCGCTTCCGCCTGCCATCGGGCACGAGCGTGACCGAGCTGCCCGCGTTCGATCTGGCCCAGGCCGTGATCGACCGCGACCACGTGGTCGTCACGCCGGCCGGGCAGGACGACGTCCGCCGCCTGCTCGACTGGGCCCACGACCGACACGTCACGTTGGTCGGGCTCACCGTGCAGCGACCGACGCTCGAGGAGACCTACCTGGCGCTCACGGGGGGCGTGCGATGAGCGACATCGGTCTCGCCCGCCGCGAGTTCCTCTACGAGCGCCGTGCCTTCACCCGCGATCCGCAAGCCGTGTTCTTCGCCGTCGGCCTTCCGCTGCTGTACGTCGTGATCTTCGTGTCGTTGTTCGGCAACCAGACCCTCGACTTCGTGTACGACGGTCAGCCCGGCCCGTTGAAGGCCAAGACGGTCATGCTCGCCGGCTTCATGGCGATCGGGATCGTCTCAGCCGCGTTCTACAACCTGTCGGTGGCACTCGTGCAGGATCGGGAGAGCGGGGTGCTGAAGCGCTTCCGCGGCACGCCCTTGCCGACGTGGGCGTTCATCGCCGGCCACGTCGGCACGGCGGTGATGACCGGAGGCCTCGTCGCCGTGGCCCTGCTCGTGCTCGGCCGGCTGGCCTACAGCATTCCCGTCCCGATCGCCGGGCTCCCGGCGTTGGCGTTGGCGCTCGTGGTGGCCTCGGCCGCGTTCTGCTGCCTCGGCTTCGCCTTCACCCTCGTCGTGCGCAAGGCCGGTGCCATCACGCCGCTCGGAACCGGTGTGACCCTCGCCCTCTACTTCCTGTCCGGCAACTTCTTCCTCGTCGAGAACCCGCCGCTCGTGCTGCGGCTCGTCGGGACCTTCTTCCCCGTCAAGCACCTCAACCGGGCGCTGCTCACGCCGCTCAACCCAAACGCCCACGGCCTGCGCATCGAAGGGCTCGACCTCGCCGTGCTCGCACTGTGGGGAGTCGGTGGTCTGCTGGTGGCGTTGCGGTTCTTCCGTTGGACGCCGAGCAGCGAGATGTCGCACCGGGGCGCGGACGCCGAGGGGGCGCGGGGCGCGGTCCCCGAGTGAGAGAGCGTGCTGCCGTCGCTCGTGCCAACTCATCGCGCCGCGGTCAGCCACTACGATTCCCCTGGTACGAGCCACTTTTCTGGCAGTGGCGCTGCACGTACGCGGGGCAGGCTCCCCGCACGGCCCCGAAGGATCCATCGTCTCCATGGCATCGCTGCGTCGCCCGGCTTCACGCCCGGGCCACCTCTCCCGGCTCGTGCTCGGGCCCCTGCTCGTTGCCCTGGTGGTGAGCGCATGCTCGGGCGGCGGCGACACGACGCGCACTCGTGCGGCGCGGGCGTCGACGACAGCGGCGACCGTGCTCGGTGCTCGGGTGTCGGGTGGACTCGTGCTCGAGAACCAGGTGACGACCTTCGACGTCGACAATGGAGCGCTCCAGGTGCTGGTGCCCATCGGCGCGGTCACCAAGGGCACCGACCTCGAGGTCCGTGAGGTCACCGGCGCATCCACCGACCTCGGCGCCGTCCGCCGCGACGGAAGGGTCTACGACCTCAGCTTCCGCAACGGCACGCTGCGGCCCAACGCCAAGATCGCGCTCACCTTCGCCACGGCGGCAGCCATCGGTGGCACCACGGCCGGCGCCACCGACCCTGCTCCGGTGGGTGGCCGCTGGGACGACGACGGCGGTTCGTGGCAGCCGACGCCGAGCGACGCCACCGGGAAGTCGGTCACCGTGTACGCCACCGCGCCGGGCCGGTACACGTGGCTGCGGTGGGGATGGGACCGTGCCCTGCGGGCCGGCGCCACCGCGATCGGGTCGCTCGTCGGCCCCGTGCCTACATCCACCAGCGCGGTCCGCTGCACCGACACCGACACGGCTCGCTCGCACGTGGATCTGGCCGTCAAGGGCAGCGACGCGCTGGCGTGGTGCGTCGGACGCGAGAACGGCACCGACGTGCTCCACGTCGCCAACACCGGCCCGGTGCCGTTGGCGCTGCGCACGAAGGGCTTCGGCCCGGCGCGCGTGGTGCACGAGGACGCCTTCGCCGCGTCGGTCAGCGCCGCCCTCGCCCCGTCCTGGTCGCCGCCCGAGGGTGAGCGTGTGCGCGTGCTCGCCCCTCACGACGAGCTCGTGCTGCCGTTCGATGCGGCGGCGGCCGGCGCCGGCGCCGGCGCGGTGCGCCTGGAGCTCAACGGCATCGCCCAGCACGACATCGCCGTGCTGGCGGCCACGGCGTTCGCCACCGGCTTCTCCACCGGGCACAGTGCGCTCGCCGCGCCGATCCTGAACACCGATGCCGCGCTCCGCTCGACCATCGTCGAGCAGCTCACCGCGCCCGCCTGCGCCAACGGGCTCGGCGCGACGCTGAACGGCGACACCTTCTCCATCGACCGGCTGGCCACGTTCGCGGCGCGACTCGTGCGGACGTGCCTGGACGCCAAGGCCACCCGCCTGGTGCAGATCGCCGCCATGCAGCGACCGGAGGGAAGCATGCGCAGCTCGTTCCCGTCCTCGGCGCCGGCGTCGGTGACCGATCAGTTCGACGCCGTGCTGCGCACCGCGCTCTCGTCGCTGCTCCCGCCGAACGGCGGTGCGCCGGCCGGCGAGATCAGCGTGGCCGAGCGGGGACGCGGAGCCTCGGTGGACACGCCCTTCACGCCGGCAGTCGCCGCACCGCCCGCCGTCTCGCCCGCAGTCGTGCCGGTGACGGCGCCGCCGCCGGCCCTGCCGCCCGCCGATCCCGGTGTGGCGACGACGACCACGGCCGCGGCGGCCGCGCCGGCCGCCACGGCCGCGCCGACACCGACCGCGACCACACCGCCGCCGGCGACCACGCCGCCGCCGGCGACTGCGCCGGCGCCCGCGACTGCGCCGGCGACGA
>JANMAT010000051.1:0-4644 GCA_031359995.1 Actinomycetes bacterium
GCGTCGGCTTGGGCGCCGGAGCCTGGGTGGCCGCCGGAGCCGCCGGAGCGGCCGGAGCCGCCGGTGCGGCCGCCGCCGGGGCCGCCGGGGCCGCCGCCGGCGTCGGATCTGCGGCCGCCGCCGGAGCGGCGCCACCACCACCGCTCGGGGCCTTGGCCCTCGGCTTCGAGGCCGGTGCCGCCGGTGCGCCAGCGCCGGCGGCGGCGTCCGGCTCGGCGGGCGCAGCGTTCGGGTCGAGGGGGTTGCCGTTCTCGTCGACGTAGACGACGCGCGGCACCTTCTGGATCACGTAGATCGTGTCCTGCACGGGCGGGGGCGCGGTCGTGGCGGCGGCACCGGCCACGGTCTCGTCGGTTGCCGTGTCATCCGCGGCGCTCACGTCGCCGGTGGCGGCCGTGTCGTCGGCGGTCGTCGACTCGGTCGCCGACGACGCCTCGGCCGTCTTGGCGTTGTTCTTCTGCCACGCCGGCGGCGGGGCCGAGGCGAGGGCGGCCAAGCCGCCGAGGAACGCCGAGGTGGTCATGCCCACCACGACGATGCGCCCGGCGATGGCGGCATGCTTGCGCCGGCCCTTGCGCTCGATGCCGGCGGGCATGGCGCCGATGATGTCGCGCGCCGTGACCCGCTTGGACGCCTTGGCCAGCGGTGGGGCCAGATGGGCGCGGCCAGCCAGGGGCAGCACGGCGGTGAGCGGGTCGGACTCGATGATGAAGCGCGGGTCCGGGGGCGGCAGCGGTGCCGCGGCTCGGGCGGTGACCGGTGCCGGCGAGGACGTCGCCGCCAGCGACGGGCTGGCAGACGGGGTGGTGCTGGAGACCCGGCCACGGGCGGCGAGTCGGCTGAGACGGTCCTGCTGCTGTGCATCCATGGGTCACCTCCTTGGGGTTCGTGAGCTCGGGGGAGGGCTCGCTCGTCAGGGGTACTGGCAGGCCCAACCCCAGGGGTGCAGTTCGCACTCCTGCCACTGCTTGCCCGGATCGGGCGTCGGCAGGTTGGGGATGGGCTTGCTGCCCCAATCGGTGGGGATGTTGACCTTGAAGGGGTACTTCGCCAGGTCGAACAGCGTGGAGCTGGTGGTCGTGGGGGCCACGGTGGCGACGGTGGCCGGCGCGGCGGTGGCCGGAGCTTGGGTCGCCGGGGCAGCGGTGGCCGGAGCTTGGGTCGCCGCCGTCGGCGGCGCGGTCGGCTGGGTCTGGGTCGGCGACGGGTACGGGTCGGGGTCGGCCGGTGCGGCGGCCTGCTGGTAGGCGACGGGCGCGGCGGGCACGGTCAGGGTCACGTACTGGTCGACGAACTCCGTCTGCACGACGACCACGGGGGGAAGGGTATCGGTGGTCGGCGGCTGGGTGGCCTGGGGGTCGACCGTCGCCTCGCTGGTGGTCGGCGCCACGGCGATGGCCACGGTCTGTGGTTTCGAACCGAGGTGGAAGCCGAACACCGATGCTCCGGTGAGCGCGGCAACGGTCACGATGCCAGCGGCGCCGATCATGGCGGCGGTGGCGGCGACGGCCATGGCGTGGTTGCGCTTCATCGGCTCCTCATCCGGGTCCCGTCGTTCGGGGGGTCGTACGACGGGCTCCTTTCTATCAACGGGAACCAACGAGGTGGGTAAGAGGACCCTTCGGATCGCGCCACGGTTCGCACGGCCGCGTCAGGGCAGCGTCAACAGGGCCGCGGAACCCCGGCCGAGGTCGTGCGCATGCGCATCAGCCCGGCGGTGGTGGAGCGGCTGCTCGCTATCGAGTGGTGGGCCTGAGCAATGATCCGGATGCGTGCCGTGGCCGGCGAGGAACTGGGCGTGCACGTCGGCGTCGGAGAGCTCGACCGGGTACACGGCGACCTCGTCGATGGTGCCGGCCAGGTAGGAGCTCGTCGGGGCCGACGGCCAGCCGGTGAGCTTGGTGCAGCCGACGTGCCAGTAACCGGTGAAGTTGACGACGGTGTTGTTGGCGGATGACGTGGTGCCAGGCGCCGTCGTTGTAGGCCGATGGCGATGTCACGACGACGGCGCCGGTCCAGCCGAGGTCGATGGTGCCCGCGTTGGTCACGTACATCATCCGGTCCGAGCTCGATGCCGTCGTCGTGGCGGCGCTGCCGTCGGTGAAGCCGATGAGCCCGCCGCCGGTCGTGGTCGAGGTCTTGATCCAGAGTGCCTCGGTGTAGTTCGACCACGCCGTCCCGGCACCGACGGCGGGGGCGGAACTGCGGGTGATGCCGGTGCCCGACGCCATGCCCGGGTGCGCGGACCCGCTCGCGTCGGTCGGGTTGCCCGAGGTGTCGTCGAGCTTCCAGTACAGCGTCGGCGTGATCGACGTGGCGGTGTCGGCGGCCGCTTCGGGCGGGCGGGTCACCAGTGCGTGGCGGTAGGCGATGGTGGACGCGCCGAGCTCGCCATTTAGACGGCCGCTTCGTCGATGGTGCCGGCGAAGTAGCTGCTGGTGGTGCCAGCGTCGCCGCGAGAGATCCATCCGTCGGCTTCGAGCGTGGCGACGACGTGCCCCAGGTCGTCGGCCGCGGTGAGACCGACCGCGAGGTCGATGATCGGTTTGGCGACCTCGGCGTAGCCGAGGCCGAGTCCCGCACCGATCCATTCATCCACGGGGTCAGTGTCACATGGACGTGGTCGCCGGCGGTCGGCAGGCTCTCGCGGCCTAGTTCGGGCTGACGCGACCCGAGGAGACAACCCTGTGGACAGGTTGCCGCGACGTTGCCGCCGTTTCCGCAGGCAGCGTGGGCGACCGGGGTGGACAGATCACCGGACAGACAACGGTTCACCGACGGTCCTACCGCGGCAGCAGGCCCGCCCGGCCGCACTGCGGGTCCGGCACTCTCGCCGTCGCTTTGTCCACATTGGACAAGATGACTAGAGTTGCCCCCATGGCCGTCTACGTTGCTGCTGCGGAGGCGAAGGCGCAGCTGTCGGAGCTCCTCCGTCAGGCCGAGGCGGGCCAGGAGATCATCGTCACCCGTAACGGAGAGCCGGTCGCCCGGCTCGGCCCCATCCGGCCGCGCGCCGGCGGATTCCTGCGCGGCGAGCTGGTCGTCCACGACGCCACTTGGTGGCACGCCGACGGCGAGCTCGCTGACGACTTCGGTGCGTGATCGAGGTGGCGGACCTGCTCCTCGACACGCACGCGTGCGTCTGGTGGGCCCACGACCCTGAGCTTCTGGCGGCTCCCGCTCGCGAGGCGATCGCAGATGCGTCGAACGCGGTCTGGGTCTCCGCAGCATCGGCGTGGGAGCTGTCGATCAAGGTCCGCGCCGGGAAGCTCAGCATCGACGTCAGCCGGCTGTTCCATGAGCTCAGTCACCATGGCTTCGGGGTGCTCGGCATCGGCATCGACGACGCAGTGCAGGCGGGCAGCCTGGATTGGGCGCACCGCGACCCGTTCGATCGCATGCTCGCCGCCCAGGCCACCCGGGCCGGCCACCGGCTCGTCACGCGCGATGCTCACCTCCGCGCCTTCCTGGGCGCACAGAGCCTCGAGGCTTGACCGTCCCGACAACACGAGGACCCCAGCCGCGGGCCCGGGGACCAACCGGCGGCCGGGTGTGAGCGTCGAGTTGGC
Source organism: Actinomycetes bacterium (assembly GCA_031359995.1). Taxonomy (GTDB): domain Bacteria; phylum Actinomycetota; class Acidimicrobiia; order Acidimicrobiales; family Ilumatobacteraceae; genus JANMAT01. The sequence continues at coordinate 3,570 of JANMAT010000051.1, forward strand.
TCGCAACTGGTCGGCCGCTGCTCAGAGTCGCCGGTCGAGGTCAATCGAGTCGATCATCGTCGGTGCGACCAGATGTCGAGGTCGACCGGGTGCTTGACCAGTTGGCTCGCCGCACCGACGGTGAACCCGTCGTCGGCAAGCTCGAATGCCGTCGAGTGGACCTCAAGGAGGTTGCCAGCCGACGCGACGCCCGCGCCGGTGCCCTCCTGCCGGGCGAGGCACAGAGCGATCCCGCCGCCAGAGCGCTCCAGCATCCTCTCGTGCGAAGTCGGCTTCGGTAGTCGGGTATCCGGCGACTTCGGGCTCGTCAGCGCGTGAGTTGATCATCTTCGCTCGCGTGAACTGTTCAACAGAGACCACCGGGTCTGCGCCGACCGTCGGCACACACTCCGGCGCCGGGCGCATCGACCACGACCTCCCCGAGGCCGGCCACCGCGTCCGTCGCCCGGCGTCCGTGCGCGCCTGGCTCCGCGCCTACGTACGGTGCTGTCGTGGGAGCGTGGTCGCCGCCAGCGTCGAAAACCTGCGTCCCTGCAACCAAGAAGGTCGTTAACCGGCCCAGCGCGCGACTTACGCGCCACAAATAGCCCCCAGGCTCCCCGCCTCTGATATAAACTGAGCCGCAGTTGCAGCGAGGGTCCTTTTCTTCGATCACCAGTTACATCGTTCCCGTTCCAGGAGTCGTTTACGCCGTGCCGGTTGCAGCGTCCCCCCCACCGCATGGCGAACTTGCATTCGCTGCGCCGGCGAACAAGGTCCAGCTGAGCCGCTGGGCCAAGACGGGCCGGGCGCAGCGGCTGGCGACGGGCATCTACGCCGTCGGGGCCACGCTGCCGCCGGGCGACGTCGTGCGCCACCACGGGTACGAGCTGATCGCGCATCACTGGCCGGACGGGGTCGTGTGCGCCGCTTCGGCCCTCGCGGGCGGATTCACCGTCGACGGCCAGCTCTACGTGAGCACGCCGGGCGGTCGCCGAGCGCCGCTCGAGCTGCCCGGCATGACGATCCGACCGATCGCCGGACCCGGGGCCCTGCCGGGCGACACCCCGATGCCCGCCGGGCTCCACATGTCGGG
>JANMAT010000068.1:0-3480 GCA_031359995.1 Actinomycetes bacterium
CGGACGTCCATGACGACGACGTCGGGGTGGTCGTCGAGCGCCAGGCGCTCGGCCTCGGCACCGTCGGCCGCCTCGCCCACCACGGCGAGGTCGTCGTGGGACGCCAGGAGCACGCGCAGCCACTGCCGCACCAGCACGTCGTCGTCGACCAGCACGACGCGGATCACGGTCGCTCCGGTGACGGCAGCGGCCGCGTGGCCTGCACCACGAAGTCGGACCCGTCCGGTCCGCAGGTGAGGCTGCCGCCTTCCAGGCGGGCCCGCTCGCGCATGTTCACCAGGCCGCGCCCCGGGGTCGGGCGCGACGACCCAGGGGTGGCCGGGTTGCGGACGGTGATGACCGCGTCGGCCCCGCGAAGACGTGGCGGCCCACGGTCGGCCGTTCCGGCGGGTCAGACCAGGGCCACCCCGGCGGCGCGCAGCTCGTCGAGCGCCGTGGCCGTGGTGTCGGGGGCCACGCCGGCGACGAGGGGCAGCAGCACGCGCACCGACAGGCCGGCGGCCACCGCGTCGAGCGCGGTGGCCCGCACGCAGTGGTCGGTGGCCAGGCCCACCACGTCCACCTGCTCGACACCACGCTGGTGCAGCACCTCGGTGAGCGTGCGCCCGTCGTCGGTGGCACCCTCGAAACCCGAGTAGGCCGCGGTGTGGCGACCTTTGCGCACCACGGCCGCGTCGGGCGGCAGCACGAGCGCCGCGTGGAAGGCGGCGCCGTGGGTGTCGTGCACGCAGTGCACCGGCCACGTGGTCGCGAAGTCGGGTTCGAGGGCGAAGTGGGGGAACGGAGCCGCCGGGTCGAACGGCGGATGCCAGTCCATGGTGGCCACGACCACGTCGTAGCCGGCGTCGTCGGCCAGGAGGGCGGTGATGCCGGCGGCGACCTCGTCACCGCCGGCGACGGCCAGCGAACCGCCGGGGCAGAAGTCGTGCTGCACGTCGACGACGATCAGCGCACGGGCTCGGTCGGTCATCGGCTCCTCCTCGGGTCGGTGCGGTCAGGGTAACGCCGTCGACATCGGCCGGCGCCGTCGTGCGACCATGGCGCCGTGAGCGGTGACGCCGTGGCCGAGGTGAGCGCGCTCGAGCGCCGCCTGCTCGACCCCGTGGGGCGCGCCGATGCCGCCGGGGTGGACGCGCTGCTGCACCCGGACTTCGTCGAGGTCGGTGCGTCGGGGCGGCTGTGGACCCGCGCCGAGACGCTGGCGGCGTTGGCGGCGGAAGCCGGCGGCGGGCCGCCGATCGAGGTGTTCGATCTGACGGGCGAGCCGCTCGCCGGGCACGTGGTGCTGCTCACCTTCCGCACCCGCCGGGCCGGGCGCCAGGCGGTGCGCAGCTCGCTGTGGGTCCGCGACGCGGCAGCCTGGCGGGTGCGCTTCCACCAGGGCACCTTCGTGCCCTGACTCGGCAGGCTGTCAACCACACGGTTGACAAGGGCCTGAACCGCGTCGTACCGTCGATGTCAACCAACCGGTTGTCGTCGATGAGGAGGGACGTGGCCGCCGATCCGCTGTCGAAGGTGTTCGCCGCCCTCGCCGATCCGATCCGCCGTGACCTGGTCGCCCGCCTGGCCGAAGCGGACGCGACCGTCGGCGAACTGGCCGGCCCCCACGACGTCACCAAGCAGGCCGTGTCGAAGCACCTGCGCGTGCTGGAGGACGCCGGCCTGGTGACCCGCTCGGGCACCGCGTACCGCCGCCCGGTGCACCTGGAAGCCGAGGTGTTCGACCTGATGACCGCCTGGATCGAGCGCTACCGCCGCCGGGCCGAGGCGCGCTATGCGCGCCTCGATGCCCTCCTCGTCGACCTACCCGACGACCCGCCCGCGAAAGCCCGAACGAAGGGAACCCGAACATGACCACGTCCACCAACCCCACCACCATCGAGGTCGACCCCACCGTGCCGCTCGTTCGGATCGTTCGCGAGTTCGACGCGCCGGTGGCCAAGGTCTTCCGCGCCCACGTCGAACTGGCCCTCTACGAGCAGTGGTTGGGTCCTGACGACACGACGATGCGGGCCGAGCACTTCGACTGCCGCACCGGCGGCGCCTACCGCTACGCCATGACCCGCGAGGGCTTCGAGACCTGGTTCCACGGCAGCTTCCACGAGGTGCGCGTGAACGAGCTCATCGTGCAGACGTTCACGTGGGAGGGCATGCCCGACGGCGTGGCCCTGGAGCGCCTCACGTTCAAGGAGCTGGGCGCCGGTCGCACCCGCCTGGTCGCCACGTCGTTGGTCGACTCGTTCGCCGACCGGGACGCCTTCGTGGCCAGCGGCATGGAGAGCGGCGTGGTGCAGGGCTACGTGAAGCTCGACGCGATCCTGCGGGCGTGAGCGGGCGCGCTCAGCGGAGCACGTCGAGGTGGGCGGCGAAGCCGCTGCTGGCCATCAGCGCGCGGCACCGCTCGAACCGGGCGAGCCCGTAGGCCCAGTAGTCGTCGGTGGGGTTCCCGTTCACGTGGTTGATGATGCCCCACAGGCTCCACAGCAGGTCGCACATCGCCTTGTACATGACCATGCGGGCGCGCTGGACGGCCGGGGGCGGGCCGTCGAAGTAGGCGTGGAGGAGCGCGTCCTCCTGGGATGGGTCGAAGCCCGCTTCGGTCGACAGGTCGCCGAGGTCCCACATGGGGTCGTTGTTGCCCGAGTACTCGTAGTCGATGACGTACACGTGCTCGCCCGTGTCGAGCAGGTTCTCGCACACCAGGTCGCAGTGGCACGGCACCATCGGCACCGGGTCCGCCTCGAGCGCGGCCCGTACGACCGCGGCGTGGGCCTGCACCGCGTCGAGGCCGGTGAACAGTGGTGCGCCCTTGCGCACGATCAGCTCCCGGTAGGTGTCGATCATGTCGAACAGCCCGAAGTCGCGGGCGAGACGGAACGGCGCGGTGTGCAGGCGCCGCAGCGATCGGGCCACGCGGGCGATGTACTCGGGGTCGTCGAAGTGCTTCGACGTGAGCGTCTCGGCGTCGTCGGCGAAGCGGGTCACCATGAGACCGTCGGAGGCGTCGAAGTGCAGCACCGGCACGTTGATGCCGATGGCCGCAGTGGTCTGCGCGGCGACCGCTTCGGCGACGCGGCCGATGTATTCCTCGGTGCCGACGCCGGGCAGGCGCAGCACGTACCGGCCGCCGTCGTGCTCGACGAGGAAGTTGCGGTTGGTGAGACCGCCTAGCCGGCTGATCGAGCCCGCGTCGGCGCCCGCCAGGAACGGCACACGCGGCAGTGCCGCTTTCACGAGATCGAGCTCCGCCTCCACTGATCCATTGTGCAGGTCCGCGTCGTGGCGCGGTGCTCGGCGCCCCGTTCGGGGCCGACTCAGAGCCAGTCGCGCTTGCGGAATACCGCGTACAACCCGCCCGACAGCACCACGATGAGCGCCAGCGACAGGAGGAACCCCGATCGCTGGCCTGCGCCCGGATACGGCACGTTCATGCCGTAGAAGCCGGTGATGAGCGTGGGGACCGCGACGATGGCTGCCCAG
>JANMAT010000100.1:0-41552 GCA_031359995.1 Actinomycetes bacterium
CCGTCGAAGGGGTCCTGGTCGACCCGGATCAGGGAGCCGACTGGACGCTGCCGTTCTGCGCCGTGCTCACCTTCGCCGACGGCCTCGTCACCCGCGACGACACCTACGCCGACTACTCCCGCTGGCCCGGCTTCCGCTGACCCCGGCCCAGGGTCGACATCCCCGATCGCGACGGGACGACAGCGGCGACCGTGCTCGCCCGGCGGCGCGACGCGGCGCTACGGGCTCTGGCCACCAGGTGGCTCGGGTAGCAACCTTCTGCGTCAGCGCACGCTTCGGAACCCGGGGCCGAAGCTCGACCGAGTCGCTTGCGGGCGTCGACCACGCGCCGTAGGGTGCGGCTCGCCTCCGATGGGAAAGCCGGTGAGATGCCGGCGCTGACCCGCAGCCGTATGTCCAGGGAACTGGGCGAGCCGGAATGCCGGACGAGGACGAAGCCCAGTTTGCCGTCGAGGTCGCGGCGAAGGGGTGCACGTCGATCTCTGGGCGTTCATCTTCTTCCTCGCTGACCGAGTTCATGCGAGGAGTCATGAAGATGAGCCCTATCCGTCGTCTTTCGGCGCTTGCCGTCGTGCCGCTCACGTTGCTCACGCTCGGTGCGGTCGCCCCGCCCGCGGCGTCGGCCCCGGTGCCCGAGTCCGCCCTCGGCTGGATCGAGCAGGAACTGGTGACCAACGGCAGCCGGTTGCCGAGCTCGTTCGATCCGACCTCGCCCGATTGGGGGCTCACCCTCGACGCCGTTCTGGCGTTGGTGACCGGTGGGCGCGGTGGGGTCACGGCGGCCACCGCGACGCTCACGAACTTCACGGCGCACGTGTCCGACTACATCACGGGCGAGGCCTTCGGTGACACCGGCAGCACGTATGCCGGCCCGGCGGGCAAGGCGCTGCTGACGGTGACGCTGGCGGGTGGCGACGTGCATGCCGTCGGTGGCATCGACCTCGAGGCGCGGGCTCGAGCCCAACTCGTCTCGGGTGGTCTGTTCGACGGTCGGTTCCACGACACCTCGACGTTCGGTGACTTCAGCAACGGCTTCGGTCAGGCGCTGAACATCCTGGCGTTGTCGCATTCGGCGACCGGTGTCCCCGCTGCGGCGAGCGCGTTCCTGCTGGCCCAGCGGTGCCCGGCCGGTGGCTTCCGGCTCATCTATGACGCCACGGTGCCAGCGCCCTCGACCCGGGGTTGCGCGTCCGACGCGGAGGCCGACACCGACGCCACCTCGTTGGCGATCTCGGCTCTGGAGGCGCTGCCTGCCTCGACCGAGGTGTCAGACGCGACGAAGCGGGCGGCCGATTGGCTCGTGACGCACCAGGACGCGTCGTCCGGTGGCTTCCAGGGCACGGGTCCCACGGCGACGCCGAACGCCAACAGCACGGGCCTGGCCACGCAGGCGTTGCGCTCCCTGGGCCGTACGGACGTCGTCGACAAGGGCGTCGCCTACCTCACGTCGCTCCAGCTCGACGTGCGTGCGACGGGCACACCGGCCGCGGTCGATGTCGGCGCCATCGCTCGTGATGGCGCCGCGCTGAGCACGGCGCTGGCCAGCGGGGTCGCGAACAACGCTCGTGACGCTTGGCGGCGGGCCACAACGCAGGGCGTGCTCGGGTTGCTGCCGGGCTCGCTCGGTGAGGTCCGCGCCGACGTGGTCGGCGTGACTCCGGCGCGGTTGTTGGACACGCGGGCGGGGACCTCGACCATCGATGGCGCCCAGATCGGTGCCGGCGCCGTCACCTCGGGCACCACGATCACATTGCCCGTCGCCGGTCGCGGTGGCGTGCCCGCCGACGCCTCCGCGGTCGTGTTGAACGTGACCTCCGCCAACGCCACCGACTCCGGGTTCGTCACCGTCTACCCCTGCGACACCACCCTGCCGCTCGCGTCGAACGTGAACTTCACCTCCGGGACCATCACCGCCAACGCCGTCGTGTCGAAGCTCTCCCCCACCGGCACCGTCTGCCTCTACGTCAAAGGCGCCACCACCGACCTCATCACCGACGTGAGCGCCGTCTTCGGATGATCCGCCCGCTCGCCATCGCGTGCGCGAGCGGGGTGATCGGCGTGGTCGCGCCGATCACCGCCCCGCCCGCGCACGCCGCGGCCGGGACCGATGGGGCGTGCCCCGACAACGTCGGTGTCACGGTCGTGGTCGACTTCGGTGGTCTCGGTGGTGGGGTGAGCGTGCGATGCGCTCCGACCGGTGGTGCGACGGGTCTGGCCGTCCTCGACGCGGCTGGAGTGTCGTGGGAGGGGACGCGGCGGTTCCCGGGCATGGTGTGTCGCATTGCCGGTCTGCCCTCGGCTGGCGCGGAGCCGTGTGTGAACGCGCCGCCGGCGAACGCGTACTGGTCGTACTGGATGGCGCCGCGGGGTGGCTCGTGGTGCTACAGCGCGTTGGGCCCAGGGAACCGCACACCACCGCTGGGGTCGATCGAGGGTTGGTCGTTTGCCCGGCTCACCCCGGGTGCCGACGCCACCCCGCCCCACATGGAGCCGCTCGCGCCCGTCGACGGTGCCACCCCCCATCCGATCACGCCCGGGGACTGCGGATCGGCGGCCCCGACGCCCGCCCCGACCCCGACAACCGCGGGCGCGGCCACCAACTCGGCGACGACCGTCCCGTCGGCGACGAGCCGACCCACGGAAGCCACCCCCACGGCGGCGCCCGCACCGGCTCCATCGGCGTCGAGCGCAACGGAGCCACCGGCTGCGACGTCCGACACCACCACTGCCGTCGAGCGATCGGCAACGACCGTCGCCATGGATACGTCGCCCACCACGGCGGGTTCGGCCCAAGCCGCTGTCACCGGAGTGGTCGCGGTCGTGCCAAGCACGGCGGTCGCCGCCGCCACGGACGCGTCGACCACCCCATCGACCGGGGCCGCAAGCGCGACGAGTGCGCCCGTCTCGTCCCTTGGGTCCGTGGACCTGACACGGGCCCGATCGTCCGGGGGCACGGCGTTGCCCACGGTGCTCGGTGTAGCGGTCCTGGCCGCTTTCGGGGGCGCCGGCGTGTGGGCCGCGCGCCGGCGGACAAGGTCGTGAGCGACCGGCTCTCTCGGGCCCTGCACCCAGGTGCGTGGTGGCTGTGGGCGCTGGCCATGGCCACCGCGGTCTCGCGCACGACCAACCCGCTCACCTGCTTGCTCTTCGCTGCGGTGGTCGGGTGCGTTGTCGCCTTCCGCCGCAGCGACACCCCGTGGGCGCGTGGGATCGGCGCCTACTTCCGCCTCGGCGTGGTCGTGCTCGTGGTCCGCCTGCTGTTCCACGTCCTGTTCGACCCGGGCTTCGGGCACACGGTCCTGTTCACACTGCCCCAGATCCATCTCCCCCGGGCTGCTGCCGGCATCCGGATCGGCGGTGAGGTCACGCTCGAAGCCGTGCTCGCCGCCACCTACGAAGGACTGCGGTTGGGCACCCTGTTGCTGTGCCTCGGCGCTGCCAACCTGCTGGCCGATCCTCGCCGGCTCCTCAAGGTCCTTCCGCCGGCGTTGCACGAGGTCGGCGTCGCGGTCACCGTGGCCCTCACCATCGCCCCGCAGCTGATCGAGAGCGGCCAACGCATCCGCCGGGCCCGCAAGCTGCGGGGTGCCCCCGACCGCCGCCGGGTCGTGCGCAACGTGCTCGTGCCCGTCCTCGAGGATGCGCTCGACAGGTCGCTCCAGCTGGCGGCGAGCATGGACGCGCGCGGCTACGGGCGCCACCAGCCCCAGACCGCGTGGGCCCGGCGAGCCACCGGCGCGCTCGTGCTCGCCGGGGTCGTCGGCGTGTGCGTCGGCGTCTACGGCACCCTCGACGGCACCACACCCCGAGGGCTCGGCGCGCCCGTGCTGATCGGCGGAGCGGTCGCCGCCATCGTCGGGATCCGTTGGTCGGGTCGCCGCGTCCGCCACACGGTCTACCGGCCCGACCCATGGCGTCACCCCGAGTGGCTCGTGACCGCGTGCGGGCTCGGCGCAGCGGTCGCCATGATCGCCGCCGGCGGGGTCGACCCGGACAACCTCTATCCGTCGGTACAACCGCTGCGTTGGCCCACCCTCGGCTGGCTGCCTCTGGTCGGCGCGCTGATCGCTGTCGCACCCGCATGGCTCGCGCCACCGACGGTCGCACGACGCACCGACACCGCGGCACGCGAGGTGGTGGTCGCATGATCCACTTCGAGCACGTCACGATCACGTACCCCAACGCCACCGAGCCGGCCCTGTGCGAGGTCGACCTGAACATCGACGAAGGCGAGCTGTGTCTCGTCGTCGGACGAACCGGGTCGGGCAAGTCGACCCTGCTCGGCGCCATCAACGGTCTCGTCCCCCACTTCACCGGCGGCAACCTCGCCGGCCGCGTCACCGTCGCCGGCCACGACACCCGCACCCACCGGCCACGCGATCTGGCCCACGTCATCGGCATGGTGGTGCAGAACCCCGCCCAGGGCTTCGTCACCGACACAGTCGAGGACGAGCTCGCCTACGCCATGGAGCAGCTTGCCCTGCCCGCCGCCGTGATGCGCAAACGGGTCGAGGAGACACTCGACCTCCTCGGGCTCCAGGCTCTGCGGCGGCGCCCGTTGCGGACCCTTTCCGGAGGGCAGCAGCAGCGGGTGGCCATCGGCGCCGTTCTCACCGCACACCCGCGGATCCTCGTGCTCGACGAACCCACCTCCGCTCTCGACCCCGCCGCCGCCGAAGAGGTGCTCGCGGCACTGACCCGGCTCGTGCACGACCTGGGCATCACCGTGGTGCTCGCCGAACACCGCCTCGAGCGCGTGATCGAGTACGCCGACACCGTCGTCACCGTCGATGCCACCGGCCACGTCGCCCAGGGCCGCCCGGCCGACATGATGCGTCACAGCGACGTCGCCCCACCGGTCGTCCGGCTCGGTCAGCTCCTCGCCTGGGACCCGCTCCCGCTGTCGGTGCGCGACGCCCGCCGGCGCCTCCGCGCCGACGCCCGTACGCTACCCGTCCCGAGCTCCGAGGCGCCCACGGATGCCGCTGCGACAGTGCTCACGGCCCGTGGGGTCGTCGTCCGCTACCAGGACGTCGTCGCGGTCGCCGGTGTCGACCTCGACCTCCATGCCGGACGGGTTCTGGCCCTCATGGGCCGCAACGGCTCGGGCAAGTCATCACTGCTGTGGGTGCTCCAGGGCACGGGCCCACGAGGCGGCGGTCGCGTCACTCTCGACGACGGCACTGATCCAGCGTTGGCCACCCCCGCGGCGCGGCGCAGCCGCGTCACCCTGGTACCCCAGGATCCTGGCGACCTTCTCTACCTCGCCACCGTCGGCGCCGAGTGCGACCAGTCCGACCGCGAGAGCGGCCGACCGGCGGGCACGACCGCGGCGCTGCTCGACCGCGTCGTGCCCGGCATCCACCCCACCAGCCACCCCCGCGACCTCTCCGAAGGGCAACGACTCGCCCTCGCCCTCGCCGTGCAGCTCAGCCCCGGACCACGCGTCCTGCTCCTCGACGAACCGACACGCGGCCTCGACGAAGCCGCCAAGGTCCGCCTCAGCGACGTGCTCCACGAGCTCGCCGCCAGCGGCCACGCCATCGTCGTCGCCACCCACGACGTCGAGTTCGTGGCCTCCACCGCCGACCGGGTCGTCGTCCTCGCCGAGGGCGAGATCGTCGCCGACGGCGCCACCACCGACGTCGTCGTGGCCTCCCCCGTCTTCGCGCCGCAGGTCGCCAAGATCACCCTCCCCGACCGCTGGCTCACCGTCGCCCATCTCGCCCACGCCCTGCAGCAGGGCACACCCGCATGACACGAGCCCGCGTCATACCCGTGCGGGCCCGCACGTGGGCGGTTCTCGCCATCGCATCGGTCGCCGGACTTGCCATGTTCGTCTGGCCGCTGCTCACCAAGCCTGCGTCCGGTACCGCCCATCACGCCGAAGCCCCCTACATCTTCATCGTCATCCTGCCCGTCCTCGTCGCCGTCGTCGTCACCGAAATCGGACGCGGCGGCCTCGACGTCAAAGCCGTCGCCCTGCTCGGCGTCCTCGCCGGGGTCGGTGCCGCCATGCGCCCCCTCGGCGCCGGCACCGCCGGTATCGAGACCGTGTTCTTCCTCCTCATCCTCGCCGGCCGCGTCTACGGCCCCGGCTTCGGATTCGTCCTCGGCTCCGTCACCCTGTTCGCGTCCGCGCTGTTCACCGCAGGCGTCGGCCCATGGCTCCCGTTCCAGATGCTCGCCGCCTCCTGGGTCGGTCTCGGCGCCGGCCTCCTCCCCCGCGCCGCGGGCCGCGCCGAGACCCTGCTGCTCGCCGCCTACGGCGCCATCTCCGCCTACGCCTACGGCCTCCTGCTCAACCTGTGGTTCTGGCCGTTCGCCCTCGGCACCGCCACGGCCACCACCGGGCGTCGCGGGCTCCAGTTCGTACCGGGCGACGCCGTGCTCACGAACCTCCGGCGCTTCGTGGCGTTCACCATCGCCACCTCGACCCTCGGGTGGGACACCGGCCGCGCCATCACCAACGTCGTCGCCATCAGCGTGCTCGGCACCCCCGTCCTCGCCGCCCTTCGCCGCGCCCGACGACGAGCTGCCTTCGATGCCGCCATCCCCACGGAGCCCGTGCTCGACGTCGGGCCGCAGACCGCGCACGCGGCCTCCAGCGGTCCACGCTGACGAGCAGGACGATGCGCCGCTCGAACATCAAGAAGTCCGTCACCGACGGCGTGCCATCGGCACAGCGCTCGAGGGCAACAGCCGATCGAGCCGATCGAAGAAGCGCTCCGTGAAGTGGACCTCGCGGTCAGCCACCGGCGCGGCGCTCCGGCACCTCATCCCACGACGTGACCACGCCTGTCGCCACCGCGTCGGCGCACTCCTGGGGCGTCATCCCACCCATCTCGTTCGGCACTCTCACCAGGCGACGCTCACCCATGCCGGAACTCGGTAACGGACCGCGCCCTGAGATCGTGCGCGCCCTGAACGAAACCGGTGTCGAGGTGGTGTTGAACACCAGCCCTCGCCAGCGTGTCTCCGTCGACGGCAACGCTGAGCGACGGCACCGTCATCGACACGTGCACCATCGTGTGGACAGCCGGGATGCGCGCCAGTGATCTCACCGACCAGGTTCCGGGCGAGCACGACGCAATCGGTCGTCTGCGGGTGGACGAGTTCGTGCGCGTGTCGGGTGTGCCGCACGTGTTCGCGGCAGGCGACACCGCGGCCGCGGTCGCCGAGGCGGGTCACGTCGTGATGCAGAGCTGCCAGCACGCAGTCCCGCAGGGCAAGTTCGTCGGCGTCAACGTCGCACCCGACCTTCTGGGACTTCCGCTCGTCGCCTTCGCCCCGGACCCGTACGTCACGTGCCTCGACCTCGGGCCCGCGGGCGCCGTGCTCCCCACCGGTTGGGAACGCGCCGTCGCCCAAACCGGTGCAGACGCCAAAGCTCTCAAGCGGTCCATCAACGCGGAATGGATCTGTCCGACGCTCGACGACGCCGAGATGATCATCCTGCATGCCGATCACCGCACCACGTGGCCGACGGCCACGTTGGGCTGACACCGATCGAGGAGCACCCAGTGGCCGAGTTGGAAACCCAGATCTCCGTGCTCGATCAGCACGACCTCGCCGAGCTGCCGCCCGCCGGACACCTCGTCACCGTGCGAGTTGAGATCCCTCCGCACAACCCCGGCACGGCACCGCACCGTCATCCCGGCCCGCTCGACGGATACATGGTCGAAGGCGAGATGCTCTTCGAGCTCGAGGGGGACCCGCCTCGGTCATCCGAGCCGGCGAAGCCTTCTGGGAGCCCGGTGGGGATCGCATCCACTACGTGGCCGCGAACGAGACCGACACCTGGGCCAGGTTCGTGGTGATGATGACCTGTGGCCCGGGACAGGAACTGCTCACCTTCGTCGACGCGAACGAACTGGCGGCGCGCCGCCACCTGCGCCATCCCGGCGCCGTCTGAGCACCGCCAACCCAGCCGGCGGCGCCGGCCGGCCTGTTGCCTACGGGCGGGCCGGTCGACTTGTCGGAGAGCGGAGCGCGGCGGCGGCAAGAACGGGCACGACGGCGAGCGTTGCGATGAGGGCGACCTGGTCGCCTCCGGGAAGATCATGAAGGTGCGCCGCGTGGAAGGCGAGGTGGGCGACGCCTTGGACGATCCATGCCGCGGCGACGGCTCGATCGCCTGCCCGTGTCGTGGCGGTCCAGGCCGTGGCGATGACGAGCGAGACGAACAGCACGCCGACGTCGCGTGCGAGGTGTTCGTTGTATGCCCCGCCCGCGGCGGCGATCCACCCTCGACCAACGGGGAAGCTGTCGAAGAAGGAGCGGGGGAGCAACGCGGCCTGGAGGCCGACCGGTGCCATGTACCCGGCGATCAGCACGAGCGGCCAGTTCAGCCGCGCCCGGGCACGTTGCGTCGGTTCGGTCGCCACGTCAGGTGCGGGCGGTGCGGTCGTCATGCGCGCTAACGGTACGCTCACACCGGCCGGAGATCTCGGTCCAGTCGACGACGGTTTTGCCAGACCAGTTGCATGCGTGACCTACTTCTCGGCCTCGACCTCACCCGCAAGCGACGCGGCCTCGAAGTAGCCCTACGGACGGCGATTCGGGCGGGGCGACTCAGGCCCGGCGACGCGCTGCCATCGAGCCGTGCGCTGGCCGCCGACCTCGACGTCGCGCGCTCGACCGTGGTCACCGCCTACGACCAACTCGTCGCCGAGGGCTACCTCGTGAGCCGACGAGGCGCGCTCACGCGTGTGGCGACAGGGCCGTGGACCGCCGAGCAACCCGTCGCCGAGCCCACCCGACCCGACTACCGGCTCGACCTGATCCCCGGCGAGCCCGACGCCAGCCGCTTTCCGCGCGCCGCGTGGCTTCGCTGCACACGCGCCGTCCTGGCCAGTGCGCCCGACAACCTCCTCGGCTACGGCAACCCTGCCGGGCTCGGCGAGTTGAGGAGCGAGCTGGCCACCTACCTCAACCGAACCCGCAACACCGCCGCCACCGCAGAGTCCACCATCGTGGTACCCGGCACCGCCAGCGGGCTGGCGCAGGTGGCCAGGCTCCTCCACCGTCAGGGCGCCGACGCCATCGCTGTCGAGGAGCCCGGCTTCCCGTTCCACCACCCCATCCTGCGTCGAGAAGGGCTCCAGCTCGTGCCCGTGCCGGTCGACACCGAAGGCATCGATCTCGACGCCCTCGCCGCGACCAGGCTCACCGCCGTCCTCGTCACACCCGCCCACCAGTACCCCCTCGGCACCGTCATGAGCTCCCAACGCCGCACGAACCTGGCGAGCTGGGCCCGGCGACACCAGGCGTGGATCATCGAAGACGACTACGACGGCGAGTTCCGCTACGACCGACAACCCCTCGGCGCACTCCAAGGCATCGCCCCCGACCGCGTCGTGTACCTGGGCACCACCAGCAAGACCCTCGGCGCCGGCCTCCGCATCAGCTGGGTCGTCCTACCACCCGAACTACGCGCCCCGATGGCCGAACAACGCGGCCGCGACAGCGACGTCTCCCAACTCACCCAAGCGACCCTCGCCTGTTTCATCGCCCAAGGCGACCTCGACCGCCACGTCCGACGCGTCCGCTCCCTGTACCGCGAACGCCGGAACCAACTCCTCGACGCCCTCCGCACCGTGATCGACCAGCCTGACGTCCGGGGCGTCGCTGCCGGCCTCCACCTCACCCTCGTCCTACCCGAAGGCCTTGCCGAAACCACCGTCGTCCGACAGGCACTTCAAGAGCACCGCCTCGCCCTCTGGGGCCTCCGCCAGCACTACCTCACCAGCAACGCCGTCGACGGCCTCGTCCTCGGCTACAGCCGAACACCCACCGACTTCCAAGACAGCACCACCCGCCTCGCCCGCACCCTGCACCAGGTGAACTCATGTGCCTGATCAGGTGGACGCTCGCACACGCGAACGCGAACCGGCTACTACGACAAGGCGACCATTCGCGCCGATGTGACCGCGGGCGGATTCGAACCAGCAGCGGGCTTCGAGGCGTTGGACGCACGCAGCCGGGTGGTGTCGTGTGACATTCCGGCGGTCTCTCGAAGGATCGATTTCAGTGGACGCGCGCGACGCTGCGGTGGTGGGCGCTCGGCTCGACACGATCGGCGCCACCTGGCCGACGGTGGCGGGCGTCGCGCCACCCGTGACCGTAGCTGCGCTCGTGGCGATGTTGGCGCCCGGTGCTGTGAGCGTGGCCAGCACGCGGTACGTGCCTTCACCCAGTTGGTCTGGCCACGTGATGGGTAGCGTGATGGTGTCGCCGGGCAGGATCGTGTCGAGCCTACGGTGACAACCGGCGGGACCGTCAAGTACGAGCGACCGCTGTGGCCGACCGAGCAGCAGGCCGTCGGGGTTGCCCACCGGGACCAGCACCGCCGGCGACGACGAGGCCGCCTCGGCAGGTACGGCTGGCCTCGCGTTCGCTGGCGCCATACCGACGAGTGGTTCGTGAGCTGACTCCCTGCCGTCCCTCAGGGGCGACCGGAGAGACCAGCGGATTTCTTGACGAGGAGCCTCAAGTTGAGGTCCCCGTTGTCGATCGGACCGAGGTGCACCTGGTCGAGGGCGGCCCACGAACACTCGAGCCCGTCGACATGGTGGCGCGGGTCCACGCCGGACTGGTTCGGGCGACGACGCGGGTGTCGCTGTTGTGCGAGTCAGATGGGCGGGTGATCTGGGTGAGCCCGAGCCTCGGGCCACTCCTCGGGCTGCGACCCGAGGCGCTCCTGGGAACGGTGGTGGCAACGGGATCACCCTCGGGCACGGTGGCGTTGATCCTCGGCGGCGACGGTCGCCCACACCGCGTCGAGGTCACCACGACCGACCTACGCGCCGATCCGTCGGTACGAGGCGTGCTCGTGGAGTGGGTCCTCCGCCCGGACACCCGCCTGTTCGGTCGTGATCCGGTCACCGGGCTGTTCACACTGGCCCGTCTCGTCGAGCGCGTGAGCGAGCTCGTCGGGCCCGACGAGCTCGACGTCGCCGTGATACGCCTGCGTTCCGACGCTGAGCTCTCCGAGGATGCCCTGCGCCACGCGGCCCAGCGACTCATTCAGGCCCGACGCGCGGGCGAGCTGGCGGGCCGCCTCTCCGATGGCGACCTGGTCGTGGTCTGCACCGGTACGGGCACCATCGCCGGAGGGTTGCGCGTCGCTCAACGCTTCCGCAGCAACATCAACGGTCCCGTACGGATCGCCACCGGCATCGTGAACATCCGGCTGTCAGCGGGTGTGGCCACCGGCGCAGCCTCGACACTCGACACGATCCTCCGAGACTCGCAGCGAGATCTGGACCGCGCCGCCGCCACCTGACTTGTCGGGAAGCTGACTCGAGCTCGGCGGCCAGCGGCCGAAACCCTGGGTAGTGACAACATCCCCGCCGAAGATCACGGCGTACGGCCGGAATGCGCCCACTGTTGATGGCGCCTACGCCGCCGTCGTACGCGTCCACGGCACCAGCGCCAGCGCACTCCGGCCCGGCATCACCGCACGAGCCACTGCCACCACCGGACCACCACCCACTGTCGCGGGCTACATCACCGCCATGTGCGACGACGGGCACCCCGTCGTGCGGCTCTGCGGCCAAGCCCTCAAGATCCGGCACCACAGCTACGCACATCTCGCCAACGTCCAGGACCACATCAAGCCCGGTAACGCCGGACGCGTCCGCCGGGAGGCCACGCCCGCGGCCGATCGCGCAACCGGTCACCCTCCGAGCGAGGGACGATCGGCGACCTCGGCGCGTCGGATCTTCCCCGTGCTCGTGCGCGGGATGCGCTCGACGAAGGTGACCGCAGCCGGCACCTTGAACCGCGCGAGGCGTGTGCGCACGTGTGAGCGGACGTCGTCGGGCTCGAGCGACTGTCCCTTACGGCGTACCACATAGACCTCGAGCCGCTGACCGAGGTCGTCGTCGTCGACCCCGACCACGGCGACATCATCGACACCAGGATGGCCGCGTAGGCACTCTTCGATCTCGGTGGGCTGCACGTTCTCGCCCCCGGTGATGATCAGGTCGTCCTCGCGGCCGATGATGAACAGCCGGCCGTCGGCGTCGACACGGCCGAGATCACCGGTGGCCACCAGGCCGTCCACGCGCGGCCTCGTCGTGCCGTCGGTGTAGGTGGAGAACGTGGCATCGGATCCCACGACCACCCGACCGATCGTGCCGCTCGGCACCTCTCGCCCCGAGGTGTCCACGACGCGCACGACGGTGCCCGCGGCCGGTCGGCCCACGGTGGCGGGCTCGACCGCCAGGTCGGCCGGTGTGGCGATCGCCGCGATGGCGGCCTCGGTGGAGCCGTACACGTTGTAGACGACCGGCCCGAATCGAGTCATCGCCCTTGTGGCGAGCCCGGCGCCGAGATCGGATCCGCTGCTCGCGATGTACCGGAGATGCGAACGACCCGACGGAACCGGCGCGCCGTCTCCGTCGGTCGCAACCGCGAGCATCCGTTGCAGCATCGTGGGTACGACGATGAGTCCGTCGGCGTCGTGCGCAGTCAGCGAGGCCAGGGTCGCGGCGGCATCGAACACGGGTGCGAGCACGACCGTCGAGGAGAGGCTCAGCGCCAGGCCCAGGTGCGCCAGACCCCACGCGTGGAACAGCGGCGGCGCGATGACGACGGTGTCGCGGGCGCGGATGGGGATGGCCGCCATGAGCGCGGTCGCGCTCGCAGTGGCACCTCGGCCCGACCGCCCCGCACCCTTCGGTCGGCCGGTCGTACCCGAGGTGAGGATGACCCACCGGCCCTCGGAGAGCACCGGTGACAGCGGGCGCCCGGAACGAACCCCGCCGTGTTCGAGCTCGCTCGTCGTGAACGCCCGGTCCACGTCGCAGCCGGCGACGATGTCAGAGAGGTCGTCGTCGTGAACCAGGAGGCGCACCGACTCCGCTCTGGTGGCCTCGGCCAGCTGAGGTCCGGCGAAACCGGTGTTGAGCAGCACCAGGTCGGCACCCAGCCTCGCCACCGCAACCATCGCGATGACGAAGCCGCGATCGTTCGGGCAGAGCAGCCCGACCACCGTGCCCGGGCCGACACCGTCCGCCCGCAGACGGCGGGCGGCGGCGTCGGACGCCCGCCACAGCTCGACATACGACAACGCACCCCGAGGGTCGATGATGGCGGTGGCACGCGGATAGCGCGCCGTGGCCGCGGCGAACGCGCCCACGACGGTCGGTCCGGACATGGCGGCCGCGACCGCGGCGCGCACGAGGCGATCGGGACGTTCCGGGCGCCACGCGGCGCGGGCGAACACGGCGAGGTCGCGCGGGCCGAGCGGCATCAGCCCGGCTCGTCGAGGGCGACCTCGGCGATGCCGGTCGTGCGCATGGTCGACCACAGGTCCTCGACGAAGTGCGACAGCACCAGCAGGTCGTGCACCTCGCCGGTGCGTTCCCGCACGTGGTCACGCAGCAGACCTTCGGCCTCGAACCCCATGCCGACGAACATGGCCACCGTGGCCTCCTCGTCCGCCACCACTTCGACCATCAGCTTGCTCAGCCCGAGCTCCATGGCGTTCAGCACGGCCTCTTGAGCGAGGGCCCGCCCGACCCCGCGCCGTCGCTGCTGCGGGTCGACCACGAGCCGGATCTCGCCGACGTGCGCACTCCACGCCACGCCGGGGATGACCGCTACGTAGCCGGCGACCACATCGTCGACGCGAGCGAGTGAGCGCCGCGATGACGTCTCCGCGACCCAACGCTCGAGCGTGCCCGGGGCCAGGACGTCCTCCCGGAAGAACGTGCGGTCGCCTTCGGGCATGCCGTCGAAGAACGCGCGCACCGCACCCAGGTCGGGCGGCGCCAAGGGGCCGACATCCACGGTCGCGCCCCCTCTCATGACCGCTCCGCCTGCCGCTGGAGCCACTCGGCCATGCGGGGCAGGAACCGCTGGTGGGCACTGCGGCCCACGACCAGCCCGACGTGTCCGGCAGGGAACCGGTACTCGTCGACCTCGTCGGACCCGAGCAGGTCGCCGAGACCCTCGGAGGATGCCGGCGGCACGATGTGGTCCTTCTCGCCGATGATGTTCAGGAACGGCACGGTGATGTCGGCCAGGTGGATGTCGCGACCGTTCAGCGGCACGGTGCCCGTGGGGAGCAGGTTCTGCCCGATGAACAGGTCGGCGGTCTGACGGAAGGCGTCGCCCGGGAACGGGATGTGATCGCCCGCCCACTGCGTCATCACCTGGTGGGCGGCCACGAAGTCGTCGTTCCACAGGTGCTGCCACAGCGTGACGTAGCCGGTGATGTCCGCGGTCGGCTGCAGCACCCGGAAGGCGTTCACCATGACCTCCGGCGGCACGTTGCCGGTGGCATCGAGCAGATCGTCGACCCGCACGCGTCCGTCGGCCAACATCGATGTCATCGGGCCGAGCGGCCGGAAGTCGATCGGTGTCGCCTGCACCGCCAGCGAGCGGACCGGCATCGACGGATTCCCTGCCAGCGACAGCAACGACAACAGCCCACCGAAGCAGTACCCGAACACGTTCACGTCGCCCGTGGGCGAACGATCGGCCACCGTGGCGATCACCTCGGGGAGATAGCCATCGGTGTAGGTCTCCAGGCGGTTGCTCGCCTCCAGGCCGTCCGGGATCCCCCAGTCGAGGAGGTACACGTCGAAGCCACGGGCGAGCATCGCCTCCACCACACTGTTGCCCGGCACGAGATCGAACACGTAGCTGCGCGACACCAGACTGTGCACGAACAACAGCGGGCACCCGATCGAGCGATGGTCGCTGCGGTACCGCCACAGCTCCACCTTCTCCGAGCGCCACACGGTCTCCTTCGGCGTCTGGCTCAAGACGGGCCGGCCAACCCCCGCAAGGTGCTTCAATCCGTTGCGAACCCGAAGGACGGAACGCTCAGCGTCGCGGCGTACCCGCTCCACCAGCTCGACCGGGTCGATCGGCAGATCCACGTTGCGCTCCCTTCGATGGGGTCTTCGGCGGCGGCCCGGCAGGCGGCACCTCCGGTCGACGATCGAGCTCGTCGCGCAGCTGACGCACCTGTACACGCAGCTGTCCCAGCTCGTTCAGGATCCGATTCACGTCGCTGCCGGCCGGCAGGTTCAACTGGTGCAGGACGCGACGCGACGAACGCGACGCCTCCAGCTGGACCCGTCGCCGCGCCTGCGCCGCGAGCCCCACGGCCACCGCGAACGGCTCGCTCTGCAACACCGCCTGCAGACGCGGCGCCACCTGCCGCTCCACCAGATCGAAACCAACCCTCCAACGAGGACCGTCGGGCACGCCGGCGAACGTACCACCGCCCACAGAGCGCCGATTCCGCCCGCCAGCCCGAGACCCGGTCCGGCCTCGAGGCTGCTCGGGCCGCACGCGCCTCGGCACGGGGCGTCGTCTCAGTGGTGAGCGACGTGTGGATGGTCGGTCGAGGTCTTGCCTGGTGCTTGAGGCGACGTGATCGGTCTCCTGACGACCGGATGGTCTCTTGCGGCTTTCGTTAGCGGTCCTTGCCTCGGAGTGATCTCGCGGACGTCGATAGATGTCCGTGCCGTGGGTGCGGCACCTGAGATCTAGCGGAGGAGTCGTCGATATGACTACAAGAGAGAAGCGCCGAAGCCGGCGCCGTGCACGTCGAATGGTCGCGGGAGGCGTCGCGATCGTGGGTCTTGCCCTGGCCGGCGCATCCCTCTCGCCGGCGGCGACCTCGGCCTCGCCGACGAACGCGAGCGGCCAGTCGGCGGCGGCGCGAGTGGCGCCCGTCAACACCATGGGGATCCGGTGGTGAAGCGGCGCCGCCGCGTCTTGGCGAATGTCGCGGTCGGGGCGAGCCTGCTCGGCGCGTCGATGGTCGGTGTTGGTGCTGCGCACGCCGCGACCGGCTCGTCGTTGGGGTACGACCCGGCCACCGATGGTGGCTCGATGTCCATGATCACGCAGATCGTGGGCGCGCAGGGCATGTGGGCCAAGGGGTACACGGGCAAGGGCGTCGATGTCGCGGTGATCGACACCGGGGTGACCCGCGTCCCCGGCCTGAACCAGACGGGCAAGGTGATCGACGGTCCAGACCTGTCATTCGATTCGCAGAACGCGGCCTTCGCCCACCTGGACGGGTTCGGTCACGGCACGAACATGGCCAGCATCATCGCCGGCTCAGATGTCACGGCGGGCAAGCAGACGTCGTGCGCGACGTGCCTGACCAACAGCACCTTCAGCGACACGACCAAGTTCGTGGGCGTCGCTCCTGAGGCGCGGATCGTGAACGTGAAGGCCGGCGCGGCCGACGGCGCCACCGATGTGTCACAGGTGATCGCGGCCATCGACTGGGTCGTTCAGCACCAGCACGACAACGGGATGAACATCCGGGTGATCAACCTGAGCTTCGGCACCGACTCGGTGCAACCAGCGAACGTCGACCCGTTGGCGTACGCCGTCGAGGTGGCGTGGCGCAAGGGGATCGTGGTCGTCGCGTCGGCGGGAAACGACGGGTTGGCCTCGCCGTCGTTGGCGGATCCGGCCTACAACCCGACGATCCTGGCGGTCGGGGCGACCGACGACGCCGACACGCTGGCGATCGGTGATGACACGATCCCGCGGTTCGCGCAGCACGGGAACCAGACCCGCCTGGTCGATGTCGTGGTACCCGGCGCTCATGTCATCGGGCTGCGGGTGCCAGGGTCGTTCATCGACAACTCGGTCACGACCGGCAAGGTCGGTACCCGGTTCCAGCGCGGCAGCGGCACGTCACAAGCGGCTGCGGTCGTGTCGGGCATGGCGGCCCTGCTCGTGCAGCGCTACCCGACGGCCACCCCGGACCAGATCAAGGCGTTCCTGAAGGCGCACGCTGAGCCGATCAAGTCGACCGCCACGATCCCGGCGGTGCTGCAGCCGCTCGCCGAAACGGTGCTGCAGTGGTGGGAAGGTGCCGGCGTGGCGAGCGTGGCAGCCGCCACCGACAGCAGCCCCCTGCCCACCGCGACCCCCGCGCCGGCGTTCGGGACCGGCACCGGCACGCTCGACGGCGCCCGTGGTACGAACCACGTGATCGCCAACGGTGTGACCCTGACCGGCGAGCAGGAC
The DNA here is from genome assembly GCA_031359995.1 of Actinomycetes bacterium. GTDB lineage: Bacteria > Actinomycetota > Acidimicrobiia > Acidimicrobiales > Ilumatobacteraceae > JANMAT01. The sequence goes on from JANMAT010000100.1 coordinate 17,020, forward strand.
ATCCTGTCGACCCCCTGGGACGGCGTCCGCTGGAGTGCGTCGGCCTGGGCCGGCACGACCTGGTCGGCCGGCTCGTGGAACGGCGTGCGCTGGTCCGGAGCCGGCTGGTCGGGCGCCCGGTGGAGCACCACGGCATGGGCCGGCAGCGACTGGTCGGGTGCCCGCTGGAGCGGCGCCCGGTGGTCGGCGATGAGCTGGGACGGTGCCCGCTGGTCGGGCAGTGGCTGGACCGGGGCGCGCTGGTCTGACGCGTCGTGGTCCGGTGCTCGCTGGTCGAGCGCCACGATGGACTGATCGACCTCGCGTTCCACCACGGCTCGGACCTGACACTGGATCCCTCGTACGCGTTGCCGATGTAGATGGGCAGAACTCGGGAGTGACGGTGACGATCAGCGAGCGAACAGACGCGACGGTGGCATCGGGCGACGCGCCCGATGCCACCTCGCGTCCGGTCGTGGGCGGCCGCCGGGCGCTCCGGCGCACGATGTGCCTTGCGGCTGGTCTCACCGTGGCGTCGGTCGCCGTCGCCGCCACCCACCTGCGCTCCATGAGCGGACCCGAGGCGGTCCGGCTTCCCTGGTGGCTCGTCGCGGTCTGCTTCGGGCTGGCCGAGGTGCTCGTGTTCCACATCGAGGTCCGCCGCGAGGCGATCTCGTTCTCGCTGAGCGAGATCCCGTTGACGTTGGCATTGTTCTTCGCGTCGCCGTTCGGGCTCATCGCTGGCCGACTCATCGGCGAAGCCGTCCTCCTCGCCCTCGTCGAACGCCAACAGATCCGCAAGGTCGTGACGAATCTGGCCCAGTTCCTCGCCGAATGCGTCACGGCGCTCACGGTGTTCCACGCCCTTCCCGGCCATCACGATATTGCCAGCCCAGGCACGTGGGCCGCCGCGGCGGTGGCCGTCGCCGCGGCCGACGCCGTGGGCCTCGCCGTGGTCATCGTCGTCATGCGTTGGCACGGGGCCCCGGTGGAACCGACCAAGATGGCCCTCACCAACACCGTCACCGCGGTCACCAACACCGCGCTCGCCGTACTTGCCGCCGTACTGCTGAACACGAACCCCTTCGCTTCGGCGCTGCTCGTGCTCCTCGCGGCGATCATCGTGATCGCCTACCGCGGCTACAGCGCCTTGAGCCGCCGCTACGCGAGCCTCGAGCTCCTCTACGACTTCACCCGGCTCGTGAGCGGGTCGAAGCAACCCGAGGTCGTGCTGGCCAACATGCTCAAGGAGACCAAGCAACTCCTGCGAGCCGAAGCCGCGGCGATCATCACCGTGGGAGGGGCCGAGCCGCTCTCCCTGTGGCTGGGTCCCGACGACGATGTCGCCACCCCGCGATCCCTCCCCGCTGATCTGCTCCGTCCGCTCGTCGCCGACGGACGGGCCGTCGTCATCGACCGCAACGAACGCACCCAGAGCCGACGCGCCGTCCTCGTCGCACTCGGCGTCACGGACTGCATCGTCGCCCCGCTGGTCGAGGCTGCGGAGACGATCGGGGTCCTGCTCGTGGCCGACCGGGAGACCGCCGTCAGCACGTTCGACGCCGAAGACGGGCGCATCTTCGAGACACTGGCGAACCACGCCGGGGTGGCCCTCGAGAACGGCCGTCTCATCGACCGCCTCCACGACCAGGCCCGCCAACGCGAACACGAAGCGCTCCACGACCCGCTCACCGAGCTCCCCAACCGCCCCCACTTCCTCGGCCGCTTGCACACCACGCTCGCGTCGGCCCGGTCCCAGGCGAGCACCCTCGGCGTCGCGCTCCTCGACCTCGACCACTTCAAAGAGGTCAACGACACCCTCGGACACCATCACGGCGACATGCTGCTACGAGAGGTCGGCGCCCGGCTGCGCTCGACCCTGCCCGACACGGTCATGCTGGCGCGTCTCGGCGGCGACGAGTTCGCCCTCGCCACCGAACCCGGCACCACCGCCGGAGACCTGCTCGAGCTCGGCCATCTCATCCAAGCAAGTTTCGTCCACCCGTTCTGGGTCGAGGGTCTCGGACTCGAAGTCGGCGTCAGCATCGGCTTCGCGCTGTACCCCGACCACGGTGCCGATCCGTCCATGCTGCTCCAACGGGCCGACGTCGCCATGTACGACGCCAAAGCATCCTCCTCGAACCGCATCGAGATCTACGACCCCGCCCGGGACGTGAACTCACCCCGACGCCTCGCGCTCGCCACCGACCTGCGCGCCGCCGTCGAAGCCGACGAGCTCACACTCCAGTACCAACCCAAGGCCAGCATGGTCGACGGTGTGATCCACAGCGTCGAGGCGCTCGTCCGCTGGAAGCACCCGGTCTACGGCAACGTCCCGCCGGACGACTTCGTCCCCCTCGCCGAACGCACCGGCCTCATCCACCCGTTCACCGACCTCGTCGTCCGCCGCGGCGTGCAACAGCTGCGGGCCTGGCACGAGCTCGGCCTCGACCTCGGCATCGCACTGAACCTGTCGACCCGCAACCTGCTCGACCCCAACCTGCCCCAGCACATCAGCCAGATCCTCGCCAAGTCCGATGTGGATCCCACCAGGGTTACCTTCGAAGTGACCGAGACGAGCATGATGGCCGAACCCGACCGGGCGCTCCGCGTGCTGCACGGTCTCGCCGAGCTCGGCGTTCGCCTGTCCGTCGACGACTTCGGCACCGGCCACTCGTCGCTGGCGTACCTGCAGCGGCTCCCCGTCCACGAAGTCAAGGTCGACAAGTCCTTCGTCGCCCCCCTCACAACCGACCGCGACGCCCGTGCCATCGTCGAGTCCATCATCCACCTCGCCCACAACCTCGGTCTCTCCGTCGTCGCCGAAGGCATCGAAGACGAAGCGACCTGGAACGCGCTCCGCGATCTCGGATGCGACGATGCCCAGGGCTACTACCTCTCCAGGCCGATCCCCGCACCCGACCTCGTCGAATGGCTCACGAACGCGACTGCGATCCCGACGCGCGCAGACCAGCCCAGCGGCCGCGACTTCTAGTCGCTCATCGTTGCGCGCTGCTGGGCCGGTCAGCCTTCCCATGAAGGGCCGAGCGCGTGGGCAGGTCAGCTGAAGAACTGGACGCACTCGAGCGAGACGAGGTCGCCGCCCGGCTCGAAGCCGACGTTGATCGCGTTTCGTCGCCGCAGCCTTCGCCCCCGAGCGGGTTCGCGACGCGCCGTACGGCCGGCAGAACTCATGGACTGCAAGCAGACGTCCGCAACGCAACCTCGTGGCCCTGCTCGACCAGAAGCGCGGGTAGACAGCCATCGCCGAGACACCCAGAACAGAGAGAGTTGCAGATGAACCCCGTCTGTTGCACGGCTGGACCTTCGTGGGCTGAGGCAGGCGTGGAACAGGTATCAGGCGCCGACCGGCGCGCTCCTGTTGCCATACGACGACAGGGGGTTCCGATGGATCCGACCAGGCTTCGGTACCGGTGGGTTCGGTGGGTGGCGTTGATGTCGCTCCTGCTGAGCGTCGCCGCGTTCAGCTGGCCCACGTGGCTCGAGCGGTGGATCGGCGACCGCGCCGACGGCGGTGACGGCACGATCGAGTACGCGCTCGCCGTCGGCTTCGCGCTGGCGGCGGCCGGCCTGATCGTGCTGCCGCTGCGGGCAGCGCGGCGCGCTCGCTGCGCACGGATGGAGGCTCGTCATGGCAGCTGAACGAGGCCGGGGCCGGCGGCCCCAGGAGCCGGACGGGCACGACGACCCCGCCGCGCCCGAGACCGGCGGCTGGGTCGACGAGCGCACCACCCTCAGCCCGGCCGAGATCCACGCCCGTCACGTACGCCAGCGCCTCGAAGGCGGCGCCGCGCCGACACCGGACGCGTACCGGCGCGCCGTCGAGCAGTGGCGACGCCTTCCGGGCGCCGCTGCGATCAGCCCGGCCGACCTCGGCGGGCCGCCGGTGCCGCCCGACCACGACGACCCCGACCACGACGACGAGCCCAGGGAGGACCCGCGATGACGCTCAACGGCACCGCATGGACACCGATCGGTCCGAGCCCCATCGCACAGGGCGCCCGGCGCGACAACGGGCTCGTCACTTCGATCGCGGTCCACCCGTACAACTCGTCGGTGCTGATGCTCGGCACCGGAGGAGGCGGCCTGTGGCGCAGCGCCGAAGGCGGTGCGTCCTGGCATCCGCTGTTCGACCGGCAGGTCTCGCTGAACATCGGCGAGGCGAGCGCCGTGGCCTTCGACCCCATCGACCCCGACGTCGTCTACGTGGGCATCAGCGGGCGGGCGTTCACCGGCTTCGCGTCGGCGGTCATCGACACGACGGCGGGCCGCGGCCTGTACCGGTCCAGCGACGGTGGCTCCACCTGGATCCGTCTCGGCGGCGGCTTTCCCGTCGGCAACACCGGCACGGCGAACGCCTTCGCCAACGACTGGATCTACGCGATCGTCGTCGACCCCGCCAACCGGCAGCGGCTGTTCCTCGCCGCCGGCACGGGCGTCTACCGCTCCACCGACGGCGGCCTCAACTGGACGCGTACGCTCGCCGGCAACGCCGAGACGTTGGCGGTCGACCTCAGCTCGCCCGCCGCCGCACGCGTCCTGTTCGCCGGCGTCAACGGCACCGGTGTGCAACGGTCGACCGATGGCGGCACGACGTGGACGTCGGTGTTCGGTTCGACCACGCCGGCCCTTGGCGGCGCCGGGTTCTCGAAGGTCGTCGTGGCGCTGGCCCCTCCGGCATCGCCGGCGAACGCGGCCGGTGTGCAGGTGGTGTACACGTCGGTGGCGGCGACCGCCAACAACGGCGCCGTCGGACTCTTCCTGTCGACAGACGCCGGCGCCACCTGGTCAGCGCGTGCCGCCACCGGGCTCACCAACGCCGGCTCCACACAAGGCGGCTACAGCTTCGCCATGGCCGTCGACCCCGGCTCATCGGGCGACGGCAGCACCGACACGGTGTACTTCGGGTGCACCTTCCAGCTGCGCTCCACCGACGCCGGCGGCAGCTTCGCCACCCTCAGCGGGCTCCACGCCGACACGCACGCGTGGGCGTTCGGACCGACCGGGACGCCGCGAACGGCGTACGTCGGCACCGACGGCGGCCTGTACACGTCGACCGATGGCACGACCTGGACACCACTCAACGCCGGCGGACTGCAGGCGACGCTGTTCTACAACGTCGATGCCAAGCCCGACGCAACCGCGAGCGTCGTCGTCGGCGCGCTCCAGGACAACGGGGTCCAGTCGACGGTCGGGCAGCCCGCCAAGCAGTGGAAGGCCCGCAACGGGGACGGCTGGACCGCGGTGTACGACGGCGGTGCCAACTCCTCGACCGTCTACGCATCCGACGGCGTGTACAGCGCCGCGCCCGCCACCCGGGTGTTCCGCTCGACCGACGACGGCAACACCTACGGCACGGACATCACGCCCTGGACCACCACCACCGATCAGGGCGCCTACATCACCGCGATCGCCACAAGGCCGGGCACCGTCGGTACGGTCTACGCCTCGGGCAGCCAGAACCTCTGGCAGAGCACGACCAGCGGCGCGTCATGGCGCATCGTCGACAGTCGCGGCGGTCCCGGCGACGTCTGCGTGTCGCCGACCGACGGCAACTACGTCGTGCACACCGTGGGCACGCGGGTGTTCCTCAGCCGCAACGCCCTCGCCGCGACCGTCGGGGCGCCCACGGGCGTCGTCTTCACCGACATCACCAGGAACCTGCCATCGCGCAACGTGCAGCGCGTCGCGTTCGACCCGGCCGACCCGGCCGTGGTGTACGCGGTGCTCGGCGGCTTCGACGGCGGCCCGGGGCAGACCGGCCACGTCTTCCGCACCACCGTCGCCGCAACCGCGTGGACCGACGTCTCGCCGGCGCTCGACCTGCCGATGAGCGCGCTCGCGCTCGACGCCGGCACGACGCCGACCACCATCTACGTGGGGACGGACCTCGGCGTCATCCGGTCGCTGGACCTGGGACGCTCGTGGACGGTCCTCGACGACATCCACCTGCCCCGGGTGCCCGTCGCCGATCTGTCGCTGTCCCCCGCCGCGGGCGTGCTGCGGGCGGCCACGTTCGGCCGCGGCGTGTTCGAGCTCACGCACCCGACCCACGCCTCGATCGACCTGAGCCTGCAAGACGGCCTCGACTTCGACACCGTCTGCCCCGGCGAGCACGCCGACCTCGAGCTGCAGGTCGTCAACGTCGGCGGTGCCGACCTCGTCGTCGCCGGCGTGCTCAGCAGCCTCGGCTCGGCGGACTTCTCGGTGCTTGCCTATCCGGCGGTCCCGGTCGTCATCGCTCCCGGCGAGGAGCTCACGTTCGTCGTGCGCTACACCCCGGGTTCCGTCGGCGGTCCGGCCGAGCAGGCGGTCATCCGGGTCGTCACCAACGACCCCGACGCACCAATCGTGGACGTCCTCGCCACCGGTCGAACGGGCCGACCTCGCATGGAGCTGGTGGTACCCCCCGATCGTTCGCTGTGCGCCACGTGCGTCGGCGACTGCACCGAGGCACCGGTCGTCATCAGCAACTCGGGCACCTGCCGGGCGACGATCACCTCGATCACCTGCACGCCGGGAACGGGCTTCTCCGTGTCGAGCGTCCTGAGCTACCCGCTCGTCATCGAGCCGGGGGGCGAGATCGAGGTGCAGGTCCGCTTCGCCCCGACCCAGCCCGGGTCGGCCGCGACAACGTTGACGGTGATCAGCGACGACCCCGACGGCCCCGCGACCGTCCGCCTGACCGCCGAGGCACCGACGCCGAGCTTGGTCACGATCGTCGCCGACAGCGGCGATGTCGGCTGCGCCTGCGTCGGGCACTTCACCGACGGAACCCTGACGTTGATCAACCGCGGGCCCTGTGGCCTGTCGGTCTCGGCGATCGCCAGTAGCTCGCCAGAGTTCCTCGTCCCGTCCGTCGTGGCGTTCCCCATCGTGATCGGGTCCGGTGACTCGGTGGCCATCCCGATCCGGTTCGAACCGACGTCGTTCGGCGCGAAGACCACGACGATCACCGTCACGTCCAACGACCCATCCGGCCCGCACGCGGTGCCGCTCCACGGGCACGCCCCCCACGGCACCTTGCGCGTCACCGGCTCGGCCTGCTTCGGTGAGGTGCCGTTCGGTCAGCGGGTGCAGCAACGTCTGACGTTCTCGAACGTCGGCGACTGCGACCTCCACGTCCGAGACGTCGACTTCGACGGTTGCCGCTGCCCCGGCTGCGAGACCCTGCTCCTCGTGCGAAATCCCTTCCCGGCGACGCTGCACCCGGGCGCCGCGCTCGACCTGGTGCTCCAGTACACCGCCACCGGGGGTTCGCCGTGCACGCGTCACCTCGAGATCGGCAGCGACGACCCCGAGCATCCGCGTGTGGTGATCGACGTGTCAGCCGCGACCCGCATGACGCTCAACGGCGCCCTGCGCGGCTGGCTGGCGAGCAACCTGCATGCGCTCCTGTCGACGGTGGTCACCCCACCGTGCAACGAGGGGACCACGGGCAAGCACGACCACCCGTGCTGAGCGGCGCCCCCGGGGGCGGGTGTGGCCGGTCGGGTCGGGTCGCCGGCACACCCGCACCCCGCAGCGCTCGCACTACGCTCGACCCGTGGTTGCGCTGCGCAGGGTGTTCGCCGCCGTCGAGGCGCTGGCGCCCGTCGATCGGATCGAGCTCAGCCGGCTGCTGGGAGAGCCGGGCCTGCCTCTCTCGCTGCTCCCCGCCGACATCGCCCGGCTCACGTTCCCCCGTCAGCCGTCACGTCGGGCTGCCCTGCTGGAGCTGATCGAACGGGCGGTGCGAGGCCAGATCGATGGCGACCTCGCCGACTGGACGCTCGAGGAGATCGTCCCCGGTCTCGGCCGGATCACCGGGCGCATCGACGCGTCACCGGACGCCACGAACCGCCTGGTGGCCGTGCTCCATGCCCACCGCGCCGCGTCGTGGACGTCGCTGGCCGCGCGCCGGATCGGCGACGTCCGTGCCTGGCAGGGGGCGGGTCCTGCGGTGGTGTCCCGGCTCGTGCGACTCGCCGTGGCCGCCGCCATGGGCCGTCACCCGGCCGGACACGAGACCCGCGAGCAGGAGGCGCTGTTCGTCGACGAGCGTGCCTCCCCCCTCGCGTCGGCGTTCACCGCCGTGCTCGGGGCCGTCGGCGACGACCGGGGCGTCGCCGTCCTCGCGCACGGCGACCTTCGCCTCGACGCGCCCCTGTCGCCCGCCGAGGTGGCCGACCTGCTCGGTGTGAGCTACGAGCGCACACGGCAGCTGCGTGCCGCCGCCCGCCGGACGGTGCACGAGGCCGGTTCGGCCACACCTCTGGCGGCCGACGCCGCCACCGCGCTGGCCGGCCGACTCGGTGAAGCGGCGCCGCGCGCCGCCGTGGAGGAGGCGCTCGGCTCGATGGGCCTGGGAACGACCGACACCGTCGTCGCCCGCCTGGCGCTCTGGATGGCCGGGCCGTACCTCCCGGTCCCGTCCCGCCCCGGCTGGTACTCGCGCCAACCTGCCGAGCTGCTGGCCCGCACCGCCGGGCTGCTGGCCGCGGGCGGCGGCGTGCACGATCGGCGAACCCTCCTCGACGACCTCGCCCACCTGGGAGTAGCCCCCGAGTCGACCGAGGCCTGGCTCGACGTGCAACCGGTGCGCCGCGAACACGACCTCGTCGTCTACCTGGTGGGTCGGCCCGCCTCCGTGGCCGAGCGGGCACTCGAGGCGACCGGGCGCGCCATGACCACCACCGAACTGCAGAGGTGGTTGCCCGACGACGACGCGTCGGTGCTGCCCGTGGCGCTGCGCCGCGACCGGCGCTTCCTGGAGACGGCCCCCGGAGCCTGGGAGCTGGCCGAATGGGGCGGCGTCCGGTCGGACCAACGCGTGCGCATGGAGGTCGCGGTGACCCACGACGTGCTGGCCGGACGCACGGGCGAAGCGCCGCCGGACCTGGTCCTCCTGCTCGGGCTGACCCCCGGGTCGACCCAGACGTTCACGTCCCGCTTCGGCCCCGTCACCCTCACCTTCGACGGACACCGGGTGGTGCGAGGCTCCGCCCGACCGGTGGCGCTGGCCTGCGGCGCGGTGGCGGGCACGACGCTCGTGTTCAGCCTCGACCCGGGGCGCGCCGTCGCGGAGGTCGAGGTGCTCACACCGGTCACCAGCGACGAGGTCCGTACTCGGGCATGATCGCGACCGACCATTCCGACCATCTTGAACGAGCGGGAGCGACCACCGTGGGATCCGTCAGCCTCGAAGAGGCACTCAGCCAGTTCGAACGGGAGGCGACCGGGGCGGCCAGGACACTGGCCGCCGCGCTGCGGGAGGTGAAGAAGGTGCAGGCCGCCGCCGCCGTCGGCGATCTGCGGGCGCTCCGCAACGGGGCCGACACCGCAGCCCGCCTGGCCGCGCAGGCCGCCGAGGCGGCCGCCGACCTGAAGCGGGCCTGGACGTTCGATGAGACGGCCCACTTCGAGACCGGCGCGTTCATGCAGGAGGTGCTCGCCCTCGCCGACTCCGAAGGGCTGAGCGCGTTCGAGTCGGACCTGCGCATCCTGAGCTACCCCGCCATCGTGCAGACCTCGGCCACCGACGCGTCGGTCCTGATCGACAAGCGGCGCGAACGCCGCGTCCGGCCGTCGGTGCTGGTCCGCATGCTCAAGCTCCTCCAGCAGCGCCCGCCCCGCTTCCGGGCGGAGGCGTTCCTCGAGTCACTGGCCTCCGCCTACGACCTGGTGGTCAGCGCGACCGGAGGCAGGGCCGACAGCACCGTGAAGCTGATCGACGTCCACGGCGTGCTGACGCTGATGCCCGGCGCCGCCCGCGAGTACTCGAAGCAGGAGTTCGCCCGCGACCTGTACCTGCTCGACCAGAGCGGCGTCATCACCACGCGGACGGGACGTACGCTGGCCCTGCCCGCCAGCGCGCTGACCCGAGGGGGTGGCCTCTTGACCACCGTGACCAGTTCCGGGCAACCGAAGGTGTACGCCGGCATCACGTTCGCGGGCCCGGCGTCATGAGCACCGCCCGGGTCTACACCGACTTCCTCGGCGCCGAGTACCTGGCGGAGTACGTCGCCGGTGGCGGAGCGGCCGTCAAGTTCGCGGTGCCTCCCGACGACGACACGGCGCAGGACCTCAGCGCCCACCTGCTGCAAACCGCGACCGAGCACGGCTTCGCGTCGGCCCGGGTCGACGCCGTCACGACGCGCATCCACCTGATGGACCAGGTGTTCTTCGACGTCGCCCGCCAGACCGACTGGCGCGCCCTCGCCCGCACCGCCGTGCGCGAGGCGGCGATCGCCGCAGGGTTCCCGCCCGGTGACGGTGACGACGGCACGCTGACCGCAGCCGCGCTGGCGGCTCGGCACGCGGTGGACGTCACCGAGCTCACCCGTGACGTGAACCGGGAGCTGCAGCAGCGGATCATGCGCGACTACGAGATGACCCAGGAGTTCCGCGTTGCGATGCTCCGGTTGTGCCAGGCCGAGCTGGCAACCGGCCAGGTCACCGACGCCGAGCGCGAGGCCGTGCTGGCGTGGCTCACCGGCGAGCTCCGGCAGCTGTCGGCGCTCCGATCGGCCATGATCTTCCGCCGCATCGGGCGGCACAACGCGCGATCCCTGCTGTTCTCGCTCGCTCGCTGGCTGGCGACGACGGGCCACGCCGGGCTCGTGCTCGAGCTCGACATCCGGCGGCTGGGCTTCGCCCGGCGGCCGCTGCCCGAGGAGCGCAACGGGCTCTACTACACGAAGGCCGCGCTGCTCGACGCCTACGAGCTGCTGCGTCAGCTCGTCGACAACACCGACGAGCTCGGTCACTGTGCGGTGGTCGTCGTCGCGGCGCCCGAGTTCCTCACCGACGAGGCCCGGGGCGTCGCCGCGTACCAGGCGCTGAAGTTGCGGGTCCACGACGAGGTTCGTGACCGGCGTCGCCAGAACCCGTTCGCATCACTCGTCCGTCTGGAGGCTTCGTGAACGTCACGCCGTTGCAGGCCCGCAGGGCCCTCGAGGCGCTGCGCGCCGGGGTGCCGAGCCACGACGCCGTCGCCGCGCTCGGCTCGTTGCAGACCGCCATCGACGACCGGTTCCGGGAGCTGCTGTCCGCGGTGACCGAACCGAACCGCGCGGAGCCCGCCGGAGGCATGCTCATCGGGGGTGGCTTCGGGGCGGGCAAGAGCCACGCGCTGGAGCACCTGTCGACGCGGGCGCTGCAGGCGAACTTCGTCGTGTCGAAGGTGGTGATCTCCAAGGAGACCGGGCTCCACGATCCCGTGAAGGTGCTGCGCGCCGCGATCGACGAGGCCAGGGTGCCTGGGCGTCGGGGCTCGGCCATCGACGAGATCGTGGCGGCGCTCGACAGCGCGTCGGCCGAGTACGCGGCCCTGTACCGGTGGGTGCACACCGACGGGGCCGGGGTCGACAGCCGTTTCGCCGCCAGCCTGTTCGTGCACGACTTCGCTCGCGGTGACGCCGAGTTCGCCGATCGCATCGTGCGCTTCTGGGCCGGCGATCCGCTGCCGATCGCTGACCTGCGCCGCCGCCTGAAGGAGGCGGGAGCGTCGGGCACGTACAAGCTCGGCAGCGTCAAGGAGCGCGAGCTGGCCCTGCAGCGGTTCCGGTTCCTCGCGCGCCTCATGCGGGCGGCCGGCTTCGCCGGCTGGGTCGTTCTCCTCGACGAGGTCGAGCTGATCGGCCGCTACTCGTTCCTCCAGCGGGCCAAGTCGTACGCGGAGATCAACCGGTGGGTGCGCGGTGACCGCACCGACCCCGGAGCGCCACTCGTGGCCGTGCTGACGACGGTGGAGGACTTCGAAGCCCAGGTGCTGGTGGGCAAGAACGATGTGGAGCTCGTTCCCAAGCGACTCCGCCTCAAGGGGACGCCCGAGTACGAGCTGCTCGCCGCAACCGCCGAGGCGGGCATGCGGGTCATCGAACGCCAACAACTGCCGTTGCAGCCACCCGATCGCGACGCGCTCGACCGCACGTACCGAGCGATCAAGCAGCTCCATGCCACGGCCCACGGTTGGGAACCACCCGACGTGGAAGGGCTGGAACGACTGCCCTCGAACCGGATGCGCCAGTACGTGCGGGCGTGGATCAACGAGTGGGATCTCCACCGGCTCTATCCCGACTACGAACCCGACACGACGTCGGTCGACGTCCGCGTCGACTACACCGAGGACGCCGCGCTCGAGGGTTCCGACGACGCACCGGGCGGCTGAGTCGTCGATGGAGGAGCTGACCCGACTGGTCGACCTGGTGCACCTCGAGCCGGGCATCACCAGCGGGCAGCTGCGCGACCGGCTCCGGCGTGAAGGCCGCAGCTCGATCACGACATCGGACGTGGAGCACACGCTCGGCTCGGCGGTCTCGCTCGTCCGATCGGACCACGGGCCGCCCGGCCGCTGGTGGCCCGCGGCGGGCGCCGATCGCCTGGGCCCTGGCGTTGGCAACCCGACGAGCGAGTCGACGCTTCCGCCGCTGCATCGTTGGCAGCGCGAGGCGCTCGCCGCGTGGCGCACTGCCGGCTACCGGGGCGTGATCGAGGCCGTGACCGGCACCGGCAAGACCGTCGTGGGACTGGCTGCTGCCGAGGAAGAGCTGGCGCGGCGCGGGCAGGTGGCCGTCATCGTGCCGACCCGCGAGCTGATGGTCCAGTGGTCCCGGCTGATGGCTCCGGTCCTGCCCGCCGGGGCGACGATGGGGCTGCTCGGCGACGGCGCGCGCGACGGTGTGCACAGTCACGACGTCGTGGTCGCGGTCGTGAACTCCGCGCGCCACGCCGATCTCCGCCCCCGCCGGCCCGGCGGACTGCTCATCGCCGACGAGTGTCACCGCTACGCCTCGGAGCACAACCGGGCCGTGCTCCACCACGGCTTTCCCCGACGGCTCGGGTTGAGCGCCACGTTCGCCCGGCCCGACGACGCCCACCGAGCCTGGCTGCAGCCCTACTTCGGTGCCGTGCGATACCGGTACGGCTACCAGGCCGCACGGCGCGACGGTGTGATCGCACCGTTCGACGTGATCCTGCTGATGGTCGACCTGGCGCCCGACGAGCGGTCGGCCTACGAGGACCGCACGCGTCTGATGGCCGCGGCCTTCGCACAACTTGCCGCCCGCGGCCTGTTCCGCGGTCAGGCCCCCAGCGCATCCCTCGCCGCCATCGTGGCCCTGGCCCAGGACGACGACAACGCCGCCGTGGCCCGTGCCTACCTCGGCGCCATGCAGGAGCGCCGGCGCGGGCTCGACGGTGCCTCCGCCAAGCTCGTCGCGCTGACGGAGATCGCCACGGTGCTGCCGGCCGACGCCCGTGCGCTCGTGTTCAGCCAGTCCATCGACGCCGCCGAAGAGGCCGTCGCCGCCCTGCAAGCAGGCAGGCGACGCGCCGCCGCCCTGCACTCCGGACTCGCCCCACGCGACCGACGGATGCTGCTGGATCGGTTCCGCGACGGCGACCTCGACACCCTGGCGGCGCCCCAGGTGCTCGACGAGGGCATCGACGTGCCCGAGGCCGAGGTCGCCGTGGTTCTCGGCTCCAGCCGGAGCCGTCGCCAGATGGTCCAGCGCATGGGCAGGGTGCTGCGTCGCAAGGCTGACGGCCGTCCGGCGCGGTTCGTGGCGGTGCTCGCGCGCGACACCATCGAGGACCCTGCGCACGGTGCCCACGAGGCGTTCCTCGACGAGATCCTGCCCGTGGCACGCCACGTCACAACCATCGCGCTGGGAGCGCCCGACCTCGCGCCGATGTTCCGTCGGTGAGGTCGTGCGGGTGATTTCGCCCGCGCCGCTGGTCGCCGGCGCGCCCATACGATCGATGTGAGCGCGTCGCGGGCAGGCGGCGGGCTCGGAGGAGGCGGGGTGTCCGGCACCAGCGACGCCATGGTGGCGGCGATCGACGACCGACGGCTCGACATGTGGCGTCGCGTGCGCGCGCGGCTCACCCGTGACGACCGGCGCGCCCCGTTGGTCGATGCCGTGGCGGTGGTGCGCGCGGTCGGCTGCGGCTCGGCGCCCCCCGATGGTGGGTCGTGGACGACATGGGAGGGGTTCGCCCTGCGGGCGCTGTACCTCGCCGCCATCGGCGCAACCGGCGGGCCCGATGGCTGTGGGCCTTGGCTCGAGGGGCTCGATCCCACCGCCACCTTCGCGCTGCGCCGCACGCTGCAGGATCTCGTCGGGCGCGACCGGTCGGGCGGCGGGGAGCTCACCGAGCCCGACGGGCACGCCCTCGAGCGGTTGGCCCCGGTGGACCAGGACTGCGATGCCGACATCGAGGCGTTGGCCGCGGGCGGGCACGACACCCCCACGAACGAGCGGGTGGTCGACCGTCTGGTCGGGCACGTCGCCGCGTTCGACCGCGCCCGGGCCGAGCCGGAGCTGTCCGACGCCGGTCGACGGGCCATCGGCTGGAAGGCGGCCAACGCCACCGAGTGGCGTGCTCGCGGGGCCGAGCGCCTCGGCGACGACGAGGCGGCGGCCCGGTGGTACGTGGACGCGGCCGTGCGCTACGAGATCGTGGACGAGCCGGAGTCGGCCGACCGCTCGCGTGAGCTCGCGGACGCGTGCGACCAACGCCTCGCGCCCGACGTCGACGCGCTCGTGGGGCGGGCGATCGCCCGCCTCGATGCCCTCCCGTCGGGATCACTCACCCACGTGGAGCAGCTCGTCGCCCTGGCCCGGCTCTGTGCCGGGCAGAGCGACCTCGTGAGCGCCCGGGAATGGGCCGACAAGGCCGCGGCCGCGCTCGCCGCCCAGGGACGCGCCGTGGCCGACGTGTTGCCGGTGGAGCCGGGTGTGATCGGCTGGTGTGCGTCGTCGGCAGCGCCCGGCTCCGGTCGCTTCCTCGCCGAGCTCACCCGCCTCCTGCGGATGCAGGCCGGCATCGCCGGCGTGCGGTTCGCCGTCGACGGTGCCGGCCCGGCCGCCTCCGCCCACGAGGGCGTCTTCGCCGCCACCGCCGCCATCGCCGGCGGGCTCCCCGCCGAGCTCGACGACGTGGGAGCCGACCTCGATGCCGGTCTGGTCGACTTCCCGCTCGGGCCCGGCATCGGGCCACGTGGTGGCGCCACCGAGGTCGGTGCCGAGCTCGACCGTGGCCGCGTGCTCGCCGCCAACGACCACGCCGTCGACGCCGTGACCGCCGTGCTCGCCGGTACCGGTGATCCCGCCGGCGCGCTCGCCGCCACCGACGAGGCGATCGCACTGGCGCGGGCAGGTGGTCATCGCGACCTCCTCGCCTTCGCACTGCAGCGGCGGGCGCGGTTGGAACTGGTGGCCGGTCGTGACGAGGCGGCGGAAGCGACGCTGCGCGAGTCGCTCGCGCTCACCACCGCCGGAACCAGCGCCGACGACCGTGACTCGTCGGTGGCAGCCCTGGCCATCCTCATGGAGGTCTTCGCCGGGCGCGGCGACTGGACGAGCCTCGACACCGTCGCCGCACAGGCGATCGACGCCGTGCAGCGCGACCGCGACCGCATCAACACGCCGTTCCTGCAGGCGTCCTACCTGGCCCGGTTCCCGGGGGTGCTCGTCGGTGGGCTGCTCGCCGCGTTCCACCTCGGCGACGTCGACCACCTGCTGGCGCGCATCGAGGTGGCCAAGGGCTACGGCTCGCTGCGCGCTCTCGCCGCCGTCGACGACGCCGCCGCTGAGTCGTCGCCCGGGGTGGACGAGCTGACCGCGCAGATCCGCGAGCTCGGCGACCGCATCGACCGGGCCCGCTCCGAGCAGTCGGACGCGCTGGCCGGTCTGATCGACCGGCGCCGGCGCCTGTGGGACCTGCGGTGCATCGCCGGCCGCGGTCTGCGGGCAACACCGGCGCCGTTCTCGCTGGCGGCCCTGCAAGCCGCGCTGGAACCCGACGAGGCCGCCGTGTCGTACTACTGGCTCGATCCGACCGTGCTGCTCGTGGTGACCGTGACGGCGAGCGCGACCGCGGTGGAGCGGCGCATCCTCGGCGCCGACCAGCGCGCCGTGATCGACGGCTTCGTGGCCGCCGTGGCGACGATGAAGGGCGCCAACCTCGGCTTGGAGGCGGCCTTCATCGCCCCGTTGGCCCCCGTGCTGCTGCCGGATGAGGGGATGGGTCTGCTCGACGGTGTGCGTCGCCTGGTGGTCTCACCCCACCGCGAGCTCCACTGGTTCCCGTTCCAGGCGCTGCCGCTCGATGGTGCGCCGCTCGTGCAGCGCTTCGCGGTGCGGTATGCACCGAACCTCGGCAGCGTGCTGCTGGCCGAGCGGTCGCCGGCCGGCGACGGGTTCGTGGGCATCGCCGTCAGCCGCTTCGGTGCGGCGACGGGTCTGGGTGACCTGCACGGCGTCGACGAGGAGCTCGATCTGGTGGCCACGGCGTACCGCGAGCGCGGTGCTCCGAGTACGACGGCCCACGACGCGACGCGAGCCGACGTGGATGCGCTGCGGTCGAGTGGCGCGCTGGCGAGCGCGGCCTACCTCCAGTTGAGCACGCACGGGTCGCCGCTCGCCCACGACGCGCCGATGGAGGCGATGATCCACCTGGCCGACGGTCACATCGACGGCCTCGACATCTCCCTGTGGGATCTGCGGTGCGACACCGTGGTGCTCGGCGCGTGTGACGCGGGACAGCTCGCCATCGCCGGCCGTGACGGCGACGCGTCGCCGGGCGACGAGATGTTCGGCCTGCCGGCGGCCATGCTCGCCGCCGGAGCGCGCGCGGTGCTGGCGTCTACGTGGCCCATCGACGACGAGACGGCCAAGATCCTCATCCCGTCGTGGCATCGCCACGTTCTCGCCGGTGCACCGGCCGACGTGGCCCTGCAGCGGGCCCAGCTGGAGCTGCTCGCCGCGCCGAACCCGAAGCGGCGGCGCGCGTACTACTGGGCGCCCTACTTCCTGCTCGCCGTCGGCCGTCCGCGCCGACGCGACGTGTCCCTCGACCCTTTCCCGATCGGAGCGGCCCATGGCTGAGATCGTCCTGCACTTCCTGACCGAGCCCGGCGTCGACGGTGCCGAGGTCACCGCCGACCTCCAGGCGTTCCTCGATGACATCGCCGAACCGGACGGCGTCTTTCTCGAAGCGGAGCAGCCACGCTTCGGCGCCGCCGAGGTGCTCGTCATCGTGCAGATCGTCTCGAAGACGATCGAGGTGGCCAAGCAGCTCAGCGACTTCGTGAAGGCCCACCGCCGCGTCAAGGGCGTGGAGGTCGAGATCGACGGCCACCGCGTGCCGATCGACGAGATCACCTCCGACCAGCGCGCCCGCCTGCAGGTGATGCTGGCCGGCCCTGCTCCCGCCGCCGGCTGAGCGCTCACCTGTCGGCGAACCCGAGCTGGAGCACCGGTGTCCGCCGGTCGCGTCCTCGGACAACTGGTCGGCGCTCGACCCGGATCAACCTCCGGTGAGGTCCTTGGCGAGGCGGATCTTGCCGACCGTGTCGGGGTTGGTGAGCGCTTGCATCGCCACGTCGAAGTCGGGCAGGGCGTACACCTCGCCGAGGTCCGTGATCATCAGATACCGATCGAACGCAGCCAGGAACGTGCGGTCGTGGCTCACCGCGATCACCGTTCCCTCGAAGCCGTCGAGCGCCTGCTCCAACGCCTCCGACGAGTCGATGTCGAGGTTGTCGGTCGGCTCGTCGAGCAGCAACACGTTGTGGCCTTCGACCTCCAGGCACAGGATCTCCAGGCGGGCCTTCTGCCCACCGGACAGCGTCTCGAAGCTCTGCCGGGCGCACGTGCGCAGCCCGTAGCGAGCCAACGCCTTCATCGACCGCTCGTCATCATGGACCCGATCACGCACGATGGCGAAGCACTCCCGACCGATGAAGTCGGGCCGATCGTTGATCTGGGTGAACATGCCCACCGAGGTCCGCGGGCCGTACACGATCGTGCCGTCGTCGACCGCCCGGCGGCCGTCGAGCGCAGCGAGGAGATGGCTCTTGCCGGTGCCGTTCGGGCCGATCAACCCGATCCGTTCGCCGTGGTGGACCTCGTCGGAGAACGGCAGGAACAGATCGCCGATGGCGACACCTTCGAGCTTGAGCACCCGCCGGGCCGCATCGGCGCCGCGCAACTTGACGTAGATCTGCTGGTCGGCCACCGGTGGCGGCGGCGGACCGGCGGCCACGAACTTCTCCCACCGGGTCTCGGCCCCGTTGGCCTTGGTGGCGTTCTTGAAGTTCTGCGCGGCGCGCTGCTTCATGATCTTCATGTGCTGGAACAGACGGCGCTCCTCGTCGTTCCAACGCTTGAGCTCGTCGCCCAGCAACCCCTGGCGTTTGGCCCGCGCCTCGGGGAACGTGACGTACGAGCTCCCGTGCACCCACGCCCCTGACCCCTCGATCACGACGATCTTCGTCGCCACCCGCTCCAACAGCGTGCGGTCGTGGCTGACCATCAGGATGGTCGAACGGCAAGCGGCGATCTGCTCCTCGAGCCACGCCCGCGTCGGGATGTCGAGGTAGTTGTCCGGTTCGTCGAGCAGCAGCACGTCCGCGCCCGAGGTGAGCAGCAGGTCGAGCACCAGCCGCTTGCGTTCGCCACCGGAGAGCTCGCCGACGAGCCGGGCGGAGAAGTCCTCGATCGGTGTCTTCACACTGCGGTGGGCGGCCGCCTGCCAGCGCTGCTCCAACTCGTAGCCGCCGAGGTCACCCCAGTCGCCCAGCGCGGTGGCGAACGCCATGCCGTCATCGGTGCCGGCGAGCATCGAACGTTCCGCGGCGACCATCGCCCGCCCGGCCCGTCGCAACTCGTGCGGGGCGACCTCGATCAGCATGTCCCGCAGACTGTCCCCCGGACGGGACATGCCGACGTCCTGGGTCATCGACAGCAGCGAACCACCGACGGCGAACTCGCCCTCGTCGGCTTCGAGCTCGCCGGCCAGGATCCGCAGGATCGTCGACTTCCCCACACCGTTGGCCCCCACCAGCGCAGCGTGCTCCCCGGGAGCGACCCCGAACCCGATGTCGAAGAAGATCTGATCGGCGCCCGGCGGGGCATAGGCCAACTCGGAGACGACGATGCTGCTCACGCCGACGAGTATCGCTCGCGGCGGCGGCGTTGTGGGTGGCCCGGGCCTGCCCGGTGCGGAGGCTCAGGCCACCGGCACGGCGTACACGACGATGTTGTCGTCGTACCGGTGGATGCTCGGGTTGAACGAGCCTCCGCAGGTGATGAGCACGAGGGTCTCGGGGCCGTCGCGCGTCCAGATGCGGTCGGCCGGTAGGCCTTCCTTGCCGTACTGCGCCCGCTCGACCACCTCGTACGTACGCGTCATGCCGTCGGCCAGGCCGACCCCGACCCGTTGGCCGGGTTCCAGGCGCACCAGCCGTTCGAACAGACCGACCTTGCGGTTCCACGACACGTGCGAGGCGAGCACGGTGGCCCCCGGCTCGCCGGGGCGGGCGCCCAGTTCGTACCAGCCCACCTCGGTCTCGTCGGGCACCTGCAGCTGACCGTCGGGCTCGAGGCCCACACCCACCACGGGCGCGCCGCGCAGCGCGATGTCCTCGATGGTCAGAGACACCGGGACGGCGCCCGTCTCGATCGGCTCGGGCAGGGCCGAGAAGCGCCGACCCAGCTCGGCGGCGAGGGGCGAGAGCGGCGGCGTGGCGATGGCATCGTCCGACGGCGCGGGAGCGGACGCCACGACGCTGGTGGTCGGCATCGTGCGCGGTGCCACGGTGATCGGCACGGCGGCCGCGGTGGCCGGCGTGACGGCCTCGACCGGGGAACGGGCCTGGGTGGTGCAGCCTCCGGCCAGCGTGGCGGCCAGCGCGACCGCGCAGGCGAAGCGGGTGGGCGCCGAGGCACCCACCCGCATGCACCTCACCGGCTCAGTGCGAGCGGACACGCCGCAGGCCGAAGACCCCGAGCGAACCGACGAGCACGAGACCACCGAGCAGGGCCATCGTGGCCGCCAGGTCGAGCGAGCGAGCACCGGCCACCGGCGAGTTGCCGGTGTTGACCTTGGTGGGCGCGCCACCGAGGCCGGTGATGGTCTGCGTGTAGTACGTGAAGGTGTTGGCCGACAGGCTGCCGACGGCGTACACGATCAGGTTCGTACCGGCCTTGAGCTCCACGGTCGGCACGTCGGCGATCGGCGCAGCGCCGGTCGGGGCGATCTTGGCGCCGGCGATGGTGCCGGCGGCCAGAGCGGCCGACGCCTCCTTGCCGTTCACCAGGTTCGTGAACGGGCGGGCATCGCCCAGCACCAGGTCGACCGCGGGAGCGGCCGCCGTGTGGCGGACGGTGAGGCGGCCCTTGCCGGCCTCGACGGCGCTGGTGTCGTTCTTGAACGCCGTCAACGTGGGCTTGCCGGCGGCATCGAGGTGGGCGACCACGGTGTAGTTGCCGGTGGCCGGCACGGGGAAGCTGGCTACCGGTCCGATCACGACGTCGGCCTTGCCGGCGGCGCGCACCTCGAGGTTGACGAGCGTCTTGCCCGCGAACGCGGAGAGGTCCTGCATCTGGCCCGGCTTGAAACCGGGGATCACGACCTTGCCGTCGACGACGACGTCGACATCGGTGCCGGGGATGCCATGGAGCAGCATGATGGTGGCCGCGTCGGCCGCGTGCGCGGGCGCGCCCGACACGCTCAGGACGCCGACCGCAGCCGCAGCGAGGGCGGCGAGCCCTGCGAGGAACTTCTTCATGGGTGGCCTTTCATGGTGATGGCGAGCACGGGGGGTGTCTGCCTCTCCACCGCTCTACGACGCCACTCGCCCGCCCGGATGAGTCGACCCCGGTTCCTCCCGGCACCGTCGCGCTGACCACACCCACGACCCGGGCGTCCGTTCGCGCCGACCGATTCTCCATCGTTCGATGGACGATCTCTGTCCCTCGCACCATCAAGGTGGTGGACGATCGCTCGGCGTCACTTCGTCGCCGTGCGGGAGCGCGAGAGGACGGATCCATGTACGGCTTGGTTCAAAGGCGGTCGACCCGGGTGTGGGCGGGCATGTTCATGGCGGGTGCGCTGCTGGCCGGTGGTGGCGCGGCCGTGGCTGCTCCGGCGTCGACCCCTTCGCAGGGTTCCTGCGAAGGGGTCGGCGCACCGCCCACCGAGGTACGGGTGGAGGTCGGGGGTGTGGTCCGCTCGGCCCTGGTGCACGTCCCCGCCGGCACGTCAGCGCGCCACCGGGCACCCCTGGTGCTGTCGTTCCACGGCGCGGGCAGCACGGCCGAGTTCCAGGCCAGCTATGACGGCGTGGACGCTCAGGCCGACCGCTCCGGGTTCATCTCCGTGCACCCCCAGGGCACGGCGATCGATCTGTTCGGCGTGCCCACGGTGGGTTGGGACATCTTCAACCCGAACACGACGGAGCCGGCGTTCGTGCGGTCACTGCTCGACGAGCTCGAGTCCACCCTGTGCATCGACCACGACCGCGTGTACGCCATCGGACTGTCGAACGGGGGCGGCATGGTCGAACTGCTGGCCTGCACGCTGAGCGACCGCATCGCCGCCGTCTCGACCGTGGCGCCGTTGCCGGCGCCACCGTGTCCGGGCGCGCCCGCGGTGCCGACGATCTCGTTCCACGGCCGCCAGGATCTGCTGGTGCCCTATGACGGGATCCCGGTCGTCGGCCTGCCAGGCGCCGAGGCCGACATGGCCTCGATCGCGGCGCGCAACGGCTGCCGACCCGGCATCCCCGTCGCTCGACCGGTGGCCGACCAGGTCGCCCGGCTGCGGTGGCGCGACTGCGAGGCGGCGACAGTGCTGTACCGCCTGGACGGCCAGGGTCACTCGTGGCCCGGGCACTCCTACGGCCTCACCGAGGCGCAATGGGAGCAGCTGCTGAGCGCCATCGGACCGCCGCCGGGCCTCACGGTGGTGCAGGCGGCCACCTCGCTGTCGCTCACCAACAACGCCATCGACGCCACGGCGGTCTCCTGGTCGTTCTTCCGGGACCGCCACCTCTCGGACCACGACGGGCGGTGAGGCCACGCCCGGGAGCCGTCAGCGCGAAGGCCCGGGCTCCTGCGTCGCGGCCAGCGCGACGAGCTGCGTGCGGCTCGTCACGGCCAGCTTGCGGAACACGTGCACGAGGTGCGTCTTCACCGTCGACTCGCCGACGAGGAGGCGCTGGGCGACGGCGGCATTCGACAGACCCTGGGCGACGAGCGCCACGACCTGACGCTCCGTCGGCGTGAGGCTCGCCCATCCGTGGTCGGGACGACGGCGTGGGCCGTGGGCGCGCCGGCAGTAGTCGATGGTCTCGACCAGGCCGAGCCGGCGGCCCTCCTGCGTCGCGGTCTCGTAGACCGCGTCGCCGAGGGCCTGCCGGCCCTGGTCGAAGGCGTCGGCCAACGCGCTGGCCACCGGGGTCGGTCGCCAACGGAAGCCGAGGCGGTCGAGATGGGCGTCCGCCGCCGATGCGACGCGCACTGCCACGGTGGGCGACGACGCGCGGATGGCCCGGCCAGCCAACAGTGCGAGCGCGAGGCCGGTGACGAACCCGCGGTCGACATCGAGCGCCTGCCGCAGCAGATCATCGGCGTCGCGCTCGTCGCGAAGGAACGCTGCGGCTCCCAGTGCGAGCGAGCGGAGCCTGCCCGCCAACCCCCCGGCGAGACCGTCGAGCAGTGCTGCGTCACCAGCATCGAGGGAGAGCGCGATGCGCCCGATGTCGCTGACGAACAGTCCAGCCGACGCGGCGACGAGCACGGGCGCCGGAAGCGGCCGACCTGACGCGACGTCGGCGAACCGGCCGTAGGCGGCGATCTTCGCGGCGTGAGGCTCCCACTGCAGGTCGAGCTCGGCGGCGCGAGCCACGATGCGAGCCAGCGTGGCGTGATCCCCGCGGTAGAGCGCTCCCTCGGCATGCAGGCCGATGACGTAGGCACGCTGCACGGGTGGCACCGTGGCGTCGAGGAGATCGAACGCTCGCGACGTCCAGGTCTCGTGACGGGCGAGATCGGCCGTGGTGAGCAGCTCGACCATGGCACCGACCTGACACTCGCCGATCGCCGCGGTACGGCCGTCCTCGGCGATGGCCGACGTGCCCCACTCCTCGTACAGCGCGCGTCCACGCGGGGCGTCGGTCATCGCCGCGGAGATCGCCGCGACCCCGAGGGCCACATGGAACTCGTAGCGGGCACCGGCCTGCCGAGCCGACGCGGCGATGTCGGCAAACGTGTCGGCATCGAACGATCGCAACCAGACCCTGGCCAGACGGCACCGACCGACCAGCACCTGGTCGCCGGCCCGCTCACCGATCTCCTGTGCCATCGGCACGACCTCGTCGAGGAACCCGAGGTCACCGGCGAACATACGGGCCTCGGCCACCGCGCCGACGCAACGCGCCCACACCAGTTCGTCGACCGGTCGCACCGCGACGAGCACACGGTCGGCGATGGCACCCGTCTCGGCCACCGTCCACAACGGACGGGCCGCCGCCAACACACGTGCCGCCGTCAGGGTGTCGTGCGCCTGCGACCAGCCGAGCGCCGCACGGATGGTGGGAGCGAGACGGCGGAGGTCGGCGAGCCACCGGTCGGTCTGGTTGGCCGACCCCGCGTGCGACGCGCACCAGTCGGCCACCCACCGGGCCAGATCGGCTCGCACGGTTTCGTGCTCGTGATGCGCGGTCAGCTGGTCGAGGGCATAGGCCCGCAACGACTCGAGCAGCCGGTACCAGGCCACCCCTTCAACCTCCTCGACCATCACGAGCGAACGGTCGACCAGACCGGAGATCGCATCGAAGGCAGACGGGTCGAGTCCACCGCCGCCGACGACCTCGGCGGCGTCGAGCGGGAACGCACCGACGAACGCACCCAGCCGGCGGAACACCCGCTGCTCCTCGCCGCTCAGCAGCCCGTGACTCCATTCGATGGAGGCCTGCAGCGTGCGATGGCGCGGCAGGCTCGTCCGTGAACCGCCGCGGAGCACTGCGAACCGTCGGTCGAGCTCGTCGGCCAGCATCTGCGGGCTGACGACCCGCAGCCGGGCCGCCGCCAGCTCGAGCGCCAGCGGGAGACCATCGAGGCGTTCACACACACGCGTGAGCGCCGCCACGTCGCCGCCCGGCACGTCGCGCGGCCGGGCACGACCCGCTCGATCGACCAGCAGCGCCATGGCGTCCTCGATCGGCAGCGTCGGCACCGCCCAGGTGACTTCACCCTCGACCCGCAACGGCTCCTGCGATGTGGCCAGGATCGTGAGGCCATCACTCGCGCCGAGGAGCACCCCCACGAGCTCACCACAACGGTCCACCACGTGTTCGCAGTTGTCGAGCACCAACAGCAACGGGCGCGACGAGACGAGACCGACGATGGCGTCGACCGAGGCGCGCCCTGCCAGCTCGGCGCCGCCCACCGCAGCCAGCACCGTCGCCGCCACCGCCCCACCGACGGGCACGGCGGCCAGATCGGCCCACATCACCGCACCGGCGAAGCGATCGAACACATCGCGCGCCAGCACCGTCGCCAGCGTCGACTTACCCACGCCGCCGGGCCCGGTCAGCGTCACCAGTCGCTCGGCCTCCAGCACGTCGCGCAGACGAGCCACCTCGTCGCGACGCCCGATCACCGGTGCGACTCGACCGGGCAGGCGCCGGGCACCGCAGCCTGCGGTCGTCATGTATCGAGTGTAGATCGAGTGGCCCGTCGGCCGCGGAACGCCTCGAG
>JANMAT010000160.1:0-2111 GCA_031359995.1 Actinomycetes bacterium
AACGCCGAGGACGATGCCCGTACCGAAGCGGCCACGCTTGCGGTCAAGACGGCAGAGGCTACCCCCACTGAGGACGTCGAGGCTCGCGTGGGCGACTCTGACCCGGTAAAAGCAATCGAAGATGCGCTGCGCACGTTCGCCGCTGACGAGATCCTCGTTGTCGCTCATCCCGACGATCGAGCCGGCTGGTTAGAGGAGGACAGTGGCACGACAGCTCAAGCGCGTTTCAGCCTTCCAGTCACGCGCGTCACGGTCGCCGAAGACGGATCGCTCGCGAGACCTAGCTAGGCGACGGCCGGGCCGAGATACCCGCGCGCGCCGATCAAAGCGGCAGACCTTTCACCAGGGAGGCGATGACGTAGTCGGCGCCTGCCTCGCGCAGCTGGATTACCCCAAAGAGGTGCGACCGGAGTGATGGCACCCTTCATGCGAGCCTGCCTGAAGCCGATAGGCGTGCGATCTGGCCGCCGATCAACACCATCTCGATCTGGCGCGCTGACAGCCTATGGCGCACGGCGTATCTTCTGCGTTGCGTCACGTTGACGGCGGCGATCTCTTGGCCCGTCGGCAAAGCTTCGCGCAAGCCATCGAGTACGAGCACATCGCCTCGCTCAAGACGATCGTAGTCGGCGGCGTCGGCGAACTCGAGCGCAAGAACCCCGAAGTTGGCGAGGTTCTGCCAGTGGATACGCGCGAACGACTTGGCGATCACAGCGCGCAGACCGAGGTAGTGAGGGGCGAGCACAGCGTGCTCGCGCGAGCTGCCCTGGCCGTAGTTGTGCCCGGCGACGATGATATGAGGGCCGCCGGCGTCGTTGGCGCGTTGGACATAGCTGGTGTCGAGCTGCGCGAACGTGAAGGCCGCAAGCTTCGGGATGTTGGAGCGCAGCGGTAAAGCTCGCGCGCCAGCCGGAGAGATCTCGTCGGTCGAGATATTGTCTCCGAGCTTGAGCAGCACCGGCGCCTCGATGCGCTCTGGCAGCGGACTGAACTCCGGCAGCGCTGAGATGTTCGCCCCCTTGACGAGCGGCTGTTTCGCCGCCTCCGCAGGAGGCAGCGGCGGCACGAGCATCGCCGTGTTGACGCTCGCCATCCCGGGCAACGCGAGCGTCGGGTAGACCATCTCGAGCTCCTCGGCGGTGTCGCGCGGGTCGCTGATCACGCCAGTCAACGCTGAAGCGGCCGCAGTCTCTGGCGAGCAGAGCCACACCGAGTCTTCCTTCGTCCCCGAGCGGCCCGGGAAATTGCGCGGGACAGTGCGCAGAGAGTTGCGGCCGACGGCCGGCGCCTGCCCCATGCCAATGCAGCCCATGCAGCCGGCTTGGTGGATGCGGGCGCCAGCGCCGATCAGGTCGAGCGTCGCTCCCATCCGGGTTAGGTCCTCGAACATCTCCCGGGACGTCGGGTTGATGTCGAAGCTGACCGAATCCTTCGTCTGGCGACCCTTGACCATCGCCGCGACGATCGCGAAGTCGCGCAAGCCCGGGTTCGCCGACGACCCGACGACGACCTGACTGACGTCCGCTCCGACGACCTCCCGCACCGGAACGACGTTCTCCGGCGACGACGGCTTTGCGATGAGCGGCTCGAGTGTCGACAGGTCGATTTCGTCTTCGATGTCGAACGTTGCGTCCGCGGCGGCGAGGATCTCGACAAAGTCGTCCTCCCGACTCTCTGAGCGCAGGAACGTCCGCACTGCGTCGTCGGATGGAAACACCGTCGTCGTCGCACCGAGCTCGGCACCCATGTTCGCGATCACGTGTCGGTCCATCGCCGTCAGGCTGGCGAGGCCTGGTCCGTAGTACTCGATGATCCGGTTCAGGCCACCCTTGACGCCGTGCCGGCGCAGCATCTCCAGAATCACGTCCTTCGCGCTCACCCACGGCTGCAGCTCGCCGGTGAGCCGAACACCCCAGATCTCCGGCATCACGACGTACAGCGGTTCACCGGCCATCGCGAGCGCGACCTCGATCCCGCCGACGCCGATCGCGAGCATCCCCAACGATCCCGCGGCGCAGGTGTGGCTGTCCGAGCCAACCATCGTCTTGCCGGGAACGCCGAACCGCTGCATGTGCGTCGGGTGAGACACGCCGTTGCCGGGCTTCGAGAAC
>JANMAT010000178.1:0-16347 GCA_031359995.1 Actinomycetes bacterium
GTTCGGCGGCGCGCCGGGGTAGGCGAGATCGGTCACCCGCCCGCTGAGCAGCGCACCCGTCGTGCGGTCGTAGATGCCGATGGCCGGGTGGTAGCGGGCCACGACCGCGCCCCGCAGCGTCAGGGTGTGGTCGCCGCCCCCGTCGCCGTCGTGGCGGGCGCTGTACACCGTGCCGTTGGCGGCGAGCAGCGAGGCGTGCACGGTGAGATCGCCGCCGCCGTCGCCGCCGATCACGATGTCGCGCCCGGCGATCACACCGATGTTGCTGTTGTCGGTGCTCGTGCGATCGCTGACCAGGTCGCTCGGGATGGTCACGTCCCCGGTCGCCACGAACGTGACGTCCCGGCCCGCACCATGGACCGAGAGGGACCCCACGACGTAGACGATGCCACGGGTCGGCACGCCCATCGTGCGGTCCGCGGTCGCGCTGCGGACGCGCATGGCCGGGCCGTCGAGGTCGATCTCGACCGGGCCGGTGATCCGGTAGGCCAACGGGGTGATCTCGGCGAAGGGCGTCACCGAGGTGGGCAGCGGGATCGGCGCGACCTGGGCCGTCATCGGCGCGGTCGCGCCGTCGACGCACCCGTCGGCCGGAAAGGCCGTGACGGGCTGGGGACCGCTCGCCTCGACCCGGCCGGTGAACACGGGCGACCCGCACACCCAGATCTGGGTGTCGTTGGTGTGCACGGGGCCGACGATGCGGTCACGGGGGCCCTCCCCCAGGCCGACGGCGACGTGGTCGAGACACGACCCGTCGCGGTAGAGCCCGCCCGTGGGTTGCTGGTTCGGCGGGCTGGCCAGCACGCCGACGTCGGCGGGCTGCGAGCACGACCCGGTGGCGAACGCGACATCGGTCGGCGGGTAGAGCGACGGCTTCAGCGTCTCGTAGTCGGTGAACAGCGTGTAGTCGAGCAGTCGGCGTCGCTTCCAACGCTGCTGGTACCGGCGCAGCACGCACTTGGTGCCCGACCGCGTGCACCCCGTGCGCACGGTCACCTCGGCCAGCGCGTAGTCGGCGGCCGCCTCGGCGGCCACGAACGGCCCGGTCGCGCTGGGCGGTCGCACCGCGTAGTAGAAGCACGCGCTGGAGACGACCGGGCAGACGACGGCGCGATCGTTGGCCAGATCCCAGGCCGCCCACCCCGCGGTCGGGCCGGCCATGGACACCTGGACGCCAGGGCTGACCCGTCCGGCCAGCACCGGGTCGGCATCGGGCTTGCTGGTGATCTCGGCGAAGAGCTCGTTCAGGACCGACTCGCCCAGTGCGCGGTTCTCGGTGAGCCGCATCGAGCGGCGGGCGGTGTCGACGTCGGCGACCACGGGCAGCACCACGGCCGCCAGCATCATGAACACGATCGTGACGACGGTGACCGCCGTGGCCAGGGCCACGCCGCGCTCGTCGCGCACCACGGTGGGCGCGGTCACGGCGGGGTCCCCGTCGTGCCGGCGGCGTCGTTCCAGTAGCGCTCCTGCTGGTAGCGCGTGGTGCGCAGGGCCGCGCTGAACTCGTGCTGGCGGGTGGCGGTGCGGCGACCCGTCGCGTCGTAGGTCGACAGTCGGATGCGCATCTTCACGCGCGCCACGGTGGCCAGCGAGGTGCCGAGACTCGGCGCCGTGACGACGGCCAGCTGTGAACCGGCCACGTCGTGGCCGCCGATGTCGACGTAGGAGAACACCGGCACCTCGCCCACATCGATCACGCCGAGCTCGCGCCGCTGAGGATCGGGCGAGAACGCGGAGGTCACCTCGACCTGGCCGTAGACCGCCGACACCGGTGGATAGGCATCGAGCAGCAGGAGCCGCTCGGACGGCGCCAGGTGTCGGTCGGTGTCGGCGGTCGCGACGACCAGGCAGACCTTCCAGAACGGGGTGAGCACACCCTGGCTGTCGCCGCCGCCGCCGACGGGGTCCTCGCGCTGCGAGGCGTAGCACACGTTGCGGTCGCCGGCGGCCAGCAGGATCCCCGACGATGCCGCCGCCTCGGTGATGCGATCGCACGACGCGTCGGTGCACGCCGCCGGCGGACGCGCCGACGACAGCTCGGCGAACGTGGCGTCGAGCAGACGACGGATCTCGCTGCCGGCGTTGGCCCGCCACGCCACCAGACCGGCGGCGCGCTGCGTTCCGATCATGACCATGCCGGCCATGACCCCGAGCACGCCGAGCAGGCTCATGGCGACCACGAGCTCCACGAGCGACATGCCGGCATCGCGCCGGTGGGCCTCAGACCTGACGGACGGCAACGGGGTTGTCCCGGTTCAGGGTGACCGGCGTGCGGGCCACGCCGTTGACGGACACCGGGTAGGAGGCGCCGAGGGTCAGGAAGGGGAAGCGCACGATGCCACGGGCATCAGCGGTGTGGGTGATCCCGAAGCCGTTGCCGAGGCTCAGGGTGACCGTGCCCGGCTGCCCGTTGCGCAGCGGCACGCGCCCGTAGGTGAGGCACCCGCGGTTCGTGCCCGAGATGTCGTCGGGCGGTGGGGCCGCCAGCTGGCTGAGGGTCCGGGTGCGCCTGCGCCCGGCCGCGGTCCACGTGACCACGACGTCACGCCGCAGGCGCCATCGCTCCGACGTGCACGATGGGCCGTCGGTGCCCGCACCGGTGGTCGTCGTGGACGCACGCGGGTCGAAGAGCACCCAGTTCGTGCGCATCTGCACGTCGAACAGCACGGAGCCGACCGACTCACGCCAGCGGACGTCGCCGAGATCGCCGATGGCGCCCTTGGCCGGGGGCGCGCACATCTTCGTCCGGCTCGTCAGTGCGCCGAGCTGCGGGTTGGTCGGATCGCTCAGATCGCCTGAGCCCGACGGCAACAACGCCGTGGTCGCCCCGCAGTCGAGCAACGCCGCGGTCTGGAGCGCGGCGGCGGCGACCGACGTGCCCTGGTCGCCTTGCTTGGTGATCATCTCCGAGCGGGCCGAGCTCGACAGCACCACCATGGCCATGGCCGACGCCAGCGCGACGATGGCCACGGCCATCATCACCTCGACCACGGTGAGGCCCGCGTCGCATCGGTGGCCGGCCGCGCCCCGCGGCGCCTCAGTGGGCCTTGAGATCACGGTTGGCGACCGCCAGGTACTCGCGCAGCTCGATGTCGTTCTGGCACGCGCCCATCGCCGTCTCGAAGCTGATGAGGCCGCGCACCACGGCGCGGGCCAGACCGAGATCGAACGGCTGCATGCCGTAGCTCTCGACGCCGGTCTGGATGGCTCCGTTGATGCGATGGTTCTCGCCCTCGCGGATCATGTTGGCGATGGCCGGGGTGACCACCATGACCTCGCACACCACGACCGACGAGCCCGGGTCGTCCTGGCGCGTGAAGCGGGTCTGGCAGACCACGGCGCGCAACGTGTTGGCCAGCTGGGCGCGGATCTGGGACTGCTGGTTGGCGGGGAACACGTCGATGACGCGGTCCACCGTCGACTGCGCCGTGTTGGCGTGCACCGTGGCGAACGTGAGGTGACCGGTCTCGGCCGCGGTGACGGCCAATGAGATCGTCTCCAGATCGCGCAGCTCGCCGACGAGGAGCACGTCGGGATCCATGCGCAACGCCGAGCGCAGACCGGCCGAGAACGACGCCGTGTCGACACCGACCTCGCGCTGGCGCACGAGCGACTTCTGCGAGACGTGGGTGTACTCGACCGGGTCCTCGATGGTGATGATGTGGCACGACCGACCCCGGTTGATGCGGTCGACGATCGAGGCCAGCGTGGTCGACTTGCCCGAGCCCGTGGGGCCGCACACCAGCACGAGCCCGTGCTGGAAGTCGGCCAGCGAGGCCACCGTCGCCGGGAGCCCGAGCTGCTCGAAGGCGGGCACGCGCAGCGGGATGATGCGCAGTGTGATCGACGGTGTCTCGCGCTGGCGGGCGATGTTCACGCGGAAGCGGAAGCTGCCGTAGGTGCAGGCGCCGTCGTGGTCGCCGGTGAAGTCGCGGTCGAGCACGTCGCCGGCCACGTAACGGCACATCTCGGCCAGGTCGTCGCGGTTCAACGGACCCCACCCCTCGATGGCCGTCAGGTCGGCGCCGACCCGGATCATCGGGGGCACGCCGACCGCGAGGTGCACGTCGCTGGCCCGTCGGTGCAGCGCGATGTGCAGGATGCGTTCGATGGGCGGCGTGTGCATGGCTTCGACGCGCGCCCGGGCGGCGAGGGCGTCGAGGATGCCCGGCGCCACCGCCGGCACGATCGGCGTGCCGATGAGCGCCTGCACCCGCGCCACCTCGGCCGGCGTGGGCAGGTGGGGCCAGGCCACCACGAGGTAGCCCTCGTGCCAGCGCACGCCGACGACACCGAGGCCTTCGGGCACGGCCCGCGCCGCGCCGGGCTCGAGCAGATCGAGGCGGGTGATCACCGGGATGCCCGTGGCGTGGGCGGCGTCGATGAGCGCGGCGTCGGCGCTCAGCTGCGGCGGCGATTGCTCGTGCACGATCGACATGGCGGTCCTCGGTGGTGGTGCAGGCGGTGGAAGCGGCGGGGACGGCGGAGACGCGACGACGGGAGGCCCGAGCGGACCTCCCGTCGTGGCGTTCACCGCCCGATGTCGGTCAGGAGCACGCTCACCACTTGGAGGTCCAGCCGTTGGCGTCCATGGAGGCGGTGCACGCCCCGGTGACCAGCTTCTTGTACTGACCGCCGGTCACCACCAGACCGTTGTCATCGAGGTTGTCCCGGATCATGAAGCAATCGCCCGTCTGCGACTTGGCGGCGAGGACGACTGTTCCTGTGGCGGCATCGACCGCGAAGCCGATGTCCTTCGGTCCGTTCGACGTGGCGCCCGTCGCCTCGAGCTCGGGTGCGCCGGCCTTCAGATCGGCCACCACCATCGTCTTGTAGCTCCCCTCGTCGGAGGCCCACGACTTGGTCGCGGTGAGCGCGTTGCGGACGCTCGACTGGGCCGCCTTGTTCTGGGCGCCCTTGCGGACGTTGAGGAACGTGGGGATGGCCACGGCGAGCAGGATGCCGATGATCAGGATGACCACCGCCAGCTCGATGAGGGTGAAGCCCTCGTCGCGACGACGGGCCTCGGCGAGACGACGCTGCAGGTAGGACATCGGGCGCTCCTTGGTGGGGGTGGTTCTTGCCGACTTGCTGAGGTTTGTTTATCGGTGGCTTTGCGATCACCGCGCCGAAAACCTCTCGAAGTTCTCAAGAAGTGCACGGAAACAATCGGTCCAAACACGCTGTGCGCACAAATGCCATTCGTGTAATCCGCACTCCGTGGTATTTCACCCACGAAGAGCTGCTATCGGCACTGCCAGCACTCACCAGTTCGACTGCCACGGCGCCGCGCCGGGATCGACCGCGGCCGTGCAGTTCGGCGCACCGTGGGTGCGGGCGAACGACTGGCCGGCGATCTCGCCCTGGTCGTCGAGGTTGTCGCGAAGCCAGAAGCACTCGCCGGTCTGGGCCCGCGACACGAGCACGAGCACCCCGTTGTCGCCGATGGCCACCGACACCTCGGTCGGGCGGGTCGACGGGAGACTCAGCTTGAACGCCAGCTCGGGCGCCCCGTCCTGCAGGCGCTGCGCCGTCACCCCGATGTAGGTGCCGCCGTCGGATGCCTCGGCCTTGGCTGCGGTGAGGGCGTTGCGCACGCTCGACTGGGCGGCCTTGTTCTGAGCGCCCTTGCGGACGCCGAGGAAGGTGGGGATGGCCACCGCGAGGAGGATGCCGATGATCAGGATCACCACGGCCAACTCGATGAGGGTGAACCCTCCCTCGCCATGGGCGGCGCGGTGGAGGCGCAGGCGAAGGGACATCGGACGCTCCTTGCAGAACTTGAGGAATCTCGGAAAGTCTCTTATGGTTGTCTTTGCGAAACGCGCGTTGGCGGCACGGGTTCGCGCTGTGAGCGTCCGGCGGCACCGCGAGCACCTGAGGCCCGCTGGCACCCCTACGCTCACCTGCGAGAGGAGTGGTTCCATGAACGCCTTCGACGAACTGGCCGGGTACCGCTTCTCCCCCGGTCGTGACTACGACAAGCGATCGGTCGAGACCTTCCGGGCGCGCGTCCTGAACCTGGTCGACGACCTGCTGAACCAGGTCACCCAGTTGCAGGACGACGTCGCCGACCTGCGCAGCCGGGAGGCCCGGGCGGTCGAGGAGCACGAGGCGCCGGTGGTGCCCACCACCTGGCTCGACGCCATCGCCGGCGAACCCGACCGCCGCAGCGTGACCGCTGCCGTCGTGCCCTTCCCCATGAGCGACGGGCCGCCGTCACCCGGCTACCACGGCGGGTTCGTGCGCCCCTTCGTGGCGTCGATCTCGAACGAGCCCAGCCCCACCGAGACGGCCCCCGCCGCCTTCCCGGCCCCACCCGTCATGGCCTGGCTGGCCGACCTGGAGCAGCCGCCGGGCGACGACGACGCGATGCCGCTGGTCGCCGCTGAACCGGCGACCGACGTCGACGAAGCCGCCGACGACGACGCCGACGACGACGCGATGCCGCGTTCGTCCACCGCCGACCTGCTGCGATCGGTCCCGTCGCCCCCGCCCACGCCGGCCGCCCTCGACCTCGAGGCCGAGCTGGTCGATCTGACGGCGTCGTTCCACGCCACGGAGTCGGCCGTGGTGGTCGACACCGGCGGCGACACCGACGACGAGGTGCTGGCTCCGATCGTGACCCTGCCCGTCCCACCGAGGCCGCCCGCGCTCGTGACCCCGCCGCCTCCACCGCCGCCGCCGGCGATCGTGGTGAGCGTGCCATGGCCACCGGTCACCGTGGCGCCGCCTCCGCCTCCGCCCCCGCCGCCGGTCACCGCCGTGCCGACCGTCGCGCCCATCGCGGCCGAGCACGTCGCGCCCGACCCACTCGTCACCGACACCGTCGTACCCGAGCCGCTCGTGGCGTTCGCGCCGGAGCCCGTCGGTGTGGGCGCATCGGTCGGTCGTTACGAGCGACTTCCGATCGTGCTCGACGACGGCCTGCCCGACGAAGGCAACCTGCCCGCCCCAGTGCGCCACTGGAGCGGGTGGATGCGCGACTAGGTCAGCCCTTGGCGGCGCGGAAGCCCGCGTCGAGGTCGGCGAGGATGTCTTCGATCGACTCGAGGCCGACCGACAGCCGCACCAGACCCGGGTACACGCCGGTGGACGCCTGCTCGGCCTCGGTCAGCTGGCTGTGGGTGGTGGACGCCGGGTGGATCACGAGCGAGCGCACGTCACCGATGTTGGCCACGTGGCTGTGCAACTCGAGCGCGTCGGCGAAGCGCTGGCCCGCGTCCTTGCCACCCTTGATGATGAACGCCAGGACCGAGCCGTAGCCCTTCTCGCGGCCGTACTTCTTGGCCCGCTCGTACCACTGGCTCGACGGCAGACCGGCGTAGATGACCGACTCGACCTCGTCGCGCTGCGACAGGTACTCGGCCACCTTGTGGGCGTTGGCGAAGTGGCGCTCCATGCGCAGCGACAGCGTCTCGAGGCCCTGCAGGAAGAGGAAGGCGTTGAACGGCGAGATGGACCCGCCCGTGTCACGCAGACCCTGCACGCGGGCCTTCAGGATGAAGGCACCGTGGCCGAGCGCCGGCCAGTAGGCGAGACCGTGGTAGCTGGGGTCGGGCTCGGTGAAGTTCGGGTGACGCCCCTGGCCCCAGTCGAACGTGCCGCCGTCGATGATGGCCCCGCCGATCGACGTGCCGTGGCCGCCGATGAACTTGGTGAGCGAGTGCACGACGATGTCGGCACCCCACTCGATCGGCCGGATGAGGAACGGCGTGGGGATGGTGTTGTCGAGCATGAGCGGGATGCCGGCGGCGTGCGCCACCGCCGAGACGCCCTCGATGTCGAACACGTTGTTGCGCGGGTTGGCCAACGTCTCGCCGAAGAACAGCTTCGTGTTGGGCTTGATGGCGTTGCGCCACTCGTCGACGTCGTCGGGGTCGTCCACGAAGGTGACCTCGATGCCCAACTTCGGCATCGTGTAGTGCAGGAGGTTGTAGGTGCCCCCGTACAGCGACGGCGACGCCACGATGTGGTCGCCCACCTCGCAGATGGTGGTGATGGCCAGCGTCTCGGCCGCCTGGCCCGACGCGACGGCCAGCGCACCCGGGATGCCGAGGGCGGTGGTGACGCCGCCCTCCAGCGCCTGCAGGCGCGCCTCGAGCGCACCCTGCGTCGGGTTCATGATGCGGGTGTAGATGTTGCCCACCTCGGCCAGCCCGAACAGCGCGGCGGCGTGGGCCGAGTCGCGGAACTGGAAGCTCGTGGTCTGGTAGATGGGCACCGCACGCGCCCCGGTGGACGCGTCGGGCGCGCCGCCGACGTGGATCTGCTTGGTCTCGAAGCCCCAGTTGTCGCTCATGGTCCCGCACCCTACGCCCGCAAATCCCGACCAATCAAGTAGGGATTAACTGGCCGGCAGTGGCTGGGTCCGGCGCGGATCGACGCTCATCGAGCACGGCGCCACCAGAGGGGCGAACTGGGCAGCGAAGCCGTTGGCTGGCATCACCTTCGCTGCCCAGTTCACGCGTGCGGGCGCCGCGTCGGCCGCGCGACCGGCCGACGGCGGGGCGACAGCACGGTCCGGCCGTCGGTTCCCCACGGCGGCGGCCGGAAGGCCGGCCTGCGGCCGGGCGGCGGTCCGGGCCCGTGCGGGGGTGGGTGGGCGCCGTTAGCGTGGTCGCCCTATGGCGGCGCACGAGACCCACCTCACGTGGCACGGCGGCGCGCCGTGCCTGTGGGTGTGGGACGGGCACCGGGGCGCGCCGGCCACGGTGCTGTTCGCCGCCCACGCCCGCCTGTTCGCCCGGCCGCCGGTCGGCCGGGTCGACCGCATCGAGCTCGCCGTGCCGGGCACCCCGGTCACCAGCGTGCCGTGCCTGAAGCTGTCGGTGCCGCATCTGGTCGAGCAACTGGCCGACCGGCCACCGTCGGCCACGTGGACCGGGTCGCTGCGGTGGACGCACCAGGCGGTGGAGCTGGCCATGGAGACGACCGGCAGCGGCCGCCTGACCGCGGTGGTCGACGACGACGAGGTCGGCCTGGGCGCCCGCTGGATCCCCGTGCGCGACGAGACGCTCGACGGCGCCGTCGCCGCCCTGCACGCGGCCATGCCGCCCGTGGTCGCCGCCGGCGGCGGGTTCGCCATCGACGCAATGTTCGACCGTCTGGTCGACGCCGTGGCCCGCCAGGGACTGCGCTGGGAGCGCTGGAGCCCCTCGCTGCCCAACAGCCGCAAGCGTCCGGTCGGCACCGTGCGGGGCACCTTCCAGGCGCTGTCCGACCCCACGGTGCCCCGCCTGCGCGTCGCCTACGGCGTGGAGGGCACCACCGACGACGTGCGCGACGTGGCCCGGGTGCTGGCCGACGAACGGGCCCGCCTGAACGGCGAACCCGTGGTGCGGGCCCGGCTGCGCCTGCACGTGCCCGAGGAGGCCGACGGCGACTGGCGGGTGGGCCTCGAGGTTGCCGACGCCGTGGACGCCGGCCGGTGGTGCACCGCGGCCGACGTGTGGCACGAGACCGCCCTCGCCGTCGACGTGGCCGGTGAACCCCGCCACGTGGCCGTGCTGGCCGGCGTGGTGCGGCGGGCCGCGGTGGCCCTGGCCGCCTCGATCCCCGTGCTGCGGTCGCTGCTCGACGACGGTGAGCCCGACGAGGTGCGCCTGCTCATCGACGAGGTCGGCGAGCTGCTGGAGCTCGCTCCGCGCATCGCCGCCGCCGACGTGGAGCTCATCGGCCCCGAGCAGCTCGTGCGCTCGTCGGCGCGCGTGCACGGCAGCGCCCAGCCGGCGCCGCCGTCGGCCCGCAGCGGCGGGCTGAACGCCCAGGCCATCGTGAGCTGGAGCGTCACCGTCGACGGCGTTCCCGTCGACCCCGTCGAGCTGGCCCGGGCCGAGGCGGCCGGCGCCTCGCTGGCCCACGTGGGCGGCCGCTGGGTGCGCCTCGATGGCGCGCAGGTGCAGAAGGCCCTGCAGACGCTGCAGCGCAACCAGGCCGAGCTCACCGAGGTCGACCCGGCCACGCTGCTTCGCCTCGCCGCCCGCGGCGACGGCGACGAGTCCGCCGACGCGGTCAGGGTCGACGGTGCCGGATGGGTCGGCGACCTGCTCGCCGGCCTGCCCGACGAACGCCTCACCGAGATGAGCGAGCCCGAGACGTTCGTGGGCGAGCTGCGCCACTACCAGCGGCGCGGCCTGGCCTGGCTCACGTTCCTGCGCCGCCTGGGTCTGGGCGGCTGCCTGGCCGACGACATGGGCCTGGGCAAGACGGCGACCACGTTGGCCCACCTGCTCGGCACCCCCGGACCTCACCTGGTGATCTGCCCCCTCAGCGTGGTGCGCAACTGGCAGCGAGAGGCCGGCCGGTTCGCGCCATCGCTGCGCGTGGCCGTGCACCACGGCGGCGAGCGGGTACGGGGCGACGACGCCCCCGCGGAGCTGGCCACGGCCGACGTGGTGATCACCACCTACGGCCTGCTGGCGCGGGAGGCCGACGTGCTCGCCGCGGTGTCGTGGACGACCGTGGTGCTCGACGAGGCGCAGGCGGTGAAGAACCCCCACACCAAGGCGGCGAGAGCGGCGCGGCGGCTGCCGGCGGGCCAGGTCGTGGCCCTCACCGGCACGCCGGTGGAGAACCGGCTGAGCGAGCTGTGGGCCATCCTCGACTGCACGAACCCGGGGTTGCTCGGCACGCTGGCGAAGTTCCACCAGCGCTTCGCCGTACCCATCGAGCGCGACCGCGACGCCGACGCTGCGGCCCGCCTGCGCCAGCTCACCGCACCGTTCGTGCTGCGCCGCACGAAGAGCGATCGCACCCTGGTACCCGATCTGCCCGACAAGGTCGAGCAGATCGCGTGGGCCGACCTGACCCGCGAGCAGATCACGCTGTACCAGGCGGTGGTCGACCAGCTGCTGGCCGACGCCGAGCAGGAGAGCGGCATGCGCCGGCGTGGCCTCGTGCTGGCGTCGCTCACGCGGCTCAAGCAGATCTGCAACCACCCGGCCCAGGCGCTCAACGACGGGTCGCGCCTGGCCGGCCGATCGGGCAAACTCACGCGCTTCGACGAACTGGTGGTCGAGTTGCTCGATGCCGAGGAGCGCGCCCTCGTGTTCACGCAGTACCGCACCATGGGCGAGTTGCTGCAGCGCCATCTGGCCGAGCGGCTGGAGCGCAAGATCCCGTTCCTGCACGGTGGCGTGACCCGCAAGGGGCGCGACGCCATGGTCGACAAGTTCCAGGACGGCACCGCGCCGCCGCTGCTGCTCGTGTCGTTGAAGGCGGGTGGCACCGGGTTGAACCTCACCGCCGCCAGCCGCGTGATCCACTACGACCGCTGGTGGAACCCGGCGGTCGAGGACCAGGCCACCGACCGGGCGTGGCGCATCGGCCAGGCCAACACCGTGTTCGTGCACAAGCTCGTGTGCACCGGCACGCTCGAGGAGCGCATCGGTCAGCTCATCGACGACAAGCGCGCCATCGCCGCCGCGGTGGTGGGCGACGGTACGTCGGAGGCATGGCTGTCGGAGCTGTCCACCGACGCGCTGCGGGCGCTGGTCACGCTGGAGGCGGGGTCGTGAGCGGCAACTCACTGGTGGGTGTCATGTTCGCCACGCTGGCCGCGGAGATGGCCGACCCCGACCGCTTCCGTCGCGGCCGCGCCTACGTGCGCCAGCAGGCCGTGCTCGAGGTGGAGGTCGACCCGGGCCTCGCCCGCGTCGAGGTGCAGGGCAGCCGCAGTGAACCGTACGTCGTCACCATCCGCACGCGCGGCGTGCGGCGCGCCGCGGCGTCGGCGGCCACCGCCGGCCGGTTGAACGCGCTGGTACCGCGGCCCGACGACCTGACCATCTCGTGCTCGTGCCCCGACTGGGGCGACCCGTGCAAGCACGGCGTGGCCGCCCTGCTGGCCTTGGGCGAACAGCTGTCGGCCCACCCCGACGAGCTGGCGACGTGGCGCATGACCGACGCCGAGCCGCTGCCCGACGAACCGGCCGGCGATGACGCACCCGAGGTCGATCCACTCGACGCGTTCTTCGGCCACGGCTACGACCCGCCGGCCACCGCTCCCCTGCCGGCGCGGCCCACACGGCTGCGCTCCATCCACACGCTCGACCTCACCACCGAGCTCGTGCTGCCGGCCCTCGACGACGCCCGCGCCGCGCTGGCACGCGCCTTCGGCCACCGCTGAGCGCGGCTACGATCGATCCGACTTCCCTCACCGATGCTCACACTGCTCTCGAGGGAGGGAGGGTGCCATGTCCGCTGCCCCCGTCACACCGATCGTGCGCGAACCCATGTCGCTCGACGAGTTCTTCGCGCTCGACGTCGTGCTGGCCGAGCTGGTCGACGGCCAGCCGGTCATCTTGTCGTCACCCAACGTGTTCCACCAGGTCGTGCTGACGAGGCTCATGCGGACGCTGTTCGTCGGCTGCCCGCCCGACCTGCTCGTCCTGCCGGCCCCGATGGACTGGGTGCTGTGGGAGATGCCGGCGGCCACCGTCCGCCAGCCCGACATCATGGTGGTACCGGCATCGCTGCGGCACGCCGTGCGGGTCACCACGCCGCCGGTGCTCGCGGTCGTGGTCGTGTCCGACAGCTCGGTGGAGCGCGACCTGGTGGCCAAGCGGCGTGAGTACGCCAAGGCCGGCGCGGCCCACTACTGGCTGGTGCACCCGGCCCGGCGCGAGCTGGTGGTGCTGCGCCTCGAGGGCGAGCGCTACACCGAGGTCGGACGCGTCGAGGGTGACGGGCGGTTGGCCGTCACCGAACCGTTCCCCGTCACCCTCGTCGGCACTGCACTGTTCGGCGATCTGCCCGACGGCCCGACCGCCTGAGACTCAGCCGCCCGAGACGTCGGCGACCTTCTGCTTGCCGGCCGAGATCCACGGCATCATGGCCCGCAGCTCGGCACCGGTCTTCTCGATGGGGTGCTCGCGACCCTTCTTGCGGAGCTCGTTGAAGTTGGCCCGGCCGCTCTCGGACTCGGCCACCCACTCGCGGGCGAACTTGCCCGAGGTGATCTCCTTGAGGATCTTCTCCATCGTCTTCTTGGTGCCCGGCGTGATGATGCGCGGGCCGCGCGTGACGTCGCCGTACTCGGCGGTGTCGGAGATGGAGTAGCGCATGCCGGCGATGCCTTCCTCGTACATGAGGTCGACGATCAGCTTCACCTCGTGGAGGCACTCGAAGTACGCCATCTCGGGCTGGTAGCCCGCCTCGACCAGCGTCTCGAAGCCGGCCTGCACGAGCGACGTGATGCCGCCGCACAGCACGACCTGCTCACCGAACAGGTCGGTCTCGGTCTCCTCGGCGAAGCTGGTGACGATGACGCCGGCGCGGGTGCCACCGATGGCGTCGGCGTAGCTCAGGGCGACGGCCTGGGCGTTGCCCGACGCGTCCTGCTCGACGGCGATGAGCGCGGGCACGCCGCCACCTTCGGTGTACGTGCGGCGCACCAGGTGACCGGGGCCCTTCGGGGCGATCATGATGACGTCGACGTTCTTCGGCGGGCGGATGCGCTTGAAGCGGATGTTGAAGCCGTGCGCGAAGGCGATGGCCTTGCCCGGCTTCAGGTGCTTCTTGATCTCGGCGTCGTAGGTGGCCTTCTGCTCGGTGTCGGGCATGGTGAGCATGATCACGTCGGCCCACTTGGCCGCATCGGCGATGCTCTTCACCTCGAGCCCGGCGGCCTCGGCCTTGGCCTTGGACGACGAACCCTCGCGCAGGCCGACCACGACCGGCACACCCGATTCCTTCAGGTTCAGCGCATGAGCGTGGCCCTGGCTGCCGTAGCCGATGATGGCCACCTTCCTGCCCTGGATGATCGACCGATCGGCGTCGGCCTCGTAGTAGACGGTGGCGGCCATCAACTCACCTTTCCTCTGACGGCGCGCAGGTTGCGCGCTCGTTCTCGTTCCAACTTGGGGAGCGCGACCCTGCCGGTGCGCTGGAGCTCCACGATGCCATAGGCGCGCAGGAGTTCTTCAAAGTCGTCGAGCTTGTCGGGGTTGCCGTCCAGGCTGACGGTGACCGCTCCGGCACCGACGGCGAGGATCTTGCCCTCGAAGATCTGGACCAGTTCGAGCACCCGGCCGCGGTGGTCGGCCTCGGCCCGCACCGTGGCGAGCAGCAGTTCGCGCTCGACCGATTCGCTCGGATCGAGCTCGGTGATCTTCACCACGTCGATCAGCTTGAACAGCTGCTTGGTGATCTGCTCCAGCGGGTTCGACTCGATGTCGACGACGATCGTGATGCGGCTGAACCGCTCTTCTTCCGCCGGGGCGACCGCGAGGCTGTAGATGTTGAAGCCGCGTCGGGCGAACAACGACGAGACCCGGGCCAGGACACCCGACCGGTTCTCGACGAGCACGGACAGGATGTGGTGCTTGGCGTGATCGCTGGCGTGACTCATCGCAGGAACTCCCTGCGGTCGTTCTGGGACGGGGGCAGGACCACGTCGTCGTTGGAGAAGCCGGCGGGCACCATCGGGAACACCTTCTCGCGGGCGTCGACCCGGAAGTCGACCACCACGGGGCGGTCGTCGATCTCGTTGGCTTTGTCGATGGCGGGCTGCACCTCTTCGGGCGCGTCCACGCGTATGCCGACACACCCCATGGCCTCGGCCCACTTCACGAAGTCGGGCACCTCGGGCGACAGGTACACCTCGCTGTAGCGCTCGTCGTAGAACATCTCCTGCCACTGACGGACCATGCCGAGGTAGGAGTTGTTCAGGATGGCGACCTTCACCGGGATGCGCTCCACGGTGGCGGTCACGAGCTCCTGCGCCGTCATCTGGAAGCAGCCGTCACCGTCGATGGCCCACACCGTTGCGTCGGGGCGACCGACCTTGGCACCGATGGCGGCGGGCACCGAGAAGCCCATGGTGCCGAGTCCACCGGAGTTGACCCACGTGTAGGGCTTCTCGAAGCGCCAGTACTGGCTGGACCACATCTGGTGCTGGCCCACGCCCGACACCAGGATGGTGTCCTCGGGCGCCGAGTCGCGCAGCGCCTCCAGGCAGAACTGCGGCTTGAGAAGATCGCCGGGCAGGCTCGGCTCGTACGACAACGGGAACTGCTCGCGCCAGCCCGAGATGCGGCTGCGCCACGCCGACGTGTCGGCCTGGGTCTCGTCGTTGGCCAGCAGGTTGCGGATCTCGCGGATGATCTCCTCGATCACGAGGCGCGCATCGCCCACGATGGGCACGTCGGGCCGGCGGACCTTGCCCTGCTCGGCCGGATCGATGTCGACGTGGATGACCTTGGCCTCGGGAGCGAACGTGGGCACCTTGCCGGTGATGCGGTCGTCGAAGCGGGCGCCGAGCGTGATGAGCAGATCGGACTTCTGCATGGCGGTGATG
Organism: Actinomycetes bacterium; assembly: GCA_031359995.1. Lineage (GTDB taxonomy): Bacteria > Actinomycetota > Acidimicrobiia > Acidimicrobiales > Ilumatobacteraceae > JANMAT01. Next base: position 15,305 of record JANMAT010000178.1, read on the forward strand.
GCGGTGGCGTTGCCGTGCATGCCCGGCATGCCGAGGCACAGCGGATGGCTGTCGGGGAACGCGCCGCGGGCCATCAGCGTGGTGACCACGTGGATGTTCGTGAGCTCGGCCAGCTCGCGCAGCGCCTCGGCGGCGCGGGCCTTCAGGATGCCGCCACCGGCGTAGATGATGGGCCGCTCGGACGCGAGGATCAGCTTGGCCGCCTCGCGGATCTGGCGGGGGTGGCCCTTGGTGGTGGGCTTGTAGCCGGGCAGGTCGATCGTCTCGGGCCAGTACCAGTCCATGCTGTTCTGCAGCACGTCCTTGGGGACGTCGATGAGCACGGGGCCGGGGCGGCCGGTGGTGGCGATGTGGAACGCCTCGCGCACGATGCGGGGCAGGTCCTGCGCCGTCATGACGAGCTCGTTGTGCTTGGTGACCGACCGGGTGATGCCGACCGTGTCGCACTCCTGGAAGGCGTCGGTGCCGATGGCGGTGGTGGACACCTGGCCGGTGATCACGACCATCGGGATCGAGTCCATGTAGGCGTCGCACAGCGGCGTCACCATGTTGGTGGCGGCGGGGCCCGACGTCACCATGGCGACGCCGGGGCGCCCGGTGACGTGGGCGTAGCCCTCGGCCATGTGGCCGGCGCCTTGCTCGTGGCGGACGAGCACGTGGCGGATGGAGGACTCGATGAGGGGGTCGTAGGCCGGCAGGATGCAGCCGCCGGGCAACCCGAACATGACCTCCACGCCTTCCAGCTCGAGGCTCTTGATAAGCGCCTGTGCTCCGGTCAGCTTCATGGGACGTGACTCCTGGACGTGCTCGATGGGGTGATGAACCTGGCCTGAAAAACGAAACGACCTCCCGAGTCGGGAGGTCGGAAGGCGCACGCGGCTGAAGCCGCGGCGCCTAGGGAACTACGAGGATCAGGCCAAGGGACATCGGTTGCATCATTCCACCTCTCCCCCGCCGGAGGCAACCCCGATGACCCCGCCGCGCCGAGCCGAGCGTCGAGCCACCGCTGGCAGCTGGCCGCCGGCATGGGCCGGGCCACGTGG
>JANMAT010000180.1:0-4025 GCA_031359995.1 Actinomycetes bacterium
CCACGTGCTCGTCACCCACACCCATCGTGACCACCTGGACGCGCCAGCCCAGCAGGCGCTGGCGGGTGCCCAAACCGCGGTGCGGTTCGTGGGGCCGCCCACCGTGACCGACCGACTCGTCGAGCTCGGCATCGCCCCCGAGCGCCTCACCACGATCGTGCCCGACCAGTCGGTGCGCTGCGGCGACGTGACCGTGACCGCCGTCCCGGCGCGCCACCGGCCGACCACCCCCGACGCCCAGGGCTACGTGCTCGTCGCGCCCACCACCAGCGTGTACCACACGGGCGACACGGAGCTCGACGACTGCCTCGACCACGCCCGCGGTCTGCACCCCCACGTGCTGCTCGTGCCGATCAACGGCCGTAAGGGGAACATGACCGCCGAGCAGGCCGCCACGCTGGCCCACCGGCTCGCCGTGCCGGTGGTGGTGCCCGTGCACTACGGCTGCCTCCAGCCGGTCGACGACCTGCTCGAGCGCTTCCTCGCCGCCATGGCCGCCACCGTGGGGCCGACCCGCGTGGCGTTGATGGATCCGGGATCGATCGCCCTGCTGCCGTTCGCCGTGCCGGCCCCATGAGCGACGGGTCGCCCGGCGGCGGGCCCCGCATCGTCCGCGTCGAACTGCAGCGCGTGGAGGACGTGCCCCTCACGCGGCCGTTGGCGCTGGCGTGGGACCCGGGCGCGGTGCGCACCGTCGACTCGTTCACCATCGCCCGGGTCCACACCGACGACGGCCGGGTCGGCGTGGGCACGGTGGGCCGGGCCAAGCCGGCGCGCGCGGCGGCGGCCGCCCTGATCGGCGCGCCGCTCCTGGCCACCGACGCCAACGCCGCCGCGCTGCACGACGCCGGCGGCGCCTACGGGCTCGACATCGCCCTGTGGGACCTCATCGGTCAGGGGCGGGGCGAACCGCTGTGGCGCGTGTGGGGCGGGTACGGCGACCGGGTGCGGGCCTACGCCTCCACCGTGGAGGTCGGCAGCGATGGCCGCCGGGCCGAGGACGCCGTCGGCTTCGCCGACGAGGGCTACCGCGGCCTCAAGCTGCGCCTGCACCACGACACCCTCGCCGCCGACGTGGCCCTGGCCACTGCCGTGCGCGCCGCGGTGGGCGACCGCCTCACGCTCATGGCCGACGCCAACCAGGCCCGCGCCGCCGCCGTCGGGACCGGGGTGCGGTGGAGCTACGAGCGGGCCCGCGACACCGCTCGCGCCCTGGCCGAGCTCGGCTACGCCTGGCTCGAAGAACCGCTGGCCGACGACGACCTCGACGGCCTGGCGCGCCTGCGCGACGAGGGCGGTCTGCCCATCGCCGGCGGCGAGCGCGACCAGGGCCCCGAACGCCTCGGCGCACTGGCCGACGGGGACGCCTACGACATCGTGCAACCCGACGGCGTGACCGGCGGCGCCATCGGCGGTTTCGTCGCACTGGCCGCCCGTGCGCACCGCCGCGGTGCCCGGCTCGTGCCCCACCACGGCGGCGGGGGCGTGGGCGCGTGGGCGCACCTGCACCTGGCCGCGGCGGTGCCCAACGCCGGCTGGTTCGAGGTGATCCGCGACCGGCCCGGCGAGACCCCCTGGCCGGCCCAGCTCGTGCCCGTGCCCCGCATCGCCATCGACGGGAACGGCGACGTGGTGGCCCCGCCCGGACCCGGGCTGGGCATCACCCTCGACGACGAGCGGCTGGCTGCCCACACCGTCGGCGTGACGGTGATCGTCTGACGTCGGGCGGGTCGGGTCGAGAGCGCGGCTGGCGAACTCGTGCGGTGTCGAGGGGTCAGGGACGTATCAACTCGACATGCCGGCCCGCGGACGCGGCGAGCCGGCCGAGGTCATCGGTGTCGAGCGTGATGATGTCGTCGCCATCGGCGGCGAGAGCGACGAGCGCGGCGTCCACCACATCAGACGTCCGGGCCGAAGCCAACAGTTCCCCGGCGACACGGCCGAGGCGCTCGTCCAGCGACCTCACGTCCATCCCCGCCAGCGCCGTCGCCAGACGCGCCTGTCGGGGGCCACCCCGCCAGGCCTGACCGACCACACCGCCGTGCGTCACAGGCCGCTCGCCCGCCACGTGCAACCCCTTGAGCCTCACCCACATCGCACGGTCGTTGCGATCGAGCGCGATCAACGCCCCGGCGTCCAAGATCGTGGTCACGCCGTCTTGGCTCTGGCCGTACGCGTGCGCGTGCCTCGAACGACGACGGCATGCTCTCGATCCGCGCGCCGTTGCCGGGCGATCTCCCCGGTGGTGATCTCACCGAACTCCGCCTCGTAGTCCGCGATGGAGTCGCCGAGCCGGGCCCGCTGCTGGTCGTGCCGCGCCCGATCGGTCAGCGCCGCGCTCACCCAGGCGCTCAGCGAGTCGGCCGAGCCGTTGGCCACCGCTCGGTTGGCGGCTTCGACGAGCTCGGGATCGACCGTGACCGTGAGTCGACGCTTCCGCTGTGTCATACCATCATCATACCCGGGTGCGCACGATGTGCGCCCCAGAGGCGACAGCGGTCAGAAGCCGAGCTTGGCCTGCACCTGGGCGAGCAGCTCGGCGATGGGCACGCGGACCTGCTCGGTCGTGTCGCGCTCGCGGATGGTGACGGCCGCGTCCTCGAGGGTGTCGAAGTCGACGGTGACGCACAGCGGCGTGCCGATCTCGTCCTGGCGGCGGTAGCGGCGACCGATGGCCTGCGTCTCGTCGTAGTCGACCATGTAGCGGTCAGCCAGCATCGAGAACACCTTGCGGGCCGTGGGCGTGAGCGTGTCCTTCTTCGACAGAGGCAGCACCGCCACCTTGTACGGGGCCAGACGCGGGTGCAGGCGCAGCACCTGGCGAGGCTCGTCGTTGATGACGTCCTCGTCGTAGGCGGCGAGCAGGAACGCGGCCATGGCCCGGTTCACACCGGCGGCGGGCTCGATGACGAAGGGCACGTAGCGCTCGTTGGTGGCCTGGTCGAAGTAGTCGAGCTTCTCGCCCGAGTGCTGTGCGTGCTGCTTCAGGTCGTAGTCGGTGCGCTGGGCGATGCCCTCGAGCTCGCCCCAGCCCCACGGGTAGGCGAACTCCACGTCGGACGTGCCGGTCGAGTAGTGCGACAGCTCGTCGTCGTCGTGGGCCCGCATGCGCAGCAGATCGGCCGGGATGCCGAGATCGATGTACCACTGCAGCCGCGTGGCGCACCAGTACTCGTACCAGCGGGCGCTGTCGGCCGGCGGCACGAAGAACTCGCACTCCATCTGCTCGAACTCGCGGGTGCGGAAGATGAAGTTGCCCGGCGTGATCTCGTTGCGGAAGCTCTTGCCGACCTGGGCGATGCCGAACGGCGGCTTCTTGCGGCTCGTCTGCAGCACGTTCACGAAGTTCACGAACATGCCCTGGGCCGTCTCGGGGCGCATGTACACCTCGGCGCCCGCGCCCTCGACCGGACCGGCCTCGGTCTTGAACATCAGGTTGAAGGCCCGCGCCTCGGTGAAGCTGCCCTTGGCGCCGCAGTTCGGGCACACGTCCGGGTCGGTGAGGTGGTCCTCACGGAAGCGTTGCTTGCACGTCGTGCAGTCGACCAGCGGGTCGCTGAAGTTGGCGAGGTGACCGCTGGCCTCGAACACCGCGGGCGGGCCCAGGATGGCGGCGTCGATCAGCACGACGTCGTCGCGCTGCTGGACCATGGTACGGATCCAGGCCTCGCGGACGTTGCGCAGCATGAGCGACCCCAGGGGGCCGTAGTCGTAGCTGGAGCGGAAGCCGCCGTAGATCTCGGCCGACGGGTACACGAACCCACGGCGCTTGCAGAGGTTGACGATCTGGTCGAGCTCGGTCGCCGGCATAGGTCGGCCATGCTACGGGCGCGCGGCCGGTCGCGGCCACGTCGATCCGATCGCGCCGCGCGGATGCAGGTGGATCCGGGGGCGTCAGGCGGCGACCAGGCGGCGCTGGTAGCGCGCCCGCGACCACAGCACCATGCCCACCAGCACCAGGCCGAGCCCGGCCCGGGGCAGCGAACCGAGGCTGCGGCTCTCGTCGCCGGTGGCCCGCGACGGCG
>JANMAT010000209.1:0-36715 GCA_031359995.1 Actinomycetes bacterium
CCACGGTGCCGGGGCGGAGGGGGTCCTGCACCCCGTGCTGCAACCCTCGATGGGGGGGCGCGTGGCCGGCCAGGCGCACGTCGCCGCCCAGGTTCACGCACACGCCGCGGGCGCCGGCGGCGAGCACTTCGGCCACCACCATGTCGGCGGCCATGCCCTTGCCGATGCCGCCCGGATCGAGCTGCACGTTCGCCGGCAGGTCGATGGTGCGCAGGCGGGCCTCGAGCACGACACCGTCGGCACCGGGTACGGGCGGCGCGTCGGCCGCCGGCGTGTCGGCCCGGTGCACCCCGCAGGCGGGATCGCTGAACGAGCGGTCGTAGCCGGCCGCCATCAGGGCCGGCAGCACCGTCGGGTCGAACAGGCCACCGGTCAGGCGCCACCCTTCGACGGCGCGGGCCACCAGCGCGAACGTCTCCGCGCTGACGGCCACGGCGCCACCGCCGGCGGAGGCGTTCAGGCGGCTCAGCTCGCTCGTGGGCAGGAACCGGCTCCACCGCTGCTCGAGGTCGGCGATGCGGCGGGCCGCCTGGTCGGCCAGCGCCGGCGCGCCCACCACGACCACGTGGGCGTGGGTGCCCATGGCGGAGAAGATGCGCTCGTGGGCGCGGCCGATGACGTCGACGAGGGTCGGTGCGGACACAGGGGCTCCGAGCGTTGGGATGCGGGGGAAGAACGTGCGTCACCGGTCCCCGGCGGGCGATGCCGGGGACCGGTGACGATCCAACGGGACGCCGGGCGGATCGCTCCCCGTTGGTCTCGCGGACGTCGCGGCAGCGACGGTCAGTTGAAGGTGCCCTGCAACGTCTTGTTGCCGGTGCCGGGCGCCACCGTGGCGGTGGCGGTGACGGTCTGACCCACCGCGCTGGTGGCGATGAGCGAGCCCGACGACAGCGTGATGACCGAGGCGGCCTTGGCGGCCAGCGAGCCGGTGCAGGTGAACGTGGCCGCCGTGGTGCTCGCCTTGTAGTAGGCGGTCTTGGTGGCGGTCACGCAGGTGAAGGCGCCGGTGTCGTAGTCGGCCGCCTCCAGGTACTTCGGGAAGCCGGCGGCGGTGTTGCCGGTGACGGTGACCGTGATGGTCTGGGCCGCCGCCGTCGGGTTGCTGACCGTGAACAGGCTGACGAAACCGCGGTCGGGAGTGTCGGGCGATGGCACCGAGTAGATGGCGCCGGCCTTCAGGTTGGCGAGCACCCCGCTCACCGCCGGGCCACTCGGGGGCGCCAGCGTGGTCGTGGTGGTCGGCGCCACCGTCGTGCTGGTGGTGGGGGCCACCGTCGTGGTGGTCGTGGGGGCCACGGTCGTCGTCGTGGTGGCCGGCGCCTTCGTCGTGGTGGTCGTGGGGGCCACGGTCGTGGTCGGGGCCACGGTCGTGGTCGGGGCCACGGTCGTCGTCGGAGCCAGCGTGGTGGTGGGCGCAAGGGTCGTCGTCGGAGCCACCGTCGTGGTCGGGGCCACCGTGGTCGCCGGGGTGGTGGGCGGCAGCGTGGCGCGGGTCGTGGGGGGAGGCAGCGTGCCCCGCGTCGTCGGCGTGGTGACCGGCAGCGTGGTCGACGGGTCGGGCATGGTGATGACCGTCGTGGAGCCGTGGCGGCGCGTGGTGGTCGTCGTGCCCCGGCGGGTCGTGGTCGTGCAGCCGCGATCGTCGTCCTCGCCGCCCCCGTCACCGTCGCCGCGAACGGCCGCCGTGGTGGACGCACCGGTGGCCGCCGGGGTCGCGCAGCGCTCGTCGTCGTCGGACTTGGCCTTGGCCTTGTCGGACTTGGTCTGGTCGGCCTTGGCCTTGGCCGCCTTCTCGGCGTTGGCCTTGTCGGCCTTGCCGGTCCGGCTGGTGCTGACGAGGGACAACGAGTGGCCCTGCGTCATGGTCATGCCGGGGCCGGCCGACAGGAGGAGTCCCGTGGCGGAGACGAAGAGGCGCTTGGTCGTGGTCATGCCCCCATGGTGAAGGTCGTACGACCCCCGCGGAACCAGTCCCCCACCAAGGTTGAACCTTGGCGACCAAACCATCTGTTAGCAAAGACGCGGGACCGTAACGTGTCCCCCAATTCCACCGCTCTCCGCGTCCGGCTGGCCGCGGGGTGACCGCGGGCCCTGCTCGGAACGGCCCGGGTCGCCCGGTTCGGCTGCGCTGCGTACCATGCCGCTCTATGACGATGACGGGGGAAGCACCGGCCAAGGCCGAGCGGTGGACGGCGCAGTGGAAGGAACTGGTCGCCGAGGTGATCGACGCCAACCTGTGCACCGGCTGTGCAGGATGCGTGGTCTCGTGCCCGCACGACGTCATCGGCTACAAGCACGAGGAGAAGGGCTACAAGCCCTTCCACCTCGAAGAGGAGCTCGGGCCGAACAACTGCACGCACGGCGAGAAGGGCTGCACCACCTGCACCCGCGCCTGCCCCCGCTTCCGGGCGTGGGAGTTCGAGGCCAACGACCACCTCTTCGGTCGCGAGCGCCTGCCCGAGGAGATGTATGGCATCGCCGAGCAGAAGCTGCTGTGCCGAGCCACCGACGAGATGGTGCTCAAGATGGGCCAGGACGGCGGCTTCGTGTCGGCCATGCTCATCTGGCTGCTGGAAGAGGACTACATCGACGGTGCCCTCGTGTCGTACCTCGAGGGTGACGGCTCGTCGTGGAAGGCCGTACCCGGCGTGGCCACCACCAAGGAAGAGGTCCTCAAGGGCGCCGGCAGCCGCTACACCTACTCGGCCAACACGCTGGCCCTGAAGGAAGCGACCGAGCGCGGCCTGAAGAACCTCGCCCTCGTAGGCATGGGCTGTCAGAGCTCGTCGCCACCGGTCATGTGGCACCGCAAGGTCGGCAAGGTGTCGAAGCCGTTCCGCTTCAACATCGGGCTGCTGTGCTCGAAGACCTTCGACGACGCCATCTTCGAGGAGCTGTTCCTGGCCAAGTACGGCCTCCACAAGGAGGACATGGTCAAGATGAACATCAAGGGCGTCTTCCAGATCTGGATGAAGGACGGCTCGTACCACGAGATCGACCTGAAGGAGTGCCACCAGTGGACGCGCGAGGGCTGCAAGAGCTGCCCCGACTTCGCCGCCGAGCACGCCGACATCTCGACCGGCGGCATCGGCAAGGACAACGACTGGACGCTCTGCCTCGTGCGCACCGAGCTCGGTCGTGAGGTCATGGTGCGTCTCATCAAGGCAGGCGTCATCGAGGCCAAGCCGGCCGAAGAGGACGAGGTCGCCATGAAGCTGCTGCGGACCCTGTCGATCGTGAGCCGCCGCCGCTGGCCCGCTCACGGCGACCAGGCCGTCAGCATCGGCGTACCGCCACCCAAGAAGAAGGCCGACGGCTCCGCGCCGGCGGCCCACTGACCTCGCCCGCTCAGATCGCCGGAGGGCACTCTCCGGCGAGGTCGGCGAACCGCTGCTTCTCGGCATCGGTCAACCGGTCGCGGTCCTGGAACGCCTTCAGCTCGGCGTCATGGAGCTCGGCGAAGAACTTGTCGGTGAGGCAGCGGGCCTGCTCCTGCTGGATGCCCTGCTTCACGAGCTCGCGCCGGTAGTTGTCGATCAGCTCGGGGCGCGACACGCGACCCGATGAGCACGCCGCCAGCCCCACCATCACCAACGGGAGCAGGACCGATCGGAGGCGCACCGGGCCACCGTACCGGCGCTCCCGCGCCGGGGTGGCCGGTTGGCCGGTCGGGGGACCGTCGGCGAGACTCGGGGCGATGACGGTCTGCAAGGCATGAACGCCGGGCCGCTGCGCGACGCGCTCACCCTCGTGGCCGGGCTGGGCACCGGGGTGATGTCGGGCATCTTCGGCGTCGGTGGCGCCGTGCTGTCGACACCGGCCATCCGTGCCCTCGGGTGCAGCGCCGCCCTCGCCGTGGGCACCACCCTGCCGTCGATCCTGCCCGGCGCGGTCACCGGCTTCCTGCGCTACCGCCCGCAACAGCTCATCGACTGGCGCGTCGTGCGCCGCACCGTGCCCGCCGGAGCGCTGGCCGCCGTGGGCGGCTCGGTGCTGGCCCACGTGCTGCCCGGCGGCGGACACCCGCTCATGATCCTCACGGCGGTGCTGCTGCTCGTCAGCTCGGTGTCGCTCATCCGCCAGCGCGACCGTGACGCCGCGGTGCCGCTCGACGCCACGGCGGCGCGCACGGCGCGGCGCAGCCGGGAACGCTGGGCGGCGGTCACCGGCATCGTCGCCGGCGGGCTCTCGGGCCTGCTCGGCATCGGCGGCGGCGTGGTGATGGTGCCCCTGTTTCGCGCCCACGTCGGCCTCGGCATGCGGCGGGCCATCGCCACCTCGCTGGTGTGCGTGGGCCTGCTGGCAGTGCCCGGCACGATCACCCACGCCGTGAACCGCGACATCGACTGGCGCTACGCCCTGTGGCTCACGGTCGGTGTGGTGCCCGGCGCCCGCCTCGGTGCCGCGCTGGCCCTGCGCACCGGCGAGCGACGTCTACGGCTCCTGTTCGGCTGGTTCCTGCTGGCCATCGCGGTGTACTACGGCGCACGGGAGCTCACCGCCCTCATAGACGGTGGCGCCTGACCGCCGCCGATCCGGTGCCACCGCCGCGCTGGGCGTCGGCTACGCGCCGGCCAGCGCGGCGGCGCGGGCGAACACCGCGTCGAGCATGGGCTCGGTGAGACGGCCGGTGAAGGTGTTCTGCTGGCTCGGGTGGAACGAGGCCAGCAACGTGCGGCCCCCGGGCAGCGCCGCCGCGATGCCGTGCCCGAACTTCGGCCGGCGCCCCTCGCCCACCAGCGGCCACACCGCCTCCAACGAGAAGCCACCGAGGCACACCAGCACCCGCCATCGCTCCAGCAGCCCCAGCTCGCGGGCGAGGAACGGCAGGCACCGGTCACGCTCGTCGGGAAGCGGCTTGTTGGCCGGTGGCGCGCACCGCACCGCCGCGGTCACGTAGGCGTCGCGCAGGCGCAGGCCGTCGTCGGCGCTGACCGACGTGGGCTGGTTGGCCAGCCCGGCCCGGAACATGGCCCGGTACAGCCAGTCGCCCGAGCGGTCGCCGGTGAACACCCGTCCGGTGCGGTTGGCACCGTGGGCGGCGGGGGCCAGGCCCACGACCACCACGGCGGCGGTCGGGTCGCCGAAGCCGGCGACGGGGCGCCCCCAGTAGTCCTGGTCGTTGTACGCGGCGCGCTTGGTGACGGCCACCTCTTCCCGCCACGCAACCAGGCGTGGGCAGGCACGACACTCGGTGATCTCCGTCGAAAGGCCGGTCAAGGGGTGGGAAGCCACGGCCGAGACAGTAGGTTGATGTACCGATCATGGCTCGTACGACCAAGGCACCACCCGCCACGCTCGTCGTGCTCGTGCGGCACGGCCAGACCGGCACCACCGGTACGGTCCTGCCCGGACGCGCGCCGGGGCTCCACCTCGCCGACATCGGCCGCGAGCAGGCCGACAAGGCCGCCGCCCGCCTGGCTGAGCTGAAGCGGGTCGACGCCATCTACGCGTCGCCCCTGGAGCGGGCCCGCGAGACCGCCGCGCCCATCGCCGCGGCCCGCGGTCTGAAGGTGAAGGTCGACAAGGGCCTGCTGGAGTGCGACTTCGGCGACTGGACCGGCCGGGAGCTCAAGAGCCTCTTCAAGCTGCCCGAGTGGTCCACCGTGCAGCGCTACCCGTCGGGCTTCCGCTTCCCGAGCGGCGAGAGCTTCATGGAGATGCAGGAGCGCATCGTGTCGACGCTCAGCCGCCTGTGCGACGCCCACCCGGGCGGCGTCGTGGTGGCCGTGTCCCACGCCGACCCGATCAAGGCGGCGGTGGCCCACGCCATGGGGACCCACCTCGACCTGTTCCAGCGCATCGTCATCTCGACCTGCTCCATCACCGCCATCAGCTACTCCACGGGCGCGCCCGTGGTCCTCACCGTCAACTCGACCGGTGGCTCGCTGGCCGAGCTCCGGCCGTCGTAGCGCGTGACGCGCACGAGGTTCCCGTGAGCTTCCCTGACGACATCGACGACGTCGACGTGTTCACCACCGGCGCGGTGGGTCAACCCGGGTCCCGCACGTTCTTCCTGCAGGCCCGCGTGGCCAAAGACGCGGTCACGGTGAAGTGTGAGAAGCAACAGGTCGAGGCGCTGGCCACCTACCTGGGCCAGCTCCTGTCCGATCTGCCCACCCCGCGCGACGTGCCCGGCGAGCAGGTGCTCGGGCTCAGCGAGCTCGAGCCCACGTTCGTGCTCGGCTCCATCGGCGTGGCGTGGGACGAGTCGGCCGACCGCGTCGTGCTCGCCCTCGAGGAGATGGTGCCCACCGACGAGGAGGGCAACCCCGATCCTGACGCCGACGAGGCCAAGGCCGTGCTGCAGGTACGGCTCACGCGCGGGCAGGCCCTGGCCTTCGCCCGCTACGGTCTCGACATCGTCGCGGCCGGCCGCCCACCCTGCCGCTACTGCGGTCTTCCCCGCAACGATGACGGGCACTTCTGCCCGCGCATGAACTGACGCCCCGGTGCAGCTCGGGCTCGATCACACCGAGGCCCTGGCCGTGCTCTGCTCGGCCGACCTGGAGATCGAGGGGCGCATGCCGTGGAGCTCGAACGCCACGTTCCTCGTGCACCTGCGTGACGGTGACGACGAGGTCGCCAAGGCGATCTACAAGCCCCAGCGGGGCGAGCGGCCGCTGTGGGACTTCCCCTCGGGCCTCTACCGGCGTGAGGCCGCCGCGTACCGCCTGTGGGCCGCCACCGGCTGGTCGGCGCTCTCGGGCGGCGGCGGTGTGCCGCCCACCGTCGTGCGCGACGGCCCGCTCGGCGTGGGCTCGCTGCAGCTGTTCATCCCGTCCGACTTCGAGCAGCACTACTTCAGCCTGTACGAGCAGCGCGAAGACCTGCACGACCAGCTCCAGGCCATCTGCGCCTTCGATCTGCTGGCCAACAACACCGACCGCAAGGGCGGTCACTGCCTGCTCGGCCACGACGGCTTCGTGTACGCCATCGACAACGGGCTGTGCTTCGCGTCGCCGTTCAAGCTGCGCACCGTCATCTGGGAGTTCGCCGGCGCCCCCGTGCCCGACGTGCTGCTCCCCCAGATCGAGGCCATCGCCGGGCACGTGCCCGACGAGGTGACGGAGCTCATCGACGACCCCGAGGAGATCGAGGCGATCCAGGAGCGCGCCCGCGACCTGGCGACCCACGGCCGCTTCCCGGTCGACCCGACCGGCCGCCGCTATCCCTGGCCGCTCGTCTGACGCCGACGATGAGTTCCGCGCCCGGGCGCGGTCAACCCTGCAACGACGACGAGACCGACGTGGGGGCCGACGATGACAGACACGACCGAACGGAACGCGGGCTACGCCCGCACGGCCTGGGAGCCGATCGGCGCCACCATGCCGGCCGACCTGGGCGGTACGATGCTGCTGGTGGGCACCCGCAAGGGTGCCTGGCTGCTGGCCAGCGACGCCCGACGCGACCGATGGGCCCAGAGCGGCCCGATGTTCCTGGGCCACGTCATGCAGCACCTGGTGCTCGACCCGCGTGATCGCCGGACCCTGCTGGTGGCGGCCAAGACCGGCCACCTGGGCCCTACCGTGTTCCGCTCCACCGACATGGGCCGCGCGTTCACCGAGGCGTCGAAGCCCCCGGCGTTCGCCGCCGGCGACGCCCACGGCCGCGCCGTCGACACCGTGTTCTGGCTGTCGCCCGGCCACGCGTCGCAGCCCGGTGTCTGGTACGCCGGCGCCTCGCCCCAGGGCCTCTTCCGCACCGATGACGGCGGCGATACGTGGGAACCGGTGAGCGGCTGGAACGATCACCCGAAGTGGAGCGACTGGGCCGAGTGGCCCTCCACCGTGGGCACGCCCGACGGGTCGATCGTGCACTCGGTGAACGTGGACCCGCGCGACCCCGACCACCTGTACATCGGCCTGTCGGGCGGTGGCGTGTTCGAGAGCACCGACGGTGGGAAGGACTGGGCACCGCTCAACCAGGGCTGCGTCATGGGCTTCGCGCCCGACCCCGACGCCGAGCACGGCCACGACCCCCACTGCGTGCGCCTGCACCCCCTGCAGCCCGATCGGCTCTACCAGCAGAACCACTGCGGCATCTACCGCCTCGACCGCCCCGACACGCGCTGGACCCGCATCGGCGACAACATGCCCACCGAGGTGGGCGACATCGGCTTCGCCGTCGAACTGCACCCGCGCGATCCCGACACGGCATGGGTGTTCCCCATGGACGGCACCGACGTGTGGCCCCGCACCAGCCCCGATGGTCGCCCGGCGATGTACGTGACGCGCGACGCCGGCGCCTCGTGGACGCGGCAGGACGCCGGGCTGCCGGCGCGCGGCTGGCTGACGGTGAAGCGCCAGGCCATGACCGTCGACGACGGCGACCCAGCCGGCGTCTACTTCGGCACCACCGCCGGCGAGGTGTGGGGCAGCACCGACGAGGGAGCAACCTGGCAGCTGATCGCCCGGCACCTGCCCGAGATCTACTCGGTGGAACCGGCCGACCCGGTCGACCGGACGTGAACGTCCGCATCCCCACGCCGTTGCGCTCGTACACGGGCGACGTCGCGGTGGTGGCGGCCGAGGGCACCACCATCGCGGCGGTGCTCGACGATCTCGATCGTCAGTTCCCGGGCATCCGGTTCCGGGTGGTCGACGAGCAGGGTCGCCTGCGGCGCCACATGATGATCTTCGTGCGCCAGGAGCGCGAGCGCGACCTGTCGCTCCGCCTCGACGATGTCGACGAGCTGGTGATCATGCAGGCCCTGTCGGGCGGCTGATCCAGCGCCCGCTGGTGCGGCGCCCTAACGTCGCGCCAGCGATGATCCGCTTCTTCGTCGACAACCCGATCCTCATCCTGTTCGCGGTGATGGCCGTCGGCTCCGCCGTCGGCGCGGTGCAGGTGAGCAACATCTCGTTGGGCCCGGCCGCCGCGTTGTTCGCCGGTCTGGCCATCGGCGCCATCGACGAACGGCTGACCAAGCCCGCCGTGCTGGCCGGCCTGCAGACGCTGGGCCTGGTGCTGTTCACGTACACGGTGGGGTTGGCGTCGGGGCCCACGTTCGTGGCCGGCCTACGCCGGAGCGGAGCCAAGATCGTGCTCGTCGTCGTGGGCCTGGTGACCGCGCTGGCCGGGTTGTGCACGCTGGCCGCCTCGCTGCTGGGCGTCGGGGCCGCCGAGCGGGCGGGGCTGTTCGCCGGCGCCACCACGAACACCCCGGCGTTGCAGGCCGCCATGGACAAGCTCGGCCGCGCCAAGGGCAACCCGGTGGTGGCCTACTCGCTCACCTATCCGTCGGCGGTCATCGCCATGCTCGTGGGCACGACGGTGCTGCTGCGACGCCGTCGTCGCGACGCCGAGCCGGTCACCGTGGATGCGCCCCGACCCGCGCTGGTGAACTGGACCGTGCGCATCGGACGCGACGACCTGCCGTCGCTGCGCGAGCTCCGCTCACTCGACGGCGAACCACTCACGTTCAGCCGCTTCGAGCACGACGGTCACGTGGACGTGGCCACCAACGATGCGCGGCTGGTCACCGACGACCTCGTGGTCGTCGTGGGCACCGAGGCCGTCGTGGAGCGCTTCACGAGCCACGCCGGCACGCGCAGCGATGTGCACCTCGCCCTCGACCGCCGGGCCATCGACATGCGCCGCATGGTCGTGTCCGACCGCACGCTGGCCGGCATGCGCCTGGGCGACCTCGACCTGCCCGGCCGCTTCGGCGCCACCATCACGCGGGTGCGGCGCGGCGACCTCGATCTGGTGGCCACCGACACGCTCGCCCTGCAGCTCGGGGACCGAGTCCGCGTCGTGGCCCCGGTCGACCGGCTGAAGGCGGTGGCCACCGCACTGGGCGACAGCGACCGCAGCCTGTCCGAGCTCGACGCCCTCGGCTTCGCCGGCGGCATCGCCATGGGCCTGCTGCTCGGTGCCGTCACGCTGCCGTTGCCCGGCGGCGTGCGCCTGGCCCTGGGCGCCGGCGGGGGGCCGCTGGTCGTGGGCCTCGCGCTCGGCGTGATCTCGCGGGTCGGGCCGATCACGTTCCAGTCACCGCAGGCCGCCAACCTGACGCTGCGCCAGCTGGGCGTGACCATGTTCCTGGCCGCCGCCGGGTTGCGCTCGGGGTCCACGTTCGCCACCGCGGTGCAGACGCGCACCGGCGCGGAGCTGGCGGTGGCCGGCGCCGTGGTGGCCGGCCTGTTCGCCGCGCTGGTGGCCGTGTCGGCTCGCCTGCTGCTGCACCAGGACGGTCCCGACGCCGCCGGCACCCTGGCCGGCGTGGAGACCCAACCGGCCGCCTTCGCCTACGCCGCCGCCCGCACCGCGGGCGACGAGCGCGTCGCCGCCGCCTACGCGCTGGCGTTCCCGCTGGCCATCATCACCAAGATCGTCGTCGTCCAGTTCCTGACCTGACCGGCGTGCCGGCCGGGACGCGACGAGGGCCGGGACCTCGCGGTCCCGGCCCTCGACCGACGGTCAAAGCAGGCGGGTCAGCCGCGCGCCTGCAGCGCTTCGATGAGCTTCGGCAGCACCTTGTGCACGTCGCCCACGATGCCCAGATCGGCAATGCCGAAGATGGGGGCTTCCTTGTCCTTGTTGATGGCGATGATGTTCTTGGAACCCTTCATGCCCACCATGTGCTGCGTGGCGCCCGAGATGCCCACCGCGATGTAGACCGTGGGCTTCACGACCTTGCCGGTCTGGCCGACCTGGTAGCTGTAGGGCACCCAGCCGGCGTCCACGATGGCGCGCGACGCACCGGGCGCACCCTTGAGCAGCTTGGCCAGCTGCTCGACGAGCTCGTACTTGCCCGCCTCGCCGAGGCCACGGCCACCCGACACCACGATGTTCGCCTCGTCCAGCTTCGGACCGGTGGACGCCTCGGTGTGCACCGCGATGACGCTGGCGGCACCGGTGGCACCCAGTTCGGGCACGGGAGCGGCCACGACGGCGCCCGCACCGGCGCCACCCTCTTCGGCGGCGAAGCTCTTCGGGCGGAACATCGCGAGGTACGGGCCGCCGGCGGTGAACTTCGTGGTGACGAGCGTGTTGCCACCGAAGATGGCGGTGGTGACGCTGACGTCGTCACCGGCCACGGTGATGTCGGTGTTGTTGGTGAGGACCGTCGTGTCGAGCTTCACCGACAGTCGGGCGGCGACGTCACGGGCGCCGTAGGTGCTCGGGAACAGGACGAGGTCGGGCGAGGTGCCGGCGTCGATGAGCGCCTTGATGGCGCCCGAGCCGGCCGGCCCGGGGAGCTTGCCGCCCAGGTCGCCGGTGGCGTACACGGTGGCGGCGCCGTAGGCGCCCAGCGCGCCCGCCGCCTCGCCGGCATCGCCGACGACGAAGGCGGCCACGGTGCCGGCACCCAGCGAGCGGGCCTTGGTCAGCAGCTCGAGCGTGCCCGCGCTGGGCTTGCCCTCGGCAACCTCGGCGTAGACCCAGATGGTGTTGATGGCCATGTCGTTCGCGTCCTTCCCGCTTCAGATGACCTTGAGGTTCTCGAGGAACGCGACGATCTTCGCGAACCCCTCACCGTCGTCTTCGATGACCTCGCCGGCCGCACGCGCCTCGGCGGCGATGACGCTGACGATCTGCTGGCCCGCACCGTCCCAACCGGCGGGCGTGACGCCCAGGTCGCCGGCGGTGCAGGTGTCGACCGGCTTCGACTTGGCCGACATGATGCCCTTGAAGCTCGGGTAGCGGGGCTCGACCACACCGGCGGTGACGCTGATGACGGCGGGCAGCGGCGAGGTGACCTCGTCGTAGCCGGCGTCGGTCTGGCGCTGCACGTTCACCGTGGAACCGTCCACGTCGACCTTCTTGGCGAACGTGATGGAGGGCAGGCCGAGGAGCTCGGCGATCTGCTCCGGCACGGTGCCGGTGTAGCCGTCGCTCGACTCGGTGCCGGCGAGCACCAGGTCGGCGGCGCCGGCGCGCTGGATGGCCTTGGCCAGGACCTTGGCGGTGGTGAGCGCGTCGGAGCCCTTGAGCGCCGGGTCGGACACGAGCACGCCCTTGGCCGCGCCCATGGCGAGGCCTTCACGCATGCCGGAGACCTCACCGTTGGGAGCCATGGAGACGAGCGTCACCTCTCCGCCACCGGCCTTGGCCACGAGTTGCAGGGCCATCTCGACGCCGTAGCGGTCGGTGTCGTCGAGCACCAGCTTGCCCTCGCGCTTGAGGGTGTTGGACGACGGGTCCAGCGCACCGGGCGACGCCGGGTCGGGGATCTGCTTCACGCAGACGACGATGTTCATGACCGGAAAGTCTCGCCTACCGGCGGGTAAGGGGCCAAACGAGGAGAGCGGTACCCTGGGGTCTTGCGCCTGTTGCTCGTCGTGAACGCCTTCGCCTCGTCGGTGACCGCCCGCAACAAGGTCATGATCCATCAGATCCTCACCGAGGGCCACGAGGTCGCCGTCGTGGAGACCAACCGGCGGGGCCACGCCACGCGGTACGCGCAGGACGCGGCCAACCGGGGTCTCGACGTCGTGGTGGCCCTCGGCGGTGACGGCACGCTCAACGAGGTCGTCACCGGTCTGGCCGGTAGCGACACCGCGGTGGCGGTGCTGCCCGGCGGCTCCACCAACGTGTTCGCCCGCACCATCGGACTGCCGAACGACCCGGTGGCGGCGGCACGGTTGCTGGCGGTCGCACTCGACGAGCGCTCCATCCGCCGCATCGGGCTCGGCAGCGTGAACGGCCGCTACTTCACGTTCCACACCGGGGTCGGTTTCGACGCCGCCGTGGTCGCCGCGGTCGAGAAGCGGGCCTCGATCAAGCGGTGGTTCGGCCACCCGCTTTTCGTCTGGGCCGGTCTGTCGACGTGGGCGGTCGGTTACGACCGCAAGCACCCCCACTTCCGCGTCACCATCGACGACACGGTCACGCTGCCCGACGGCATGTTCACCATCGTGATGAACACCAACCCGTACACGTTCCTCGGCGACCGGCCGTTCGACCTCGTGCCCGGCACCGACCTGGACACGCCCCTGTCGGTCGTGACGTTCCGCAAGCTGACGTTCGGCGCGCTGGTGCCGTCGATGGTGAAGGCCCTGCGCGGCGGCGGCCTGCCGGTCGACGCCAAGCACCTCGACGTGCGCCGCAACGTGCGGTCGCTGGTGCTCAGCCACGAGCGCCCGTTCCCGTACCAGGTGGACGGCGACTACCTGGGCGAGACCCGCCGGCTCGAGTTCCGCCACGTGCCCGACGCCGTCGACCTCGTGGTCCCGCCCGGCTCGCGCTGAGCGCACCGGCTCAGCCGATCGCGACCACCGCGACGTCGGGCACGTTCGTGCAGATGCCGTCGACGCCCCAGGCGGCGAGACGCACCATGAGCTCGGGGTCGTCGACCGTCCACACGTTCACCGCCAACCCGGCCGCATGGCAGTCGGCGACCAGCTCCTCGTCGACGGTGGGGAACCAGGGGTGCAGGGCGGCGTGGCCGTCCCCGGCGAGCCCGGTGATCCACGCCTGACGGTCGGCGCGGTCCGCCGGCACCGACTCGGTGAGCAACGCCGTGGCCAGGCCGGCGGCGGTGGCCCGCACCGCGTCGAGCGTGGGGCGGTCGAAGCAGGACACGAGCACGCGGTGCTGCCAGCCCTCGGCGACGATGAGAGCGACGGTGGGGCCCACCACGGCGTGGGCGGGGTCGAAGCCGTCCTCGTCGGGGCTGTTCTTGATCTCGACGTTCACCGGCAGGGGCCGACAGGCGTCGAGCGCCATGCCGAGGAGCGGCACGTGGGCCGGGCGTGCGCCACTTGGCGTGGCCGCCACGCAGCGTCCATCGACGTAGTGCGGATCGTGGTGCACGATCAGTCCCCCATCGGCGGCACGGCGAACATCCAGCTCCACCCAGGTGGCACCCAGTTCGTGTGCTCTACGAAAGGCCGGGACCGTGTTCTCCCGTTCGGCTCGGGAAGCACCACGGTGAGCGATGACGTTGGGCATGTGACCCTTCTCCGCGCGAACTGTGACCAGTGTTACCAGCATGTTAGGAACAACTTTCGAGTCGCCTCTTGTCAAGCCGAGACCCGGGCCATAGCTTTCTTTGGTCCCCGCTGGCCAGGCGAGTCACTCGCTGGCGCCGCGGACGATACGTGAACTCAGTCACAAGCCCACGCCCACGCCCGAGGTGCTCATCGTGTCCGTACTTGCTACCAGCCTCGCCCTGGCGAACGCCGACTACAGCTGGCGCAGGGACGCAGCTTGTCGCGACACCGACCCCGACCTGTTCTTCCCGGTCGGCACCACGGGTCAGGCGCTCGTCCAGATCGCCAACGCCAAGCAGGTCTGTGGCATCTGCCCGGCTCAGCATGCGTGCCTCGAGTACGCGTTGACCACCAACCAGGACTCGGGCATCTGGGGTGGCACCAGCGAGGAAGAGCGTCGCAAGCTCCGTCGCGAGTTCGTCGCCCGCCAGAAGGCCGCCGCCGCCGTGTGATCGACGACCGGTCCGTGCGGACCGGTCGTCTCGTCGTGGGGCCCAGAGCACCGCCGCCCACCGGGTGCGGTGCTCTCGCCGTTTTCGGCCCCCGCCGCCCACCACCACCTCCGCCGCCACCACCTCCGCCGCCGCCACCACCTCCGCCTCCGCCTCCGCCGGCGCTTTGTTTGCGCGAACCACGCGTCGGCGCTGGCTCGCGCAATCAGAGCACTCGGGCGACGGCGGACGATCCCCGTCGCCGCCAACTTGTTGCGCGAGACCCCGCCGAGCGCAGTCCGGCGCAAACAAAGCGACTGGATCAGGATGGCGCGGCGCGGCACGGCACGGCGCGGCGCGGGACCCGGGCCGGGCGGACCGCGCCCCGTCGGGCGGGTTCAGCGTTCGATGTCGAGCGGGATCTTCAGGCTGACCACGGTACCGGGGCCGCTGGGGTCGGTGATGCCGGCGGCGGCGAGGTCGTCGGGGACGGCCTGCTCCATGGCGATCGAGCCGGCCAGCTCGGTGGTGACCAGCGTGCGCACGATCGACAGGCCGAGGCCGGTGGCACCGTCGAGGGAGAAGTTCTCGGGCAGGCCGCCGCCGTCGTCGACCACCCTCACCGACAGGCTGGTGCCGTCGTTGGCGAGGGCGATGACCACGTTGCCGGCCCGGGGCCGGTCACCGGCGAAGGCGTGATCGACGCTGTTCTGCAACAGTTCGGTGAGCACCACCGACAGCGGCGTGGCCACGATGGCGGGCAGCCGCCCACCGTCGCCGACCACGCGGAAGCGCACGGGCCGGTCGGGTGACTGCAGGCTCTCCTCGGCCAGGCGGGCCAGGGGCCTCACGATCTCGACGAAGGCGACCTCGTCGCCCGCCTCGCGTGACAGCGTCTCGTGCACGAGCGCGATCGTGCGGATGCGGCGCACCGATTCGTTCACCGCCGCCTTGGCCTCGTCGGACGCCAACCGCCGTCCCTGCAGGCGCAGCAGCGACGAGATCGTCTGCAGGTTGTTCTTCACGCGATGGTGGATCTCGCGGATCGTCGCGTCCTTGCTCAGCAACATGCGGTCGCGGCGGCGCAGCTCGGACACGTCACGCACGAGCAGCACCCCGCCGGTGACGGTGCCCTGCTCGACCAGAGGGATGCAGCGCGTCACCAGCGTGATCTCGGCCGTCTGCTCGAACTCCTCGAGCGCCGGCGTGCGCTCGTCGAACGCGGCCCGCACGACCGAGTCGTTGAAGCCGAGCTCGGCCAGACGCAGGCCCACGAGGTTGGCGTTGATGCCGACCCGGTGCACCGCCGACACCGCGTTGGGCGAGGCGTAGAGCACCCGGGCATCGGCGTCGAGCACCATCACACCGTCGCCGACGCGGGGCACGTCGGCCACGGTGACCTCGAGCTCCTTGGTGAACGGGAAGGTGCCTGCCCCGATCATCGTGCTGAAGCGGTCGAAGATGCCGAGGTAGGTCTGCTCGAGCGAGCCGGTCTGGCGGCCCGACCGGGGCGACCACTCGCGGCTGAGCACGGCGACCACCCGGCCGTCACGACGCACGGGGATGACCCGGATGCGGGCCGGATCGGGCAGCCCCTCCACCGAGAGCTCAGCCTCCACCGGTTCGCCCGAGGCGTAGCAGCGTTCGAGCAGCGGTCGCTCGGTCTGATCGGCGGTGGAGCCGACCCAGTCGGCGACGTACAGGGTGGGTCCGGTGACCGGGCGGACCTGGGCCAGCACCAGGAACCGACCGTCGCGAGCCTGGGCGTACAGGAGCAGGTCGGCGAAGCAGAAGTCGGCCAGCATCCCCCACTCGCCCACGAGGCGCTGGAGGTGATCGAGATCTTCGCGCTCGAGCGTCGTGTGCTGGCGGACGAGGTCGGCGAGGGTGGCCACGGTGCGTCAGTCTGCCCGATTGTCAGTGCCGCGTGTCGGAGCGCCGGACGCGCCGGGGCTTCACGGGCTCGGGAACGCCCCACAGCGAGCGCCCCAACGCCACCAGACCGGCGAGGTCGGTGACGTCACGGGGCACGTGGGGCACGGCCACCGTGACGGCGGGACGGGCGGCCAACCGGGCCTGCTCGGCCGCCTCGCGGGCGGCGGTGAGGGCCAGGCGGGTGAAGCTGGCGGCCGACTCGGCCAGCACCGAGGTGAGCCGGCCCTCGTCGAGACCGCCGAGGGCGGCCGCCACCGGCCGGGCGACGGCAGCGGGGTCGGCGGCCACCGTGGACGCGGCCATGGCGCCGGCGGGCTCGCGCAGCCAGGCCGGCAGCACCTTGTTCAGCACGAGCGCACCGAGCGGCAGGCGCCGACGGGCCAGCTCGGTCATCAGGAACTCGGCCTCGCGCACGGGCACGGGCTCGAGGGTGGACACCACGACGAACGTGGTCCGTTCGTCGCCGAGCAGGGCGGTGACCTCACGGGCCCGGCGCACGAAACCCGCCTCCATCGTCTGGAACAGCACGAAGAACTCGGCGATGTCCTGCAGGAACTTGGAGCCCAGGATGCGATCGGCCACCTGGTAGAAGGGCTTCGACGCGGCGGCGAAGAGGCGCGAGCGATAGGGCACGGTGAGCCAGCGCAGCAGGCGGCTGCCGAAGAAGTCGGCCATGCGCTCGGGCGCATCGAGGATGTCGAGGGCCGAGCGCGACGGCGGCGTGTCCACCACCACCAGGTCGTAACGGCCCGACGCGTGCAGCTCGTGCAGACGCTCCATGGCGAGGTAGTCGTGGCTCTGCACGAACCGGGCCGTGATCGAGTGGTAGAGCGGGTTGTCGAGGATGGTGTCGCGCACCCGGGCGTCGGGCGCATACCGGCGGATGAGCGCGTCCCAGCCCTTCTTCGTGTCGAGCATGGCGACGGACAGCTCGCCGCGCGGCACCTCGTCGCCGGCGGCGGCGGCCAGCGCGGCGGCGTCGACCACGCGGGGCTCGTCGCCGACCTCGTCGAGGCCCAGCGCGGTGGCCAGGCGCCGGGCCGGGTCGACCGTGACCACGAGGACGCGGCGCTCGGTGGCCACCGCCACCTGGGTGGCCAACGCCGCGGCCATCGTCGTCTTGCCGACCCCGCCCGATCCGCAGACCAGCACCATCTCCTTGGACGCCAGCAGATCGTCGAGCGAGGTCATTCGAGCTCCTCGCCCAGTGCGTCGGCCACCTGCTGGGTGGCGCCCAGACCCTCGGTACGGTCGAAGCGCTCCGGCAGCAGCAGCACGGGCACCACGGCGCCCAGGGCCGACCTCAGGTGGTCGAGGTGGACGGCCTGGCGACGTCGCAGCGACGACGACAGCGCGGCGGCGTCGAGCACGGCGCCGGCCCCGGGCCCGACCACCCCGGTGAGCGCCTTGCGGCCCTTCACGGTGATGACCTTGGTGAACAGCGCCTCGTCGGGTTTGGCGAACGGCTCGGGCAGCACGCGGTTGGCCACGACGGCGGCCAGATGGGTGCCGGTCTCGGCCTCCAGGCGCTCGGCCAGCTCGACCGACTCGGCGACCGGCATCTCCTCGCCCGTGCTCACGATGACCACGCCGGTGCGGGCCGGGTCCTCGAGGATCTCGCGCATCCAGCGGGTCTGCTCGCGCACCAGCCCGACCTGCACCAGATGCTCGATGGTGCTGGCCGCCGACAGCTGGGCGATGACGTGCCCCGACGCCACCGCATCGACCACGACGAGGTCGTAGTTGCGTTCGCGGACCTCGTAGCAGAGCTTGCCGATGGTGAGGATCTCGCGCACCCCCGGCGCCGCCGACGCGACGAAGTCGAACGTGCGGGCCAGCGGCCCGATGCGGGCCAGCAGCGGGACGCGCAGCTGCAGCGCCAGGTACTCCCGGAGGGAGTCCTCGGTGTTCATCGTCATGGCCCACAGCCCCGGGCTCACCGTGCGCGGCGTGAACGCCAACGGGCCCACGTCGAAGGCGCCGGCCAGGCTGCCTTTGGCGTCGACCTCGCACACCAGGGTGCGTCGGCCCTGCCGGGCGGCGAGCAGGGCGAGACCGGCGGCGACGGTGGTCTTGCCCACCCCACCCTTGCCGGTCACCACCAGCAGCTGGCGGGCCAACAGGCCGGTCACCCCGACCGCGTTCAGCCGCCGAAGCCGATGCGCTTCTCGGCGTCACTCGCGCCGATCTCCACGTAGGCGATCTTGGCCACCGGCACGGCGACCTGGCGACCCTTGCGGTCGGTGAGCCACAGCACGGCCCCCTCGGTGCCGAGCGCCCGGTCGATCTCCGTGCGCAGCACGGCGGGATCGGTGGTGTCGGCGAGCTCGAGCGAGACCTCACGGGGTGCGTTCGTGACTCCGATGCGGACGTCCATGCTGCTCCTTCGGGTGGTTGCGCCGGACATGCTACGGACCCTGGCTCCCGTTCGCGCTCCCGGCCGCCCCCGAACCCTCGCACGAACCGTGGGCCGACACCCCCTCCAGGTGGTCGAAACCCCAGGTCGGCGTCGGTAGGGTCGGGCCCGATGGGAATGCACGAGTGGGACGAGAAGACTGATCTCCTGGCCCACTCGCTGCTCGGCTACACCGTGGAGCGCCTGCGGCTGCCGAAGGACCCGCAGTGGGGCGCCCGGCCCGCGGCCGAGCTGGCGGCGGCCATGGGCGCCACCGTCACCCCATCGGGCATCGGCGGCCACCAGGCCCTGCGGCTGTTCCGTGACGTGATCGTGCCGGCCACCCGCCCGATGGACGACCCGCTCAACCTGGCCTACATCCCGAGCGCACCGTCGCTGGCGGCCACGCTGTTCGATGTCGTGGTCAGCGCGTCGTCGATCTTCGCCGGCAACTGGGAGGCCGGCGCCGGCGCCATCCACGCCGAGAACGAGGCGCTCGACTGGTTGGCCGGCCTCGCCGGGTTCCCCCCGGGTGCCGGCGGCTGCTTCGTGTCGGGCGGGTCGGCGGCCAACCTGAGCGCGCTGGTGGCGGCGCGGCACGCCATGGCGGCTCGCCGCGAGCGCCCCGCCCGGTGGACGTTCGCGGCCACGCCCGAGGCCCATTCCTCGCTGCGCGCCGCGGCGCGCGTCATGGACGTCGACGTCGTGCCGGTGGCACCCGACGAGCGCGGCGCGCTGTCGCGAGCGGCGCTCGAACGGACGGTGGCGACCGACGGCGACGGCCTGTTCGCCGTGGTGTGCTCGGCCGGCACCACCAACACCGGCACGCTCGACGACCTCGCCGCGGTGGCCGACGTGTGCGGCGAGCGCGGCCTGTGGATGCACGTCGACGGCGCCTACGGCGGGGCCGCGCTGGTGGCGCCCAGCGTGCGCCACCGCTTCGACGGCATCGAGCGGGCCGACTCGTTCTGCGTCGACCCGCACAAGTGGCTGTTCGCCCCGTACGACTGCGCCGCGCTGCTGTACCGCGACCCCCGGGTCGCCGCCGACGCCCACAGCCAGCACGGCGACTACCTCGACCTCATCGACCGCGACCTGTGGAACCCGAGCGACTTCGCCTTCCACCTGTCGCGCCGGGCGCGGGGCCTGCCCCTGTGGTTCGCGCTGGCCACCTACGGCACCGACGCGTTCCGCGATGCGGTGGAGCACACGCTGACCACGGCCCGGCGCATCGCGGAGGGCATCGACGCCGCGCCCGGGCTCGACCTGGTCATGGCACCCGACCTCACCGTGGTGCTGTTCCGCCGGCCGGGCTGGGCGCCCGACGACTACGCCGACTGGTCGCGCCGCAACGCCCGCGACGGCGTGATCCTGCTCGTGCCCACCCGCTGGCAGGGAGAGACGGTGATGCGCCTCGCCGTGGTGAACCCCCGCACCGACGCCGACGAGGTGTTGCGCATCATCGCCACCATGACCACCTGACGGCCGAGCCGCCGGCGCACCCTGCCCCAGACCCTGCTCCCCGGCACCCCCACTCGCTTTGTTTGCGCGAGACAGCGCCGGTGGTGGTCCGGCGCAACCAGAGCCCGCGAGGGCGGGTGCGCCGACCCCTCGCCCCGAAACAGCTTGCGCGAGACCACCTGGGCGGCGGTCTCGCGCAAACAAAGCACGTAGGGAGGGAGGGAGGGAGGGAGGGAGGGAGGGAGGGGCGCTGGCGGGTCGGGCCCGCCCGCCGCCGCCCGCCGGGTCAGGCGTACTGCAGCACGATGGGGCAGTTCACCACGATGTTCGCCGCGGCGAAGGGGGCGCCACCGGGGCCACTCACCAGGCCGGCTTCGACCAGCTTGGTGCTGATCTCGGCGAAGTCCTTCTGGCGCACGTCGGCGCCGGCGGCCTGGGCCTTGGGCGTCCACGCCGTCGGGTGCACGTCCCACAACGGGCTGTAGCGGCCCTGGTTCGGCGTCCACGCCAACACGTTCAGCGGGTCGAGCCCGTCGAGGATGGCCGAGTTGAAGCCCTGGCGCTCGGGGTTGGTGGCCCCGGTGCGACCGTTCACGAAGCCGGCCAGCGAGGCGCGGGCCGAGGCGGTGGAGTCGTCACCGGCAGTCGGCGAATCGGCCAGCTTCGGCGTGAGGGTGGAGCCCTCGAGCGCGGCGGCCAGGTCGTTCGACGCGTCGGTCGACACGTACAGCACCTCGTTGCCCCGGGCAAAGCCGTGCGTGCCCTTCAGCGTGACCTTGCGGGCCGCGGTGTCGATGCGCACGATCTTGTCGTGCAGCCCGGAGCCGTTGGCCACCTCGGGGGCGTTCAGCACGGTGCCGTCGGGCAGTTCGACGAGCGGCGAGTAGCCGGCGTCACCCTTGGAGCCGGGCACGACCTTCAGCGGCGGGAAGCCGGTGGCGCTGCCCACGACCTCGCGGGTCGGCGAGAAGTCGACGCCGGCGTCCACCGTGAGCACGCCGTTCACGAACCGGGCGCGCTGGGTGGCGGTGCCGCGGGCGTTGCTGAGCTTGTTCGAGCGGTTCACGCCGTAGCGGCTGGCCGCGTCGGAGGTGTTGGCGTCGATCACGACGTACCAGAACGGGCCGCGCGGGCTCTGGCCCTGGTACAGCGGGAACGTGATGTCGTCGCCGGTCACCTTGGCCGACGACACGAACTGGGTGGCGCCGGAGGCCGACGCCGAGCTGGTGCCGGTGGCGGCGATGGCCGCCGTGGCCACGGCCACCGCGACCATGGTTCGGAAGGGACGATGCATGGGATGGTCTCCTCGGTCGTTGCGATCGGTGGTGGTCGATGCTCGACCACCGGCGATGCAGTACCGGGGGACCGTCAGGGCGTTACGGAGCCCGTAGTGCTAGTACCGCGGTGCCCGGGGTCGTGCGACCCCCCGTCGCCGCCTCAGTTGACGCGCAGCTCCGACTTGAAGACCTTGCGCGGCCGCAGGTCGACGGCGACGCGCTCGGCCAGCGTGGCGAACGCCTGCCCCACCTCGCTGTCGGGGTCGACGGCGGCGATGGGTCGGCCCGTGTCGCCCCCTTCGCGCAGCGGCTCCAGCAGCGGGATCTTGGCCAGCAGCGGCACCTTCAGCTCGTCGGCCAGTTCCTGGCCGCCGCCCGACCCGAAGATCTCGTAGCGCTTGCCGTCGTCGCCGGTGAACCACGACATGTTCTCGATGACGCCCTTGACCTCGAGGTGCACCTTCTCGGCCATGGCCGCTGACAGGCGCGCCACCTTCTGTGCCGCCGGCTGGGGTGTGGTGACGACGTAGACCTCGCCGCGGGGCAGGTACTGCGACAACGACAGCGCGATGTCACCGGTGCCGGGCGGCATGTCGACGAGCAGGAAGTCGGGCTCGTCCCAGTACACGTCGGTGAGGAACTGCTCGAGCGCCTTGTGCAGCATGGGTCCCCGCCAGATGACCGCCTGGCCGTCGGGCACGAAGTAGCCCATGGAGATGGCCCGCACGCCCCACTTGTCGGGCGGCAGGATCATCTGGTCGATCAGCGTGGGGTCGCGGTCGATGCCGAGCATGCGGGGAACGGAGAAGCCGTACACGTCGGCGTCGATGATGCCGACCGAGTGACCGCGCGCCGCCAACGCCACCGCCAGGTTGACGGTGACGCTCGACTTGCCCACGCCGCCTTTGCCCGACGAGATGAGCAGCGGGCGGGTCTTGCAGCCGGGCTCGGCGAAGGGGATCTTGCGACCCTCGGCGTGGCCGTGGGCCTGGCCCTGCCCGGCCGAGGCCCCCGGGTCGCCGTGCAGCCTGATGCGCAGCTGCTCGCGCTCCTGATCGGTCATGACCGTGAAGTCGAGCCCCACACCGGTGACCCCGGGCAGCGCCGCCACCGCGCCCGTAACCCGGTTCTGGATCTCGTTGCGCAGCGGGCACCCGGCCACGGTGAGGGCGATCTGCACGTGGATGCGCCCGTCGGCGGCGATGTCGACCTGCCGGACCATGCCGAGGTCGACGATGGAGCGGTGGAGCTCGGGGTCGTGCACGGGGCGAAGCGCGTCGATGACCTGGTCGTTCGTGACGGACATGGGGGCCTTCCAGAGTGTTCGGGCGCGGCCGAGGGGGAATTACCACTACAGCCATAGGTAGAATACCGACGTGGTTGGCAAGGCACCCACCCGGACTCCGGCCCGGGCCATGGCAGCAGGGGGCGGCCCCGCGCCCGCGTTCGCGCTCGACGACGGCCGCGTCGGGCTCACGCCCACGGCGTTCTCGTCCACCGTCACCGCCATCACCTCGGCCTTCGGTGACCCGACCCGGCGTGAGATCTACCTGTTCGCCCGGGAGCACGCCGACGGGGTCACCGCCGCTCAGGTGGCCGAGCGCTTCGGGCTGCACCCGAACGTGGCCCGCCACCACCTCGAGAAGCTCGCCGGTGGCGGCTACCTCGAGGTCGCCACCGGGCGCACCGCCCCCACCGGCGCCGGACGCCCGTCGAAGCGGTACCGCACGGCGTCCGAGAACATCACCCTCGACGTCACCGTGCGCACCGACGACCTCGTGCTCACCCTGCTCGGACGCACGCTGGCCCTGCTGCCCCTCGACCAGGCCCAGACCATGGCCGAAGAGGTCGGCGTGGAGTACGGCCGGGCCCTCGCCGCGGGGTTGCGACCCACCGACCAGACGGCCGGCCAGCGCTCGCTGCGCGCCGCCCTGCACGCGGTGGCCGACGCCCTCACCGCCCACGGCTTCGCCGCCCACACCGACGAGCGGGGCAAGCAGCTGCGCATCATCAACAACCACTGTCCCTTCGGCGACACGGCCATCGAGCACCCGGTCATCTGCGCCGTCGACCGCGGCCTGGTGAAGGGCATGCTCGCCGCGCTGTACGGCGACACCGAGCCCGAGACGTCGTCATCGTTGCCCCAGGGCGACACGTTCTGCGTCACCGCCGTCTGAGGCCGCCATCGTGCTCGAGCTGACCGGGCACGTCGCCGTGGTCACGGGCGCCAATCACGGCATCGGTGCCGCCGTCGCCCGCCGGCTGGCCGCCCAGGGCGCCGGCGTGCTGGTGAGCTACCTGCGCCTGCCGCCCCTGGCCGACCCCTCCCTGCCCGCCGCCTACGACGAGGCCCGCACCGGTGGTGCCGGGGCGGTGGTCGCCGCCATCAGCGCGGCCGGCGGTCGGGTGGTGGCCCACGAGGCCGACCTCACCGACGCCGCGGCCATCGCCGCACTGTTCGACGTGGCCGAGCGCGACCTCGGCCCGGTGGACATCGTGGTCAACAACGCCAGCGGTTGGAAGGCCGACACGTTCCTGCCCCAGCGCGCCGACGCGTTCGGACGCGGGGTCGCCCCGCTGTCGGCCGCCACCGTCGGCGTCGACGCCCGCGCCGGCGCCCTCGTGATCGCCGAGCTGGCCCATCGCCTCGTGGCCCGCGGCGGGCGCTGGGGGCGCATCGTCGGCCTCACGTCGGGTGGACCCGACGGCTTCCCCGGCGAGGCGTCCTACGGCGCAGCCAAGGCGGCCCTGGAGAACTACACGATGACCGCGGCACGCGAGCTCGCCGGGTTCGGGGTGACCGCCAACACGGTGCACCCGCCCGTCACCGACACCGGCTGGATCACCGGGGCCGTACGCGACTTCGTGGCCGGCGACGACCACCACACCCACGTGGCCGACCCCGACGAGGTGGCCGGCGTGGTGGCGTGGCTGTGCTCGGACGCCGCCCGCCTCGTCTCGGGCAACGTGCTCCGGCTGCGCTGATCCGGACCGCTCACCGGGACCACCGCGGCGATCCTCAAGATCGGGTCAACCACGCCGATCAGAGTGGCGATGATGGCTCCGGACGCGCCCCTGGATCCCGCCACCGCAGGCCCGGCGCGACCGCTGCTCCGCGAGGGCGTCGACACCGCCGTGCTCGCCTGCGGCGACGATCTGGACCAACTGCTACGGGTCGTGCTCGACGGCCTGGGCGCTCGCGCCGGCACCGCCGTGCACCTCGCCCTGGCCGACTCGCACCAGCGTCACCTGCGCGTCCACGCCTGGGCCTTCGCCGACGACATCGACCGCGGCCCTCCGCCGCCGGACCCGATCCCGGTGGAGGGCACGACGATCGGTCGGGCCTTCACGGAACGTCGCCCCGTGCACGTACGGCAGCCGGACGGCGTGATCGCCGTGCGGTCCCGCCCCGGCTTCCGGGCCGTGCTCGAGGCCTTTCCGGTCGAACGGGCCGTGGCCGTGCCGGTGACGATCGGGGACCGGACGATCGGCGTGCTCAGCCTGAGCGGCGTCGCCCACGTGCCGGCGTTCGACGACACCGATGCCGAGGCCCTGAGCGCAATGGCCGACCGCATCGCGGTGATCGCCGACCACGCCGTGCTGCTCAGCTCCAGCCTGCGCAACGCTCGGCGCCAGGACGCGCTCGCCACGCTGCGCGAGCGGGCGCTGCGCTGCTCCTCGACGGCCGAGCTGTTCGACCTGGTCACCGCATCCACGCACGCCGCGCTCGACGCCGACACGTGTGCCGTCTTCGAGACCGAGCACGACGGCACGAACGCCGTGCTCCGCTCGGCGCGCGGTGTCGATCAGTCGCTCATCGGCACGTTGCGCCTGCCGATGGACCTACCGACCGTCGTGCAGCTGTTCGACGGCGATCCGTGGGTGCGCACCGTGGACGGGAACGGCGGCGTCGACGAGGCGGTGGAAGGCCTCCGCCGGGCGTTCGGAGTCGAGGCGTCGCTCACGGTCGCCCTGCGCCACCGGCACCGTCGCGTCGGCGTGCTCGGCGTCGGGCGGCGCCGGCGCGAGATGTTCTCCAAAGGCGACGAGGAGTTCCTGGCGTCGGTCGCCGCACTCGTGAACAACGCGCTCGAGGCGCGCACCACGCAGGATCGACTCCGCCGCCAGACGCTGTGCGACGACCTGACCGGGCTGCCCAACCGCAACCTGATGGGCGTGCGCATCCAGGAGGCGATGGCCCGGGCCAAGAACGAGGGCACCTCGATAGCTCTGCTGCTGGCCGACCTGGACGGCTTCAAGGTGCTCAACGACAGCCTCGGCCATCTCGCCGGCGACCACGTCCTGCGCGTCGTCGCGGCGCGGTTGAGCGCGATCCTGCGCCCCATGGACTTCATCGCCCGCCTCGGCGGCGACGAGTTCGCCGTGCTGTGCCAGAACATCGACGAGCACGGCGCCGTCGCCATCGCCGAGCGCATGCTGGCCACGCTCACCGAACCCGTACGGGTCGAGAACACCGAGGTCGTGCCCCGCGCCTCGATCGGGGTGACCGTCTACGACGTGAGCGACCACGACCTTGCGCGCGACGGCAGCGAACTGCTCCCCCAGGCCGACCTGGCCATGTACCGCGCCAAGGCCGGCGGCCGGAACCGCATCGCCGTGTACGACGTGGCAATGCACGCCGAGGTGCAGCAGCGCCTGCTCCTCGAGCAGGGCCTGCGCGCCGCCATCGGCACCGACCAGCTGTCGATGCACTACCAGCCGATCGTGCGCCTCTCCGACGGCACCATCCGCAGCCTCGAGGCGCTCGTGCGCTGGCAGCACCCCACCCTCGGTGCCGTGCGCCCGGACCAGTTCGTCGCCGTGGCCGAGGAGTCGGACCTGATCTGGGCGTTGAGCACCTGGGTGCTCGGCGCCGTCGCCCGTCAGGTGGTGCAGTGGCACACCGCCGGGCTGCTCGACGGCCGCCGGGTGGCCGTGAACATGTCGGCGCGCGACCTGACCGACCCGACCTTCGTCGACCGCTTCCAGCGCGTGCTGGCCGAGGCCGGCTGCGCGCCCGACTGGCTGTACGTGGAGGTCACCGAGACCCTGCTCACCGACACCGCCGGCGCCGAGACCGTGCGGGCGCTCAAGCAGCTCGGCGTGCACATCGCTCTCGACGACTACGGCACCGGCTTCTCGTCGCTCGGCCAGCTCAAGCGCGTCCCGGTCGACGTGCTCAAGATCGACCGCAGCTTCGTGGCCAACCTGCTGAGCGACCCGGTCGACGCCACCATCGTCACGTCGACCATCGCCCT
This sequence comes from Actinomycetes bacterium, assembly GCA_031359995.1. Lineage (GTDB taxonomy): Bacteria > Actinomycetota > Acidimicrobiia > Acidimicrobiales > Ilumatobacteraceae > JANMAT01. The sequence continues at coordinate 26,704 of JANMAT010000209.1, forward strand.
GGCCCACGCCCTGGGCAAGCGCGTCGTGGCCGAGGGCATCGAGACGATCGAGCAACTGCACCGCCTGCTCGAGCTCGGCTGCGATGCCGGCCAGGGATACCTGTTCGCCCGGCCCCAACCGGTCGACGTGGTGACGACGTACCTCGCCGACGGCGTGCCCGGCCTGGCGCGCCACCTCGGGCTCTAGGCCACCGGAGAAGGCCGCGCGTCAGTCGTTCGTGTAGCGCTGCTCGCGGAACGGGTCGCCGTACATGTGGTAGCCGTTGCGCTCCCAGAATCCGGGCGTGTCGCCCGCGCGCACGTCGAGACCGCGCAACCACTTCGGGCTCTTCCAGAAGTACAGGTGCGGGATGAGCAGGCGCACGGGCCCGCCGTGGATCGCCTCGATGTCGTCGCCCTCGAAGGCATAGACCACGAGCGAGTCGTCGCGCGTGATGTCGGCCAGCGGCAGGTTCGCGGTGTAGCCGTGCTCGGCGTGGCACAGCACGTGGGTGGCTCCGGCACCGACGCCGGCCCGATCGAGCAGATCGCGCACCCGCACACCGGTCCACGCGGTGTCGAACTTCGACCACTTGGTCACGCAGTGGATGTCGATGGTGAGGTCGACCGACGGCAGCGCCCGCAGCTCGGCCTCGTCGAGACGGAACGGCTCGTCGACGAGGCCGCCGATGGTGAGGCTCCACTCGCCCGGCGCGTACGCGGGCACGTCACCCACGTGGAGGACGGGGAAGCGATCGGTGAGGTACTGCCCGGGCGGCAGGCGCGACGGGTCGTAGCCCTTGGCGATGACGTCCTTGCGGTTGCGCTCGAAGAAGCCCATGTCGCCCAGTGTGCCCGACCCCGCCAGGCGTTACACGACCGTACCGACCGGGACGGACGGTACGGTGGCACCGATGGTCCTCTACCTCGTCCGGCACGCCAAGGCGGGCAGCCGTTGGGACTTCGACGGCCCCGACGACGAGCGGCCCCTCACGACCGAGGGTCGCCGCCAGGCGGCCGCCATCGCCGACCGACTCGACGGCGTCACCGTCACCCGCGTGCTGTCGAGCCCGTACCGGCGTTGCGTGCAGACCGTCGAACCGCTGGCCGAGCGCCGCGGTCTGGCGGTGGAGCCGACGCGGGCCCTCGCCGAGGGCCGCCCGTTCGAGCCCGTGCTCGGCTTCCTGGCCGACCTGGCCGACGGGAGCGTGCTGTGCACCCACGGCGATGTGCTACCCGACGTGCTGCGCGCCCTCGCCCGGCGGGGCATGGAGGTCGTGGGGCCCGACGACCAGCGCAAGGGTGTGCTGTGGGAGCTGGAACGCGACGGCACCGAGATCGTTCGCGGATGGGCCGTCCCTCCACCGTGAGCGGCACGGCTGCGGGCGTCAGGTGCGGCCGAGGAAGCCCAAGCCGAGCACCACGACGGTGAGCACCAGCATGGCCGAGCTGACCAGCACGCCGGCCAGGGCCAGGCCCTTGCCGGTGAGCTGCCCGTCGCTCTTGGCGATGCGCGAGCGAGCGAGCAGGCCGAACACGAGCCCGAGGATCGGTGTGATGCCGCAGAAGCCCCCGACGGCGCCGCACAGCAGCGAGGCGATGGCCATGCCGTCGACCCTGGGTGGCGGCGGCACGCCGTTCCAGCCGACGGGGACGTAGCCAGGCGGCACCGGCCGCACGCCGGGAGGCGGCGGGGGTGGCGGGCCCGCGGGACGGGGTGGGCCGACCGCACCGGCGGGGTGGGGCGCGGCGATGGGTCGCGGGCGGGGCGGCGGGGGCTCGCTCACGGGACCGGCCCGACGCGGGTCACGGCCACGACGGCGAGCACGAACCCGTCCACGACGCACCAGTGGGCACCCATCACGTTGACGGTACCGGCTGCGTTCCCGACGACCACGGCGGCGGTGCCTCCGGGCGCCAGCCGGACCTCGATGACCGAGGGCTCCAGAGAAGCGAGCCCACCGGGCGTGGCCCCACTGATCGCCTTGAACGTCGCCTCTTTCACCGCCCATGGCACCGTGGCGTCGACCACGTGCCCGTCGGCGTCGACCCACTCGGCCGGTGCCAGCACGAACGCGGCGTCGGCGTCGGGCAGTCGGCCGAGGCGCTCCAGGTCGATCCCGACACCGTGGGCCACGGTCGGCGCCGCCGTCGGCGACGAGACCGTCACGACCGTCACGACCGCCACGGCGACGCCGTCGGCGTGGCTGATGGATCCGGACACCCCGGTCGGCCACATCGGTGGGCCACCGGGTGGCCCCGACACCGTTGCCGTGGTCGTACCGGCGGCCGCCAGCGCCGCCGCCGCCGCCGCCCGACCGAGCCGGTGGTGCTCGTCACGGGTGCGGCCTCCGTGGGCCATCGCAGCGTGCCCGCCGACCGCCGCCGCCAACCGGTGGAGTGCGGCGGGCAGGTCAGCCACCGGCGGCAGCCAGCTCCTGTTCGACCGCGGCCGCCAGTGCCGCGGCGTGCTCGGGTGCGAACATCGAGTAGTGGTGTCCGGGCACCACCCGCACGGTGGGGGGTCGCACGAGCAAAGCCGACCAGTCGGGCTCCGGCGGGTGGGAGGCCTGGATGATGTCGGTGCGCAGCAGCACCGTGCGCACGGCGCAGGGCACGCCCTTGTGGGCGCGGGCCACCACGTTGAAGCGCCGGTCGAGGTTGGCCAGGCCGAGCTCGCTGACGTCGCCGTAGCCGAGCGCGCCGGCACCGGCCACGAGCTCGCCGCTCCACCGGCGACGCACGATGTTGTCGAGCGAACGGACCACGGCGCGCACACCGTGCACCCGCACGCTGCGGCCCACGTTCATGAACTTCTTCACGACCCCGGGCTCGTCGAGGCCGGGTGGGTAGCTGTCGAACAGCAGCACCACCGGCACCTCGGCGCCCTGCGCCTGCAGCTGGCGCGCCATCTCGATGGCGACCACGCCGCCGCCGGAGTAGCCGGCGAGCAGGTAGGGCCCGTCGGGCTGGTAGGCCCGCAGCTCGTCCACGTAGCGCGCCGCCATCGTGGTGATCGACGAGTCGGGTTCGCTCACACCGTCGACCCCGCGCGCCTGCACACCGACGAAGGGCCGCACCTCGATCAGGTGGCGGGCCATCGCGGTGAGGTTCAGCACGTTGCCCCCGGCGCCGTGCACGCACACGAGTGGTGGCCCGCTGCCCGAGCGGTGGAACTCCACGAGGCACGACCCGATGGCCGGGCGCGCCGCACCCTCGGCGGCGGCGTCGAGCACGGCGTGAGCGAGCTGGCGCACCGTGGGCGCGGCGATGATGGCCGACAGGCCGAGGCGCAGGCCGAGCTCGCGGTGCACCCGCGCCAGCAGCCGTACGGCCATGGTGGAGTCGCCACCGAGATCGAAGAAGTCGTCATCGGGGCCGACGGCCCGCTTGTCGAGCAGTTCGCGCCACCACGCGGCGAGCAACGCCTCGACCTCGGCCCCGCCCCGGGGCCGGGCCCCGACCATCGCCGCGTCGGCGGCGGAGGCCACCTCGACCGCGGTGGCCGGCGGATCGGGGAGGCGACGGCGATCGACTTTGCCCGACGGGGTGAGATCGAAGGCGTCCACGGTCACGAGGGCGACGGGCAGCATGTAGGTGGGTAGGGAACGGGCGCCGAAGCTGCGCACCGAGTGGAGGCTCACCTCGCCCCCGACCGACGCCAGCACGTAGGCGACGAGGCGCCGCTCGGCATCGCCGCGGGCCGCCACCACGATCTGCTCGGTGCCCGGGCAGCCGGCCAGCGCCGCTTCCACCTCGGCCAGTTCGATGCGGTAGCCGTCGACCTTCACCTGGTCGTCGGCGCGACCGGCGAACTCGAAGGCACCATCGGGTCGTCGGCGGGCGAGGTCGCCCGTGCGGTACACGGGCCCGAGCACCGCATCGTCCACGAAGCGCTCGCGGTTGAGGTCGTCGCGGTTGCGGTACCCGCGCGACACGCCACCGCCCCCGACGCGCAGCTCGCCCAGCGCGCCGTCGGCGACGTCGGCACCGGTGTCGTCGGTGATGCGCACCGGGTAGCCCGACAGCGGCGCGCCCACCGGCACGTTGCCGCCGGCGCGCACCACGTCGGGCGGGGCGGTCACGTGATGGGCGAAGGCCCACACGGTGGTCTCGGTGGGGCCGTAGAGGTTGGTGACGACAGTGATGCCGCTGGCCCGCAGGTCACCGGCGAGCTGCGGCGTGAGCACCTCGCCGCCGACGAACACCTGGTGCAGGCCCCGCAGGGCGCGCTGTTCGTCCTGATCGCTCAGCAGCACCCGAGCCCGTGACGGCGTGAGCTGGGCGTGGGTGACGCCGTGACGCTCGATGAGCGTGCCGAGGCTGGCGCGGTGCGCCACCGGTCCGGCGAGGCTGGGAGCCAGCACGACGGTGACGCCGCGCGTGAGGGCCCAGATCAGCTCGACCACCGACGGATCGAACGACAGCGTGGTCGATGCCAGCATCACGATGCGGCCGTCGGGCGGGCGCAGCACCGCGGCGTCCATCGCGTCGAGGAAGTGGGCGAGGTTGCCGTGGTCGATCTGCACGCCCTTGGGCGTGCCCGTGGAACCCGACGTGTAGATGATGTACGCCAGGTCGCGCGCCGACCGGTCGGCGGCCACGGTCGCGGGCTCGTCGCCGCCGGCCGCCGCCACCGGTCGGGGATCGATCACCGGCAGCAACAGCGCCATCGTGTCGCGTCCGAGATCGTCGGCCAGCAACATGCGCACACCGGCGTCGTTGGTCATGAGCGACAACCGGGCCGCGGGGTAGGCCGGGTCGAGGGGCACGTACGGCGCGCCGACGCGGAGACACGCCCAGACCGACGACACCAGCTCGGCCGTGCGATCGACGGCGATGCCCACGATCGTGTCGGGCCCGGCTCCGGCGGCGGCGAGCCGCGCCGCCAGCCCGTCGACCTCGGCGGCGAGCTGGGCGAAGGTGAGCGTTCGATCGGCCGCGACGACGGCGGTGGCGTCAGGCGTGCGCCGCACCTGGTCGGCCAGGCGCGCCGCGACCAGCAAGGCCACCGGAGCGGCGCTCACGTCCTCACCGCCCTGAGGGTGCTCCGTTCGGAGCTCGTCCGTGCCACGCACCGGTGCATGCTAGGTAGTCGGCGCCCACTTTGGCGACGATGAGGGAAACAGCCGACGTACGACAGCGGCGGTGCCAGCATTCCGTCGGTGCACGTGCCGGAGATCGTCATGTGACCGACGGGAACCGATCCGGCCGTTGCATACTCGTCAGAGCATGGGTCTCCGCGCCGCTCCGGCCTCTCCTCGCGCTCACGACCGCCATGCCGAGCCCGGCGTCGTGTGGCTCCGACCTCACCCGCACGAGTGTCGCCACGACCGTCGGCTCATCGCCGGCATCCACTTCGAGATCGACAACACCGAGGGCGCCCCTCTCGGCACCGACGTCGGTGTCGCGGCGCTGGCGCATCTCGGACGAGGAGCCTGAACCATGCGCGCCCGCCCCGCCATCGCCATGACCCTGGGAGCGGCGACCCTGCTCGCCGCATGCGGCCTCACCGGCACGGGCACCCAGAGCCCGACCACGCTCGTCGGGTCGGGCCCGTCCACCACCGCGACCGGGCCCACCACCGCGATCGCGGCCGCCTCCACGACGGTCGCCAACCCCAGCGGCACGACCGCGCCGACCGAGGCGCCGACCACCGCGGCGGCGGGGCCCACCACGACGCGGCCCATCGTGGTGATCGGCCCGTCCCTGAACCTGGTGACCCTCGTCGAGAGCCCGGCCGAGACGCGCAACACACCGCCGGTCGCCGCCGATCTGCGGGGCGTGCTCGTGAAGGCCTCGAACCCCGACCTCGAGCGATCGTTCGTGTTCTCGATGGTGGCGGCGAACTTCGCCCGGGCCCGGCCGGCGCCCGGATGGACGTTCACCGTGCTGAACAAGGACCGCCAGTGGACCCCCGAGAGCCGCGGCGCCACCGCGACCGTGTTCGTCGGGCACCGCTGGGACGTCTACGTCGACGCGCCCGCCACCGCCGACCCGTCCGGTGACGGCACCGTCGCCCGCCCCCAGATCCAGCTCGTGTCGTTCGACGTCGAGAAGAAGGCGTTCGCCAGCTACCTCGAGTCGCCCAACAAGGTCACCTGGTTCGACAACAACATCCAGGCCCTCGACGACCACACCGTGGGCATCCTGTTCGACCCCGATCGGGCCGATCTGCAGCTGCGCAGCGGCCTCGTGCTACGCCGCATCGACCTCGCCGCCGGCCGCGTGAGCGACGAGCGCATCGACCTGCCCAAGGGCGCCACGTACAACTACCCGTACCTGGCGACCGACGGCGCCATCACGCTCTACGGGCTGGGCACCGACCAGGTGCTGCACCGCCCGGCCGGCGGTCAGTTCACCGTGCTGCCGGTCGACGCGGTGCAGCCCGAGCGGCTGATCGACGGGCTGTTCCTCGACGGCACCCGCGCCGATCCCGCCGCCGACGGCGACGTGCCCCTCGTGGACGCGGCCGGCAAGGTGACGGCCCAGATCCACCAGTGGCGCTTCGCCGCCCGGGGTCCGGGCGTCGGCTACTACGGGTTCGCCAACGGCCGCGCCTACTTCGGCGCCTTCGTGAACAAGGCGGACGAGGGCGGTCCGCTCAACCTCGGCGCCTACGACACCGGTACGGCCACGTGGACGTGGGTGTTCGATCCGGCCAGCCCGATGTACGACGCCGGCGGTGCCGGATACTCGGTGTTCGTGGCCGGCACCGCCTGACCGGCCCGTGGCATCATCGCCGGGTCAGCACCGAGGGGGAACCATGGAGATGCACTTCGCCACCGTGTGGGAGGCGATCGCCGACGCGGTCCCTTCGGCGACCGCCGTGGTGCACGGCGCCGTGCGCCGCAGCTGGGCCGAGTACGAGGATCGCGCCGCTCGCCTGGCGGCGGCGTTCGGTGCCGCCGGCATCGGCGTCGACAGCAAGGTCGGCCTCTACCTGTACAACGGCAACGAGTACCTCGAGGCCCAGTTCGCCGGGTTCAAGCAGCGAGCGGTGCCGGTGAACGTGAACTACCGCTACCTCGACGACGAGCTCTGGTACCTGCTCGACAACGCCGACGCCGAGGCCCTCGTGTTCCACACGTCGCTGGCCGACCGCGTGGCGCGGGTGCGGGAGCGGCTCCCGAAGCTGAAGCTGCTCGTGCAGGTCGACGACGGCGGCACGCCCCTCGATGGCGCCGTCGGGTACGAGACCCTGCTCTCCGCCCACGCGCCGGCGCCGCGCATCACCCGCGACGAGGCCGACACGTACATGCTCTACACGGGCGGCACCACGGGCATGCCCAAGGGGGTCATGTACGCCATCGGGGGCATGACCGGTTCGTTCGTCACGGGTGGCTTCCCGCTGGTGGGCCTGGCCCCGCCGGCGACGCCCGAGGCCATCCCCGCGCTCGTGCACCAGCTCGCCGCCGCCGGCACCTCGCCCGTGTCGATCCCCACCTGCCCGCTCATGCACGGCACCGGCATGTGGTTGGGCGCCATGATCAGCCACCTGGCGGGCGGGTCGGTCATCACCATGCAGCACCGTTCGCTCGACGGCCACGAGGTGCTGGCCACGGTGCAGCGCGAGAAGGTCACCAGCATCGTGATCGTGGGCGACGCCATGGCCCGCCCGCTGATCCGCGCCATCGACGAGGCGGTCGCGCGGGGCACGCCCTACGACGCCTCGTCACTGAAGCTGATGATCTCCTCGGGCGTGATGTGGACCGCCGAGGTGAAGGCCGAGATCATCGAGCGCGTGCCCCAGATCGTGCTGCTCGACGCCATCGGCTCCACCGAGGGATCCATGGGCACCCAGATCACCATGAAGGGCATGGCGGCCGAGACGGCCCGCTTCCAGCAGATGGCGACCACCAAGGTCTTCGCCGAGGACGGGCGCCAGGTCGTGCCCGGCTCCGGCGAGGCCGGCCTGGTGGCCGCCGGTGGCAACGTGCCCCTCGGGTACTACAAGGATCCCGAGAAGTCGGCCCGCACGTTCAGGGTGATCGACGGCGTGCCCTACTCGTTCCCCGGTGACTGGGCCACCGTCGAGGCCGATGGCACCATCCGCCTGCTCGGCCGGGGCAGCCAGTGCATCAACACCGGCGGCGAGAAGGTGTACCCCGAGGAGGTCGAGGAGGCGGTGAAGCGCACGGAAGGCATCGAGGACTGCCTCGTCGTCGGCGTGCCCGACGAACGCTTCGGGGAGGCGGTGACCGCGGTGGTGGCGGTGGCCGCCGACGCACCCGCGCTCGACGAGAACGCGGTCATCGCGTCGGTCAAGCAGCAGCTCGCCGGCTTCAAGGCGCCCAAGCGCGTGGTGTTCGTGGCGATCGTGCCACGCGCCCCCAACGGCAAGGCCGACTACAAGACGGCCAAGGCCATGGCCTTGGGCGAATCGGTCTGACCGCCGGCCATCAGGCGGCTCACCCCTTCCGAATGGCCTCCAGGCCGCGGCCGAGGTGGTCGATGTGGGCCTCCACCGAGTCGAGCCCCCACCGCATCGACGAGACCGACACGTGCGTACCCCCGGCGGCGCGCCAGGCGACGGCGGCCACGGCGAGATCGTCGGCCGTGCGGCAGCGCAGTGCGGTGAAGTCGAGCCCGAAGCCGGTGAGGTTCCGCCCGGCCACCTCCGCGTGGTGGCGCACCCGCGCCAACCCTTCGATCACCGCCTCGGTCGACCCGGCGAAGTTGAACCCGTCGCCCCGCTGGGCGCCACGCCGGAACGCCGGCTCGCTGAAGCCGCCGAGCCAGATCGGGATCGGCCGCGCCGGGCGGGGCAGGATGTTGCCGCGGTCGATGCGATCGAACTCGCCCTCCATCGATACGAGGGGCTCCGACCACAGCCGGCGCAGGAAGTCGATCTGCTCGTCGAGGCGGCGGCCGCGCGACGCGAAGTCCTGACCGAGGGCGTCGTACTCGACGTAGTTCCACCCGGTGCCCACGCCGAGGCGCAGCCGACCGCCCGACAGCAGGTCGACGTCGGTGGCCTGCTTGGCCACGAGCACGGTCTGGCGCTGGGGCAGGATCAGCACACCGGTGGCGAAGGTGAGCCGCTCGGTCATGGCCGCGGCGTAGGCGAACAGCACGAACGGATCGTGGAACGGGTCCTGGTCGGTGTAGGGCCCCCACAGCTTCGGCTTGCGGTCGTGGGTGGCGCCCACCACGTGGTCGTAGGCGAGGAGGTAGTCGTAGCCGACGTCCTCGGCGAAGGCCACGATGCGGCGCACCGCGTCGGGGTCGCCACGCAGCTCGGTCTGCGGGTACACCGCACCGACGAACAGCCCGTCAGCCTGCTTCACCACGTCGCCGGTCATGGTCGACGACCGTAGCCGGTTGGCATCGCGTTCCGGTCGGGCCGCTAAGGTCCGCGCAGGGGGTAACTGACATGAACCGCTTGCAGAGGAAGCTCGCGCTCGTGACCGGTGGGGGTTCCGGTCTCGGAGAGGCGATCTGCCGTCGCTTCAGCGACGAGGGCGCCACGGTGATCGTGAACGATCTCCACGCCGGTCCGGCCGAGGTCGTGGCCAAGGCGGTGAACGGCCACGCCGTGGTGTTCGACGTGGCCGACTCGGCCGCGGTGGCCGCCGGCTTCGCCGAGGTGGCGTCGCGCTTCGGCCGGCTCGACATCCTGGTGAACAACGCCGGCATCGCGCCGCAGCTGTCGCCCGAGGAGTACCAGGAGCGAGCCGATCGCGCCCTGCAGCAGCTCGCCGAGCAGCAGGCCGGCGGACCGGTCACGACGTTCAACGACGTGACCGTGGAGCTGTCCGACGAGGCGTGGCGCCAGATGCTCGCCATCCACCTCGACGGCACCTTCTACTGCACGCGCGAAGCGTTGAAGATCATGAACCCGCAGATGTCGGGCGCCATCGTGAACATGGGCTCCATCATGGGTACGGCCGGCGGCGGCGGTGCGCCGCACTACTGCGCGGCGAAGGCGGCGATCCTCGGCTTGACGCGCTCGGTCGCCCGCGAGGTCGTGGTCCGCAACATCCGCGTCAACGCCATCGCGCCGGGCTACATCGACACGCCGCTGCTCGAC
>JANMAT010000097.1:0-3700 GCA_031359995.1 Actinomycetes bacterium
GGCGGCGTCGGATAGGCGACGATGCGGTAGCCGGCGGCCCGACGTTCCGGCCCGGCCAGGGCGCTCACGATGTCGACGAGGTCGCCATTGGCGAAGCCGAGCCGCGCGATGTCGCCGGGGTCGACCATGACGACATGACGATCGCCCGAGATGCCGCGGTAGCGGTCGTGATGCCCGTAGACGGTCGTGTTGTACTGGTCGTGGGAGCGCAACGTCTGCAGCAGGAGCACGCCCGGCTCTGCGCGCTGGGTGGCGACGCCCGTGACAGTGAAGTGGGCCCGGCCGTCACTGGTCGGGAAGCGCCGTGCATCGCGAGGTGGGTGGGGCAGGACGAAGCCACCCGGCACGCGAACGCGTCGGTTGAAGTCGGCGAAGCCCGGGATCACACGTGCGATGTGGTCCCGGACGCGATCGTTGTCGGCGCGCAACGCGGGCCAGGCGACCGGATGGTCGGGGCCGAGCAGCGCCTCGGCGAGATCGCAGACGATGGCCACCTCGCTGCGGAGCCGGCGCGACGGCGGGTCGAGCACGCCGGTAGAGGTGTGGACGGTGCTCATCGAGTCCTCGATCGTCACGAACTGCGGTCCGCTCGTGCTCCGGTCGAGATCGGTGCGGCCGAGCGTGGGGAGGATGATGGCGGTGTCGCCGCACACGACGTGGGACCGGTTGAGCTTGGTGGAGACCTGGACGGTGAGCTGCGCACCGGCGAGGGCACGTTCGGTGAGGTCGGTGTCAGGTGTGGCCCGGACGAAGTTGCCACCCAGGCCCATCAGCACGCGGGCCCGCCCGTCGGCGAGCGCCCGAACGGCGTCGAGGGTGTCCACGCCGGCGTGACGGGGGGTGATGATGGCGAACTCGGCGTCGAGGGCGTCGAGCAATGCGTCGTCAGGACGTTCGAAGATGCCCATGGTGCGGTCGCCCTGCACGTTGCTGTGCCCTCGGATCGGACAGAGGCCCGTGCCGGGGCGGCCGATGTGACCGCCGAGGAGAACGAGGTTGGTCATCTCGTCGATGGTGGCCACGGCATCGAGGTGTTGCGTGATGCCCATCGCCCAGCAGATGATGATCCGTCGCGCCCCCGCGATGATCCTGAAGGCCTCGTCGACCGCGGCGCTCGCGAGTCCGGTGGCGGCCAGCAGTTCGCTCTCGTCGGCGGTGGCCAGGTGCCGTTCCAGGGCATCGAAGCCCGAGGTGTGCTCGGCGACGAACGCGCCGTCCACGAACCCGGCCCGCACGGCCGGGTCGGCGAGCAGGCGACGGTTCCACAGCTGGAACAGCGCGTGGTCGCCCCCGAGCCGGATCGGAAGGTGGACGTCGGCCAGGTCGGTGCCGTGCCCCACGAGGCCGCGCACGGTCTGGGGGTTCTTGTACCGGATCAGCCCGGCCTCGGGCAACGGGTTGATCGCGATGATCCGGGCGCCGGCCCGCTTGGCCTGCTCGAGCGTGGTGAGCATGCGCGGGTGGTTGCTGCCAGGGTTCTGCCCGACGACGAGGATCACGTCGGCCAGGGCGAAGTCGGCCATCTGCACCGACCCCTTCCCGATGCCGATGGAACGACCCAGGGCGAAGCTCGTCGGCTCGTGACACATGTTCGAGCAGTCGGGCAGGTTGTTCGTGCCGTAGCTTCGGGCCATCAGTTGGTAGAGGAACGCCGCCTCGTTGCCGGTGCGGCCCGAGGTGTAGAACACGGCCTCGTCCGGGCTGCCGAGGGCACGGAGCTGTCGCCCGATCTCGGCAAGAGCGGCGGTCCACTCGATCGGCTCGTAGTGGGCGCCGCCCGGCCGTTTGATCATCGGTGAGGTCAGGCGGCCCGCCTCGCCCAGCCAGAAGTCGGATCGTTCGCGCAGGTCGGCGAGGGAGTGGCGGGCGAAGAAGGCATCGTCGACCCGAGCCGTGGTCGCCTCTTCGGCGACCGCCTTGGCCCCGCTCTCGCAGAACTCCATGTGGTGGCGCTCGCCCGGAGGTGGTTCCGGCCAGGCACAGCCGGGACAGTCGAACCCGCCCGGCTGGTTGATCACCTTCAGGGTGGCGATCGTGCGCCGCGGCCCCATCTTGCGAAGGCTGCGGTCGATGGTGTTGGCGATGGCGGGTAGCCCGGTGGCCCAGCGCGCCGGTGGCCGGACCTCGTCGGAGGGCAAGGCCGATTCGCGCCTCACCCGAGCGGTTCGTCGCGCACGGTTCCGCCGGTCGCGCCGGCCCGCACCGCTCGACTCACGGGCGGGCGCGTCCCGTCGCCGTGCCCGCCTTGGCTCGGGTCGGGCGCGCCCCCTTCGTCCCGGCGTTCGCGGCCCGGGTGGAGGTCGCCGCGGCGGCAGAGTGGCGGACCCCGGCGGCCCGACGTCGAGCGACACTGGACCCCGTCGGCGACACCTTCGGCGGGTCCATGCCCGTGATGCGGGCGATCAGGTCCTGCACGGCGGTGACGCCGCCCTGGGCCATCCCGCTGAGGTTGTCACCGACGCGATCCACGACACCGGCGATGACGCCCACGATCGCATTGGCCGGTGGCGTGTCCGACGCCCTCGGATGGGGGTGGGTCGGCGCCGTTGCCTTCGCTGCGGCCAGCGCCTCGCCCATGTCGGCCAGCGCCCGGCGTCCGAGACCGGCGCGGACGATCGGGAAGAAGTCGCTCTCCTCTTCCTTCACGTGGTGACGCACGTTCTCGATCAGGACGGTCACCTTGGCGTCGAAGCGCTCGTGGGTCGGGGCGAGGTCGGCCAGCTCGGACAGGAGCCACTTCACGATGTGGTGCTCCTCCAGGCTCTCGAGCGCGATCGTCTCGGTGCCGGGCACGGTGGCCCGGGCGACGGGATAGAAGATCTGCTCCTCGACGGCGGCGTGGATCGAGAGCTCCTCGATGATGCGGTCGACGATCTGCCGCTTCTCGACGTGGGCACGATCGCCCGCCTTTTCGAAGCGCTTGAACAGCGCCTCCACCGTCTTGTGGTCGCTGCGCAGAAGGGTGATTGCATCCATGGGCGAGCCACTACCCGCATTGCGCGCCCGTGAACCCAGCCGGGGCGACCGCCGCATCTGACCCCGGGGTACACCCGCCGGAAACGAGCGTGAAACACCATGACGCGAGACTCGCGCCGTCGTGTTGCAGCCACTGTCGGGTTTCCTCATCGGTGTCACCGGCCACCGCCGGGCCACTGAGCAGGCGGAGATGCTGGCGAAGCGCGGCGCGAATGTGATGATCGGCTCGACGGTCGAGTCGGTGCCGCTCGACGACCTGGACGCGGCCGTGGCGGTCACCCGCCGCGTCGTCACGGAGCGCGTGGACGTGATGGTGCTCACCACCGGCGTCGGGGTCCGGTCGTGGATGGGTGCCGCAGAGATCGCCGGGCTCGACGATGCGCTCCGCAGCGCCAGTCATGCAGCCGTGGTCCTGGCGCGCAGGCCGAAGGCCCGGAGCGCGGCCATCGTCGGCGGCCTGGATGTCGCGTGGCAGGCGCCGGGCGAGACCGGCAGCGAGATCCTCCAGCGCCTGCAACACCTCGGGGGTGGAAGGCAAGACCGTCGTCGTCCAGCGCGACGGCGGTGTGGACATCCCCGGCAGCCTCACCGACGCCATCGGTGCGCTCGGCGCCAACGTCATCGAGGTGCCGGTGTATCGGTGGAAGCTGCCCGACGATGTCCAACCGGCGACGAAGCTCATCGCCGCAACGCTGGCCGGCCGGGTCGATGCGATCGCGTTCAC
>JANMAT010000200.1:0-31534 GCA_031359995.1 Actinomycetes bacterium
GAATCAGATGGATGTCCAGTGACCTTGTACGTCCACCCAAGGCACGATCGGGTGACCGTGTGGCGATCGTGTGCCCGTCGTGGCCTGCGCCAGAGGTCTACCCGGCGGTTCACGAGCAGGCGATGCAGCGACTCACCGACATCACGGGACTCATCCCGGTCGAGTACCCGACCACGCGGCACAGCTCGACACCGCAGGAACGCGCCCACGATCTGAACGACGCGTTCGCCAACCCTGACATCCGCGCCGTCCTGGCCGTGATCGGGGGCGAGGATCAGATCACCGTGATCCCCCATCTCGACCCGACCGTAGTCCGAACCGATCCCAAGCCGTTCCTCGGCTACAGCGACAACACCAACCTGCTGAACTGGCTCTGGTGTCACGGCGTAGCCGGCTTCTACGGCGGTTCCAGCCAAGTTCACCTCGGCCCGGGACCCGCGGTCGACGCCTGCCATGTGACCTCGTTGCGGGCTGCACTGCTCACCGGTGAACGGATCGAGATTACCGAGCCAGGCGAGTCGGAAGATGTCGGCAAACCGTGGGGCAACCCGGCAGCACTCGTCGAGTACGGCGAGCGAGAGACCACCCAACCATGGGTGTGGGCCGGACCTGCACGATCGGTGACAGGGCCCACGTGGGGTGGCTGTGCCGAGGTGCTGCAATGGATCCTCACCGCCGGCCGGTTCCCGACCGACCCGTCAATCCTGGCTGGTGGCGTGCTGCTGTTCGAAACGAGCGAGGAACTCATCCCCGCTCGGGAGTTCGCCTGGATCCTGCGCTCGTTGGGCGAACGCGGTGTCCTCGAGGCGGTGGACGCCGTCGTGGTAGGCCGACCCCCAGCGTCTGACCACTCACGCCCGGGCACACCAACGCAACGCAACGCGTACCGGGCCGAACAGTGCGACGCCGCTCTCGAGGTGGTCGGCCGTTACAACCCCGACGCAGTTGTCTGCGTCGGGCCCCCGTTCGGCCACACCCGACCCCAGTGGATCGTCCCTTACGGCGGCGCCATGACCGTCGACGGGACCACCCGTACCATCTGGGCCGACTTCTCCTGACCCACGCCCACGCCGAGCTCAGCCCAAGCCAGGCCGCCAGCGTCGACTTCCATCCTCACCGCGCAAGGCACCGCCCGAGAACGCTCCACCAACTCCTCGTCGCCCGCGCACGAGAACCGGCGAACCGAGGCGGCCGACGTGCACGAGTTCGCGCGCGCGATGCGCGAGGGCCGACCGGTGGGTTGCTCTGCGCGTGTGTGTCGCGGCCGTTGACAGCGCCGCGTCTCGAGTCGGCGGTGTGCGGTTGCTGTCGAACGAGCGGAGGAAGATCGTCCTGCGATGCCACGTACTGTGGCGACGTGGCGAGCGAACCGGTGTTGTACTCGGGTGCTGCCGCCCACTACCTGCGTGGTCGACCGCCCTACTCGGCGCAACTCGCTGACACGTTGGCCCGGGAGCTCGGGCTCGATGGCGACGGCACCCTTGTCGACGTCGGTTGTGGTCCCGGCACTCTCGCCGTCGCACTCGCCCCACTGTTTGATCGCGTGATCGGCATCGACCCCGACCCGGACATGCTCGACCATGCCGAACAGCACGCCCGCGCCGCCGGTCGGCGCGGTATCGAGTGGTGCAACGCGAACGCCGAAGACATCAGCGACCTCGCGCTGCCACCAGCAAGGATCGTGACGTTCGGCCAGTCGTTCCACTGGACCCGACGCGATGTTGTCACCGACGCGGTCTACGAGCTACTGACCCCGGGCGGCTCGATCGTCCTGGTCGCCCATGACATCGATACTCGCCCCGCACCGGCGGGTCCGGGCGATCCGCCGATCCCGGACGCCGAGGTGCAGGATCTCATCGCCCGGTATCTCGGGCCGGACTACCGAGAACGGCATCGCTCAGCGCATTGGGCCCCATCCGACCGGTATGAACCCGCGCTCGCTGCCACGCGGTTCGGTTTCGCCCGCACGGTGCACGCACCAGGCCACGAGGACCTCACCCGCGACGTCGACGGCGTCATCTCTGGCTATCTGTCGATGTCGTACGCCGCACCGCACCGGTTCGCAAGTCAACTCGACAGGTTCGTCGCGGAGCTACGCGTTCTCCTCGCCGCCCGCACACCCACCGGGCGCTTCTGGGACTGGCCCGGCGACACCGCCCTCATCATCGCCACCAAACCCAAGTAGTCACATCGGCCGCGATCCGACCTGGCAATCGCGCTCGCTCGGGTACCACACCAGAGCCACCCGACTTCCGGCGACGCCTGGCGCTGCCGGCGTCTGGACACGGCACTCGTGACGCGCCCGCCGCCATCGTTCTCAGCGGAGCGCCTGATCAAACGGGGCCCGGCGAACCTCGTCGGCACGCGGTGTGGGCCCCGACGCCTCGAGTTCGGCGCTCGCCACGCAGGCGCCACCCATCGCCGATCGAGCGGCTGCGGAGTCGGCCAATGCGAGACTGCTCGTCATGCCTGCGAGACCGTCGCTCCGTTGGACCACGATCACCGTCGACTGTGCCGATGCAGAGGCGCTCGGCGCGTTCTACTCAGAACTGTTCGGGTGGGAGATCACCGCTCGCGACGGCGCCGGCTGGCTGCAGCTCCGCAACCCTGACGGCGGGATCAGCATCAGCGTTCAGGCAGAGGTGGCGTACGCGCCCCCGATCTGGCCCGACGAGAGCGGTATGCAGGCCAAGATGATGCACTTCGAGGTTCTCGTGGATGACCTCGAGGCAGCCGTAGGATTCGTTCTCGAGCGTGGAGGCACCCAGGCACCGCATCAGCCGGCGGATCGTGATCCGAGGGTCCTTCGCATCATGCTCGACCCAGCCGGCCACCCCTTCTGCCTATTCGTCGAGGGCGAGTAGCGGGATCGTGCCTCCTTCCGCAGACATGGGCACTGCGACCGCCCCAACCGCTGCGACGACCACACCAGTTCGCTCGGCATCGACCACGCGCAGACCGCCCGGGATCATGCGAACACTCGCATGGGGGCGGCCGGGATCGGCGAACAGAACGCGCTCGCGCCGAGGGTCCGGCTAGAGGGGACCAGGAGGTTGATCAAAGGCGGAGGCAGTGGACGCCCCGTCGAGAATCCCCGGTCGATCAGCGCGATCGATCCCTCAGTCGCGAGCCCCTTACCCCACGCCGACGCGATCAACCGGTACCCGAGCTCGGGCTCGTCGTCGCCGTGACCGTCGTCGGGCCGGAAGTCGAACCAACCGAGGAACCGTCCGGTGGCCCGCTCGATCGCCGCCCAGAACCCGAAGAGGTCGGACCGTTCGTGGTATCCCAACCAGTGCTCGATCATCTCGACCGCGCTATCGCGGGTGACCGGCTCGCCGTCCTCCACGAATCGCCGCACCAGCGGGTCGCTGTCGAGCGCCAGTAGGTCGTCGGCGTCGTCGAGCGTGAACCGTCGAAGCACGAGTCGATCGGTGGTCAGCAACACGCTCGCGTCGGCCATCTACCGAGCGTTGCAGACTCAGGCGCGACACCGGCGACGCTTCGCCGAGGGCGTCGATTCCCGCCACTCCGGAGCGTCATCGTGGTGTGGTCTGATCTCCCGAACAACGACCAGCGTCCCCCGGTGCACCGATTGCCTGATCTGGGCGGACTTCGCAGTGGAAGACCCTGTCGATCACCTCATCTTCACTGTCCCCAAACGGTCGCCTGGTGGCGACGACCCCGCATGGCGTCGTCGCCGGTCCGACGTCGGAGCCGTATGGGGCGGCGGGTCAAGCGTTCAACGAGATCGTCGTCGACGCCGCCGGCCGGGTGTAGGTGGACATGCCCGGATCGGCGCCGGGGGAGCCACGCAAGCCGGGCATCGTCGCGGTCGTGATGCCAGACGGGAGCAGCCGCCGGGTGGCCGATGACGTCTGGTTCCCCAACGGTATGGTCGTGCTCGGCGAGGACCCGGCGCGAGTAGCGAGCTCGGCAAGCTGCTGGCGGGTGTGGACGCGTTGCTGACGGCGTGGCGGGCCATAGTCCGGCGATAGCGACCCAGTGAGCACGTTTCGGCACGATTCGGGACCGGTGCAGCAGGCGAGAGCGGTGCTCGTCGCCACCGCCCGCCAGGAGACGGGTCTCGCTCCGATCGCCGCGGGATGTTCGCGCAACCCGACCGGATGTGGGCACCGGCGGACACGCCGCGCGTTGCACCTCCGGCGCCGCGGCTCCTGTGAAGGCACGACGACTCGCCCCATATCGCGCGCGTTGCCCGGACTGCCGACCCGCCCGACTTCCGGCGAACCCCGGCGCGAGTAGCGCCCGGGAACGGCGGTCCCTGTTGCGCAGTGATGGATGCGTCTGTGGCCGCATCGTGGTCGCCTCGACCAGCGAGGCCGTCGGCCGGTTGGGGTGAGCCTGCCTGCGTGTGGGTGCTCGCCGAACCTCGGTCGACAAGCACCCACCGTCGGCAGAACGATCAGCCGATCCGCACCAGCGTCGAGCGGTTACCCGAGCCCGGCACGAACAGATCACTCAGTCCACCAACCCGCTCAAGAAAGCCGGGATCGGCGTTGATCTTGTCCGCAGCGGCATCCGCCGAAGCGGCATCGGGCGCCCCGTTGATCCAGGTGACCTGACCGAAGGGTCCATGGATGTCGGACAGGAACGCCGACGTCTGCCCCGTGACCCCACCGATGTAGGTCGCCAACTCGGCCCCCCACGCCATCGCGTCACCCAACCGGGCCGCGTTGCAGATCGCCGTGGTCGCACTCGTGATCGCACCAATCCCCGGTGGCGTTCCCCCCGCAGCCGGACCGCCGACGATCACCTGCCGCATCATTGCCATGTGCGGTGTCGTGTTGAACGCAGCGCCCTCGGCGCCGAGTGCCAGATAGTCGGGATCGCCGAGCAGACCACCGAACGCTGACTGGAAATCGGCGAGCCCCTCCACGAACGAGCTCCACACCGTGGTCCCGATCGGCGCCCCGAACTGGCCGGCCCACGTGGTGACCGGCCGCCCGGTCTTCTTCGTCACGTAGTCACCGATCTTGACTGCCCACCCCATGGCCGCCGTCGGGTCACCGGTCAGTACCGCCGTACGCGAGAACAACTGCATCGTCATACCCCCTGGTCTCTGAGTGAACCGTCGCTCAGGAAAGCGACACCCCCGGAGGGCAGAGTCCGTCCGTGGAGCCACGTTGTCAATCGATTGTTTCCCTGGTCAGCGCACTCGCGAGCGAGCGTCACTGAGCGCGGCCGGTGTCGCGCCGACCTCGTTCCCGGCTCGTCCCCAGGCCTTGCCCACCGACGAGGCTCGACCACGGCGGACGCGATCGCGGCGAAGTCGACGACGCCGGACCGGAAACGACGGCACCAGAACTATCCGCACGCCGTCAACACAACGCCTGATGGACCATGCCCCGAAACGCCGGACCCGGGGTCCGCGCTTGACCGTCCCCAACTGGGAGCCTGGCACGAGGTCGGGCTCGAGAGGGGCGAACGTTGCCCGACGCGGCATCAACGGATGTCGTTGTTCGGCGTGTGATCGCCCGAGAGCCACCGGTGGAGCGCCTCGTGGGCATCGGCCCGACGGGCGGCGTTGATGGTGGCCACGTCGGCGGCGTCGACCGTGAGCTCGACCGTGAGGCCGTCGGGGTCGACGACGTAGAGCGACCGACAGTAGCCATGATCGACCACACGGCACGCGATGCCCGCAGCCGCCAACCGGTCGGCGGCGTCCTGTTGTCCGGCGGCGTCCGTCCGCAGCGCCACATGGCCGAGCGAGCCCGACCGGTGGCTCAGGAGCTCCTCGTGGTCGACCGGGTCGGCGAACTGGAAGAACGCCAGCGCGCTGCCGTCGGCGAGCCCGAAGAACGTGTGGCAGTAGGTGCGCTGGCGGCCGCGGAGATCTTCGATCTCGCACCAGGTCGCCACCAGCGGCCACCCCAGCACGTCTTCGTAGAACTGTCGGGTTCGCTCCTGGTCGCGGACCACCCAGGCGTGGTGGTGCAGGCCCTGCGGCAGTGTCGATGAGCTGCTGGTCATGGCGCGAACCTAGGCGCCCGCCGGAGCCGCGCCGCGCCGCCTACTCGTCGGCGGCGAAGTAGCGGTCCACGTAGTCCTCGGCCCGCAGGTCGCTGCGGCGCATCAGCGAGAACACCTCGGTGCCGTCGGCCAACTCGTCGCCGGCGAACAGGTGGTAGGCCTGCGACACGCCCAGGTACTCACCGTCGAGGTCGGCGATGTAGTCGTCGGCCTCCAACTCGGCCCGTTCGATGGCGTCGTCGAAGGAGGCGGCCCGCCACAGGGTGATGCGCTCCTCGTACACCGCCGTCGCCTCCCCACCCGGCTCGAAGCGGAAGATGCACCGCACGGCGAACCACGGTTGCACGGCGGGCGGCGTGGTCATGGTGCCCAGTCTGCCGGGTCGCCCGACCGCCATCAGCCGTTCACGCTCCGGCGCGGCGGTGGCGCATACGCTCGCCACATGAGCGCAGGGTCACCGGCACACGCACGGATCGCGGGATGACCCGGTGGCACTGACGCGCATCCGCCCCACCTCCACGTGGACCGCCGCACAGGCGTGGCGGTACCTGGCCGGCTTCCCCGAGATCGACGCCTACGCCCACGCGGTGCTCGACCAGGGCGTCGAGGTCGAGGCGCCCGCGGTGCGAGCCCGCTCGTGGCGCCCCAAGATCGTGTTCCACACCGTCTTCGTGACGCTCACGTGGGCGACGGTGGAGGCGCGCTGGGCGGTGCGGTGCGACTGGCGGGGCAAGCCGGTCGAGGCGATGCTGCTGGGCGAGGACCGCCCGCCCACGCGCCGCACCGGTCGCGGCCGTCGCCGCCGCTGACACCTACCCGACGTCGACGACCCACACCTGTTCGCCGTCGTCATCGCGCTCGTCGGTCGGCTCCAGTCCCACGGCCCGGGCCACACCGGCCGAGGCGTGGTGATCGGGATGGATGTGGGCGGTGATGCGCTCGGCGCTCTGGCCGCGCAGCCACTCGCCCACGGCGATGGCCGCCTCCCGGGCGAACCCGTGGCCCTGGGCCGCCGTCCCGATCACCCACGCCACGTCGGCGTGCCCGCCCGCCACGGTCGCCTGCACGAAGCCGAGCGGCTCGGGCGACTCGGTGCGGCGCACGATCCAGTTGTGCCACCGCTCGCCGGGGTCGGGCGAGCCCGCGCACTGGGCCTCGTACCGGGCCGTCAGGCGGGCCAGGTCGGGCGGCTCGCCCCCGGTGAAGCGGTACAGCGCCGGGTCGGCGAGCACCCCGACCATGGCCGGCGCATCGGCCGGCGACAGCGGGGTGAGCACGAGCCGGTCGGTGCGCAGCGGGGCGGTCATCGAGCGAGCTTCCCAGACCGCCCCGGCCTACGCTGCCGCCATGGGGGACCACGACTTCTACACCGAGGGCCACCGAGCCCTGCAGGACGACTTCGACACCCGGCGTCTGGCCGACCGGCTCATCGAGGTCACCGTGCACGACAAGTTCACCCCGAACGACAAGCGCTTCGTGGAGACGGCTCCGTTCTTCATGCTGGCCACCGCCGACGCCGATGGTTGGCCCGACGTGTCGTACAAGGGCGGCCGCCCGGGCTTCGCCCGGATCCTCGACGACGAACGAACGCTGGCCTTCCCGAGCTACGACGGCAACGGCATGTACCGCTCGATGGGCAACATCGCCGCCAACCCGCGCGTCGGTCTCCTCTTCGTCGACTTCGAGCGCTCGAAGCGCCTTCGGGTGAAGGGCAACGCCACCCTGCACCGCGACGCCGACCTGCTGTCCCGGTTCCCGGGAGCCGAGCTCGTCGTGCTCGTCGTGGCGGACAAGGTGTTCTTCAACTGCCCACGCTACGTCCACAAGATGACGATCGAGGAGCTGTCGGTGTTCGCTCCCGGCGACGGCCACGAGCCGCCCCTTCCGGATTGGAAGGAGCGGCCCGACTTCAAGCCGTACCTGCCCGGCAACGCTGGCGGGCCGGCGACGACCTGATCCGCCGCGGTCAGTGCACGCCGGCCGGCGTGGGCGGCTGCTGATCCGGGTCGAGCTCGGCCATCCGCTGGTTGCGCCGCAGGCTGAAGACCACGGCGAACACGAGCATGGCCACGATGATGCCGAGCGACAGGTACGTGTTCAGGTGCAACCAGTGCGACACGGTCATCTTCAGACCGACGAACACCAGGATGCCGCCGAGGGCGTGCGAGAGGTAGTGGAACTTCTCCTTCGCCCCGGCGAGCAGGAAGTACATGGCCCGTAGACCGAGGATGGCGAACGCGTTCGACGCGAACACCAGGAACGGCTCGTGGGACACCGCGAGGATGGCCGGCACCGAGTCGACGGCGAAGATCACGTCGGTGATCTCGACGACCACCAGCGCGGCGAGCAGCGGCGTGGCCGCCCGCTTGCCGTTGATGCGGGTGAGGAACTTGTGGCCGTCGAACTGGTCGCTCACCGGCATCACCTTGCGCAGCAGGCCGATGCCGCGCGTGGCGCCCTGCTCGTTCTCGTCGGCCCGGTGACGGACCACCTTGATGCCCGTGTACACCAGGAACACGCCGAACACGAGCAGCAGCCACCAGAAGCGGGTGATGAGCGCGCTCCCGGCGAAGATGAAGATGGCCCGCAGGACGAGGGCGCCGAAGATGCCCCAGAACAGCACCCGGTGCTGGAACTTCAGCGGGATGCCCAGGGTGGCGAACAGCATCGCCCACACGAACACGTTGTCGACGCTGAGCGACTTCTCGATGAGGTAGCCGCTGATGTACTCACCGAAGGCCTGACCACCGAAGGCCAGCGCGACGACGCCGGCGAAAGCGATGCCACAGCTCACCCACACGATCGACTCGGTGAGCGCTTCCTTCATGGTCGGCTCGTGGTCCTCGCGATGACGCACGAGGTCGATGGTGAGCATGAGGCCGATCAGGCCGGCCAGAGCGAACCACGCCCACACGGGCACCGACAGGTTGACGAACTCGGTGCGGGCACCGCCGGCGGCGAACACGGTGGCCATCACGCACCCACCGCCACACGGGTGCCCACGAGGCGGGCGATGCGCTCTTCGGTCGGGGGGTGGGTGAGGAACAGCTTCCCGAAGCTCACCTTGCGGCCGGTGAGCGGGTTCACGATCCACGCGCTCGACTGCGAGGGCGCCACCTGCATGGGCACCCGCCGGGCGAGCACATCGATCTTGGCCAGCGCCCGGGCCAGCGGGGCCGGGTCACCGAGCAGTTCGGCGCCGCGGCGATCGGCCTCGAACTCGCGCGAACGCGATAGCGCCATCTGCAGCAGGCTGGCCGCCATGGGGGCGAGCAGCGCCACCAGCAGCAGCGTGAGCGGGTTGGGGCGGTCCTCGTCGTCACCCCCGCCGCCGCCGAACATGCCGGCGAACAAGGCCATGTTGGCGAGGGCGGAGATGCCGGTGGCCACCGCGGCGGCCACCGAACCGATCAAGATGTCGCGGTTGCCGATGTGGGCCATCTCGTGGGCCAGCACGCCGCGGACCTCATCGCGGCCGAGCGCCCGCACCAATCCGTCGGTCACGCACACCACGGCGTGCTTCTCGTTGCGACCGGTGGCAAAGGCGTTGGGCTGCAGGTCGAGCGACAGGTAGATGCGGGGCGTGGGCAAGCCCGCCCGCCCGGCCAGCTCGGCCACGTCGGCCTGCAGCCAGGGCAGCTCGTCGGCGGCCAACGGGCGGGCACCTGCCGAGCGCACGGCCAGCTTGTCGGAGAACCAGTAGGACGCGCCCACCACGACCAGGCCGAGGGCCAGGCCGATGATGGTGCCGGTCGGACCGCCGATCAGCGAGCCGACGAGGACAAGGAAGCCACCGAGCGCAGCGAGCAGCACGGCGGTCTTGACGGTGTTGCGGAACATGGGGGTGTGGACTCCTCCAGCGGATGGCAGTTCTCTGCCGTCGGGCTGGAAGGTCTCTCCGCCCCAGCTCGACGCTGGAACTGGCCCCGCCGGACCGCTTCGGAGCGGACGTGTTGACGACGGACCTCAAGGGATACTCCCCTTCGCGGAGCTTACCTTAGCTGAAACCAGGTTCTAGCGTCAATCGCCCGCTGTAGCGACGGACGTCGCGCGGCAAACCGGCGTCAGTCGGCGACCTCCGGCGTGTCGACCAGCACCGACAGCAGCTGGGCGACGGTGTGATCGGACTCGACCGGGTGGCGCAGGGGGCGGTCGGCGTTGAGCTCGTAGCGGTTGCGCCGCCCGACCGGGATGCGCGTCACGTAGCCACTCGACTCCAGGTCGTTGACGATGCTGAACACGGCGCGCTCGGTGATGCCGACCCGCTGGGCGATGTCGCGCAGGCGCAGATCGGGGTCGCCGGCGATGCAGACGAGCACGTGGCCGTGGTTCGAGAGGAAGGTCCAGCCTGGCGACCCCACGCCGGCGCCGTCAGTCCTCGCTGTGGCCATGCCGCCGCTCCTCACCACTCGATCGCGTACCCGCCCACGATACGGGAAGCCCGGTTCCAACATGCGACCGAGCGCGACACGTGACGGCGGCGATCGTTCGGGTCCCAACGACCAGCTATCGTCGGGTCCCTCGTCACCGTCCTCGGGGGGCCACCATGACGACCGTCGACATCGACCTGGGCGACGCCCACGCCGACATCACCTCACACGACACCTACGTCGACGGCGTCCCGTACGCGACGTTCGAGCGGCTGCGCCGCGACGACCCGGTCAGCTGGTGGGAGGACGGCGACGGCGAGGGCTTCTGGGCCGTCACCCGCTACGACGACGTACTGGCGGTGAGCCGCCAGACCGAGCTGTTCTCCAGCGCCCAAGGCATCCGCCTCGAGCAGATGACGCCCGAGGAGACCGGTGCCCGCCGCACGATGATGGAGATGGATCCGCCCCAGCACACCCGCTACCGGCGCATGGTGTCGAAGCCGTTCTCCCGCCGCGAGGTCTTCGCCTACGAGACCGCGGTGCGAGCGCTGGCGCGCGAGGTGGTCGACGAGGTCCACGGCCGCCCCAGCATCGACTTCGTGCACGACGTGGCGCGCGAGCTGCCCATGCGGATGCTCGGCCGCCTGCTCGGCCTGCCCCGCGAGGACGGCGAGTACCTCGTGCGCCGGGGCGACGCCCTCATCGGCAACACCGACCCCGAGTTCACCGACTACGTCGTCGACCAGGTCGACACCGACGCCTTCCGGCTGCTGCCGTTCCGCAGCCCCGTGTCGCTCGAGCTGTTCGAGTACGCGGCGCGGGCCATGGACCTGCGGCGCGCCACGCCCACCGACGACGTGTTGAGTGCGCTGCTGAAGCCCACGGCCGACGGCGAACTCCTCACCGACCACGAGCTGAAGAACTTCTTCACGCTCATGGTCGCCGCCGGCAACGACACGACCCGGTACACGATGGCCGCCGGCATGAAGGCGCTGTGCGAGCGGCCGGCACTGCTCGACCAGCTCGGCCGAGAGCCGGGCCGCATCGAGCTGTGCAACGAGGAGATCCTGCGCTGGTCGTCGGTCACCATGCACTTCCGCCGCACCGCCACGCGCACCACCGAACTGCGCGGCCGCACCATCAACGCCGGCGACCGCGTGGTGATCTGGTTCGTGTCGGCCAACTACGACGGCGACCAGTTCCCCGACCCCTACCACTTCGACGCCGAGCGCACGCCCAACGACCACGCCACCTTCGGTCGCCACAGCCCGCACCTGTGCATCGGAGCGCAGCTGGCCCGGCTGGAGCTGAAGGTGCTGTTCGAGGAGCTCCTGCCCCGCATGCGCTCTGCGGCGGTCGCCGGACCGGTCGAACGCCTCCGCTCGAACTTCATCTCCGGCATCAAGCACCTACCCCTGGAAGTCGAGTGGCGATGACCCGACCCCTGGTGGGCATCAGCGGCCGGCGCTGGGCGGCCAAGCTGCTGGCCGAGCACCTGGTGCCGGCCATGCACGACGCCGAGCTCGACCTGCACTTCACCGAGTACGGCGCCGCCGTGGCCGCCGCCGGCGGCCTGCCCGTGCAGCTCACGCGCGATGCGCCGGTGGCCGACGTGGTCGAGCGTCTCGACGGCCTCGTGCTCACCGGTGGCGCCGACGTGGACCCGGCCTTCTACGGCCACGACCCGGAGCCAGAGCTCGGCCACGTGGAGCCCGACCGCGATCGCTGGGAGCTCGACCTGCTGCGCGCCGCCCTCGACGCCGGCACACCGGTGCTGGCCATCTGCCGCGGCGCCCAACTGGCCAACGTGCTGCTCGGCGGCACGCTGCGCCAGCACCTCGACCTCGACGATGGCGACGGCCACCCGCGCTTCGGCGAGCCGCGCACCCTGCGCTGCCACGCGGTTCGGCTCACGCCCGGCAGCCTGGCCGCCGAGCTCTACGGCGCCGAGACCGAGGTCAACAGCCTGCACCACCAAGCCATCGGCGACGTCGCTGCGTCACTGGTGGTGACGGGGCGTGCGCCCGACGGCACCGTCGAGGTCGTGGAGGCGCCAGGCCACGCGTTCCTGGGCGTCCAGTGGCATCCTGAGGCGCTGGCCGGGCCATCGGAACCGGCGTTCGCGTGGCTGGTCCACGCCGCCGCCACCCGACGACGCGACCCGTGACAACGGACACGTCGTTGTCGTAAGGTTCCAAACGACTGGGGGCCGGTTCCACCACCTTCCCGCGCCCGCCAGAACAAGGGGGATCCTTCCTATGGAACAGCCACTCGGTGCGGTGTCGCTCGGCGGCGGCGCCAAGCTGAAGACCATCGACTGCGTCGCGCAGTCGCTGGCCGTCGGCCCCATCTTCTCGGCCGCCGCGCTCGGCGGCATCCTGGCCCTGTTGTCGGGTGGTGTCGGCCCGTTCGTCATCGTGCTCACGACGGTGGGCATCCTCGGCCTCGGCTACCTCGTGAGCGAACTGGCCAAGCGCTTCAGCGGCTCGGGCACCGTGTACGAGTTCATCGCCAACACCCTCGGCAAGAAGCCGGCGGTGTTCGCCGCCGGCGCATACCACGCCGCCGCGTCGGCGCTGGTGGCCGCCATCCCCATCGTGGGCGGCATCTTCGCCAAGGCCTTCTGCGCCGCGCACCTCGGCTTCGACCCGCCGTGGTGGGTCATGGCGATCGTGATCGCCGCCGTCATCTACACCCTCAACGTCCTCGGCGTGCAAGTGTCGGTGAAGTCGCAGCTCGCCATCATCGTGGCGTCGCTCGTCCCGTTCCTCATCCTGGCCATCGCCATCCTGATCGATGGTGGACCCGGCGGGAACACCACCACGGTGTTCAACCCGTCGAAGGTGGCCGAAGGCGGCTCCATCTTCAAGGGGCTGATGTTCGCCATCCTCATGTTCGTGGGCTTCGAACTGGCCGCCGCCCTCGGCGAGGAGACCGAGAACCCGAGGAAGTCGATTCCCACGGCGGTGCTCGCCACCATCCTGATCGTGGCCGCCTTCTACCTGCTGACCCAGTACGTCGGGGCGATCGGCAGCGAGAGCGCGGCCTCGCAGTACGACTTCGGCGCTCTGGGCAAGCAGTACGTCGGCAACTGGCTCGGTGTGCTCATCGAGCTCGCCGTGATCCTCGACATGCTCGCCGTCGGCATCGGCTTCTGCGCGGCGACGTCGCGAGGCATCTTCACCCTCGCCCGTGACGGCCTGCTCCCCAAGCCGTTCGCCACGGTCAGCTCTCGCAACGTGCCCGTGATGGCGATCAACCTCGAGCTCGTCACCATGGCGGTGATCGCGATCATCGCCCTCATCAAGTACGGCACCAAGGCCGACGACACCGGCTTCCCGACGGTCTTCAACGGCTTCCTCGTGATGTCGACGATCGGCGCGTTCGTGATCTCGATCGTCTACGCCATGCTGTGCGTGGGCGGCATCGTCTTCTTCTCGAAGCTCGGCAACTACAAGGCGGTCATCGGGGCCGTCGTCGGTCTGCTCACCGCGGGCGCCGGCGTGCTCGCCCAGTTCATCTCGGGCACCGCGCCCGTGGGCGATGCCCTGTGGGGTCGCCACCTCGGCCTCATCGTGCTGGGTGCGGTGGCGGTGTGGCTCGTGCTCAACGTCATGCAACGACCCGAACGCGTCGACCTGGCCGGTCAACACGCCCTGCAGCACGCCGAGCACTAGCTAGCACGCCGACGACACCGCGACGTCGGCGCCGAGCTTCACGGTCACGTGGCTCCCGTCGCTCTTGACGATGTGCGCCTCGTAGGTCGCGCCTTCGGCGTCGGTCTCGACACGCTCGACCGTCGCACCGGGCAACGGCCGCCGCGGCCGTCGCCGTCACCTTGTCAGCGGTGTCACCGGTGAGGACCGCCTCGGTGATGCCGTTGGAATGATGGCCGCCCTTGCTCGGATCGAGCGTGCCGCCCTGGCCACCCGGACCACGCTGGCCGTCGGCCGGCGCGGCGGGGGTCGTCGCATCGGCCGCCGTGGTGGAGTCGGCGGCGTTGGCGGTGCCGCCGAGGAAGGCGCCGCCGACGGCACCACCGGTGAGGGTGGCACCGAGGGTTCGGTGCGACATCCACACGATCCCGCCCACGCGTGGTCCACGGCTTGAGCCGCCCTGTGAGAACCCTCCGACATGGTGAGAGCTCGGTGAGGCGGCCGGCTACAGGAACGGCAGGTACTCGCGCAGCTCCCAGTCGGTGACCGCGTTGCAGAAGCGCGTCCACTCGGTGCGCTTCACCGCCAGGTGCTGGGCCACGAGGTCGGCGCCGAGCGCTTCCACCAGTGCGGTGTCGGCCTGGAGCGCGTCGAGCGCCTGACCCAGGTTGTCGGGGGTGTGCGCTTCGGTGTCGACCCGCTCGAAACCGTCACCCGACTCGGGTGGCTGCAGCGCGAGCTTGCCCTCGTAGCCCAGGCGGGCGGCCTGCAGCACGGCGGCCATGGCCACGTGGATGGGCGCGGCACCGTCGCTGAGGCGGTGCTCGAGCCGGCTGGCCCTGCCGCGATCCGGTGGGATGCGGATGGTGGCACCGCGGTGATCGAAGCCCCAGTTGGCCCAGTAGCCCGACAATGAGGCCGGACGCAGCCGCTTGTAGGCGGTGACGTTCGGGGCGCACACGCCGGCCAGACCGCTGTGGTGCTCGAGCATGCCGGCGATGCAGTGACGGGCGAGCGACGAGAGCCCGTCGGGGTCGGCCGCGTCGTGGATGACGTTGTTGCCATCCTTGTCGCAGAAGCTCACGTTGATGTGCGTACCGCTGCCACCGCGGTCGTCGATCGGCTTGCCCAGGAACGTGCACAGCAGGCCGCGGCGCTGCGAGATCTCGCGGGCCAGGAGCTTGAACAGGAACACGTCGTCGGCCGCCCGCATGGCGTCGGCGTACTCGAGGGTGAACTCGAACTGCGGCGTGTCGTACTCGCTGTTGACCGACTCCAGGGCGATGCCGCTGGCGTCGGCCGCCGCCCAGATGTCGTCGATGATGCGGTGCGGGTCGACCGACGGCCCCGTGCCGTAGACGTACGCGCCCGGCGTGTCGAGCGGCTTCCAGCCGCCGTGGCCGTCGGGCTCCAGGAAGTACGCCTCCAGCTCCACGCCGACCTTCGGCGTGAGCCCGTGGGCCTCCCAGCCGGCGATGGCACGGTGCAAGGCACCGCGGGGCGACACGCCGATGGGCTGGTCGTGCTTGACGAGGTCGGCCACCACCACGCCGGTGGCGTCCTCCCACGAGGTCCGCACGTCGGCCAGGTCGAACACCGCATCCAGGTCGGGCAGACCGCCGAGCACGTTGGCCCCTGGGGTGTCCATGGTCATCTCGCGGTTGAAGCCGAGCGCCCACACACCAGTGCAGTGGCGCACGCCGCGCGAGGCCAGGCGGTAGGGCACGTACTTGCCCCGGGCGAGACCCAGATGGTCGGGCCACAGCACTCTGACTCGGTCGAACGTCGAGCTCATCTTCCCCCCGGGTGGCACGCGAGTCAGCGGCGGACGGGCCTGCCCGCGCCGGAACCTCGTTCGGCTCCGAACGGTATGCGGTGCAACCGGCACCGTCAACGCCGTCCGACGCCCGACGACGACGCCCGCCCCGGCTCCGCTCAGGCGCCGTCGGCGACCGTGCGGGTGACCTTGCGCAGCAGGTGGGCGAGCTGCTGCTTCTCTCTGGCCGTGAGCGCCGAAGCGGCAAAGGCCTCCTCGCGGTTGAAGCGGGGGAACAGCTCCTCGATCACCGCGAGCCCACGGGGCGACAGGCGCACCAGCACGAGACGGCCATCGTCGGGATGGCGACTGCGCAACGCCAGACCGCGGGTCTCGAGCGTGTTCAGCACACCGGTGAGCGTGCCCTTGGTGATGCCGGCCTCCTCGGCCACGTGGCGGGTCTCCTGCTCACCCCAGATCCACAGCACCCACAGCACGGTGAACGCCGCCCAGGACAGGTCGTGGTCGGCCAGGACCTTCTGCTCCATGTGGTTCCGCACGGTCGACGCGGCGCGGTAGATGTTCGAGATGGCAGCCATCGACGGGAAGTCGAGCGGCAGCGAACCGATGCGGGCACGGATGTCGCGCTCGGCGCTGACGAGGTCGTCGCTCTCGCTGCTGGCCAGTCGCCGGGTCACGGGCTCACTGTAGAAGCCCGACCCGCCGCGGCGGTATCGTTCGCCCACGAACGATCGACCAAACCGCCGGGCCCTGGCCATCTCCCACCACGCCGACTACCTGCCCGGGTTGGTCGGCGAGGTGCTCGTCGCCCATGGCTACGAGCTCGTCGAGCGGGCGCGGGAGGACGACCACGACTACCCCGATCCGCGAGCCGTCGACCTCGTGGTGCCGTTCGGGTCGGTGTGGTCGGTGCACGACCCCGACCTCGGGCGCCACGTGGCCGCCGAGCAGCGGTTCCTGCGCGCCGCCGACCACGCCGGTGTGCCCGTGTTCGGCGTGTGCTTCGGCGCCCAGCAGCTCGCCGCGGCGCTCGGTGGGTCGGTGCAGCCCCTGGCCCGACCCGAGATCGGCTGGTGCACCGTGCGCACCGTTGTGCCCGAGGTCGTGGCGTCCGGCCCGTGGATGCAGTTCCACTTCGACCACCTCACGCCGCCGCCGGGGGCGCGGGTGCTGGCCGCGTCCGACGCGTGCGTGCAGGCCTTCACGGTTGGGCCTCACACCGCCGTGCAGTTCCACCCCGAGGTCACGCCGGCGGTCATCGACTTCTGGCTCGGCCACGGCGGCACCGAGGTGGCCCGGGCGCACGGCGTCGACGTCGACCGCCTGCGCGCCGACACGGTGGCCCACACCGCCACCCGACGCGCCGACGTGGAACGACTGCTGGCGGCCTATTTGGCGTAGCGGGGCTCAGGCGACCGCTTCGAGTGCCGACCCGCGAAACCACGTGCGCCGGGCCGTGATCGCCGCGGCCAGCAGGACGGCCACCGCCACCGAGGCCCCGTTGGCCAGCATGTGGTAGCCGAACGCCTTGCGCACGAAGCCCGACGAGAAGCCGGCGAGACCGCCACAGAAGCTCATGGTGAGGTCGGCGGCGCCCTGCACGGCAACCCGCTCTACCGCCGGCACCGATTCGGTCAACAGGCTCGACCCGCCGATGAGGCCGAAGCTCCAGCCGATTCCCAACCCCCAGAGCGCGGGGAAGAGGAGCTGCTCCACGTCGCCGGCCAGGGCCGCCATGATGGTGGCGCCGAGCAGCACGAAGCCACCGATCACGAGGGTGGGCACGCGACCCTTGCGATCGCTGTAGCGGCCCACGAGCGGGCTGAAGGCGTACATGCCGGCGATGTGCAGCGACACCACGTACTGGCTCACGCCCTCGTGCCCGTGCAACTTCAGGTGCACCGGTGTCATCGTCATCACCGCCACCATCGACGCCTGCGAGATCACCATGGCCAGCAGGGCGAGACGGGCGCGCCGGTAGGCGAAGATCACGCCCCACGCATGGCGCAGGCTGGCATTGGCCTTGGTGACGACCACACGGGTGCCCCCGCTGATCACGAGCGGGTCGGGCCGCAGCCGGATCATCGTGTTGGTGGCGGCGAACAGGAAGAAGACCGACGCCGCCAGCCACGGGCCCGTGTACTTGTGGAACCCGAACCACGTCTGCCCGAAGTGCTCGGCCGGGCCCACCAGCAGGGGCCCGAACACCGCACCGAAGGTGGAGGCGAACACGATGCGGCTCATGGCCCGCCCCCGGTGCTCGGGCAGGGCCAGGTCGGTGGCGGCGTAGCGGGCCAGCAGGTTCGACGCCTGCCCGTTGCCGTACAGGAAAAGGCCGGCGAGGAACACGCCCAGGACGTGGCGCTCGGCGCCGACCGCCGCGATCACACCGCCGACCACGGCGAGCAGGTAGCCGAGCTGCAGGCCGGGGCGGCGGCCCCGCTTGCGCATGATGCGCGACAGCACCTGCGAGGTGAACGCCGTGCCCATGGTGAGCGTGGCCGTGGCGATGCCGCCCCAGGCCGTCGTGGATCCCAGGATCTCCTGCACCACGAAGGCGCCGACGGTGACCGCGGAACCGAGGGCGGCCGACCCCACGATCTGGCCACCGGTCAGCACCCGCAGCGTGCGCCGCTGCAACGCCGCCTGTTCGGCTGGGTCGAGCGCGTCTGGTCCTGCCGTGTCCCCCAGTGTCACCCGTGCAGCTTGGCACGGCCACGACCCGGCGCCGCCACCGACTCCGGCGACGTGCTCACACCGGCCAGGGCCGCATGCCGAGGAGCCGCTGGCCGTGCTCGGTGAGGAGGGGTCGTCGAGGATCGAGTCGGTCGTGGCCGGGCTTCCACCGCCACCAGGACGGGCACCGACCGGCCGCCACGTCGGCGAGGCGCTCCTCCCGCTCGGCGTCCGTTCCCTGGGGGTGCAGTTGCACGTAGAAAGCAGCGCGGGGCGACGCGCCGTGGTTCCGCACGGTGCCGTGGGGGAGGTGGGAGTCGAACACCAGCAGGTCGCCCTTGCGCAGCGGTACCTCGACGATCTCGCGCTCTGCGGTGTCGGGGCGGTACTCGGTGCCGTAGCTCGTGGTGGTCCAGGTCGCCGGCCACGCCTCCCGGTCGCGGTACAGCGACGGCACGCAACGGAACCCACCGTGTCCGGCCGGCGCGTCGGTGAGGGCCACGAGCCCGGGGAACCACTGCTGGGTCGCGTCCCGCGGGTCCACATCGAAGTGGATCGGCAACGCATCGGCGATGCCGTCGCGCCACGGCGGCGTCACCCGGCAGGAGTTCATGTCCGCCCACAGATCCGCGCGACCCCACACCGCCGACCAGATCTCGTGGAGGCGCGGCAGCTGGCGGATGTCCCACTGGGCCTGGTCGGCCCACAGGGGGACCTGATCGATCTCGGCCGAATTGGTCGACCACGTCGCCGGGTCGTGAAGCCGCACGCCGCACTCGGTGCCGATGGCGTCGACCACGGCGTCGCACAGGCCCACCGGCACAGCGCCCGCGAACACCCCGTACCCTTCGTCCCGCAAGATAGCGAGCTGCTCGCCCGTCACGCTCATGGACCATTCCTAGCGCCGCTCGGGGCGGCCGGCGACCGTTACCCCACAGGGAATGGATCCGCGGCAGGCCGGGGCGCAGGGTGGGGCCACGACAACGAACGGGGAGTGCGCATGGCCGCCTACGCAGTGGGGATCCTGAACGACGTGGTGATGGGGCCGCCCATCGTCGAGTACCTGGAGCGCATCGACGACACCCTCCACCCCCACGGCGGCCGGTTCGTCGTACACGGCAGCCCGAACGAGATGCAGGAGGGCGACGACCCGGGCACGCTCATCGTGATCGAGTTCCCCAACCTCGACCGCGTGCGAGCCTGGTACGGGTCCACGGCCTACCAGGCCATCGTGTCCCTGCGCGCGGGCAACTCGCGCGGCGTCATCTTCTTTGTCGACGGCGTCGACGCCGAACACCTCGCCACCGACGTGCTGCGGCCACCGGCACCCTGACCGGTCGGGTCGTTCTGTGCAGTGAAAACGATGCCAGGTATCGCTTTCGCTGCCCAGATGGAAGCCCGGCCGCGGGGTCGAGCCGGCCACCCGACCCGGCCCGAGCGCGCCGACCTCAGGACGTTCGGCCCTACTCGGACAGGGGTGACGATGGCCACGCTCACGGGAACGAGGTGCCCGCGGGGAACAGACCTCGACGTTCGCAAGGGGACGACGACATGGCACAGACCAACCCGAAAGGGCCGACCTTCCAGCACCTGGCCATCATGGTGCGCGACATCGAGGCGTCTCACCGCTTCTACACCGAGGTCGTCGGCCTCGAGCAGTGCGGCAAGATCGCCCGGGACACGCTGCCCGACATCGACTTCCGCTTCTACCGTGGCGCCACCGACCGGCACCACGACCTCGCCCTCGTGCAGATCCCGGACCCGTCGCAGTTCCCGCCGGCCAACCCCGAGTGGCAGATGGTCGAGAACAAGACCGGCATCAACCACTTCGCCATCTGCTACCCCGACCGTGAGGCGTTCCTCGAGCGGCTCGAGATCGCCCAGTCGCTCGACGTCGAGTTCCGCCAGCGCGGCGACCACGGCATGACCCACAGCGTGTACGTCGCCGATCCCGACGGCAACGGCGTCGAGCTCCTGTACGAGCTCCCCGAAGAGGTCTGGATCAACAACGTCAACGCCGCCCTGAACTACTGGAAGCCCATGGCCACCGATGGCGACGAGGCCCTCAGCGACGACGTCGACTATCACCGCTTCGCCCCCGCCGGCGGTTGATCGGTCCCGGTGGCCGAACAGGCCGCGGTCAACGGGTAGCGCCGGCCGACGCCCGCATCGCGTCGCGGCGACGCTGCCGGGGCGACCGGCCGGGCAACCGCGGGCCCGGCGCCGGCGGCACCTCGAAGGGCCCCGGGGCCACCGGCTCCGCCGCCTGGCGACGGGCCGCCAGCCATTGACGGCTGGCCGCCAGGCCGCCGACCACGTCCTCGAGCACGAGGTAGACAGCCAGGAGCGTCAGCACGCCCAGCCCGCCGGCGAGCAGCGGCAGCGCCGACGCCGTCATGAGCAGACCGCGTGCCGCGTTCCACCACCGGTCCCACCGCCCCAGCGTGGTCAACCCGGCGACGGCCACCATGGCGCCGAGCAGGACCGTCGCCGCCGTGGCCACCGCGGCCACGCCGAGCACCGGCCAGCGACGGTCGACGAACGGCAGACCCGGCCCCGCCCGCACCAGCGCCACGATGCCGACCACGAGACCGACCTGCATCACGACCGCAGCGATCACGAACGGCACCCGGCTGCCCCGCTGCGGCCCGTGCGGCAACGGCCACCACAACGACACCAGCAGCGTGACCGCCCCGGCCACCGCCAACCCCACGGCGATGAGCACGATGGTGACGGCGACCGCCACCCGCAGCCCGTACGCCGCGCTCGCCCACCGGTACAGCGTGCCGGTGACGCCGCTTGCGATGGCGATGAGCGCGACGGCCACGACCGCGACGGCCGTGGCCACGCCGATGAAGCGACGCATCATCAACCGACCGGCGAGCGTGGCCCAGTTCACCGCCGACCACATGAGCCAGCGCCGCATGATCGGCACGCCCTCGGCCCGCATGGCGTTGCGGAACACCTCGTCGGCGTCGGTGCGATCGTGCACACCGGCCAGGTGGGGTGGCGGGGCCTGCCCGTCGGGCGGCAGGTTCTGGCACAGGTAGTCGTGCAGCACGGCCGCCTTCGTGTACAGCCCGTACCGGGGGAACAACCACGTGAGCCACCGCGGCACCGACGCGAGGTCGGTGACGAAGTCGGCCGAGTCGGGGTTCGCCGTGAGCACGACCGTCCGCCGGTTCAGCTCCCCTTCCCACGTCAGGGGTTCGCGCACGATCCACAGGTAGGGGCGCCCCGACTCGTGCAGCGTGATCTCGTTGGGGCGGAAGCGACCGGCGACCATGACCCGCCATCCTTGCGCGAGTAGAAACTGAGCGTGCGCACCGCCTACCTTGCCGCTGACGGCTACGAAGCCCAGCTGGCCGAAGAACTGCGCCGCTACGGCGTCACCGTCGAGACCCACCACGGGCGCCTCGCCGTGTGCAAGGGCGACGCCGTGCCCTCGGTCTGGGCCGCCAACGTGTGGTACGACGTGCGCGACGCCCGCATCGAGTCGATCGGCGAGGCGGCCAAGGTGCTGCGGGCCGAGCAGCGCAACTGGGCGCCCTTCGCACCGGTGCACCGCGGCCGGGTCGAGCTCATCGCCGACAAGCTGCCCCACGTGTCGGCCAAGCCACTCGCCGGTGGCACGGCCGCGCCCACTGCCCCGCTCGGCTCGTTCACGCTGCTGAAGCCCGACCGGCTGCTCTACGCGGCGCGGTGCGCGAGCCCGTTCGCCAACGGTGAGGCCGCGTTCGTGGAGGACCGTGACGGCCCACCGAGCCGCGCCTACCTGAAGCTGTGGGAGGCACTGGCCCGCCTGGGCCGGTTCCCCCAGCGCGGCGAGCGCTGCGTCGACCTCGGCGCCAGCCCCGGCGGGTGGACGTGGTCGCTGGCCGCCACGGGTGCCGAGGTGACCGCCGTCGACAAGGCACCGCTCGACCCACGCGTCTCCGCGCTGCGCAACGTCACCTGGCAGGGCGTGAGCGCCTTCTCGCTCGACCCCGTCGCCTTCGGACCGGTCGACTGGATGTGCAGCGACGTCATCGCCTACCCGGCCCGTCTGCTCACGCTCGTGCAGCGGTGGATCGCGGCCGGCACCGTCGACACCATCGTGTGCACGGTGAAGCTGCAGGGCAACACCGACCACGACGCCACCGATGTCTTCGCCGCCATACCCGGCGGCCGCCTGTGGCACCTGCACCACAACCGCCACGAGCTGACCTTCGTGTGGGAGCGCCCGGCCGTGGCAGAGTTCGCGCTCATGATCGAGGAGGACGCCGAGCGATGACGACCTACGTGCTGGTGCACGGCGCCTGGGGCGGCGCCCACGGCTTCCACCTGGTGCGGCCGCGGCTGCAGGCCGCAGGGCACATGGTGTTCACACCCAGCCTCACCGGCATCGGCGAGCGGTCGCACCTGGCCGGCCCGCTCGTGAACCTCACCACCCACATCCACGACGTGGTGAACCACATCCTCTACGAGGACCACCGCGACATCGTGCTGCTGGGGTTCTCCTACGGCGGCGTGGTCGTCACGGGCGCGCTGGCCCACATCGCCGAACGGGTCTGCCACCTCGTGTACCTCGACGCGTTCGTACCCGGCGACGGCGACAGCGTGGCCGGCATGATCGGGCAGGGCGCCGGCATCGCCCCGATCGAGCTCGGCGGTGCGTGGCAACTGCCGCCGATGGACCGTGACTTCGACGACGACGCCGAGGGCGAGTGGGTCCGGGCCCGCCGCACACCCCAGCCCTCCGCGTGCTTCCGCGAGCCCGTGCGGCTGGCGCAGCCGCTCGAGTCGTACCCGTTCACCCGCACCTTCGTGAAGGCACTCGACGATCCGCGCCAGCCCGGCGGCTCGCCGTTCTGGAACGCCGGCGACCACGCCAAGGCGTCGGACGCGTGGAACTACCACGAGGTCGACACCAACCACATGATCCCGAACAACCGGCCCGGCCCGCTCACCGACATCCTGCTCGCACTCGGCTGACGGCCCATGGAGCCCACGCTCGTCGTCGTGACCGGACCGGTGCCGCAACCGGCGCTCGATCATCTGCAGGCGGCCGGCGTGCAGCTGCGCGTGGGCACCGCCGACACCCTGCCCGTGAGCGAGCTGCACGCGCTGGTGGCCGGGGCCGACGCCGTGCTCACCTTGCTCACCGCCAAGGTCGACGACGCCTTCCTCGACGCCGTCGGGCCCCAGGTGCGCGTGGTGGCCAACGTGGCCGTGGGCTACAACAACATCGACGTCGCCGCGTGCACCGCACGCGGCGTCACGGTGACGAACACGCCCGGCGTGCTCACCGACGCCACCGCCGACATCGCGCTGGCCCTCATCCTCATGGCCACCCGCCGGCTCGGCGAGGGCGAACGTCTCATCCGCTCGGGCCAGCCGTGGCAGTGGGGCATGCTCTTCCACCTCGGCACCGGCATCCAGGGCCGCCGCCTCGGCATCATCGGCATGGGCCAGATCGGCCTGGCCACCGCCCGCAGAGCCAAGGCCTGCGGCATGACGATCGCCTACAGCAACCGCAACCGGGTCGACCGCGCCGCAGAGCAGGAGCTGGAGGCCACCTACCTGTCGCTCGACGAGCTGCTGGCCACCAGCGACGTGGTGTCGGTGCACTGCCCCTCCACCCCCGCCACCCACCACCTGATCGACGCCGCCCGCCTGGCGCAGATGAAGCCCGGCGCGTTCCTGGTGAACACCGCACGCGGCCCCATCGTGGACGAGGCCGCCCTGGTCGAGGCCCTACGATCGGGCACGATCGCCGGCGCCGCGCTCGACGTGTTCGAGCACGAACCCACGGTGCACCCCGGGCTGCTCGAGCTGGACAACGCCGTGCTCGTCCCCCACGTGGGGTCGGCCACGCTGGAGACACGCACGGCCATGGCCCTGCTCGCCGCCGACAACGCGCTCCGCGTGCTGGGCGGCCAGGCGCCTCTCACACCGGTGCGCTGAGCAGGACACGGCCCGGCGAGCGTGGCACGCTAGCAACCCATGGCTGAACGCGTCGGATTCATCGGGTTGGGGAACCTCGGGGGCCATCTGGCCGCGAGCATGCTGCGGGCGGGGCACGCGCTCACGGTGCACGACCTGGACCGGGCGCTGGCCGAGCCGCTCCTGGCCGCCGGCGCCACGTGGGCCGACAGCCCCGCCGCCGCAGCCGCCGCCTCCGACGTGGTCGCCACCTGCCTGCCGTCGCCGCGGGCCGTCGACGCCGTGGTCGCCGGGCCCGACGGTGTGCTGGCCGGATTCGCCGGCCGCGGCACGTGGATCGACCACTCCACCAACGACCGGGCCGAGACCCTGCGCCTGGCCGGGCTGGCCGCCGCGGCCGGCACGGCCACGCTGGAGGCCCCGGTGACGGGCGGTGTCCACAAGGCGGCGGCCGGTGAGATCACCGTGCTGGTGGGTGGCGACCCCGAGCTGTACGAGCGACACCTGCCGCTGCTGCGGGCCATGGGCGAGCCGGTGCTCTACATGGGTCCGTTGGGCAGCGCCGCCGTCATCAAGGTCATCACCAACATGCTCGCCTTCGTGCACCTGGTGGCCGCCGGCGAAGCGCTCATGCTGGCCAAACGGGCCGGCCTCGACCTGGCCCAGTCGTTCACCGCCATCAAGGAGAGCTCGGGCAACAGCTTCGTGCACGAGACCGAGAGCCAGGTGATCCTGAACGGCAGCTACAACATCGGGTTCACCATGGACCTGGCCTGCAAGGACCTCGGCTTCGCCACGCAGTTCGGCCGCGAGCTCGGTGTGCCGCTCGAGGTGGCCGGCCTGGTCGAGCAGACATTCGTGCGGGCCCGCTCCCAGTACGGCGGTGGCGCGTGGTCGTCACAGGTGGTCAAGCTGTTGGAAGATGCGCTGGGCACCGATCTGCGGGCCCCTGGCTTCCCGGAGGTGCTGCAATGAGCCCGACCGCCGCCGTCGAGCGCACGACCCGCCAGGACCTGGCCGCCGCCTTCCGGTGGGCGGCCCGGCTCGGGTTCAACGAAGCGACAGCCAACCACTTCAGCGCGGCGGTGTCGCCCGACGGTTCGAGCTTCCTGCTGAACCCGAACGGCCGGCACTTCGCCCGCATGAAGGCCAGTGAACTGCTCCTGCTCGACGCCTCGCAGGCCGGCATCAACGTCGATCCGGCCGCCGATCCCACGGCGTGGTACCTGCACTCCCACCTGCACCAGCACGTGCCGCGGGCGCGTGTGATCCTGCACACCCACATGCCGTACGCCACCGCGCTCACGTGCCTGCAGGACTTCGAGTTCCTCATGCTCGATCAGAACGCCTGCCGCTTCCACGGCCGCATCGCCTACGACCGCCACTACGCCGGCATGGCCCTGGACGACGCCGAGGGCGAACGGGTGGCCAAGCTGCTGGGCGACGACCACAGCGTGCTCCTGCTGGGCAACCACGGCGTGATGGTGGTGGCCGACACCGTGGCCGCCGCGTTCGACGAGCTCTACTACCTGGAGCGGGCCGCCCAGCTGCAGGTGCTGGCGCTTTCGACCGGCCGGCCGCTCACCCTCATCCCCGACGAGATCGCCGCGCTGGCCGGCGAGCAGTGGCGCACCTACCCGGGCCTCGGCGACCTGCACTTCGCCGAGCTGCGCGCCATCCTCGACGACGAGGGCGACACGTATGGCGACTGAGCCCGCCGTGTCGATCGCGACCCCGCCGGTCGTGCAGGTCGGCCCGCGCACCCTCACCATCGCATGGGGCGACGGCCGCGTCAGCACCTTCCACCACCTGTGGCTGTGCGACAACTGCCCGCAGCTGCGCCACGCCACCACGAACCACCGCGTGGTCGAGACGTCGACCCTGCCCGACGACGTCCATCCGGCGAGCGTGCACGTCGACGACGACACGATCACCGTCACCTGGGCCCACGACGGGCACGTCAGCACCTTCCCGCATCGGTGGCTGCGCGATCACGACTACTCGAACGGCGTGCGACGCCAGCGTCGTCGGCCGGTCCTGTGGGACGCGTCCATCGAGCCGTCGCTCACGCGCGCATCGTGGGCCGCCGTGCGCGACGACCGCGACGCCCGTCGCCGGTTCCTCACCGGCTTCCGCGACCACGGACTGGCCCTGCTGCGCGACGTGCCGAACGAGCCCGGCACCGTGCTCGAGGTGGCGGCGCGGTTCGGCGAGGTGCGCGTCACCAGCTGGGGCCGGGCGTTCGACGTGATCTCGGTGGAGAACGCCAACTCGGTCGCCTACACGAGCCTGCCGCTGGTCGCCCACACCGACGAGGGCTACCGGAACCCGGCGCCCACGGTGCAGCTGCAGCACTTCCTTCGCTCCGACACGAGCGGCGGTGCGGCCACGTTGGTCGACGGGTTCAAGGTCGCCGAAGACCTTCGCGCCGCCGACCCCGCCGCGTTCGAACTGCTGGCCACGGTGCCGCTGCACTTCCACTACCGCGACGTCGACGCCGAACACGAGGCCGACGGCACCATCCTGGACGTGGAGCCCGGCGGCCGGCTGCGGGCGGTGCGGTACTCGAACCACTCGGTGCAGCCGTTCCTGCTCGACCCCGAGTTGATGGAGCCGTTCTACGCGGCCTACCGCGCCTTCGGCCGCATGCGCGAGGACGCCCGCTACCAGCTGCGCCTCGACCTCGGCGCCGGCGAGCTCTACATGGTCGACAACCACCGGGTGCTCCACGGCCGCACCGCCTTCACCCAGGGCGGCGCCCGCCACCTCCAGAGCTGCTACATCGAGCGCGACGAGCTCATGAGCCGCCTGACGGTGCTCGAACGCGACACGTCCGACGGCGCGTCGTGAAGATCGTCGACATCCGCACCTTCGTGGTGGGCAACCCGCCGCCCCGCTTCGGTGGGCGCTGGTTCGTGTTCCTGAAGCTCACCACCGACTCGGGCGTCACCGGCATCGGCGAGGTCTACGCGGCCACGTTCTCGCCCCACGTGATCGCCACCATGGTCGAAGACGTCGCCGCCCGCCATGTGGTGGGCCAGGACCCGTTCCACATCGAGGCGATGTGGCGCCGCATGTACGGACGGGGTTTCGCGCTACGACCCGACCCCACGCTCGGCGGCATCATGAGCGGGCTCGAGATGGCGTGCTGGGACATCGTGGGCAAGGAGACCGGCAAGCCCGTGTACGAGCTGCTCGGTGGGCGGGTGCACGATCGGCTCCGCACCTACACGTACCTCTACCCGCCCGACGGCGTCGACGCGTACGACGACGACCCGGTCTACCGCGACCCTGCGGCCGCCGCGGCCAAGGCGGCGGCCGAGGTGGCCCGCGGCTTCACCGCCGTGAAGTTCGACCCGGCCGGCGCCTACGGCGTGTTCGACGGGCGCCAGCCGTCGCTCGACGACCTCGATCGCTCCGAGCAGATGGTGGCGGCCGTGCGCGAGGCGGTCGGCTCGAAGGCCGACATCCTGTTCGGCACCCACGGCCAGTTCACGTCGTCGGGCGCCATCCGCCTGGCCCGCCGGTTGGAGCGGTACGACCCGCTCTGGTTCGAGGAGCCGACCCCGCCCGACCAGCCTGCCGCCATGGCCGAGGTGGCGCGGCACACCACCATCCCCATCGCCACCGGCGAGCGCCTCACCACCAAGTACGAGTTCCAGCAGGTGCTCGCACTGGGCGCGGCCACGATCCTGCAGCCCAACCTGGGTCGCTGCGGCGGCATCCTGGAGGGCAAGAAGATCGCCGCGCTGGCCGAGGCCCACGGCGCCCAGATCGCACCCCACCTGTACTGCGGGCCGATCGTCGGCGCGGCCAACATCCAGCTGGCCACGTGCACGCCGAACTTCCTCATCCTCGAGAGCATCCAGGACTGGAGCGGGTTCCACGGCACGCTGCTCACCACGCCGATCCGGTGGGAGGACGGCTACGTGATCCCACCGACCGCACCCGGCCTCGGCGTCGAGCTCGACGAAGCGGTCGCGCTGGCCCACCCGTACACCGGCGAGCGGCTCCACCTCGAGATGACCGAACAACCCCTGTGAGCGGTCAGGCGTAGAGCGCCGGCTTCGGCTCCATCGCCACCACGACCGGGGTGCCGCTGGTGGACTGGGCCTCGACGGCGGCGGCGGCCGCCGCGCTGGCGGCGTAGCCGTCCCACGCGCTGGCGCCCACCACGGTGCCGGCCAACGTGGCGTTCACCCATGCCTGCAGCTCGATTCGGTACGTGTCGGCGAAGCGCGTCTTCCACCCGGACGGCACCGCTTCGCGACGCGTCTCGGCGCTCACGTACGAGGCGAGACGCGGGTTCTCCAGCGCGGCGACGCCCTTCGAGCCGACCACCTCGCAGCGCACGTCGTAGCCGAAGCCACCGTGCAGCAGCACCTCCACGTCCACCAGCACGCCTCGGCTCATGCGCAGCACGGCGAGCTGCGGGTCCTGGTAGTCGGGCGTGGGCCCGTTGGGCGAGGGGTGGGGCAGCAGCACCTGCACTTCGATGATCTCGTCGTCGAGCAACCAGCGCACGATGTCGAGCTCGTGCACCATGGAGTCGGTGAGGCCCATGGCCGGTGTGAAGCCGGGCGGCACCGTCGGGTTGCGGTGCACGCAGTGCACGAGCAGCGGCACGCCGATGACGCCGGCGTCGAGCGAGCCCTTCACGTCGAGGTAGCCCGGATCGAAGCGACGCATGAAGCCGACCTGCAACAGGCGGTGACCGGCGGCGACCTCGGCCTGCACCACGGTGAGCGCCTCGGCCGGGGTGGGGGCCAGCGGCTTCTCGCACAGCACCGGCTTGCCGGCGGCGATGCACGCCCGCGCCTGGGCCGCGTGCGCCGGGCCCGACGATGCGATGACCACCGCGTCCACGTCGGCATCGGCGATCAGCCCGGCGTGGTCGGCGTGGTGTCGGGCCCCGAGCTCGGCCGCCAACGCGCCGGCGCGCTCACCGTCCACGTCGGTCACCGCCACCACCGTGGCCCGGCCCACCTGCCCTGCGAGCATGCGGGCGTGGTCCGTCCCGATCGACCCGGTCCCGATGATCCCCACCCGCAACGTCATCGGCGGATCATCGCGCGTAGCCTCAACCCATGGTCGACCTGACGCACGTCCGCCGCCTCATCGAAGCCGAGCACGGTCTGGCCGTGGTCAGCCTGGGCCGCCCCGACGGCACCGTCTCGTCGACGGTGGTGAACACCGGGCTGGTGGCCCACCCGGTGACCGGCGACATGCACCTCGGCTTCGTGGTGCGGGCCGGCGCCTACAAGCGGCGCCGCCTGCAGGCCGACCCGCGCGTCACCGTGGCCGTGCGCCATGGCTGGGAGTGGCAGGGGGTGGAGGGCACCGCCGAGCTGATCGGACCGCTCGACCCGCACCCGTCGGGCACGGTCGACGTTCCCACACTGCTGCGCACCGTCTTCCAGGCCGCCGGTGGCACCCACGACGACTGGGCCGCCTACGACCGCGTCATGGCCGAGGAGCAACGCACCGCCGTGCTGGTGACGCTGACTCGCGTGTACGGGAACGTCGGCGGCTGACGGTGGGCCCGGTGCAACCCGACGACGTCAAGCAGGTCATCGTGATCCGGCGCGACCTGAAGATGCGGCGCGGCAAGGAGATCGCCCAGGGTGCCCACGCGTCGGGCATGTTCCTGGTGCAGGCGGTGACCGCGGCGATGGCCGGCGACGCCGAGCGGGTCGCTCTCGACGAGGTGGCGCGGGTGTGGCTCACCACCTCGCTGCGCAAGGTGACCCTGCAGGCCCACTCCGAGGAGCAGCTGGTCGCCCTCCACGAGGCCGCCGAGGCGCGCGGTCTGCGCACCCACATCATCCGCGACTCGGGCCGCACCGAGTTCGGCGGCGTGCCCACCCTGACGGCACTGGCCATCGGCCCCGACCTCGCCGTCGCCATCGACGAGGTCACCGGCGACCTCACCATCTACTGACCGGCCGCAGCCGGCCAGCCGCCTATGGTGCGACCATGACTGTTATCGAGGACCGCCTGGCCGTGGGCGACGTGATCATCAAGTACGCCGATTCGGTCGACCTGCTCGACTACGACCGCTACGCGTCCTGCTTCGCCGACGACGTCGTCGTCACGGGCTTCACCACCGAACCCATCGTCGGCCTGCCGACCTACATGGCATGGCTGCGCCCGGCGCGCGACCGCTTCGGCCGCACGCAGCACCTGATCGGCAACATCCAGGTCACCGTCGACGGCGACACGGCCCACATGCGCAGCTACGTGCAGGCGACCCACGAGGTCCCCGGCGATCCCGACCACCTGCTGACGCTCTGGGCCGCCTACGTCGACGACCTCGTGCGCACCGCCGACGGCTGGAAGATCAACCGCCACCACATCGAACGCCTCATCGACGCCAAGCGCATCGCCATCACGAAGCGATGACCGACCAGGACGCGATGTTCGCGGCCATCA
This sequence comes from Actinomycetes bacterium, assembly GCA_031359995.1. Taxonomy (GTDB): domain Bacteria; phylum Actinomycetota; class Acidimicrobiia; order Acidimicrobiales; family Ilumatobacteraceae; genus JANMAT01. Next base: position 30,831 of record JANMAT010000200.1, read on the forward strand.
CCGCGCAGCGGCTGCGACTGGTCGACACCCTCGACGGGTTGAGCGACCACGAGTGGAGCACGCCATCGCTGTGCGAGGGCTGGCGGGTGCGGGAGGTCGCCGGCCACCTCGTATCGATCCTGGAGGTGCCGCTGGGCCGCGTGGTGTGGAGCATCGTGCGCTCCGGCGGCTTCGACCGGTCGATGGACCGCACTGCTCGCCGGTTCGGCGAGCGCGATCCGAAGGCCTTGGCATCGGCCTACCGAGCCCTCGCGCCGAAGCGGTTCGCGCCGCCGGGCCTGGGCACCATCGCGCCGCTGAGCGACATCACGATCCACACCCGCGACATCGAGCGCCCGATCGGCCGGCCATCGACGATCGATCCCGCCACCCTGCGCACCGTGCTCGACTTCCTGTGCGGCGGCAGGGCGCGCGGCTTCGTGCCAGCGGCGCGCACCAAGGGCCTGCGCTTCGAGGCGACCGACCTCGACTGGTCGGCCGGCGCCGGCCCCGTCGTCAGCGGGACCGGTGAGGCGATCGTGCTCGCCGTCGCCGGACGGCGGGTCGCCGTGCCCGACCTGAGCGGCGCCGGCGTGGCCGCGCTGTCTCAACGCCTGGCCTGACCGCGCCGGCCGCGGCCGCCCGCCCCCCCCGCCGCCGCCCTCGGCCCGCCCCGCCCCGCCCCGCCCCGCTCCGCCCCGCCCCGCTCCGCCCCCCGTCCGCCC
>JANMAT010000218.1:0-3185 GCA_031359995.1 Actinomycetes bacterium
ACATCCAGCAGAACAGCCCGATGCCCCGCCAGGGCGAGCTGCGCGAGCTCGACGGCCCGCTGCTGCTCCTGTGCTCCGAGGCGGGCAGCTTCATGACCGGCCACTCCCTGGTGGTCGACGGCGGCTGGCTCGCCAAGTAGCCCGGGCCGCCGGCCGCGCCGTCAGCCGAGCAGCGGGCGGCGGTGGGCCCAGGGGGCGGCCGACTCGAGCTGGGCGGCCACGCGGATCAGGACGTCTTCCTTGCCGTAGTCGGCCACGAGCTGCACGCCGACGGGCAGGCCTTCGGGTGCGGTGTCGCTGGGCGCGCTCCAGTGCATCGGCAGGCTGATGGCGGGCTGGTGGCTGATGTTGAACGCCGAGGTGAACGCGGCGAACCCACCCGAGTAGCGGAACGGGCTGATCGGGTCCTCCCGGTTCGTGGCCATCACCCCGAGCTTCGGCGGCAGGTCGGCGACCGTGGGCGTGAGCAGCAGGTCCCACCCGTCGACCGCCCACCACGCCCGCAGCAGGCGCCGGCAGCGCACGGCGGCGGCCAGTGATGCGGCCAGGTCGGTGCCGCTGAAGCGGCCGGCGCGCTGGCCCAGCGCCCACGTGAGTGGCTCCACGTCGTCGGCGGTGGCTGGGCGGCCGAGTTGCTCGGACAAGCGCCGCAGGTTGAGGCCGGTGTTCGAGCTCCACATGGCCGCGAACGGGCGCAGGTACTCGTCGCTGTCGAGGATGGACGGGTTGGCCGCCTCGACCCGGTGGCCGAGCGACGCCAGCAGCGCGGCCGTGTGCTCGACCGCAGCGCGACCGTCAGGGTGCAGTTCACCTCGAGGGCTGTGGGCCAGGAACCCGATGCGCAACGACCCCGGGTCGGCGCCGACCTCGTCGACGTAGGGCCGGGTCGGCGGTGCGGCCACGATCGTGTCGCCCACGCCGGGGCCGGCGGCCAGGTCGAGGAACCACGCGGTGTCGCGCACCGACCGGCTCACCACGAGCTGCACGCCGAGGCCCGCCTCGTCACCCTCGCCGGGGCCGGCGCTGATGCGGCCCTGACTCGGCTTCAACCCCACCAGGCCGCAGCACGACGCCGGGATGCGGATGGACCCACCACCGTCGGACGCGTGGGCCACCGGCACGAGCCCGGCGGCCACCGCCGCGGCGGCGCCGCCCGAAGAACCGCCGGGCGAGCGGGTGCGGTCCCACGGGTTCAGCGTGGGTCCGAACGCGTCGGGTTCGGTGGTGGGCAGCAAGCCGAACTCGGGCGTGTTGGTGCGCCCGGCGAAGCTCACACCGGCGGCGCGCCAGCGGCCCACGAGCACCGAGTCGGTGGCGTAGGCCGGGGCGGGCAGGGCCTTCAGGGCGGCGTTGCCGTCGGTGGCCACCTGGCCCTCGGTGGCCGCCCACAGGTCCTTCATCAGGAACGGCAACCCGGCCATCGGCGCCGCCGCGATGGCGGCGGCCGCGGCGGTGTGGCGGGCGTCGGCGAACGTCGCTCGGATGACGGCGTTGTGGCCGTCGGCCTCGATGCGTTCGATGGCCGCGTCCACCAGTTCGGACGGTGAGAGCTGCCCCGACCGGACCAGGGCGACCTGGTCGTACGCGTCGAGCCAGCGCGTGTCGTGCGCGATCCCCATGGGTCCGAATCCTGGCACGCTTGGCGGCGCGACCCGCCACGATGGCCCGTATGCTCGCCGGGCGGTCCGCCCCGGCGGCCGTCGCCACCACCACCAACTCATCACCACCGAGGAGCATCACCATGGGTCAGGTCACCCTGCGCGGCAACCCCATCGAGACGTCGGGCCACCTGCCGGCCACGGGCGCCAAGGCTCCGGCTTTCACGCTCACCAAGAAGGACCTGTCGGCCGTGAGCCTGGCCGATCTGGCCGGCAAGCGCGTCGTGCTGAACATCTTCCCGTCGATCGACACGGCCGTCTGCGCCACCAGCGTACGCACGTTCAACCAGCGCGCCGGCGAGGTCGACAACACCGTCGTGCTGTGCGTGTCGGCCGACCTGCCCTTCGCCGCTGGTCGCTTCTGCGGCGCCGAGGGCATCGACAGCGTCGACACCGGTTCCGACTTCCGCCACCGCGAGTTCGGCAAGGACTACGGCGTCATGATGACGTCGGGTCCGCTGTCGGGCCTGCTGGCCCGTTCGGTCGTGGTCATCGACGAGCACGGCAAGGTCGTGTACAGCGAGCTGGTGCCCGAGATCGCCCAGGAGCCCGACTACGACGCGGCCCTGAACGCGCTGAAGTGAGCTGAGGCGAGCTGTCCGGAGTGACCCAACCGGGCCGTTGGGTCACGCGGGAACGGCCTGGTGTTCCCGGGTGACCCAACGCCTCGGTGTCCTCGGGTGTTGGGTCGTTCGGGGCCGTCGAGGTGTCCCCGGGTGACCCGACGCGGCCGCACCGCCGGGCGCCAGGCGCCGGCGGTCAGTTGCGCAGGAACAGATGTCGGCGCTTTCGCGACCAGCGAAAACGCTCGGATCTGCACCCTGACCTGCGGAAATGACTACGGGCTAGTTCTCATCGTTTCCCGCCTGTTCTCGCGCTCTTGTGTCACGCTCGTGTCACGGGTTAGCGGGAATCGGACACCAACTCCACCGCCGCCCTCAGCCGCTCGACGTGCTCGAGCACCGGGGCCCGCATCTCCGACCCGCGCTCGGCCGTGGCCAGGGCGGCCGCGAGCACGTCCAGCCGTCCACCCGCGGTGCCGACCAGCTCGGCCGGCGAGTCGCCACGCTCCACCGCGGCGGCCACCACGGCGGCGAGGACACGGTCACGATCGAAGCGACGGGCCATGGGGTCACCCAGCCTTGCGCGGCCGCTCAGCGATCGGGACCATCCACACCGGCGCGGTAGTGCCGAACCAGACCGACTCCAAGACCAGGCGATGCCGTCGCATGTAGGCCCGCACAAACCCGTCCACGTCGGTGCAATCCAACGGAATCGAGTCCGTCAGCGGGTGCATCAAGCCCGTCTCCATCAACGCTCCCAGGATCCACATAGGCCACGAGAACCGCACGGCTGGGTTCTCCCGGTTGGTCAGGCGAAGCCGGTCCGTGTCGAGCCACCACGTGGGCTCAGCGGCCCCGTAAGTGCCCCACAACGGACGGTCGAGCACGCTGGCGAACATCACCGCCCACCGTCCGTCCTCTTTGGCTGGGCAGTCGGCCTCGTGGACCAGACTGCCCATCATGC
>JANMAT010000235.1:0-99439 GCA_031359995.1 Actinomycetes bacterium
GTTTTGTACAACGACCCGCGGGCCCCCCGTCCGTACCCGGACACCCCGCCCCCGGATACCACCTCGGCCGGCCCCGAGGGGGGCGAGGGTCCCGGCTACCCGCCGGCTATTCGCCGGGACCAGGCACGGAAATCAGGGTTCGGGGTTGACGCTCAAGTTACCCGTGGGTAACAATGCTGGAGCTCGCCCCTGCGCCCCCGGTAGGAGACCCCCGTGTCGGACTTCTCGCTCGCCCTCAACGAAGACCAGCTCCAGCTCCAGAAGTGGGTCCACGACTTCGCCGAGAACGTCGTGCGCCCCGTCGCCCACGAGTGGGACGAGCGCGAGGAGTTCCCGTGGCCCGTCGTCCAGGAGGCGGCCAAGGTCGGCCTCTACGGCTTCGACTTCATGCTCAACGCCATGAGCGACCCCACCGGCCTCACCCTGCCCGTGGCCATCGAGGAGCTGTTCTGGGGCGACGCCGGCATCGGCCTGGCCATCTTCGGCTCCGGCCTCGCCGCCGCCGGCATCGCCGGCAACGGCACGCCCGAGCAGGTCATGGAGTGGGTGCCGCAGTGCTACGGCACCGCCGACAAGGTGCAGCTCGGCGCCTTCTGCGTGAGCGAGCCCGACGCCGGCTCCGACGTGAGCTCGCTGCGCACCAAGGCCGTCTACCACGACAAGACCGACGAGTGGGTGCTCAACGGCACCAAAGCCTGGATCACCAACGGCGGCATCGCCGACGTCCACGTCGTGGTGGCCACCGTCGACCCCACGCTCAAGGCCAAGGGCCAGGCCAGCTTCATCGTGCCGCCGGGCACCAAGGGCCTGTCGCAGGGCCAGAAGTACGCCAAGCACGGCATCCGGGCCAGCCACACCGCCGAGGTCGTCCTCGACGACGTCCGGGTGCCCGGCCGCTGCCTGCTGGGCGGCAAGGAGAAGCTCGACGCCAAGCTGGCCAAGGCCCGCGAGGCGGCCGGCAGCCCCACCGGCGAGAAGCAGCCGGCCATGGCCACCTTCGAGGCGACCCGCCCGTCGGTGGGTGCGCAGGCCCTCGGCATCGCCCGGGCCGCCTACGAGTACTCGCTGGAGTACGCCAAGGAGCGCTAGGCGTTCGGCAAGCCGATCATCATGAACCAGGCCATCGCCTTCAAGCTGGCCGACATGGCCATGGAGATCGACGCCGCCCGTCTGCTCGTGTGGCGCGCCGCGTGGCTCAGTCGCAACGGCAGCTACCGCAACGGCGAAGGCTCCATGTCGAAGCTGAAGGCGGGCGAGGTCGCCGTGTGGGTGACCGAGCAGGCCATCCAGATCCTCGGCGGCTACGGCTACACGCGGGAGTACCCGGTGGAGCGTTGGCACCGCGACGCCAAGATCTACACGATCTTCGAAGGCACCTCCGAGATCCAGCGCCTGGTGATCAGCCGGGCCATATCGGGCCTGCGTATCGAGTAGATCCGCGTCGGGCGGCTGGCGCCGCAGTGCGACGTACGACAACAGTCCCTACTGACCATCCCTGGGATCCGTGGCAGATCTGGCGGATGGCCTCTATCCGCGAGCGCCGACCCGGGGTGTGGGAGGTCCGCGTCTCACGGGCACCGACAAGCTCGGCCGCCCCACGCAGATCTCGCGCACCGTCCACGGCGGCAAGCGCGAGGCCCAACGGGTGGCTTCAGAGATGGAAGCCGGAACGAGCCGGTCGGAGCGGCGCGGCCGCGCCGTGGCCGACGTGCTCGACGCGTGGGTCGAGCAGAACCAAGCGACATGGGCGGCCTCGACCAAGCGTGACCAGACGAGCCGCGCCGAGCGCATCAAGAACGACCCCATCGGCCGCTTGCCCATCGCCCCGCTCTCGGTCGGCGACGTCGAAAGCTGGCACACGCGCCTGCGGGCCGACTGCCACGGCGACGCCGGCCTGCGCAACCTGCACACCGTGCTGTGGGCCGCCATCGCCCAGGCGGTCCGCTGGGGGTGGGTGTCCACCAACGTGGCGGCGCGGGCACGGCTGCGTTCGGCCAAGGCGGCGCCACGCGGGGCCATGGAACTGGAGGACGTACTGGCCGTGCTCGCCGCTCTCCAGTGGACCGACGTGCGCGACGCCCACCTCACCATCGACTCGTCGATCGAGGTCGTGTCGCGAGCGAACGGCGTCCCCGAGCTGCGGGACGCGTCGACCAAGACGGCGAACCGCGGCCTCGGCTGACGGGTTGACGATGTCGGCGAGGCTTTCGGACTCGTGTAGATACCGCCACCCAGGCCATGCTCCCTTCAAGAGCTCGGCGCGCGCCGCCCCGAGCATCGTCGGAAGTGCCCACGGGGCGGCAGTGATGCTGCGCGTCACCACGCTGTACGCGTCGTCGGCCGAGGCGACGGCGGGCTACGACACCAGTATCCGGACGACGCCCCTTGCCACGCCCGGTCGTCGCATTGCGTAGCGTTGCGGAGGTGGGTTCGATCTATCCGGCGATGAGGTGGCGCGATCTGTATCAGCTGCTCTCGCGGGAACCTCTCAACTACGTCACAGTCCGCCAGAAGGGTTCTCACCGTACGCTGGAAGCCGAAGGTCGTCCCTCGCTGCTGTTGGCAGGTCACGAATCCGACACCTGCCCTCCTGGACTTGTGCGGAAAGTGTTAACAAAGGACGTGGGCTTGACCGACGAGGAAGCCAAGCGCCTACTGTAATCCCCAGTCAAGGGGGCTGAGATGACGATTCACCTGATCATGCACCTGGAAGCTTTCGAGATCGACGGACTCCGTGAAGTCGCGTGGTGGGCCGAGAGCCCCGACGTTCCGGGGTTCAGTGCTGCTGCGCCCACAGTCGTGCGACTTCGGAGTAGCGCGCTGGAGGCGCTGGTTGACCATCTTGGCTACCGGCCGGACGTCGTCGAGTCCTTGGCCTGCGACGGAAGTTCGGTGGCGACGGCCGACGTCGTGGTGCCGGCCAACCCGATTCGCCAGCCCGAGCTTTCGAACGTCGTCACCAACCTCTTCGCTCTGGCAAGCTAGAGGGCGTGGCAAGGCTCACGACTGCGATCCTCTGCGACTTCGCGCAGGTTCGGGAGCAGCTCCTGTTCGTGCAGTCGGGTGGAATCTCCCGGCTCTTACGGCAGACCCTGCCCGCACCGCTCGGGTTCATGCTCGCCCTGAGCCTCGAGGTGGAGTTCCACGAACGTCAGTTCGTTCACGAGATCAAACTGACGATACGGGACCCAGATGGCAAGGTCATTCTCGAGGGCACGGGCGCTGTAGCTCCGCTCCCAGACATGCCGGGCATCGAGGAGGGAGAGCCCGTGCATCTGCCTCTTGTGCACGACCTTCGCTTTGTGGGGGTCGCCTCGTACGGACTGCACGCCCTCGACGTGGTCCTTGACGACGAGCCCGCTGCGCACCTGGTGTTCTACGTGCGAGAACCGGCGCCACCGGTGCAACCTGAGTCCGCTTGATGCAAACCGCGGAGTTCGGTGGCGAGCAATCTTCGAAGTCGGCCGCGGCTCGAAACCTTCGCGGCCGAGGCGGATCCTGAGCCCATCTGCGGGTCGGAGGAACTAGGGATCGGGTGCGCCGTCGAGTGGTCCGAGAAGCGCGTCCCTAATCCATGCCCCAACCGTGCGGACGGAGAAGCACTGCGGATCCGCCCGACCGAGCTCTACGATCTTCGAAGGCACGAGTGAGATCCAGCGCTTCGTCATCGCCCGGGCCATCTCCGGACTGCGCGTCGAGTAGATCGACCCCAGCGCACCCGTCTTGCGCTTGGCGCGGACCCGGCGCGCTCGCCAAAGGGCGAGCCGCCGGGCCCACTTCCGCACGCGCTTGCGTGAAGCGAGCTGAGCGTGGCGGAGGCCGAAGTTCCGGCGCAACCCGGTTCCCCACGGGGATGCGCGAGGCCACCGGGCCGTTGCGGGCTCCTTAGCTCGGCTCGAACTGCTCCCACCGTTCGACGTAACTGCCGATGTCGGCGTCGATCATGAGGTGGACCTGGCACGCGGTCGGTGGCGACGTGACTCCGGGTGGCGCCGTGGTCGCGGTGGACGGGTAGCACCCCTCGAGCCGGAACGACAGGACGTAGACGAGCCGGGCCGTTGGATCGTCGCCCGGCGGATCGGACGTCGCGGCCAGCGCACCGAAGAGGATCGTCACGTTGCTGGCGCCCGCCACCGAGTCACGTACCTGGGAACCGGCCGCGGTCACTGCGGCGTCGATGGACATTCGCGGCGCCCGAGCCGGTGCCCGCAGCTCTCGCGCTTCGTCGTAGCTCCGACTCCCTCGGACCGTCGTGATCCTGCCCCTGCTGTCGGCCATGGCAGCGCGCAACCATGGCGTGCTGACGGCGAGTGGATCGTTCCCGGGCGGCGCCCAGAACTCGTCCCACGTCTCGCCGCTCGCTGCGGGGAAGAACGGATCGATGCGGCCTACCGGCCGACGGGCGAACGAGAACGTCGCGCCCGTCCCTCCCGTGATGTCGACGAGCGCGTCCTGCCCCGGCGCGCCGAGCGGACGCGGCGACTGCGCCGTACGCCAGCCCACCACGACGACCTGATCACCGACCAGCACCGTCGTGGGCGCGATGGCATCGGCGCCTCCACCGTCGAGGTGGCGGGTCTCCGAGCCGACGACACAGCCGCTCCGATCGTCGATCGATGCGCACGCGTAGTGGACACCACCGCTTGCGCCCCGGATCGACACCACGGTGCCATCCGCCGTCGTCGCCGAGTCGACCACGGGTGCCGCGAGGCCGCTCGCGCTGACGACGCCTCGCGCCGCGTCCACCTCGCCCGCGCTCGCCGGGTGGATGCCGCTGATGAGCCGCTGCAGGTCGGCCCGGTCGAGCCTCCGCTTCACGAGGACGGTGACGACGTGACCGTCGGCGTACCAGCGAACGCGGTGGCCGAGGGAAGCGCCGTCGGGAGGGTCGTCCACGATGCTGCGCTCGATCCCGTCGATCGTCACCCGTCGGCTCTCGACGCCGCTCGTGTCGTCGAGGGTCTCCCCGGCGCGTGCTGCTTCGACCCGGATGTTCACCCATTGGTCGAGGCGCCCGCTGCCGTACCGGCCCGCCGTGGTCGACGACCCCATCGCGGTGCTCGCTGCGCTGGTCGGCGCGGGCACGGTTTCGAGCCCGGAGCTCTCCTCGACGGTGAGCGTCGAGGTGTCGCTGTGCACGGTGCTGGCCTCGGCGATGCGCAGCAGGGCGTCGCCGTCGATGCCCTGCGCACTCAGTTCCCAGCTGTGCTGACCCTCATTCCAGCTGACGGACGCGGACCGGTGGTCCGAGCTGCTGCGCACCACGCGACCGGGCGCACCATGGACCGTTGCGTTCGATCCGGCGTCGTCGGCCCCACCCTCGGACACGTAGAGGTGGACGTCAGCCACCACGGTGCGGCCATCCGGCCCCCGCTTGACCCAGTGCGCCTGGCTGAGGATGCCGAACCCGGGGTCGATCACCGGTTGGCTGTGGACGACCCACAGTTCGGTTCCGTCGGGCAGCCACGTCGGCAGATACCAGGGGACGGCGTCCGGCGTGAGCGGGACTGTGGGGTCGGCCGTGAAGGACGGCAGCGTCGTCGCGCCGTTCGACGCCGGGTCCGTGGGCGGTGCGGTCAGGAGCGATGTGGTGGGCGGCCCGGTCGCGCCCGTCGTCGTGGGCCGGAACGTCGTCGGCGCGGTCGTTGCTGGCGTCGAACCGCCCCGGTCGGTGGCGGCGTCCCTTCGGGTCGCCACGACCAGGACCGCCAGCACCATCGCCGCCGCGGCGGCGATGGCGAGGACGCGGCGACGACGTCCGCCTTCCGCACGGGCGTCGACGATGTCGATCATGTCGGTCGCCCCGGTCGGAGCGGGCTGACCGGTGAGGCGGGCCCAGATCGCGTCACGGTCAGACGCGGCGAGGGTCTCGTCGTCGGGACGCAGAGATGCGAAGAGGTCGATCGGATCGTCACTCATCGCTGTCTCCTCGACGCAGGAACTCCCGGATGCGGTGCAGGCGCGACCCCACGGTGCCGACGGGGATGCCGAGCGCCTCGGCCACCTCGCGGTGGGGCAGCCGTTCCCACGCCACGAGCACGAGCAGGTCGCGGTCCACGGGGCTCAACTTACCGACGCGGATCAGCAGCAGGCGGACCCGGCGGTCGGCGTCCACCTGGTCGAGGACCGCCGCCGTGTCGTCCGGTGCCGAGTCGTCGGGGTCCAGCCGGCCCAGCGCGGCCAGACGCCGGCGCTCCTGGCGCCACCGGTTTCGCACGACGTTGGTGGCGATCCCGACGAGCCAGGCGCGCGGCGAGCCGCGTTCGGGCTCGTAGGTGTCGAGCCGTTCGAGGGCGATGCGGAAGACCTCGGCCGCCACGTCACGCGCCTCGGTCGCACCCACGCGCCGGGCCGCGTACCGGAAGACCGCGTCGACGTGATCGTCGAAGAGCGCACGCGCGTCGAGCCGGCCCTCCACCGCCCGCACCTGCTCATTGCCCACATCAACCTCTTGACCGCTGCGTGCGCGAGCTTCACGAAGTCCTGGTCGACCCCGGCTCAGACGCGACGAGCCAGTATGACCTGCGCCACACACTCGGTGGTGTTAGCGCACCGCCGGGCGGTGGGCGCCGCAAACGGTAACGGCTACCGTCGTCAGGCCGCTCTCGTCCAGAAAGGCCCTGGGCTCGGCGACAGGGCCGCTCGGGTGCGCGCGGGCCCGTCGTGGGCCGACACAGCTGCGCCCAGGATGGCGCGGGTGGCGTCGGTGACGGCGAGGTCGAGAGTCGCCAGGACGGCCGGGACGACCGTCGAACGACCGCACGGGTCCGGCCGCAGGTACCCGTCCTCGACCAGATCCATGGGCGACGGGAGCCGTTGCTGCGGATCGTCGACGCCATCGCCTGTGCACACGGCGCAGGGGGCAGGTGGTTGCTCTAAGTCGACGCGATCGTCCGGCACGTCATCAAGCCGACCGGCCGAAAGCGCGCAGAACCGCCTCGATGTCGAACCACCGCCCATCGCTCTGGACGCGCACGTTCACGAACGTGTCGTTCGACCAGACCTGGGCCGGTCGACCGTCGAGGTCGGTTGACACCCCGCCCGGGATCGCATCCAAAGGCCCGTCGAACACGGTCACCGTGATCGCACGATCCTGCCCATCGCCGGAGGGCTTCGAGGACGTCGACTTCATCCATGGTGGTCCGCTCCTTCCATCTCGTCCCTCAGGCGACGCCGGGCGCGCGATGCCCGCACCCGCAATGACGCCTCGGCCACCTCGGCGAATGTCATCCCTTCGACCACCGTCAGGTACAGCACGGCCCGATCAGTCGGATCCATGCCGTGCAGCGGGTCGAGGTCCGACGGGTAGGCAACCCGTGCCTGGGTCGAGGTTGCCAGCAACGGATCGACGACCCGCCGGCGTCCCGCCGTGCGTCGCCGCGACATCTCCAGGTTCAGCACGATCCGCCGCAGGTAACGGTCGATCCGCTCGATCGGCCCCTGCTCGAGCCGGCGCAGGCAACGGGTCAGTGCCTCCTGGACGACATCGTCCGGGTCGACGTCAGGCAGGCTGCCGACGGCGGCGAACCGACGAAGGCCCGGGTACAGCCGGGCAAAGGCCGCGGCGTCGAGGCCCGAGGCGGGCGCGTCGTCGAGCGGTCCTTCGGGCATCGCACACTATGGACGCCCGAGCGAGGCACTTCGTAACGCGAGGTGCTGCGAACGCTCAGCGCCAACTGTTGGTCTGGCCCCCCGCCTGCGGGTCCAACGAGCGCCACTTGGCCGAATCGATGATGGTCGTGCGTTCCGCGAGGCGAGCGAGGGCGGTGGCAGCGTCATCGGCGTTCCCAGCGCCCGAGTAGCCGACGAAGGCGATCACACCTGGCTGAGGCTCCCACGCGAGGACGCCACTGGCGATGATGGATCGGGAGTACACCGTCGGTTGTCCCTTCACCATCGGCCCGGGAGCGAACCCGACGGCATACAGCGCGTCCTCGAATCCTGCGGCGGTGGCGAGACCGGTGAAGCACAAGCCACCGAGGGTCGCCTCTCCGAGTTCGTCACACCCGTACCGGGCCTCTCGGATGATCGGTGGACGTGTCGTCGCGGCGCTGACGACACGGTACGTGCTCAGGTGACCTGGAAGTCGCACGGAGGGTTCGCCGTCGACGGTGCCTGCGTTCCTGGCGATGTCAGCGACATCCTTCGGGGGGATTCCCGTCGCCCGGACCGTCAGCTGGCCGTCGCGCCCTTCGAGCACCGTGCTGATCGTGTCGCTTGCCGGGGGGCCGGGTGCTGGTGTGTGAGCGATGGGGTCGTCGCCCGCCGTGATGACGATGCTTCCGCTGCCGAGGCGCCCGTCGTCCGGGCGCAAGACGATGCTTCGAGCACCCTCTGACGCAGAGGAGTCGACGCGCTCGATGAAGCCGTGCGGAGGTCCGCCGTCCGCACCGGGACCGGTGAGCACGAGTGCGCCGACGGTCTCGATGCTCACTTCGGGCGGGATGACGAGTGCAGGATGCTGACGTGTCGGGCGTACGGCCTGGATCACACCCGCAGCGCTGGCGAGGGCCAGCACCACGCCGGCGGCTTGCACGGTCCTGGCGCGGTGCCGACGCCGACGGACACGCCGGTGTACGTCGTCGAGGTCAGAGGCCGGCAGCACCTGATCGGCCTGGCGGGTGAGGATGTCGGCAAGGTCGGTCATCGGTCGATCTCCGATTCGAGGCGGGCCAGGGCGCGATGGAGCGAGGACTTCACAGTGCCCGGTCGGACGCCGAGGATTTGAGCGATCTCGGCCTCAGGCAGGTCGAGGTAGAACCGGAGCACGACGACCGCGCGCTGCCGGTAGGGGAGCCGATGGCCAGACGGGAGGCGTGACGGCGGATCGTGCCGAGGCGACGTCGCTCGTTGCGGCAGCCGTTGACCACCGCGGTCCGGAGCCAAGCCGGCGGAACGACCACGGACGAGAGCCGAGGCTCCAACTTGGCGAAGGCCTCCTGCACGACATCCTCCGCAGCGGCCGTCGAGCCGAGCAAGAGGGCCGCCAGGCGGACGAGCGGGTCGAAGTGTTCCGCGTAGACCGCGGCGAACCGCTCCGCGGGGCGGAGTGTCACCTCGAGCTCGATCTCATCGCCCACGCCCATTGACACCCCAGGTCGCCGAAAGGTTCCGCCCGAATCGTCGCGCTCCGGTGACGGCCTCCGATTCGGTGCCGCCGACGCTGCGGCCCAGTCGTGCCCCGGCGATCAACACACCCTTGGTCGTTCGGGTTCGTACCGCGCGGTCGCGAGCGGGCGTCGATGGCGCGGACACGCGTTGCGAATACGATGCTCGTGGCGACACGTCGAGGCGGGTTCAGATGCGGGAGCAGCGGGCGGGATCACACGGCTACGGGCGACGGCTGGCTGCTGCCGGCCTCCTGCTGGTCGCTCCACTGGCGGTGATTGTCGGGCCGACACCGCTCGTCGCCGCGTCGCCCCCTGCGCCGGCGTGCGTGCAAGTGGTCGGCACGACGGACGGCGCGTGGCAGGAGTTCTCCGGTGCGATGTCGGGCGACGGCGGCACCGCTGTCGTGATCGAGCGGCGCGACCCCGACGCCCGGCTCCTCGTTCGTGACGTCGCCAACGGCACGATCCGCTCGTTGACGACGCTCCCGGGGCTGTACCAGTTGCTCGGCGTGAGCGGCAACGGCCGCTACGTGCTCCTGCTCGCCGGCGCGTTCACGTCGTCGATGAGCCTGATCCGCGTGGACACCACGAGCGGCGTGATGCTCACGGTGCCCACCGGCGGCCGCGCGATCGACTGGAACGCCTCCAATCTCGACACGCTGTGGGGCGTCATCTCCGACGATGGCCGCTACGTGGCGACCGTGACGGGGGCCGGGGCGCCTCCGACCCTCGTCACCGTCGTCGATCTCCAGACATCCGGCGTCCGGACCATCTCGGTCGTCCCGAACGGCGTCCCCGCCGGAACGACCGAGTCGCTGAGGGGGATGAGCGGTGACGGGCGTTTCCTCCTCGTCAGCTACCCGAACCGACCCTCGCTCGTCGACATCAGCACCCTGACGCCGAGCATCGTGGCGACCTTCCCCAGCGCCATGTCGTCCGAGCTGTACGGCCGCGGTCGCTACGTGCGCTACCAGGACGGTGGCGGCAGCAGCCTCCTCTACGACACCGTGACCGCCGCGACCACCGACGTCACTGGTCGCCTCGTTCGCGAGACCTCGCATGACGGTCGGTACTGGCTCGAGTTCACGTCGGCGGCGACCATCGCCGAGTCGCGGTGGTTCGTGCGTGACAACCTCCTGGTGACGACGCACAACGTGTCCAGGATCGAGGAGGGCGATGTCGCGACCGCCCACGCCATCAGCGACAACGGGCAGACGGTCGAGTACTTCTCGCGCGCTCACTCTCGGGTGGCCCGACCGGGAGTCGCCGATCTCACCTGGGCCAACACGGTGGCACTGCCGCGAGGTGCGATGCGCGAACTGCCGCTGCGCGGTGAGCTGCCCGTCGGCACCACCATGACCGTGGGTGGCGTGGCCGCAGGGCTCCGGAACGCGTCCGGTCGGACGATCGCGACGATCCCCACGCCCCAGAACGCGCCCGAGGGATGGACGACGGCCCAGATCGACACGCCCGACGGCTGCCGGTTCACCGTCGAGTCCGTGATGTCCGTGTCCGGCCTCCCCGGGGTGGTGCAAGGCGTGCTCCACCCCGGGGAGACGTTCGACGTCGCCTACGTCCTGCCGGGCGGCATCCTGTTTCCGCCCGCCGGCATCGACTTCGGCGAGTTCCCCGCCACCGACGTCGTCGCCGAGGCCGACGGCACGGTGCACGGCACCGTCTCCGTCGCGACGAGCGCGGCGCCTGGTCCTCGCGACGTCACCGTGCACGGCACCGATCCCGACGACGCCGTGATCTTTCCGGGCGGAGGGGTGATACGGACCAGCTACGGCGAGTTCCATCCGGTCGAGCCCGCACGCATCGTCGACACCCGCGACGGCACCGGCGGACGGACCGGTCCGCTCCTCGGCGGCGAACCGGTGGCCTTCCCCGTCGTGGGCGTGGGTGGCGTGCCCGCGACCGGTGTCGCGGCGGTCGTCGTCAACGTCACGACGACCGAGGCCACCGCGCCCTCCTTCCTGACCGTCTACCCCAGCGACGCCGCACGTCCGACCGCTTCGAACCTGAACATGGTCGCGGGCCAGACCGTCCCCAACCTCGTCACCGTGCGCGTCGGCGCCGACGGCGGCGCCGCTGTCTTCAACTTCGCCGGCACGGCCCATATCGTCATGGATGTCGTCGGCTGGTACGGAACACCCACCACCGAGCCCGGTGGGGCGTACCTTCCCCTCACTCCCGTCCGGTTGCTCGACACGCGCGAGTCGGGGCACCCGATCGGTGCGCAAGGCACGCTGCGGCTTCCGGTCAGCTCCGGGCTGCCCGCCACGGCCGTCGCTCTGAACGTCACCATCACCGAACCGACCCAGGGCACCTACCTTGCCGTCACACCCGCCGGCGCCGTCCGTACGACGTCGAGTCTCAACGCCACGGCGGGACAGACGGTCGCGAACATGGTGGTGGTCCCGCTCGGCGACGACAACGCCATCGACATCTACAACCACCTCGGCACCGCCCACGTGGTGGTCGACCTGCTCGGCATCTTCGACGACGGGTCACTGCCGCTCTCCCGTGGGCAACTCACGGGCATGAACCCGCAGCGCGTCCTCGACACCCGCAGCGGCCTCGGTGCGCCGGTCGGTCGGGTCGAACCCGGCCAGCCGGTCCCGGTGTCGCTCGCCGGCGTCGTGCCAGCCGCCGCCAGCGCCGTCGTCGTGAACCTCACCGCCACGGACACCACAGGGCCGGGATTCGTCACGGCGTGGCCGGGCGCCACGGCTCAACCGGGCACGAGCAACCTCAACTACGTGCGAGGTGGCACCGTGCCGAACCTCGCGGTGGTACCGATCGGTGCCGACGGCACCATCCTCGTCACCACCGGCGCCGCCTCGGCGCATCTGATCGCTGACGTCCTCGGCTGGTACGGAGCGGAACCGAGCTGATGCTCGCCACTCAGCTCCAGCACGGGTCCCACCCCTCGCCGCTCGCCGACGGGAAGAAGGGGTCGGCGTCGTTAACGGCTCGTCGCGCGTAGCGGAACGCCGCGCGGGGTCCGCCGGCGACCGTGACGAGCCCGGTCTGTCCGGGTGCCCGTCGGGAAGGGGCCCGGGTCGGTGGCGCCAGCCTGGGCCGTGCCCCAGGCCATCACATCTGACCGCTGCACACGCCACCTTCACAAGATTCCTGTGCGACCCGGTGATTCTCTGCCGAACTGCGTGCCGAGGGCCACACACTCTTCAGCCAGACCACTCACTCGCCCAGCTCAACGGTGGCCTTCCGGTGCCGGAGACCCTGGTTCGGCAGCGAGGCGAGATCCCCACCGACCGACGAGACCGCGAGGCCGATCGCCTCCAGGCCGCCCGCGACCTCCGGGCGTTCCGAGGGTGTCGATTTGGGCCTGGTAGGGCTGCCACGCCTGGCCGGCGGCCCGCAGCTCGGGCTGGCGAATCGCTGGTTCCCGGGCCGATCTCAGGGTTCCCGGAAGTAGGGATCAGGTCCGGCCCGAGATGGGACGCGGACGCTCGGAAACCTCATCCCTGCCCCAGAACCGTGCGGACGGAGAAACACCCTCCAACATGGGCGTTCGCGTCGCACGAGGTAGACGGCACGAGACACCACCAGGGGACCCTGCGGATCCGCCTGACCGAACTACACGATCTTCGAAGGCGCGTCTGAGATCCAGCGCCTGGTGATCAGCCGCGCCATGCCAGGCCTTCGCGTGGAATAGGTCGAGCAGGCCGGAACGCGCAGAACCCGGTTCCCCCACCTGCGGGTGGGCAACCGGGTCCACTTCCGCACGCGCTTGCGTGAAGCATCGGGAGCGTCACCGAAGGAGCCCGTGCCCACCACCAGGTGTCCGGGCACAGGCCACCAGCGACGCGCCGCGGCCACCCGACCCGGGAGCGGCGGCTCCGGAGTCGGGTGGCGTGTGCGAGCGCCCGTGCCGGTCAGGCCACGGCGATGGCCCCGAGCACGTCCAAGCGGGCACCCCGACGTGCAGGCATCACCGCGGCGCCCACGCCGGCCAGCGTGGCGAGGGTGGCGACGACGACGAGCTGGCCCACCGGGATGACGAGCTGACCGAAGCCGTCGGTGGCGACGGTGCGGACCATGGCCCAACCGAGGAACGTACCGACCGCCAGTCCGAGCGTGGCTCCGAACAAGGCGATGATCGCCGACTCCCACCGCACCGACGAGCGCACCTGCGAGCGGGTCATGCCCACGGCCCGCAACAAGCCGAGCTCACGCCGACGCTCGTGGATCGACAGCGCCAAGGTGTTGGCGATGCCGAGCAGGGCGATGGCCACCGCCATGGCCAGCAGGGCGTACATCAGAGCGACGACCAGGTCGATCTTGCCGTCCTGCTGGGCGATGAACGCGCCGACCGTGAGCACCTTGGCAGTGGGGTAGGCGGTCGCGGCATGCTCGACCACGAGCGTGTCGTCGGCCGCCACGAACAGCCGGGCGTCGACCGTGGTCGGCAGGTGCGCGGCGAACGCCTGCAGGTCGACGAACTGGTCGCCGAGGAAGCTCGTCGCGTTGGCGTAGATGGCCCGCACGGTGAACGTCACCGCGCCGGTGGGGAAGGTGACGGTGCGGGTGTCGCCGACTCGTGCGGCGCCCGTTCCGGTACCGGCCTTCACGGCGATGCCGTCGGCGCCGAGCTGGCCGAGCGCGCCCTGCACGACACCGAGATCGAACAGCGTCCCGATGGTGCTCGTGTCGTAGGCGTTCAGCACGGCCGGCGATCCGCCGATCTCCACGAGGCTGTTGCGCTGTTCCGCCACGGCGCGCACACCGGGGGTCGTCGCCAGCCGCACGGCGAGGTCGGGGCTGATCCCGCTGCTGCCGTCGACGGCGCCGGAGTCGACGACAGCGGTGCCTCGGTAGTCGTGCCGGAACTCGCCTGCGCCGGCCGACTTGATCGACGCCGCGAACACGGCGAGGAAGCTCACCAGGGCCACGCCGATCATCAACGACGACGCCGTGCGGGCGGTGCGGGTGGGGTTGCGCATGGCGTTCTGGCGGGCGATCTCGCCGGACGTGCCGCGTTGGCGGGCCACGGGGGCCCCCAGGGCCGCGGCGACGGGGCGGGCGAGCACGGGGCCGAGCACGGCGACGGCGAGGAAGAGCGCCACCGCCCCGAGGCCGACGATCTTGCCGTCTTCCGCGGCCAGGCCGGCGAGCAGCGTGGCGACGGCCAGCGCCGTGGCGGCGACGCCGGTGACGATGCGACGCACCGAGACGGCCGAACGGTCCTGGGCGACGTCGCGCAGCGCCGCGATGGGCGCCACCTTCGCCGCCCGCCGGGCCGGCAGCAGCGCGGAGACGAGCGTGACCACCACACCGACCACGAGCGACGCCACGACCGTGGCGGACGTGATCACCAGCGAGCCGAGGGGGATGTCGATGCCGGCCGCCCGCAGCAGCAGCTGCAACCCCTTGGCCACCCCGATGCCGGCCCCCAGGCCGATGGCGGAGGCCACCAGCCCGGTGGCCGTCGCCTCGGCGAGCAACGCGCCCCGTACCTGGCGTCCGGTCGCACCGACGGCCCGCAGCAGGGCCATCTCCTTGGTGCGCTGCGAGACGATGATCGAGAAGGTGTTGTTGATCGTGAAGGCGCCGACGAACATGGCCACGAGCGCGAAGATCGTGAGGAACGTGCCGAACTGCCCGATGTCCTTGCCGATCTGGCGCTGGTGCTCCTTCGTGAGGGCGACCCCGGAGATCACCTCGTTCCCGGTGCCGATGACCGGTGCCAGCCGCGCCACGAGCGTGTCGGGAGAGACGCCCGGTCGGGCGGTGACGGCGATGGCCGTGACCTCGCCCGGACGGCCGAGCACCGTCTGGGCGGTGACATCGTCGAAGAGCACGATCGACAGCGCACCGGCGGTGTCGACACCGGCGAACCGGGCGATGCCGACGATGGTGGCCGGGCGGGGTTCGCCGGTCGACAGCACGGTCGTGCGGTCGCCCACGCGCAGCCCGGCGGTGTCGGCCGAGTGCTTGTCGATGGCGACCTCGTCGGCCCCGACCGGGGCCCGGCCGGCGGCCAGCGTGAACGGGTTCAGGGCCGGCACGGTCACCCAGTTCATGCCCACGGCACCGGTGGCCAGGCTGCCCACGGCCTTGCCGTGTCCGTCCACGACCTGGGCGTAGCCCGAGACCTCCACGCTCGCCTGGTCGACGCCGTCGACCGCTCGAACGACGTCGAGCAGGCCGGCGGCGAGCGGCGGTCCGCTCTTGGCGAAGCCGAGGGTGATCGGGCTCGGGCGGCGCACGTAGGCGGCGGTCCCGGCGTCGGCCCGGGAGAGCAGGTTGTCGAACGTGCCGCGGATGGTGTCGGTGAGGATGAGGGTGCCGGCCAGGAACGCCACGCCGAGGATCACGGCGAACGCGGTGGCGACGAACCGCCGCTTGTTGGCAGCGAGCTGCTTGAGGGTGAGGGTGGCGATCATCGGATCAGCTCGCCGAAGCTCTTCATGCGGTCGAGGACGGTGGCGGCGGTGGGGTCGGCCAGGTCGTCGACGATGTGGCCGTCGGCCAGGAACACGGCCCGGTCGGCATAGGCGGCGGCGGTGGGATCGTGGGTGACCATCACGACCGTCTGCCCCAGCTCGCGCACGGCGTTGCGCAGGAACGCCAGGATCTCGGCGCCGGCCCGCGAGTCGAGGTTGCCGGTGGGCTCGTCGGCCAGGATGATCTCCGGCCGTGAGGCGAGGGCCCGGGCCACGGCCACTCGCTGCTGCTGCCCACCCGAGAGCTCCGATGGACGATGGGTGAGGCGAGACCGCAGCCCGACGGTGTCGATCACATGGTCGAGCCAGGCCTGATCGGGCCGGCGTCGGGCCAGCGACATCGGCAACGTGATGTTCTCGAGCGCGTTCAGCGTGGGCACGAGGTTGAACCCCTGGAAGACGAAACCGATGCGGTCCCGGCGCAGCAACGTGAGCTCCTTCTCGCGCAGCCCGGCGAGGTCGATGTCGCCGATGCAGATCGTGCCCGAGGTCAGCGTGTCGAGCCCGGCGAGGCAGTGGAGCAGGGTCGACTTCCCGGACCCCGAGGGCCCCATCATCGCCGTGAAGCGGCCGGCCTCGAAGCCGACGCTCACACCGTCGAGCGCGTGCACGACCGCATCACGGTTGCCGTAGGTCTTGGTCGCGTCGACCGCCGTCGCCACGAGGCGGCGCTGGGTGGACGGGTTGGGTGGTGGGGCCAGGATGGCCGTGTTCGTCATGCCCCCACCGTGCGCTCCCGGCGGCCGGGTCACATCGGGCCAGCGTCGCACCTCGGTGGCGCCCGGGTGGAGCGATCGGTGTCGGAGAGTCACCCCGCAGGCACTCGGCCCTCATCCTCTGGGCCGATGCGGGCCGCGGCGGCGCAGGTTACGGTGCCCCGATGGAGCCCCTGCACGCCCTGCGACGCGACATCCGCGCCCACGGGTGGGACGCCGCCGTGGCCGCCGGGATGGTCGCGACAGCCGTGCTCGTGCTCGTGACGCGCATCGACGTGGAGGACGCCGACGTCCACCGCTTCCACTCGGATACGTGGTGGGGATGGATGGCCACGATCGTGGTGTGCGCTTCCCTGGTGGGAAGGCGCCGGTGGCCGTTGCGCACGTGCGCCGTCGCACTGGTGCTGACGCTGCCGCTCGAGCTCGCCCACCATCGCGACACCGTCGTGTTCTTTGCCGACGTGCTCGCGGTGTACAGCGTCGCCGCGTACCGACCGCTGCGCGCCGCGCTCCGGGTGGTCCCCATGATCGCCGCGCTCTACGCCGTGACGGCGCTGGCCGGGGCGATGGTCATCACCAGCGCGCCCCTCGTCGGTCCGCTGTTCCTGGTGACCGCGTTCGCGGTGGGCTGCCTTCTCCGACTCGGTCGCGAACACCAGGACCGCGACGTCCGGGCCGCGGTCGAACGGGCGGCCGAGCTCGTCGTCTCCGCCGATCTCCAGGCCGCCGACGAGCGCCTGCGGATGGCTCAGGAGCTGCACGATGTCGTCGCCCACTCGCTGAGCGTCATCGCCGTCCAGGCCGGCATCGGTGCCCACCTCGTCGATCGCCGACCCGTCGAAGCGGCGCGGGCACTGGATGCCATCCGCACCACCAGCCACACCGCCGCCGGCGAGATCTCCCGCCTGGTCGACATCCTGCGCGACGGCGGCGCGGCCGAGCCGGCCCTGGCGGCGCCGGCCATGGCGGCGCCGACCATTGGCGGCGTCATCGAGCTCGTCGAGCAGATCCGCGCCGCCGGCGTGCCCGTGACGCTCACGACCCATGGCTCACTCGACACCGTGCCGGCCGGCGTCTCGCTGGCGGCATACCGCATCGTGCAGGAGGCGCTCACCAACGTGGTCCGCCACGCCGGCCGGGCTCACGCCACCGTCACGGTGCACGTGGGCGACGAGCAGGTCGAGCTGCGTGTCGATGACGACGGACACGGCGACCGCGCCCGCGACCAGGCCGCACCCGGCGGGCGTGGACCCGACCCGGGGCACGGGCTCAGCGGCATGCGCGAACGGGCCGAGCTCTACGGCGGCACGATGCGCTCGGGACCGCGCCCGGGCGGGGGCTTCCGGGTCGACGCGACCCTGCGCTACGGGGCCGTCCCGA
Organism: Actinomycetes bacterium; assembly: GCA_031359995.1. Classification (GTDB taxonomy): domain Bacteria; phylum Actinomycetota; class Acidimicrobiia; order Acidimicrobiales; family Ilumatobacteraceae; genus JANMAT01. The sequence goes on from JANMAT010000235.1 coordinate 17,680, forward strand.
CCCGGCGTGACGAACCGGTGGCCGCGCTGGCGGCCACGAGCCCGTCGGCCGGCTCGATCTCGCGCGGGCTGCATCTCCCCCCGTTGCTCTGGGACGGTGCGCTGGCGGCCGCCATGGTCGCCCTCGCCACCATCGAGGTCGTCACCGCCGGCCCGACGACCGTGCCGTACCGGCCGGCCGATCTGTGGTCCTGGTCGCTCCGCATCCTCTGCTGTCTCACCCTGGTGGCCCGGCGGCGCTACCCCGCCACCTCGCTCGCCGCCGCGTGGGCGCTGGCCCTCCCGCTGGGGATCGGGGACTACAAGGTGGGTGTCGTCGTCTTCGTGCTCTGGCTCGGCGTCTACACCGCGGCCAGCCGCGCCTCGACGCGGCGGCTCGGCGGGGCGTTGCTCGCCACGTACGCGGGCCTTGCCGCCATCGCCTGGTCCGAGCTTCCCGATCTCACCACGTCGGGCGCGGTGTGGCTCGGTGTCCTGTTCACCGCCACCGCGGTCGCCGGCTACACGGTGCGGCGCGATCGCGAGCGACGCACGCTCGAACGGACGCATCGGGAGGACGCGGCCGACGTGCACGCCCGCCGGGCGCTGCTCGTGATCGCCACCGAGCGCCTGCGCATCGCCGACGAGCTGAGTGCGATCATCCGCCGCTCGATCGACGCGATCACGCAGGAGGCCGGGTCCGGATCGCAGATGGCCGAGCTCGACCCGACGGCCGCTCGTCGTACGCTCGAGGCGATCTCGTCGATCAGCCGCGAGGCACTCAACGACGTCCGGCGCCTGCTGGAGCGCCTCCGCACCGAGAGCGAGCTCCCGGCGTATGCCCCGATCCCGTCGACCGCTGTCGGGCCCGACGCCGTCCCCGCGGGGGCGCGCCGATGACCGATCCGATCCGGGTCGTGGTGGCCGACGACCAGGCACTGGTGCGCAGCGGCTTCCTCGCGCTGCTCCGCTCCGAGGACGACATCGAGGTCGTGGGCGAGGCTGCCAACGGGCACGAGGCCGTCAAGGTGGCCCGGGCCGAGCGCCCCGATGTGATGCTCATGGACATCCGGATGCCGGACATGGACGGCCTGGAGGCCACGCGGCGCATCACGGCCGACCCGGCCCTCGGCGCCGTGCGCATCCTGGTGCTGACCACGTTCGATCTCGACGCGTACGTGCACGAGGCGCTGCGCGCCGGCGCGTCGGGCTTCCTGCTCAAGGACACGCTGCCGGGCGACCTGCTGGCGGCCGTGCGCATCGTGGCCGCCGGCGACGCACTGCTGGCGCCGAGCATCACCCGGCGGCTGATCGAGGACTTCGTGCGCCGACCGATCCAGCCCGTGGACGACCCCCGGCTCGGTCTGCTCACCGACCGCGAGCGCGAGGTGCTGGCCGCCGTGGCCAGGGGCCTGTCGAACGCCGAGCTGGCCGACGCCCTGTTCATGAGCCACGCCACGGCCAAGACCCATGTGAGCCACCTGCTCACGAAGTTCGCGGCGCGCGACCGCGCCCAACTGGTGGTCGCCGCCTACGAGACCGGGCTCGTCACGCCGGGCCACATCTGACGCGAGGCGCGAAGGCCGCGGATCCCGCGATCCGTTCTCACAACAGACGGTCGGCCGATTCACAGGTGATCGCCATCATGGTGATGGTGAATCGTGGGTGAACTGGCCAACGGTGTGGCCGTCAGCGCCGACTCCGATGGGCAGCACCGCCCCGCCGACATCATGCGGGTGGCCCGGGCGCTGCAGGGTGGCGCTGCTGCCCGCCAAGCTGCTCACCGAGGTCACCCTGCTCGTCGTCGGCTTCGAGGTGCAGCGCCACTTCGTGTTCGCCCGACGCCACCCGACGTCGTGACCGGCGCTGTGCACCGCAGGATGATCTCGATCCGTGGGCAGGGGCCTCGCTCGGCGATGGTCAGCCGACCCCCCATCGCGTCCACGAGTCGAACGGCCAGCGGCAGCCCGAGGCCGTGGAGCGCGCCGCCGTCCGGCGCCGGGTCCCACGGTTCGGCGGCGGCGACCCGATCGCCGAAGCCGGGCCCCTCGTCGCCGATCGCGAGGGTGACGGCCTCGTCGGTGTGGTGATGGGTGATGCGCACCTCACCGGCGCCATGGCGCAGGGCGTTGTCGAGCAGCACGTCCAGCGCATGCCGGAGCATCGCGGCATGGCCGAGGACGGCCGGCGCGAACCGTGCGCTCTCGATGGTGAGGGGTCGACCGGCCGACGCGAAGGGCTGACGCCAGGTCGAGTCCAACTCGACGAGCACGTCGCCGAGCGAGACCGATGCGGTCGGTGCGCTCGCCCCGCGCGCGATGGTGAGCAGTTCGGTGATCGTGCGTTCCAGACGGTCGATGTCGACGATCGCCTCTCGCAGGGCCACGTCGGCGTCGGGTCGGGGAAACGCCAGCTCGGTCTCGATCGCGGCGCGGAGACCGGCCAGCGGCGTCCGCAGCTGATGCGACACGTTCGCGCTGAACGCCCGCTCCCTGGTCACGAGGTCATCGAGCCGACGCGACGTCGCGGTCATCGCCTGCCCGAGCTGGTCCAGCTCGGGCACGCTGCTCCGGGGTGCCTCGATGGAGAAGTCACCGTCGCCCAGGCCCACCGCCGCGTCGCGGAGGCGTCGAACCGGGCGGGCCAGTCGACCGGCCAGGATCCAGCCGATGACGGCGCCCACCGAAGCGACCAGCATCGCGAGGCCGCCGAGCAGCTCGATGATCCGGCGGGAGCGGGCGTCGCTCGCGCTCGTCGACTGCTCGGCCCGGATGGCACCGATGACCGCTTCGTCGGCGGCCACCGGCACGGCCACCACCCTGGCGCCGGGCACCTCGACATCGACCACCTGGTTGCCGAGAGCGCGGGTGGTGGCCGCGTCGGCGAGCAGGGGACCAGTGCCCACCACGAGTGCGCCGCCGCGGTCGTAGAGGGAGAGGCGCACGCCGGCCTCGCCCTCCGGTAGTTCGACGGCGTCGTCCGCTGTCGCGAAGTCGGCGGGGACCACCCGGGCGGCCAGCACCGCCTGCCGTTCGACCCGGAGTGAAGCGTCCTCGTCGACGAAGCGCTGGACGATGATCGCCAGCGGCACGCCGAAGAGGACGATGGCGACCGCGGTGACGGACAAGATGGCGGCGAGGATCCGGCGTCTCATGGCAGTTCGAGCCGGTAACCCACGCCCCGAAGGGTGGTGATGCAGCTCGGCGCGCCCTGCTCATCGAGCTTTCGTCGTAGGGCCGCCACGTGGAAGTCGAGCGTCTTGGTCGAGCCGAACCAGTGCTCGTCCCACACATCGCTCATCAGCGTCTCGCGCGACACGACACGTCCGGCATCGGCGGCCAGACGGGCCAGCAGGTCGAACTCCTTCGCTCTGAGCCCCAGCTCATCGCCGCTGCGCCACACCCGCCGGGCGCCGGCATCCACGACGAGCGTGCCGATCACCGATCGTGCGGGCGCCTTCGGCTCGGCCCGACGCACTTGGGCCCGGATCCGGGCCAGCAGCTCCGCCAACTTGAACGGCTTGGTGATGTAGTCGATCGCGCCGGCGTCGAGGCCGACGACCACATCGAGCTCCTCGTCGCGGGCGGTCAGCATCACGATGTCGATCGTGGCGTCGGATCGGTGCATCTGCCGGCAGACCTCCAGACCGTCGATGTCGGGGAGACCGAGGTCGAGCAGCACCAGGTCCGGGCGCTCAGCTGCCACCCGCGCCAGGCCGGCCCGGCCGGTCCGCTCCCAGCACGCCCGGTACCCGCTCCCCTCCAGGGCGCGCAGCAGGGTGGACCCGATGCGCTCGTCGTCCTCGACGACGAGGACCCGTGCGCCGGCCATGCCCCATACGGTACGGCAGCACGCGCCGAGACGGCGTCGGCGACGCTCGATTCTGGCCGTGCGCTCACGTTTCGCCCGTATGGCTGGCCGAGATCTGGTCCGGTCCTCGGCGGGCGATGGCCGGGTGGTCCCTAGCGTCGGCTCCATGAACGCGGCATCCACACCGGCCATCGAGCTCCGCGGGCTCCGCTACGCGTACGACCGCGAAGAGGTGCTCTGTGGCATCGATCTCACCATCGACCGAGGGGAGATCTTCGGGTTCCTGGGGCACAACGGCGCCGGCAAGACGACGGCGGTGAACATCCTCACCACGTTGCTCACGCCCACCGGGGGGAGCGCGACGGTCGGCGGTTTCGATGTGGTGGCGGCGAGGGCGGCGGTGACGGGGCTGATCGGCTACCTGCCGTCGGAGGTCCGCATGTACGGGCACCTGACCGCCACCGAGAACCTGGTGTTCTTCGCCAAGCTCTCGGGCGTCGCCGATCCGGGACGGGCCGCCGCCGACACCCTCGCCTACCTCGGCGCCGCTGACCTCGCCGATCGCCGGGTCGGCACGTTCTCGTCCGGCATGCGGCAGCGGGTCGGCATCGCCCAGGCGATCCTCCACCGGCCCCAGGTGCTCTTCCTGGACGAACCGACCGCCGGTCTCGATCCTCTCGGCGTGCGCCAGCTGCGTGAGACGATCGTGCGGCTCAATCGTGAGCTCGGCATGACGGTGTTCATGAACACCCACCTGCTGTCGGAGGTCGCCAAGGTCTGCACGACGATCGGGGTGCTCAGCGGCGGCGAGTTGATCTACAAGGACTCCATCGCGGCGACCGTGGCGAGGTTCCCCGACGAAGCATCGCTCGAGGACATCTACGTGCGGGTGGGGAGCGACGCCCCATGATCGGCACCATCGCGGCCCACCAGCTCCGCCTCTGGCGGCGGCAGCGCGTCGCGGGAGCGACGATCGCCGTGCTCGTCGCCCTGACCGTGCTCGCCGGGGTGCTCGGCTGGGCCAGCCATCGAACGATCGTGGGCGTCTACGACGAGACGGTGAAGCTCCTGGCCGCCCGTGGGCTACCAGCGCCAGCGAACCCGTTCGTGCGCAAGCCATCGCTGTCGATGTTGTCGAACATGGTGGTCTACGTGACCCTCATCGGTGCGCTCGTGGCTCTGTTCGTCGGACATCTCTCGGTCGCGGACGACGAGGCCGACGGCATCGGGCGTCTCCTGTTCTCCCGGGGCATCCGCCGGTCCCATTACACGGCGGGCAAGATCACGGGCGCCGCTGTGCTGCTCGGCGCCGCCCTCGCCGCGTGCACGTTCGTGAGCGCGGTGGCGCTGACGGCGGTGAACCGCTCGGTGCCCCCGGTCGATGACCTCGTGCGCCTCGTCGGGTTCTACGTCCTGGCGTGGCTCTACCTCACGGTGTTCAGCGTCGTGGGTTCCGTCGGCGTCCTCCTGGCGGGACGCCGCTCGCTGGGGCTGCTCGTGGCGATGGGCGTGTGGCTCGCGGTCACGTTCGCGGTGCCCCAGTTCACGTCCGGCTTGCGGCCGACGCAGTCGCTCAACCCGATCGTCGATCCGGTCTCCACCTCGCAGACGTTCTTCCGCGTCACACGTATCGCCCGGCCGTACTCGATCAGCGAGCAGTTCAAGGAGGCTGCCGGGCGGATCCTGCGTACGGCGCCGGACGAGACCACCCTCCACACCTTCGGCCGCATTGCTCCGATCCTGGGCGCCGCGCTGCTCGCCGCCGCGGTCATGTTCCGCGCGGTCGCCCGTCACGAGGTCTCCCGGGGCGATCCCGATGACTGACCGGGCTTCCCTGAGCCGCATCCGGGCACTGGCCGGGCACGAGTGTCGCGCCGCCGTGCGATCGAGGATCCTCGTGGCCCTCCTGGGCATCCTGGTCCTCGCCACCGTTGCGTCGGTGTACGTCGCGTCGGTCACCCACCGCAGCCAGGTCGCCGACTACCAGGCCTACAGGGTCGCGGCGGCCGCGAGCGGGCTGGACCGCGTCGCCCCGTCGCCGCTCGCCCCGCTGTCGCTGCTGCGCGGCGGCTTCGAGTACCTCCAGATCGTCGGCGCGGTCGTCGCCGTCGCGCTCGGCTACCTGGCCGTCACGCGCGAGCGTGCGAACCGCACGATCGCCCTCGTGAGGTCGCGGCCGGTGACGACGTCCGAGCTGGCGACCGGCAGCCTCGTCGGGGCCGTCGGTGTCATGTCGATGCTCGTGGCCGCCAGCGCCGTGACCGCCGTGCTCTGCATCGGTGTGATCGGGCACGACTGGATCACGGCGGGCGAGGCGCTGCAGCTCCTGCTCGCCTACGCGGCGTCGATCGTGTACATGACCGCGTTCTACGCCCTCGGCGTGTGGTGCACGACCCGGTCCCGCAACCCGGCGAACGGTCTCGTCGCCGCCTTGTGCGTGTGGCTGCTGTTCGTGCTCGTCACGCCGCAGATCGGCGACACCCTCGACGCCGACAACCAACTGCCGGGCGGCCTGTTCAGGGCGCTCGGGCTGGCGCGGGTCGACGAGACGACGGTCCTCGCCCACTTCAGCGTGTACGAGACGCTGCGCACCCGCGTCGAGTGGATGTCGTTCTCGCAGCACTACCAGCGGTTCGTGTTCGCCATGGTCGACGTGAAGGAGCGCTACCGCCCGCTCGGCCTCGGCGGTCTCCTCGGACGGGTCTGGACCGATCTCGCGTTTCTCGTCGCTGCCGCGGCGCTCCTCATCGCCGCCCAGCGTCGGGCGTTCCGCCGTCACCCCACGATCAGCCCAGGAGCCTCTCGATGACCAGCACCACGACGAACCCCAGCACCACGACCAGCACCGGCCGGCCGGTGCGCCGCCCCTTCGTCGCCGCGGGCCTCGTGCTCCTCGTGCTCGGGGCGTGCGGTGGCTCGTCGAGCTCGAGCCCGACTCCGTCGCCCGTGGTTGCGAAGGGGTCCGTCGCACCGAACGGCGCCGCGGGCGGGCCCGTGTTGCCGGTGGCCGGCAACCCGATCGCCGACACCTCGACCAACCGGGTTCTGACGGTCGAGAACGTGCTCGTCGAGAACAACGTGGACCACGCCGGGAAGGCGGCGGCAGATCACCTCGAGATCACCATCGCCAACCGCAGCGCGACCGCGGTGTCCGGCATCGAGGTCTACTACCGCTTCGACGACAGGAACGCGGGTGTCAGCGAGGGCTACTACACGAAGCTCCCGGCCACGTTCGAGATCCCCGGCGGTGGCCAGCGCACCGTGCACTTCGACGGCAAGAGCGTCCTCGACCACTTCCCGGTCAACACGTTCAGCCTCTTCGCCACGTCCAAGAACGCCCTCGACGTCAGTGTGACCGTGGGCGCCGCCGACGCGGCGATCGCCACCGGATCTGCGCACAAGGATGCCGGCGGTGCCGAGGCGGCGGACTGACCGGCGGTCGCGACGGTTCGCCCGGTGCCGATCTGTGGTACGCATGCGCGATCCTCTTGCACTGCGCGTCGCCATTCAGGTCCCGCACATGACCGGCTCGTCGGTCACCGTGGTCGATGGCGAGGTCACCTTCGACGGATCGCCACCCGCCTGGTCCATCGTGAAGGTGCGTGACGCCGCTCACGACGACCCGGTGCACCACGGGTCGTGGCCCCACGTCGGCTTCGTCGTCGCGTCCGACAACGGCTGGCGGCTGAACGTGACGCTGCGCAAGGACGGCGAGGGCCGGCCCGACGAAGGCACGCCGTCGTCGCCGCGTGTCATGATCGCCCCCTTCGACATGGACGAGTTCGCGTCCATCGGTCGTCTGGTCATGTCGATGCGGACGTTCCGCATCGAGAGCTGTGTGGTCGACGCGTCACGCCTGCCCGAGCTGATCGACGAGATCGCCGCCCGCCCGGCCCCGCCGGCCGAGCTCGTGGCTGCGCTGGCCACCCACCGTGCCCCGAGGGTCACGCGCTCGCTGGCCCACCTGCAGCCGCCCCCCGCCGCGCCCCTCCCGCCACCCTCGCTCTGATCCGAGGCGTCCTGCCGGCGCGCCGCGGTGCCGAGCCCGTTTGGTCATGACCCGGCGCGGGTATCACCGGGCCCGACATCGGTGGGGGCTGACCAACGCCCCGCACCCCGGCCAGGAGGGCGCACATGGCGCAACGACGCAGCAAGAGCAACGGCGGCAAGAGCAACGGCACGACCAACGGCGACGGCGCGGCCCGTCCGAAGCTCGTCACGTCCAGCAGGCAGGCCACCTTCACGGTGCCCACGCTGTCGACCGGCGAGGGCACCAAGGTCGCCGACTCGCTGCAGGAGCGGCTCGTGAGCCTCATCGACCTGGCCCTCACGCTTAAGCACATCCACTGGAACGTGGTCGGCCCCGCGTTCATCGGCGTGCACGAGATGCTCGACCCCCAGCACGCCGGCGTGCAGACGATGGTCGACGACCTCGCCGAGCGCATCGCCACCCTCGGTGGCGTGCCGAGCGGCCTGCCCGGTCGCGTGGTCGCGGCGCGCACGTGGAACGATTACGACCTGGACCGCGCCGATGCGCTGGCCCACCTCGGCGCCCTCGATCTCGTGTACCAGGGCGTCATCGCCGACCACCGCCGCAGCATCGACAAGGTGGGCGACATCGACGCGGTGTCCGAGGATCTCCTCGTCCAGCAGACCGGTGTCCTCGAGCGCTACCACTGGTTCGTGCGCTCCCACCTGGCCGACTGGGCCGGAGGCATGGCCAACACGGGTGCGGCCACCGAGCTCGGTGCCGCCCGCACCGTGTCGGCCAAGACGGCCCGCGCCGCGAGTGGCGGCCGGGCCCGCTGACCCAGGAGCAGCCGGACCGGGTGGCGACCCCCGTCCGGCGACGCCGTCTCCGTCGGGGCCCTCAGCGGGCGAAGTCGGCGCTGACCCGGGTGCGGTCGTGGCCGGCGTCGATCGACAGCCGGGTGGCGAAGGCGGCGACCAGCGGCAGACCCCGTCCCCGCAGGGCGTCCGGCCCGGGCATGTCGACCGAGGCCAGTGCCATCGCCAGCGTGGGTCGAGCCGGCTCGTTGGTGACGGCCAGCGAGATGACTTCGGTCTTGGAGCAGTCGAGTTCGATGGTCACCTCGCCGTTCACGGTGGTGGCCTCGTACCCGTTGGTGACCAGTTCGGTCAACGAGAGCACGACGTTGTCGATGGCGACCGCGTCGACCCCGTGCCCGGCGAGGAACCGGCGGGCGTCTGCCCGCAGACGGGCCAGGCGGATCGGGTCGGCCAGGCGCACGCGCAGCACATCGGCGATGCCCTCGACATCATCCTTGCGATGCGGTCCCACCTGTCCCATGGCGAGAACGTTCCCCAATCGAGCCGGCGCATACCTACCCCGGTTGGTCACCCGCCGAGAAGATCACCCGTTCGGTGTGTTTGGGCCCGCCCCGTCCGGGGTACCACTGTGATCTCGCGAGGGAAGTAGGTGACGTGGTACCTGACGATCGACGGATCGTGCTCGAGATCGGCTCGGCACATCGAGAGGTGCGCATCGTGCGGCTGGTCGCCAGCGGCATCGGGTCGCTGGCCGGCCTCGACGTGGAGGCCATCGAGGATCTCCGCATCGCGGTCGATGAGGCGTGCGTGTGGTTGATCGACCGGGGTGACGGGGGACGGTTGAACCTGTCTTTCGTACTGGCGCCCGACGGTGGCATCACGGTGACCGGCGACATCGGCATCGGGCCGTCCACGGGCGACCCCGCGCTCGGCGCGCTCGTGGAGCAGATCCTCAGTGCCTCGTGCGCCGAACACCACTTCGAGACCACCGTCACCCACGCCCGTTTCGTCGTGGTCGGCCGCACGTCGGTCCCGATCGCCGGGGAGGCCGCCGGGTGATGGACGACGAGGTCCTCGAGGCCTTCCGGAAGTACCGTGCCACGGGCGACCGTCGGTTGCGCAACGAGCTCGTCGAGCAGCACCGTGGCATCGCCGTGGCGTGTGCCAAGCGCTTCCGCGACCGCGGTGAGCCCCTCGACGACCTGGTGCAGGTCGGTCTGCTCGGGCTGGTGAAGGCCGTCGAACGCTTCGACGCGGAGAACGGCACGCCGTTCGCCGGCTTCGCCGTCCCCACGATCACCGGCGAGCTCCGCCGGCACTTCCGCGACGCCACCTGGTCGGTGCACGTGCCCCGGCGGATGAAGGAGGTCGCCGGCTCCATCGCGCCGGCGGCCGAACGCCTCCGCGAACGACTGGGCCGACACCCGACGGTCGACGAACTGGCCTCGGAGCTGCAGGTGAGCGCCGAAGACGTGATCGCCGGCATGGAGGCCTCGGCCGCCTACAAGACCTCGGCCCTGCCGAGCGACCGCTCCGACGGGCGCGCCGCCCACGAACCGGGCACGCCCGATGTGGAGTTCGACCGGGCCGAGGCCCGGTTGGCGGTCGGCCGGATGTTGGCGACGTTGCCGGACCGCGAGCGCACGATCCTCTACCTTCGCTTCTTCGAGGAGAAGAGCCAGTCCGAGATCGCCGCGGTCGTCGGCACGAGCCAGGTCCACGTGTCGCGCCTGATCCGCGCCACCCTGGGCACCCTGCGGGCCCGAACCGACGATGAACCCGTTCCTGACGAAGGAGACCACGCATGACCGCTTCGGAGACCGACCTGAGCATCCGCACCGACGCCGGTGCCGACGCCGTGACCGTGAGCGTGGTCGGAGAGATCGATTCGTCGAACTGCGAGCAGCTGCAGTCGGTGCTGGCCGAGCAGGCGGGCGTCGGTGCGGTGCACGTCGACCTCAGCGAGGTCACGTTCATCGACTCGTCCGGGCTGCGGGCGTTGCTGCTCGGTCACCGCCTCATCGGTGAGGTGGGCGGCACCATGCGCATCACCGCGGCGTCCGAGAACGTCCGTCGGCTCTTCGAGATCACCGGGCTCACCGACCGCCTCCTCTGAGCGGCCACCGCCATCGCCACCGTCGGGCCGGACCCGGGGAGCGGGCGGTGGCCTCGTCGGTTGCGGGCCCGGCCGTCACCACGATGAGCTGATCGCCACTCTCGGGGCGGTGCTTCCACAGCTCCTTCACCACCACGCTGATGGCCCCGGCGGCAGGCACGGCCAGCAGGGCACCGACGATCCCGACCAGCTCGACACCGACGAGCACGCTGAGCAGCACGACGAGCGGGTTCACCCGCACCGTGCGGGCCATGATGACGATCTGCAGCACGCTGTTCTCGAACTGCTGGTAGAGCACGAAGAACACGATGGCGATGACGCCGGCGGTGGGCGACACGAGGAACGCGGCGATCACGGCCACGATGGCGCCGAGCGTGGCACCGACCAGCGGGATGAGGTCGGCGAACGCGACCCACAGCGCGAGCACCACGGGGCTGGGCACCCCGAGGATCATGAGGATGGCGAAGGCGGCCACGCCGGCGCACAGGCTGATGATGAGGTTGCCGATCATGTAGCCGCTCACCGCCCGGGCGGCATCGCGGGCGACGTCGGCGATCCAGGCCCGATGGCGCATCGGGAGGCTCCGCGTGGCGGTGCGACTGAGCGCGTTCGACTGCGACAGCATCAGGCACGTCATGACCGCGATGGTCACGAACACCACCAGCATCTGCACGGCCTGCTGGATGATGGAGGGGAAGGACCCCTGCACCGAGTCGGCGGCCCGCGTCAGCGACTCCTGATTGTCCTTCACGAGCTGCTCGAGGTGCAGCCGGGACACGACCCGGCCGACGGGGCCCTGGCCGGCCGCCGCCTGCTGGACGGTGCCGGGCAGGTCGGTGAGCACGGTGACGAGCTGGGTGCGCACGGGCAGCACGAACAGCGCCACGAGGCCGACGAACATGCCCAGCGTGGCGCCGACCACGAGTCCGATGGCCGGGCCTCGTCGCAGGTGGTAGCGGCCCTGGAGCCAGCCGACGGGGCGGGCGAGCACCACCGCGAAGAAGCCCGCCACCGTGATCCAGATGACCACGCGCGACGCGATGTACACGGCGACGAGCAGCAGGACGGCGACGCCGACGAGCCCGATCGTGGCGAGGATCGTGCGCCAGGGCACGTCGTTCCAACCGGGCGCGGGTGGGGTGGGCTCGGTCTGGCCGAGCAGCAGTTCATCGGCGCGGTCGAAGGGAGTGCCGGTCACACGTCCGCGGTACCCGGCCGAGGGCGGTACCACACCGGCGAACCGAGCAGTCACGGCCGATCCGCTCGTACGCCGCGAGGTACCACATGTCGCTCATCGCCGGTGGCGTGCTCCTGCGGTTCGAAGAGACCGACGTGATGGCCGGCGAGAGCAAGTCGCTCCTGCCGATCGCTGAGGTCATCATCATGGACCGTCAAGGGATCGTCTGCTTCGGCACGGCTCCTTGATCGAATCCAGAACTACCCGATCGGTGGTTCATGGGCGATCAACGGCACACGACGGAGCTGGAGCCGACATCGGTGCCTCCCCGTCCACACCTTCACTTCTGGCAGAAGCCGAACTGGATGGGTCCGATCATCCAGACGGTCGGGATGGTCGCCGTCACCGTGATCACCGTGGCGGCGGTGCAGAGCAGCGACGCGCCGGCAGTGCTCGACAACCAGGTCGATCCGTCGGGGATCAAGGTCGAGCTGGTCGATGGAACCGTCGTCATCACGTGTGGCACGGCGTCAGAAGTGCCGGTGACGCTCATCCGCAAGGACATCCGACCGGTCACCAGTCTGGTCTGCTCGCGACAGGTGGTGTTGCTGCCATGAACGACGAGACCGTGCATGCCGGTGAGGGGACCATCCGGCGGATCTGGCTGGTCCCTCTCCTGCAGGCGGTGGCCATCCTGGTCATGGCCGTCACGACGTGGGTGACCAGCGACCCGAGGCCGACGGTGCTCGACACCACGGTCGTGGCCTGCGCCCACCCCGGGGCCGACGACCCGGCGGGCACGATGACACCGTGCCCGCCCGTGTCCACCCCGGCGCCCTGATCGGCGTCCGGAAAACGGCCAACGGGCCGCCGCCCGGAGGCGACGACCCGTTCGACCAGCACTGCCGGAGCCGTTAGACGGTCGACTTCTCCAGGATGTGGATGCCGCATGCCGAGCCGAGGCCGATGACGTGGGCCAGCCCCACCTTGGCGCCTTCGATCTGACGGTCGCCCGCCTCACCGCGCAGGTGGTGGCAGACCTCCCAGATGTTGGCGATGCCCGTGGCGGCGATGGGGTGGCCCTTCGACTGCAGGCCGCCCGACACGTTCACCGGGGTCGTGCCCGTGCGCCACGTCGCGCCCGAGCGGAAGAAGTCACCGGCGCCGCCCTCCTCGCAGAGGAGCAGGTTGTCGTAGTGCACCAGCTCGGCCGTGGCGAAGCAGTCGTGGAGCTCGACCAGGTCGAGGTCCTTCGGGCCGACACCGGCCTGCTCGTAGGCCTGGCGGGCGGCGTTCTTCGTCAACGTGTTCACGTTGGGGAGGATCTGGCACGCCTCCTCGTAGGGGTCGGTCGTCAGGATCGACGCCGACACCTTCACCGCACGCCGCTGCTGCTCGAGCGACAGCGTCTTCAGCTTGGCGCCGCTGACCACCACCGCGGCGGCGGCGCCGTCGCAGTTGGCCGAGCACATGGGCCGGGTGTTCGGGTACGAGATCATCACGTCGTTCTTGATCTCGTCGAGCGTGAAGCGCTTCTGGTACGCCGCCAGCGGGTTGAGCACCGAGTGGGCGTGGTTCTTCTCGGAGATGCCGGCGAACGTGTCGAAGTCGACGCCGCCGTACTTGTGGGCGTACTCGGTGCCCACCTGGGCGAACACGCCGGGCATGGTGTCGGTGCCGATGCGGCCATCGGTGGGCGCGACGGCGCCGAAGCGACCGGCCGGCTTGTACTCGTTGCCGCCCGACTTGGCCTTGCCGCCACCACCGAGCAGGCCGGCGCCGGCCAGCTTCTCGACACCCACGGCGAGGCCCATGTCGCACTCGCCGGCCTTGATGGCCATGATCGCCGTGCGCAGCGCCGTGGCGCCGGTGGCGCAGGCGTTCGACACGTTGTAGACCGGGATGCCGGTCTGGCCGACCTGCTTCTGGATCTGCTGGCCGATGCCACCACCGCCCATCAGGTTGCCGGCGGCGAGGATGCCCATCTCGCCCATGGTGACGCCACCGTCGGCCAGGGCGGCCTGCACCGCTTCGGCGGCGAGGTCGACGATGTCCTTGTCGGTGTGCTTGCCGAACTTCGTCATGCGGATCCCGAGGATCCAGATGTCGTCACTGGCCATGGTTGCTGCCTCCTGGTCTCTCTGGTCCGTTGCTTCGCTCAGCCGACCGGCTCGTAGCCGAACCCGACGGCATCGACCCCGTTGTCATCGGTGCCCACGGTGTAGGTCGCGAGGCGGACCTTCATGCCGAGGGAAACGTGCTCGGGGTCGGCCGGCACGTTGATGAGGTTGGTGCGAACGCTCGTGCCGTCGCAGTCGACGACGGCCGACACGAACGGCACCGGGATGCCCGGTGCGGCGAGGGCCACGATGGTGAAGGCGCGCACGTTGCCCTCGGTGCCGATCGTGACGCGTCGGAACTCGGTGTTGAAGCAGCCGGCGCAGGCGTTGCGCCGGTCGAAGAAGCGGGCGCCGCACTTGGTGCACTCGTTCGCTTCCAGGTGCGGTTCGTTGCCCAGCACCAGATAATCCACCAGCGGGATCTGGTTCGCCATGTTCTTCCCCCTTGGACGACCTGGGTTCGAGCATAGACCTCAGGGCCGAGTGCTCCTACTTCGTCGCCGCCAGAGTGAGGCATGCTCTGGGGGTGACCGGCCGCCGCGGCCGGCACGACATCGAAAAGGGTGGACGGATGCGTCTGCAGGGCAAGGTCGCCATCGTCACGGGCGGAGGCACCGGCATCGGTGCCGCCACCGCCGCGCGGTTCCGGGCCGAGGGGGCCGAGGTCGTGGTGTCGGGCCGCCGGCCCGAGCCGCTCGACGCGGTGGCGGCGGCCACGGGCGCGGTCGCCTACCCGGCCGACGCATCGAGCACCACCGAGGTCGCCGCGCTCGTCGAGTTCACCACCGCCCGTTTCGGCGGCGTCGACATCGTGGTGGCCAACGCCGGCGGGGGTCACCCAGGCGCGGCGGCCGACCTCGACGACGACGCCTGGCAGGAGGTGTTCGACGCCAACCTGGCCAGCGCGTTCAAGCTGTGTCGCGCCGCGCTGCCATCGCTGATCGAGCGCCGTGGCCACATCGTGATCGTGTCGTCGCTGGCCGGCGTGTTCGCCGGCCCAGAGTCCGTCGGCTACTGCACGATGAAGCATGCGCTCACCGGGCTCACCAAGTCGATGGCCCGCGACTACGGGCCCAAGGGCGTGCACGTGAACTCGGTGAACCCGGCGTGGGTGGTCACGCCGATGGCCGATCGGGGCATGGACCACCTGGCCGCCACGCGCGGCATCAGCCGCGAGCAGGCCTACACGCTGGCCAGCTCGGAGGTGCCGATCCGGCGACCGGGGCAGCCCGAGGAGGTCGCGTCGATCGCGCTTTTCCTGTCGACGCCCGACTCGGCCCTCATCCAAGGCGCGGTGATCATGGCCGACGGGGGCGCTCACGTCGTCGACCTGCCGACGCTGGCGTTCGAGCGCAGCCCCGAGTAGCGGCTGGTCGCCGGCCGGCCCGGCGGGGCTACATTCCCGCCGGGGGCCGGCACCGCCGGCGGTGACGAGGGGGATTCATGGCTGGTCGGCTCGACGGCAAGGTGGCGGTCATCACCGGTGGGGCGTCGGGCATCGGCGCGGCCACCGCTGCGCTGTTCGTGGCCGAGGGGGCCACGGTGCTCATCGGCGACCTGCAGGCCGAGGTCGGCGAGGAGACGGCGGCGGCCTGGGGTGCCGACGGCGCGTTCCAGCGCTGCGACGTCTCGAAGGAGGACGACGTGGCCGCTCTGGTGGCCGGGGCCGTCGACCGCTGGGGCCGACTCGACATCATCTACAACAACGCCGGCTTCGGCGGTGCCATCGGGCCCATCGCATCCATCAGCGCCGCCGACTTCGACCTCACCTTCGACGTGCTCCTGAAGGGTGTCTTCTTCGGCATGAAGCACGCCGCGCCGGTCATGGTGGCGCAAGGGTCGGGTTCCATCATCTCCACTGCGTCGGTGGCCGGTCTGAACACGGGGAGCGCGCCCCACCTCTACAACGTGGCCAAGGCCGGCGTCATCCAGCTGACGAAGTCGGTCGCCAACGAACTGGCCGAGGCGTC
Source organism: Actinomycetes bacterium (assembly GCA_031359995.1). Taxonomy (GTDB): domain Bacteria; phylum Actinomycetota; class Acidimicrobiia; order Acidimicrobiales; family Ilumatobacteraceae; genus JANMAT01. Next base: position 33,642 of record JANMAT010000235.1, read on the forward strand.
GGTGCGGGTGAACTGCATCTGCCCGGGCTTCATCGCCACGCCCCTGGCGGCGGGCCGGCCGATCTCCTACGGCGGTCGTGACGCCGCCGAAGCCCGCGTCCAGAAGATGCGCGAGGGCACCGACGACGCGCAACCGATGCACCGCGTCGGCGAGGCCATCGACATCGCCAACGCCGCGCTGTTCCTCGCGTCCGACGAGAGCGAGTGGATCACCGGCATCGACCTCGTCGTCGACGGCGGGTACCGCACGGGCAAGCCGTGGCGGAAGCAGCCCGCTTGGATCACCCAACCGAATCCCATCCGTCTGTACCGGCCCGACGACCGCTGACGCGGAGGGTGGGGGCAAGTTGACGATCCTGTCAACTTGTCCGTAGGGTGCCGCGGCGTGGGCGTACGGCCATCGGGGGGCCGGTGCGTCGGTGCTTCGTCGAATCGCAGGGGGAGGCCCGATGGGCTACGAGCAGATCTTGAGCGAGCAACGGGGCGACGTCCTGCTGCTCACCCTGAACCGTCCGGAGCGCCTGAACGCGTGGACGCCGAAGATGTCGGCCGAACTGACCGATGCGATCAAGCGGGCCAACGACGACCGGTCGATCGGCGCCATCGTGGTCACCGGCGCCGGGCGCGGCTTCTGCGCCGGCGCCGACATCGGTTCGCAGTTCGCGCCCGGCGTCGAGGCACAGGAGAAGAAGGTCGCACCTGAGGCGTCCTCCGGCGCGGTGCGGGTCGGTGAGTGGGTCGGTCTGTGCCGCGCTTCGAAGCCGCTCGTCGCCGCCATCAACGGTCCGGTGATCGGGGTCGGCCTCACGATGGTGCTGCCCTTCGACGTCCTCATCGCCGCCGAGGGGGCCAAGCTGTCGGCCCGCTTCGTGAAGATGGGTCTCGTGCCCGAGCTCGGTTCCTCGCACTTCCTCGTCACCCGCTGCGGCTTCGGCAACGCGTCGTGGCTCGCACTCAGCGGCACCACGGTGCTGGCCGACGAGGCCAAGCAGCTCGGCCTCATCGACCGCGTCGTCGCTCCCGAGGCGCTCATGGACGAGGCGATGGCCGTGGCCACCGAACTGGCCGGCAACCCCGCCCCGCAGCTGCGCATGATCAAGGAGCTGCTGACCCAGAACGCGGCCGAGTCCGACCTCGAGCTCGTCCAGCGTCGCGAGGGCGACGCCCTCGAGGTCGCCTACCGCACCCCCGAGCACCACGAAGCCGTTCGTGCCTTCCTCGAGAAGCGCACCCCCAACTTCCGCTGATTCACACAGGAGCCAACGTGGACTTCGACATCCCGCAGGACATCGCCGATCTGCTCAAGGAGCTCGATGACTTCATCGAGCAGGAGATCAAGCCGTTGGAGAACACCGACGACAACATCCGGTTCTTCGACCACCGCCGTGAGGACGCCCGCACCGACTGGGACCGTGGCGGTCTGCCCAACGAAGAGTGGGAGCAACTGCTCTTCAAGGTGAAGCGCATGGCCGACGCGGCCGGCTTCTACCGCTACCCGATCTCGTCCGAGCTCGGCGGCCGCAACGGCACCAACCTCGGCATGGCGATCATCCGCGAGCACCTGGCCACCAAGGGCCTCGGCCTCCACAACGACCTGCAGAACGAGCACTCGATCGTCGGCAACAACGTGGGCCTGCTGCTCATGATCGCCTACGGCACCGAGGAGCAGAAGACGGAGTGGCTCCCCGGCCTGCTCGAGGGCACCAAGGGGTTCGCCTTCGGCATCACCGAGCCCAACCACGGCTCCGACGCCACCCACATGGAGACGGCCGCCGTGCGCGACGGCGACGAGTGGGTGATCAACGGTGAGAAGACCTGGAACACCGGCATCCACAAGGCGCAGTACGACATGATCATGGCCCGTACCAGCGGCAAGGCCGGTGACGGCAACGGCATCACCGCCTTCCTGACGCCCACCGCGAGCAAGGGCTTCAAGATCGAGCAGTACCTGTGGACGTTCAACATGCCCACCGATCACGCCCACGTGTCGTTCAAGGACATCCGGGTCCCCCAGGGCGCCATCTTCGGCGGCGAGGGCAAGGGCCTGCAGGTGGTGCAGCACTTCTTCAACGAGAACCGCATCCGCCAGGCGGCGTCGTCGCTGGGCGCCGCCCAGTTCTGCATCAACGAGTCGGTGCAGTACGCCAAGGAGCGCAAGCCGTTCGGCAAGCCGCTGGCCACGAACCAGGCCATTCAGTTCCCGCTCGTCGAGCTGCAGACCCAGTGCGCCATGCTGCGTGCGCTCGTGCAGAAGACGGCGTGGCAGATGGACAAGTACGGCGCGTTCTCGGTGTCCGATCAGGTGTCGATGTGCAACTACTGGGCCAACCGGTTGTGCTGCGAGGCCGCCGACCGGGCCATGCAGGTGCACGGTGGCATGGGCTACTCGCGGCACAAGCCGTTCGAGCACATCTACCGCCACCACCGCCGCTACCGGATCACCGAGGGCGCCGAGGAGATCCAGATCCGCCGTGTGGCCGGGTACATGTTCGGCTTCATGTCCCAGCAGGCGCCCAAGGGCGTCGCCAGCGTCAACGGCTGAGCCGTTCCCCCAACTCGATCGAAAGGTAGGCACATGGCAGAGCTCATCGAAGTCACCACCGGGCTGAAGTTCCCGGAGGGTCCCATCGCCATGCCCGACGGCACGGTGATCCTGGTCGAGATGTTCGGGCCGCGCCTCACGCGCGTGCACCCGGACGGCCGCAAGGAGACCATCGCCGAGGTTCCCGGCGGCCCCAACGGTGCCGCCTTGGGCCCCGGTGGCGACGTCTACATCTGCAACAACGGCGCCCGGTTCACCGAGGTTCCCATGGGCGACCTCACCTTCCCGGGCCCGACCACGCCGGAGAAGTACATCGGTGGGCGCATCCAGAAGGTGAACGTGGCCACCGGTGAGATCACCGACCTGTACACGGAGTGCAACGGGAACCCGTTGCGGGCGCCGAACGACCTCGTGTTCGACGCCCACGGCGGCTTCTACTTCACCGACCACGGCATGGCCGAGGGCCGCGTCGACCACCTGACCGGCATCTACTACGCCAAGAACGACGGCTCCTTCATCAAGGAGCTGGTGTGGCCGGTGGCCCATCCCAACGGCATCGGGCTCTCTCCCGACGGCACGATCCTCTACTGGGCCGAGACGATGAACGGTCGCATCTCGCGCCGGCGCATCACCGCGCCCGGCGAGGTCGAAGAGCTCGGTCTGGTCGACACGTGGGGCACGCTCTACGGGTTCCCGGGGCTGCAGCTGCTCGACTCCCTGGCCGTGGACGCCGACGGCAACGTGTGCGTGGCCACGCTGGTGAACGGTGGTGTCTCGGTGATCTCCCCCGACGGCGAGCTCGTCGAGTTCGTGCCCACCGGCGACCTGCTCACGACGAACATCTGCTTCGGCGGACCCGATCTGCGCACGGCGTACATCACCGTGTCGGGCACCGGGAAGCTGCTCACGATGACCTGGCCCCGGCCGGGCGCCAAGCTCCACCATCTGAACGTCTAGCCGGACGCGGCGGAAGCCGCCGTCGGTAGTCTGTCCCCCGGGACGGACCCGGCGGCGGCCGCCATCCGATCACGACGACACGAGCGAGGCGACGATGAGCACGACAAGCGAGCGGGACGTCGATGCCCGCTCGGTCCTCGCCGCGCCGGCCACCCTGCCGGTGACGGAACGGGGTCTGCGCACGCGGGCCAAGCTCATCAGCGCGGCGCGGGCCGAGTTCGAGCGCCACGGCTACCTCGACACGAACATCCAGGGCATCGCCAAGCGGGCCCGCGTGGCCTACGGCACCTTCTACACGTACTTCGCGTCGAAGGAAGACGTCTTCGCCGAAGTCGTGTCGGCCCTGACCGCCGACTTCCAGGCGGTGGCGGCGGCCGAGCCCCGCGCCGGCTCCGACCCGGTCTCGCTCATCACGCGGGCCAATCGGGGGTACCTGCGGGCCTACCGCACCAATGCGCCGATGATGGCGATCATGGAGCAGGTCGCCACCTTCAGCCCGCGCCTGGCGGCCATCCGTCGGGGTGCTCGTCGGCTGTGGGTCGGTCGGAGTGAACGAGCGATCAGCAGGTGGCAGGCCGAAGGGCTCGTGCCGGCCGACATCGATCCGTACTACGCAGCCACGGCGCTGGGCTCCATGATCGACCGGTCGGCCTACGTGTGGTTCGTGCTGGGCGAGCCGTTCGAGGAGAGCGTCGCCGTCGAGCAGCTGACGAAGCTGTACTGCAACGCCCTCGGATTGACCCCGCCAGCGCTGGCGCCGCCGGCGCTGAGCGAGTGTGCTTGCAGTCACGCCGTTCGCTGCGATAAGAATGACGGAGTTGACGAGCATGTCAACTCCCGCCCAGGGGTTCACGCAAGCGAGGGGGCTTGCACCGCGGTGGGTAGCGCTTGACGACGTGTGTGCACGTCGCCCCATCACCGATATGCATCACACTTGACCGTCCGACACCTTCGGACATCACAGGGGGAGAGCCAGTGAGCGACCACCAGACACCCGATGCCGCCGACACCAGCCGGCGTCAGTTCCTCCGCAACGCCGGATTCTTCGGACTCGCTGCCGCAGCAGGTCCGGCGATCCTGGCTGCATGCGGAAGCAGCAGCAAGAGTGACACCGGCGGGGCGACGACCGCCAAGGCGGCCGGCAACACGCCGACCACCGCCGCCGCTGGCAGTGCCGCGACGACCGCCGCTTCGGGCGGGGCGACCACCGCCGCGGCGCCCGCCGCAGGCGGCGATGCCGGGAGCCAACTTGCCGCCATGCTCAAGATCGACCCGGCAACCTCGGGCAAGGGCAAGGACTTCCAACTCGGCTCCGTCCTGGCCCTGACCGGGACCGGCTCGTTCTACGGCAAGACGATGTCGCGCGGTATCGACCTGGCTGTCAAGCACGTCGCCGCCGCCGGCGGCCCGAACATCAAGGTCACCTACTGGGACCACAAGTCGGGCGACGCCCCGGCCGGCAAGCAGGCCATCACCGAGATCGTCGCCAAGAAGATCCCGGCCAAGCTCGCGTCCTACGTCGACGACCTCGGCGCCATGCTCGAGGAGACCGCCAAGAACAAGGTCTTCACGCTCGACGGCGGCGGTGGTACCAGCATCTTCGGCCAGAAGCAGCCGTACTTCTGGGGTACCCGTGCCATCACACCGAACGACGTCGTTCCCGGGCTGCTCAAGTGGTGGCTGGAGAAGAACCCCGGCAAGACCAAGATCGGCCTCGTGGGTTGGGACATCGGCGAGCCCAACAACGGCATCATCAAGACCGACATCCTCGCCAAGTTCTCGGCCGCCGGGATGACACACAACGGTCTCTACGAACTTGTCCCCATCGGCAACCAGGACTTCTCTGCGGTGTTCCCCAAGATCAAGGCGAATGAGCCCGATCTGATCGTTCTGGGCTGCTACGGCCAGGATCCCGGTTCGTTCATCAACCAGGCCGCGACCCAGGGTCTCAAGGCGAAGGTGATCGGCTTCGAGTTCACTCCGGACGGCGTCAACGCGTCGAAGGGCACCTACGACAAGGACGGTTACACCTTCGCCTATGACTACTTCGATGCGGGCAACCCGGTCAGCCCGTTGGCGAAGTTGTTCGTGAGCGAGTTCAAGAAGGAGTACAAGGAGGAGCCCGACTTCTACGCCGCCAACTTCTACGAGAACACGCTCGTCATGTGGGAAGTCATCCGTCGAGTGCTCAAGAGCGGTGGCGACATCAACGACGGGGATGCCCTGGACAAGGCCCTGCAGTCCAACCTGACCGTCGTGAGCGTGTACGGCGGTGACGCCAACACAGTCGGTACGTACACCCTCGACCCGGTCACCCACACCGTGACCAAGCGTGGCATGGGCGTGTTCGAGTACAAGGCTGGCAAGGTCACACCTCAGGTGTTCTTCGGCCTCAACGCCGAAGGCTACAAGAAGGCCTGACCGCACATCACTGTCCGGAGCGGAAGGGCGAGCGCCCTTCCGCTCGCCGGCGTTCCAGGGGGATCAATCGCATGTTCGCTCGCTTCGACGCGGAAACCGTCGCGCAGCTCACCGCCAACGGCCTGTTCGCGGGCTCGGCATACGGCCTACTCGGGGTGGGCTTCGCGCTCATCCTGGGGGTGACGGGTCGGTTCCACTTCGCTTACAGCTTCACGTACACGTTTGCGGCCTACATGGCATACACGCTGACCTTCCGGGGCCTCGAGCTGCCGTTCTGGCCAGCGGCGCTGCTCGGCATCCTGGTCGCCACGGCACTCGGCGTCCTCATCGAGCGTTTCATCTACCGGTCACTCGTCCGGCGTGCCGGCGCCACTGCGCTGCTGGCGGTGTTCGTCGCCGCGCTCGGCATCGGCATCGCCGGGCAGAACATCATCGCCCTCCTCTGGAGCCAGCAGTCCCAGCCGTACTTCGGCCCGGGGAAGAAGGCATGGGCCCTTTGGAAGGTTCGGTTCGAGAACTTCGCCGTGTGGCAGGTCGTGTCGGCGGTCGTGCTGGTGGCGATTCTGGTCGCGCTGCTCCGATTCACCGGGTTGGGTCGGGCGATCAAGGCCACGCGTGTCAATCCCGAGCTGGCGACCATCATCGGGATCAACGCCAACTTGATCTACCTCGTGTGCTTCGGCATAGGTACGTTCCTCGCCGGAGTCGCCGCGTTCTGGCAGGGTCTGCGCTTCGCCATCGAACCGGCCATGGGCCAACGGCCCGTCATCTTTGCGTTCGTGGTTGCGTTCCTCGCCGGCACGGCCCGCTCGCCGGTCCGGGTCTTCCTGACCGGCGTCATCGTCGGTGTCGTCGAGCAGCTCGCCTCCATCTGGCTGTCGGTGCGATGGACCGAGACCACGGTGTTCGTCATCCTCGTCGGCTACCTGGTGTCGCTCTCGGTGCGAGGCCGGAGGCTGAGCGAGCTCCTCCCGTTCCTGAGACCAGCGGCTGGTGACCCGCCGGCTGCCCCGACAACACCGGCCGTTGGGAGCTGACACGTCATGGAAGTCTGGTTCAACTACGGAGCGCAGATCCTGATCTACGCCATCCTGGCGGTCTCGCTCAACCTGCTGCTCGGCTACGCCGGCCAGGTCTCGGTGGCCCATGCCGCGTTCGGTGCGGTGGGCGGCTACAGCATGGGGTACCTGGTTCAGCTGCGACACTGGAACTTCATACCCGCAATGCTTGTGGGCATCCTGATCGCGTTCATCGTCGGCATGATCGTGGCGTTACCCGCTTTGAAACTCAGCGTCGAGTACCTGATCCTGCTGACGTTGGCCGTCTCGTCGGTGATCCTCGGCATCCTGGTGGCCTCGAAGTCGCTCGGTGGAACCTACGGCCTCATCTCCATCAACAACATCGACCTCTTCGGTTACCACCTCGGCCACAAGCGGGACTGGCTGGTGCCCACGAGCATCGGCCTGGCGATCATCTTCGCCATCTGCTGGCGGATCGGTGAATCGCCTTACGGTCGAGTGTTGAAGGGGATCCGTGAGGACGGGCTCGTCGCCCAAGCGCTCGGCAAGAACGTCTTCGCCTACAAGGTGTCGGTGTTCGCCATCACCTCGGCCATGGCGGGGTTCGCCGGTGCGCTGTACTCGGGTCTGCTCGGACTGGCGACGCCGGGTGTGTACGGGTTCAACTTCTCGCTCACCGTCTTCGCGGTGGTGATCTTCGGCGGCATGGCCAACCTGTGGGGCTCCGTCTACGGCGCCGTCATCATCGTACTGCTCGATCCGTTCCTGCAGCGGGTGCTGAAGATGAAGGCCGAGCGGGCGTTCGTCGTCCAGCTCATCGTGTACGGCATCGCCCTCACCATCCTGATGAAGGTGCGGCCCCAGGGCCTCTTCCCCGAGGGGTCCCGCCCCATCCGTCGGCTGCGGGGGAGGGCACCCGGAGTGGTGCGCGTCGAGATGGGCGAAGACTGGGTGCCCGACACCAAGGTGTCCATCAAGGAGGGCGACCACGAGCCGACCCACAGCGAGCAGGGGGTGCGCGAAGACCGCTGGCAGCACGCGCCCGTGGTGCTGCAGGCCCGGGGCATCTCGAAGAGCTTCGGTGGCATCGTGGCCGCCGAGAACCTCGACATCGACCTGCGCAAGGGCACCATCACCGCCCTCGTCGGCCCCAACGGCGCCGGCAAGACCACCGTGTTCAACCTCCTCACCGGTTTCATCCGGCCCGACAGCGGCTCCGTCGTGCTCAACGGGCAGGAGCTCGTGGGGCGCACGCCCGACGCGGTCGCCCGGCTCGGCCTGGTGCGCACCTTCCAGGACGTGCGCCTCATCCAACGAGTGAGCTGCCTCAGCAACGTGATGCTCGCCGTGCAGGAGCAGCCGGGCGAGCACCTCGTGCCGCTCTTCACGCCGGGCTCCATCGCCGCCCGCGGCGAAGAGGAGACCCGCGAGAAGGCCATGGGCTGGCTGCGGTTCGTCGGCATGGCCGACTTCGCCGATCTGCCCGCCGGTGCCCTCTCGTACGGACAGTCGAAGCTGTTGTCGCTGGCCCGGGTGCTCGCCACCGAGGCCGACGTGCTGTTGCTCGACGAGCCGGCTTCGGGCATCGACACGAAGTGGGTCGACACCATGCTCGACCTCATCGAAGCCGTGCGCGAACAGGGCCGCACGGTCTGCATCGTGGAGCACAACCTCCACGTCGTGGGCCGCCTGGCCGATCACACCTACTTCATGGAACTGGGCCGCATCACGGCCCAGGGAACCATCGACGAGCTGACCAGCTCGGAGCGACTGGCGGAGGCCTACTTTGGCACCTGAGACCGTCCTCTCGATCGAGAACCTGAACGGCGGCTACGGCCGCAAGCAGGTCGTCTTCGATTGCAGCATGCACGTTGGCCTCGGCGAGATCGTCGGTGTGCTGGGCCACAACGGCAGCGGCAAGAGCACCACGATCAAGACCGTGCACGGCGTGATCCCGCCGCTCGGTGGCCGCATCCTCTACGACGGTCAGGACACCAAGGGCAACGGCACGCGCACCAACGTGCGCAATGGCATGGCCCTCATCCCGTCGGAGCGCTTCGTGTTCCAGGACCTGAGCGTGCTCGACAACCTGCTGCTCGGTGGCGCCAACGAGCCCGACGTCGACAAGCGGGCCAAGCGGCTCGAGCTGGTGTACCAGCTGTTCCCCATCCTCAAGGAGCGCAGCGAGCAGCTCGCCGGCACCATGTCCGGCGGTCAGCAGCGCATGGTGAGCCTGGGCCTCGCGCTCATGTCGAGCCCGAAGCTGCTCATGCTCGACGAGCCCTCGCTCGGTCTGGCGCCGACCGTCGTGCAACAGATCTTCGCCGCGGTGCGTCACCTGGCCGACACCGAAGGTCTGGCCGTGCTGCTGCTCGAGCAGAACGTGGGCCAGGCGCTGCGCATCGTCGATCGCGTGTACGTCATGCGGTCCGGTCGTGTGCTGCTCGAGGAGACCGTGGAGCAGATGCGGGCCCGCGAGTCCTACTGGGACCTGTTCTGACACCACCTGCACCGACGCACCCGAGCGCTCGCCCCTGAACGATCCACTGAAAGGCTCGCTGTGGACCTGACCACCACGTTCCGTCTCGATGGCAAGATCGCCATCGTCACCGGTGCCTCCTACGGCCTCGGCGTTGTCTTCGCCGAGGTGCTGGCCTCGGCGGGCGCCGACGTGGTCGTCACCGCCCGCTCGGTCGACAAGCTGGCCGAGACCAGGGCGATGGTCGAAGGCCTCGGTCGGCGGTGCCTGGCCGTGGCCGGCGACATCACCTCGTTCGAGGACTGCGAGCGAGTCGTGGCCGAGACCATGAAGACGTTCGGCAAGATCGACATCCTGGTCAACAACGCAGGTTGGGCCGACGACCGGCTGCTGCGCACCGAGCGGGCCGAGCCCGAGATGTTCGCCAAGATGGTGAACACCGACCTCATCGGCCTCTTCTACATGACCCGCGCTGCCGCCCCCGAGATGCTGCGCGACGGCGGTGGCAGCGTGATCAACCTCTCGTCCATCTTCGGCAACGCCGGCTCCGAGAACCGCACCGCCGGTTACTTCGCAGCCAAGGGTGGCGTGAACCAGCTGACGAAGCTGCTGGCCTGCGAGTGGGGCGACCGCAACCTGCGCGTGAACGCGCTGGCCCCCAACTTCTTCGTCTCCGAGATGACCCGCACCCTGCTCGAGGAGTCGGGCATGGCCGACTGGATGCGGGGGCGCACGCCGATGCGCCGCATGGGCGAACTGCCCGAGCTCGTGGGCCCGCTGCTGTTCCTCGCCTCCGACGCGTCGAGCTTCGTCACCGGTGTGGTGCTGAGCGTCGACGGTGGGTGGAGCGCGAGTGGCGGCTACGCCCAGCTGCCCCAGCCGTGGGACGAGTGGGGCGGCGAGATGAGCACGCCGATCGGCCCGGACACGCCGCGCTGACCGATCCGTACCAAGAACAGTCACTGACAGCACGACCGAACGATCAGAGGGAACCTGCGATGGCACTTGAAGACTTCCGAGCCGTAGGCGAGCGCGTCCGCAACTGGGGCAAGTGGGGCGCCGAGGACGAGCGCGGCACGCTGAACTACATCACGCCCGACAGGCTGATCGCCGCGGCGGCGCTGGTGAAGCAGGGCAAGGTGTTCGACCTGGGCATCCCGTTCGACATCAACGGCCCGCAACCCGGCGGTGGCCGCATCAACCCGGTGCACCTGATGTCGCAGACCGGCGACACCCAGGTCTTCCCCGGCGGCTTCCGCTACGCCGACGACTACATCTTCATGCCCCTGCAGGGCGCGTCGCAGTGGGACTCGCTGGCCCACGTGTACTACGACGAGAAGCTCTACAACGGCTTCCCGGCGCGCGGGGTCACCGTCGTCGGCGCCGAGCACTGCTCGATCGACAAGATCGGCAAGGGCGTCGCCGGCAAAGGCGTGCTGCTCGACCTCGCCCGCGTGAAGGGCGTCGACTGGCTCGACGCCACCTACGCCATCACGCCGGCCGACCTGGAAGCGGCCGAGGCGGCCCACGGCGTGAAGCTCGGCAGCGGCGACATCATGCTGTTCCGCACCGGCTGGCGGAAGTTCTTCCTCGAGTCGAAGTCGGCCACCGAGTTCATGGCCAGCGAGCCGGGCCTCGGCCAGGAGTGCTGCGAGTGGCTGGCCGAGCGCGAGGTCGCCGTGGTGGCGTCCGACAACTGGGCCATCGAGGTCCTGCCCGGCCAGAACCCCGACGCCGTCTTCAACGTGCACATGATCCTGATCCGCGACATGGGCATGACGCTCGGCGAGATCCTCGACTTCGAGGAGCTGGCCGACGACTGCGCCGCCGACGGGGTGTACGAGTTCTTCTTCTCGGCGCCGGTGCTGAAGGTCACGGGCGCCGTGGGCTCGCCCATCAACCCGCTGGTCTTCAAGTAGAAGCGATCACGCGACCGGCGCACGCCAGCCCGACGAGCGGCTACGGCTTCATGAGCAGCAGGGCGTCGTAGCAGAGCTCGGGAACGCGGCGGCCGCTGCCGGCCATGACGATGCTGCGGAAGCGGCCGTCGAGGTGCTGGGCCGTCTGGCCGGCCAGGCCGGTGCCCCAGCGCAGCGTGAGCAGCACGCGCCACCAACGGAACCGGGGGTCGTCCCACGTGCCGCCGGCGCCCTCGTAGCCGGCGCGTAGCTGCTCGACGGTGCCGAGGCCACCGATGGTCAGGTGGTCCTCACCGAAGCGCCACATGCGGGTGCACGTCCACGCCGTGTCCTCTGCGGGATCGCCGAGTCGGGACCCCTCCCAATCGAGGATGGCCTGCAGGCCGTCGGGGCCAACGATGATGTTCCCGTTGCGCACGTCGGTGTGGATGATCGTGATGCGCTCGGGCTCGCTCGGGCGGCGTTCGCGCAGCCAGCGCAGGCCGTAGTCGAACACCGGCTCGGGCTGCAGCAGGTTGGCGACCGCCTCTTCGAGCGCGGCGAGCGCCCACGCGATCGGCCGGTCGCCGGCCAGCCTCGGCAGCAACGGCGGCGCCAGCGCCGGATCGATGTGGTGCAGGTGGGCCAGCCCGGCACCGATCTGCTCGACCACACGGCCGCCGTTGGCGGTGGCCGCCGCCAGGCGCAGCACGCGTCGCGGGATGGTCTCGCCCTCGATGCGGTCGCTGATGAAGAACGGGCCGCCCACGTAGCTGTGGTCGTGGCAGACGCCGTGGATGTGCGGCGTGGGCACGCCGTGCTCCTCGGCCAGCGTGCGCACGCCGGCCTCGGTGCCGACGTCGACGATCATGATCTCGAGCGTCGGCAGGATGGTGGCGGCCAACGGCACGACCCGCCCGCCCACGTTGGCGTCGAACAGCACGTTGCGCCGGCGGGCACCGGCCGAGCTCTCGCTCAGGTTCGCGACCTGAACAGGCTCGTTCCAGAGCTCGCCGAGCCAGCGGGCCAGCCCGGCCGCGGTGTCGGCGGCACCAGGGGCGCTCATGCTTCGTCCTCCCACGAGTCGTAGCCCGGCTTGGAGATGCCGAGATCGGCCTTGATCGTGGCCAGCAGGGCGCCGTAGAGCGCCTGCTGCTCGCCATCGGCCAGCGGTGCGGGGTCGCGCAGCTTGGCGGCCAGGCGGGCCCGCACGTCCTTCATGTCGCCGTTGGTGTCGACGAAGGCAACCAGCCGCTCGCGCTCGGCGGTGGCGTTGTCGGTGCCGAGCGCCACCTCGCGCTGCACGATGCGCGTCAGGTTGGCCGCCACGCGCACGCGATGCTGCAACGGGCCGGAGACGGCGTCGAGCACTTCGTGTTCGAGGAGCGAGGCGATGTCCTCGAGGAGCTCCGTGGCCGATGGTCTGTATTGCACGATCGTTCCTCCTATCGGGCGAGGTAGCCGCCATCCACGGCGAGCGCATGGCCCACCGTGAAGGTGCTCTCGTCGCTGCACAACCACAACGCCGCCTGGGCGATCTCTTCCACGACACCGAAGCGCCCCAGCAGGCTGAGCCGGTTGGCCACGTCCTGCGGGTCGCGGCCGCGTCGCTCCATGGCGTTGCGCAGCATCGGGGTGTCGATGGCGCCGGGGCAGATCGCGTTGACGCGCACGCCCTGCCCGGCCACCTCGATGGCGGCCGACTTCGTGAGCCCGATCACTGCGTGCTTCGACGCGGTGTAGGCCGTCTGCCGGGGCTGGGGCCGGTACGAGTTGGTGGAGCCGAAGTTCACGACGGCGCCACCGTTGCCCAGGGCGATCATCGCCCGGATCTCCTCCCGCATGCAGAGGAAGACGCCCTTCACGTTGATGGCGAGCACGCGGTCGAAGTTGGCCTCGTCGGTGTCGACGATGGTGGCCGTCTCGTTCTCGATGGCGGCGGCGTTCACCGCGGCGTCGAGGCGGCCGTAGCCCTCGACCGCGGCGGCCACCATGGAGGCCACATCGGCGGCCTGGGAGACGTCGGTGCGCACGAAGGTGGCCGTGCCGCCGGCGGCGGTGATGAGCGCGACGGTCTCGTCGCCACCGGCCTGGTTCACATCGGCGGCCACCACCGACGCCCCCTCCTCGGCGAAGGCGGACGCGATGGCGCGGCCCATGCCGCTGGCGGCACCGGTCACCAACGCGACCTTGCCCGTGAACCGGGCTCGACCCGATGCGCTCACTCGTCCCCTCGCCCGGCGTCACGTGACGCCGTCCTGGGGCGAGGTTACGAAGGTGGGCCCGCCACCTCAAAGCCCGCGGCCGCCGACGCACCCGCTCGGTCGGCGAGGTCGGGGAAGACCTTGGCGACCTTGCCCGTGAGGTAGTCGCCGTAGGTGCCCTGCCACGTGTGGACGCTCGCGCCGTCCCAGCGGTCGCGGGCGTCGTCAGCGCGTCGGTCGTCGTCGGCCAGCGGCAGCGGTCGGACCGCGGCGTCCCACCCGGGATCGAGGAAGAACGGAAACGACAGGCGGTCGCGACCGCTGGTGTTGCGCACGCGATGGGGCGTCGACCGGTAGCGACCGGCGGTCATGCGGTCGAGCATGTCGCCGATGTTCACCACGAGCACCGACGGATCGGGCGGCACCTCGATCCAGCCGCGCCGGGTCTTCACCTGCAGGCCGCCGCAGTCGTCCTGGGCCAGCAGCGTGATGAGCCCGTAGTCGGTGTGCTCGCCCACGCCCCAGTCGTCACCGGTGCCGGGTGGGTAGTGGAAGATGCGGAACAGGACCGTGGGGTCGTGCGTGAGGTTGCTCGCGAACCAGTCGGCGTCCAGGCCCAGGCCCTGAGCGAGTCCCGAGAGCAGCGCCTGCCCGAGCCGCTCCATCTCGTGCATCCATGCGGTGGCGAGCGGCCGCAGCGACGCCGGTTCGGCCGGCCACAGGTTGGCGCCGTGCAGCAACCGACCGGCGGCCGGATGCCCGGGGCCGAGCTCACGGCCGAGGTACAGGCCCTCCTTGCGGTCGGGCCGACGGACGTGAGCTCGTCGCCGACGGCGAACCAGCCCCGCCAGGCGCGGCCGCCGAGGGCCATGGCGATGGCGGCCTTGTCGGCGTCGGGTTGCGCGAAGAACTGCCGCGCCGACCGGTCGAGATCGTGCAGCAGTTCGAGGTTCACCCCGTGGTTGGTGACGCAGAAGAAGCCGTCTTCACGGCAGGCGGCGTCGAGGCGGTCGGCGACCGTGGGGGCGGGACCTTCGAGCAGGAGGCCGACGTCGATGACGGGAAGTGCGTCCACGATCCCGTCCTAGGGCACGGGAGTGTCGCCGTCAACCGCGCCGTCGGGCGGGGTCAGCTGTTGCTGCCGCCGCCACCCTTGCTGGAGCCGCCGTGGCTGTCGGCGGTGGTGTCAGTGGTGGCGGTGGCCGACGCGTCCTTGGGCTTGTCGGTGGTGGCGGTGGTCGACTTCGTGGTGACCGCGGTGCTGTCGCCACCGCCGTTCGAGCCGCCGCCCTTGCCCGAGCCGCCGGCCTCGGTGGTGGCCGTGGTGCCCAGCGAGGTGCTGGCGCCGTCGTCGCTGCCGCCGCCGGTCGAGCCGCCGCCGCTGCCCTTGCCCGAGCCGCTGTCGTCGGTCGTGGCGGTGGAGCCTGCCACCGAGGAGCCGCCGTGGTCGTCGCCGCCCGTGCCGTCGCCGCCCTGGCCGCCGGTGTCGCTGCGGCCACCTTTGTCGTCGACGGTGGTGGCTGTGGACGTGCCGGTGGAGGGCCGCGACGAGCCCGAGCTGGCGGCGGTGGAGCCGTTGGCCGACGGGGTCGAGGTACCCGGGACGTTCGTGGTGGGCGTGGTGGTCGACGAGGTGGCCGCGGTGATGGCGGCCAGGCGGGCCCGGGCGTCGGCGAGGACCTGGTTGGACTCGGCCTGCATGCCGGTGCGCTCGCCGGTGCTCAGCGCGGCCAGCGTCTTGCCGACCCGGGTGATCGCCTCGGCGACATCGTCGTCCTTGGCCTGCCGCAGGCGCCGCAGGGCATCCTTGGCGTCGGCGAGGGCGGAGGAGTCGACGGGGAGACCTACGGCCCGGGCCACAGTGCGCACCGGGGCGGGGAGCGCGCCGTTGTTGGTGGCGGCGGCCACGGCGGTGGCGCCCGACAGGGCGACCACACCGGCGACCGCGCCGGCGGCCACCCGGTGGCGCCAGCGGCGGGCCGACGTGATCGACACGACCGGCGCCGTCGGTCCGGCGGTACCGGTCGTGTCGGCGGCAGCGGACGTGGTGCGGCCGGCCTGCAGCACCACCTGGCGGAGCGCATCACGCTCGGCCGGGGAGGGCCGGGCTTCGAGATCGGGTCCGATGGCCCGGTTCAGCGCGTCGAGCAGCTGGTCGTCATCGAGGCTCATCGGTAGATCTCCTGGAAGTGACCGCGGAGGCGATCGAGCGCTCGGGACTGGGCCATGCGGACGGCGCCGGGCTGCTTGCCCAGCACCGCGGCGACGTCTTCGGCCGAGAGGCCGGCAACGACCCGGAGGTCGAGCACGTCGCGGTCGTCATCCGACAACCGGGTGTACGCCTCGCGCATGGCTGCTGCCTCCTCGTCGTTCTCGAGTCCGTCACTGATGTCTTCTACCGGCGGGGGCGCCGGTGCCCTGCGGCCGTCGTCCCGTGCGGAACGCCGGTGGGTGTCGGCCACCACGTGGCGGCAGATCCCGAACAACCATGCATCGAACCCCGTTCCGGTGGGGTCGAACCGTTCGATCGAGGCGACGGCCCTGGCCATCGTCTCGGCGACCACGTCGCCGGCCCGTTCCCGACCGACCCGGCGGTTGGCGTACCCGAGGAGCCGGGGGTAGACCGCCACGTAGAGCGTCTCCCAGGCATCCGGGTCCTGGTGCCGGGCCCGCTCGAGCAGGTCGCCCTTCCCGTCCGCCTCTCGCATCAGAGGTAACTCTGCCAGAGCCACGGGGGACGTGCCTGCCCGTTCGGATCGATCGGTCCGTCCCGACCGATCCGAACGCTGAGCGGGATCAGCCGTGGTCGGCGCCGTCGTCGGTGCCGCCGCCGCCCTTGCCGCTCTTGCCGCCCTTGTCGTCGACCGACGTGGCGGTGGTGGCGACGCTGCTGCTCGGGGTGCTGCTGGCGGTGGTGCTGCCCGTGGTCGGCATGCTCGTGCTGGTGCCGTCGTGCCCGTGACCGCTGTGGTCCTCGTTCTCGGTGGCGTCGTCGCCGGCGTTGCCGTGGCCGCTGTTGTCGACCTCGTCGTCGTTGGCGTCCTCGGTGGCGTCGTCGTCCTTGTCGTCGTCATCGACGGTCGTGGCGGTCGAACCGGCGGTGGTGCCGGCGACCGAGGTGGACGAGCCGGTCGTGGTGGCCGTGGTGGCCGTGGTGGCGTCGACACCCTTGTCGTCGACCGTGGTGGCCGTGGTGGAGCCCGTGGAGCTGGCCGTGGTGGGGTCGACACCGTCGTCGTCCACGGAGGTGGCCGTGGTGGCGGCCGAGCTGCTGCTCGTGCTGTCGGCCACGCTGCTCGAGGTGGTGACGACGTCGTCACGGTGCGAACGGGAGGTCAGGCCGCCGTTGCGGGCGAGGGCGACGGAGCTGAGGCTGATGACGCCGACGAGCGAACCGATGCCGGAGATGACGAGCTTGCGCTTGTTCATGGTGGTGGGGTGCCTTCCTGGGCGGAGCTGCAACGCTGAGTACGTCCGCTACATCGCCGCCCGGGTCGCCGTGTCACACCATCCCGCATGTGACGTGTGTCATAGCCCTTGATCAGGCGCGATGTCGGGTCCCCAGCACGCCGAAGGGATCGAAGCGGGCCTTCAGCACGGCCATGACGGCATCGACCTCGGGCGGCAGGTAGCGGCCGGCCCACGCCTCGTTGCGGGGCCCCACCCCGTGCTCGGCCGAGAAGCTCCCGCCGAGGGCGTCCACCACGTCGTACACCGCCGTGCGCAGGGCGGCCAGCGCCTCGCCCGTGGGGGCCAGCGCCGGCCGGGGGTAGAGCAGGTTCAGGTGCACCCCGCCGTCGCCCACGTGGCCGAAGTCGCTGAGCACGGCGCCCGGCGCTCGCGCCGCCAGCAGGGCCAGGGTGCGGGCCCGCAGCTCGGGCACCAGCGGGCGGGGCACCGACACGTCGAAGGCCACGACCGTGCCGAAGGCCTTCACCGACTCGGTGACGCGGTGACGCAGCCCCCACCAGTGCTCGGGCGGGCCGAAGCGGGCGTCGGTGATCTCCTCGGCCCCGCTCAGCACCTCGGCCAGCCGGTCCGTCAGGTCGGCGTCGTCGTCGCCCGAGGTGAGCTCCACCAGGGCCGTCTGGGGCGGCACCCCGTCGGCGAACGGGCACGGGGTGCCGGTGTGGGCCAGGGTGCGGCCGAACGCCTCGGCCGAGAGCAGCTCGTAGGCGGTCAGCTCGGTCGGCACCTCACGCTCGAGCCGCTGCAGCAACCGCACCGACGCGGCATCGTCGGGCAGGGCCACCAGGGCGGCCGCGCGCCAGCGCGGCACCGGGTGAAGCTGCACCGTCACCGCCGTGATGACGCCGAGCTCGCCGCCGGTACCCACGAACACCTGCTTGAGATCGAGGCCGGTGTTGTCCTTGCGCAGACCGCGCCCGCAGCGCAGCACCGTGCCGTCGTCGTCGGCCAGCACGACCTCGAGGGCCAGCAGGTTGTGGCGGACGTCGCCATAGCGGAGCAGGCGGGCACCCCCGGTGTTGGTGGCCACCATGCCCCCGAGCGACGGGTCGGACCCGAGGTCGATCGGGAAGCACAGCCCGTGCGCACCGGCCGCCTCGTTCAGCTGCGACAGGCGCACGCCGGAACCCACGCGGGCGACGCGGTCGACGGCGTCGACCCGCAGCGGTGACGTGACGCGTTCGAGTGACAGCACCACCATGGTGCCGGTGGCGTCGGGCACCGATGCGCCCACGAGGCCCGAGTTGGCCCCCTGGGGCACCAGCCGCAGGCGGTGGCGCCGGGCCCAGGCCAGCACGGCGCGCACGCCGGCGACGTCGGCCGGCCGCACCACCGCGGCGGCGCGCCCCTGCCCCGAGCGGGCGTCGATCTCGTAGCGCGCCACGTCGTCGTCGGGCGTGAGCACGGCGCCGGGCCCGAGCGCCTGCGCCAGCTCGGTGAGCGCGGCGATGTTCAGGAGGGGCTCCCGAACACGATGCCCTGGGCCAGGGGCAGGTCATCGGAGTAGTTCACCGTGTTCGTGGCCCGGCGCATGTATGCCCGCCACGCATCCGAGCCCGACTCGCGACCGCCACCGGTCTCCTTCTCCCCGCCGAAGGCCCCGCCGATCTCGGCGCCCGACGGTCCGATGTTCACGTTGGCGATGCCGCAGTCGGAACCCTCGGCCGACAGGAACCGCTCGGCCTCGCGCAGGTCGGTCGTGAAGATGCACGACGACAGGCCCTGGGGCACGTCGTTGTGCTGCGCGATGGCCTCGTCGAGGGTGTCGTAGGTGAGCAGGTACAGGATGGGCGCGAACGTCTCGCGCTTCACCACTGCCGTCTGTGCCGGCATCTCGACCACGGCCGGCTCCACGTAGAACGCGTCGGGGTGCTCCTCGGCGCGCACCCGGGCGCCGCCGTGCACCTTGCCGCCGTCGGCCTCGGCGGCGGCAAGGGCGCGTTGCATCGCGTCGAACGCGGCGGCATCGACCAGTGGGCCCACCAGCGTGCCCTCGGCCATCGGGTCGCCGACCGGCAACGAGGCGTACGCGGCGGTGAGGGCCTCGAGCAGGCGGTCGCGCACCGACCGGTGGGCGATGACCCGGCGCAGGCTCGTGCAGCGCTGGCCGGCGGTGCCGACGGCCGAGAACGTGATGGCCCGCACGGCGAGGTCGAGATCGGCCGACGGGGCGACGATCATGGCGTTGTTGCCACCCAACTCGAGCAGGCTGCGGCCGAAGCGGGCGGCCACGCGCGGCGCCACGGCCGCGCCCATGCGGGTGGAGCCGGTGGCCGACACCAGCGGGATGCGTCGGTCGTCGGCCAGCTGGGCGCCCACCGGCGCGGCACCGACGAGCACCTGCGACAGATGGGCGGGCGCCTCCCCGAAGCGGGCCACCGCCCGCTCGAACAGGCCCTGCACCGCCAGTGCGGTGAGCGGCGTCTTCTCGCTCGGCTTCCACACCACCGGGTTGCCGCACACCAGCGCCAGCGTGGCGTTCCACGACCAGACCGCGACCGGGAAGTTGAACGCGGTGATCACCGCCACGGGGCCGAGCGGGTGCCACGTCTCGCGCATGACGTGCCCCGGGCGCTCGGACGCGATCGTGAGGCCGTAGAGCTGCCGCGACAGACCGACGGCGAAGTCGCAGATGTCGATCATCTCCTGCACCTCGCCCCGTCCCTCGGCGGTGATCTTGCCCGCTTCCAGGGTGACCAGGGCGCCGAGCGCGTCCTTGTGGGTGCGCAGCTCCTCGCCCAGCAGGCGCACCAGCTCGCCCCGTCGGGGCGCGGGCACCGCCCGCCAGGCCGTGAACGCCTCGACGGAGCGGGCCACGGCGGCATCGACCTCGGCGGCGGTGGCCCAGGTCAGCTGGGCGGTGGTGCGGCCGTCGATGGGGGAGCGGACCGGATGGTCTCCACCGGTCAGGACGGCGGGGTCGAGGCCGAGGGCCTGGAACAGTTCGGTGGCGCGGCTCATGGACCCGCGACGCTACCGTCGCTCGGGCAGCCGATCGACGGTGAACCGGAGCAGGTCGTGGTTGCCGCTCAGCAGGTCACGGCGCGTGGTGGCGTGCACGTTGGGCTCGGGCACGGCCACGCCGATGTCCTCGATGGGGATGCCGGCCGACGCCCGGACGCGCAGGGCCCGGCGCACGGCGACGCGCAGGGACATGCCGCCTTCGAGGACGGCCGGCGACCCCTCGGCGTCGGGATCGGTGCGCAGCGCCACGTCGTGGTCGGTCCACACGTTCGCCCCACCGGCGCCGGTGGTGCCGCCGGTGCCGACGATGGGCCCGATCTCGTTGTCGACCCAGCCGGCGGCGAACAGGTCGGCCGACGAGTAGCACAGCGGATCGACGATCAGCACCGACGGCAGCGTGGTGTGGCGGCCGTCGCCGTTGGCCTCGCGATCAGGATCGGTGATCGGGTAGGCCTGGGAGTACACCTCCCCGCTGCCCGCGGCCGCCTCGATCGACGGGAGCCACTGCCGCAGGGCCGGATCGATGCGGCAGAACTGCGCGGTGAGGTCGGTGGGTGTGAAGGCGAAGCGCGTCGGCTCGATGCGCGCCGGGGTGAACAGCTGGAGCAGCCGCTCGGCCGACTGGATGACCCCGCCCGGGTTGGCCCGGATGTCGACGAGCACGCCCCGGCAGCCGGCGTCCTCGAAGCCGCGCAGCAGCCGGGCGCACTCGTCCACCACGGCCTGATGGTCGCCGTGCAGGAACGACCAGATGCGCAGGTGGCCGACGGGCGTGCGCCCCATCGGGCGCACCGAGGCGGTGATGATGCGCAACCGGCTGCGCACACCGGCCGGTCGCCGCGAGGTGCCGCCGGCGAACAGCTCGCGCTTGGCCTGCTGGGCCTCCTCGCCACCGGGGTCGAGGGCCAGGTTCACGGGCGCGGCGGCGAAACCGGTCGCCGCCGCGGCCGCGTCGGGCGCGCCCGTGGGCGTGGAGCGCACGCGGGGCAGCACGCGCCACGGCAGGCGGGCCGTCAGTGAGCGGCGGTCGGGCGTGATGAACGTGAGCTCGACCCAGTGCTCGTCGGGCATCAGGTGGTCGGCCAGCGGCCGCACCGAGAGGCTCTCGAGCCCGCGCGCCAGCCGGGCCGCCTCGTTGGCGCCGCGCGTGGCGGCGGCGCGCCGCGCCACCGCGTCGTCGATGGGCACGCCGTTCCAATGGGTCACCCGCACCCCGGTGGCGAGCTCCGGGTGCACGCGACCCCAGGGCGCCAGCTTCGACACCAGGTACACCGGCCGGTCGCCGCGCACGTAGCGCTCCACCAGCACTGGCAGCACCGCCACCGCGCGGCGCAACGGGTCGGGCGGACGCACGCCGGTGTGCAGGTCGCGCAGTTCGGTGAACACCCCGAGGGCCTCCTCGAGGAAGGCCCGATCGCTCACGGACTCGGCCCGTTCCCGTAGCACGCGCAGGCGCCCCACCGGATCGATGCCGTAGCGGGCCCGCTTCTGACGCAGGTGGGAGTAGGCCCCTTCGAGCACGTCCATGGCGACGTCGACCAGTGTGATGCGCTCGAACGTCGACAGGTGCGGGAAGCGTGACGCGAACGTCGGCAGGGCCACGCCCGGAGCGCTCATGCGTAGTAGCCGCGCAGCGGTGACAGCAGCCCGCGGTGGAAGGTGTGGGCGTCGACGGCGTCGAAGAACCGGTCGTCGTGCAGCAGGGTCTCGAGCTCGGGGATCGGGCACGGCTCGGGCGGATCGTTGCGGCCGGCGAACGCGGGATCGGCCCCGCCGGGCAGCGGCATGTCGCCGATCACGACCAGCGGTGCCCTGGGGTCGCCGAGATCGCCGCCGACGGCGGCGAGGGCGAGGGCCAGCTCGCGCGCCGCCACTTCGGGACGGGCCCGCACCGCTTCGAGACGACCCACGACGTCGGGCCAGGTGAAGAACTTCTCGCGGTTCTGGGGGCTGCGGATCACGGCCCGGCGGGCCAACGAGCCGACCTTCAGCGGTACGGCCGCGGTGGCGCCGGCCGCCTTCATGAGTGCCGTCATCCCGTAACGGGCTTCGCCGCCGACGACCACGAGGCGCACGTTGCGCTCGGTGCAGTCGATGAGGTTCCGGTACGGGTCGGCCGTCGCCTTGCCCATGACGACGATGTCGGCCAGCCAACCCGGCGCGAGCCGACCGACCTGCGGCCCGGCGACCTCGGCGATGGCGTCGCCGGGGTTCGACGTGACCATGCGACACAGCTCGAGATCGGTGAACACCGGGCCCGTGGTGGCGGCGGCCGGCGGCTGGCGCCATGCGCCGGGTGCCCGGTTGCACAACTCGGCGACCTTCAGCTCGCCGAGGACGTGCTTGGTGCCCGACGGCGCCCAGTCGGAGCCGAGGCACACCCGCACACCGGCGGCCTTGGCCGCCACGATGTCGACCGTGCCGCCGTACAGCCACATGTTCGAGAACGGCGACCACACCAGCGAGGCCTCCGCGGCGGCCAGCGCGTGGAACTGGTCGGTGCCGAGTGCGGTGCCGTGGATGGCCACGAAGCCCTTGCGCACGACGCCGCCGTCGGACGCGATCGTCCACTCCTTCAGCAGCTTCGGATCGACGCCCTCCGCGAGGTGGTAGATGAACCCGGCGCCCTTGGCCATCGACTGGGCCACGGGCACCAGGTCAGTGGCCTTGCCCTGCACGAGCGTGCCGACCCGGAAGAAGTCCTTCTTCGTGCCGAACCGTTCGGTGTCGATGTTGCGGACCACCGATCCGTCGACCGAGTGGTTGGCCTTGCCGTTGCCCTGCACGGTCGTGGTGCCGCCCACCATCGCCTTCATCTCGACGTAGGCCATCAGGCTCGGCGCGCTCACCCAGCCCAGGAACGAGCCCGGATGGCTCACCGCCGGCCCGTAGCTCCTGGCGCGCGTCCACTGGTCGTGATCGGTCCACGGCGTGGTGCGGGCGGCGTCGGCCCACGGACCGATCGTGTTGTACGGCAGGTGGTTGTGGAGATCGATGAGACCGGGGTAGACGAACCCGCCGGCCTTCAGCGGCGTGACGCCGCTGAAACCCGTCGGCGCCGCGGCGGCGGAAGGGCTCACCGCGACGATGCGGCCGTCGTCGCCGATGTAGACGACGCCGTCGGGGAGCACCGTCGCGTCGTCGTCCATGGTGACCACCGTGCCGCGGACTGCCCACATGCGTACCTCCCCCGCCTCGTGCCCGGATCGTATCGACCTTCAGAGGGCCGGGGTGGGGGTGGGATACGTGGACTTGCCCGCGGAGCCGGGGAGCACTAGGGAGGGCCCATGTCCGACCCGGCCGCCACCGTCGTCACGCGCACCGAAGGTGCCGTGGCCACCGTCACCCTCACCCGACCCGAGGCGCTCAACGCCATCACGCGCGAGATGCTGGTCGAACTGGCCGACGCCCTCGACGCGTTGGCCGCCGACGCGGCGGTGTCGGTGGTGGTGCTGACGGGCGAGGGGCGGGCCTTCTCGGCCGGCGTCGACCTGAAGGCGCTGGGCCAGCGGTCGCTGGAAGGCGGCGGGGTGGGCGACCTGCTCGACCTGCCCGCCCGCGCCGTGATCGACCGGCTCACCCGCATGCCGAAGGTCGTGATCGCCCGGGTGAACGGCTTCTGCTTCACCGGCGCGCTGGAACTGGTGCTGGCGTGCGATCTGGTGGTGGCGGCCAACGAGGCGAAGTTCGGCGACACCCACGCCAAGTGGGGGCTGCGGCCCACCTGGGGCATGAGCCAGCGCCTCGTGCGCGCCGTGGGCATCGCCCGGGCGCGCGACCTGTCGTACACGGCCCGCACGTTCAGCGGCGCCGACGCCGCCGCCTGGGGCCTGGCGGCGCGGGCCGTGCCGCTCGCCGAGCTCGACGCCACGGTGCAGGATCTGGCGGCGGCGGTGGCGGCGAACTCCGGCGGTTCGCTGGCCGCCTACAAGGACCTGTTCCGCCACGCCCTCGACGAGGGCCTCGACGACGGGCTCGGGTACGAGGCCGCCACCGCCTACGTGATCGACGACACCGAGGACCGGGTCGCGTCGTTCCGGTGACGCCATCGGGTGGAACCCGCCCGCCGATCCGCTAGGAAGTGCGGCGATGGACGCGCCCGGTCTCGACCACGTCGACGTGGCCCTGCGCGCCGCGCTGGCCGGGCTCGGTGGTGCCCACGGCGGTGGCCGGGCCGGCCTCGGTCGCCTCGCCCAGGTGCGGGGCGTGTTCGACGCCCAGGTCACCAGCCGACACCTCGACCTCGAGGCGCGCCGCCTGCGGGCCAAGGGTCACGGCTACTACACGATCGGTTCGGCCGGGCACGAGGCCAACGCCGCGGTGGCCGCCGTGCTGCGGCCCACCGATCCGGCGCTGCTCCACTACCGGTCGGGCGCGTTCTACTGCGCCCGGGCCGTGCAGGTGCCCGACGTCGACCCCGTGGAGGACGTGCTGCTCGGCCTGCTGGCGGCGGCGCGCGAACCGATCGCCGGGGGTCGGCACAAGGTGTTCGGCCGGGCCGAGCTGAGCGTGATCCCGCTCACGTCGACCATCGCGTCGCACCTGCCGCGCGCCGTGGGCCTGGCCGTCACGCTGGGCCGGGCCCACAAGCTCGGTGTGACGCCGGAGTGGCCGGCCGACAGCGTGGTGGTGTGCAGCTTCGGCGACGCGTCGGCCAACCACTCCACCGCGGTGGGCGCCGTCAACACGGCGTTGCACACCGCGTACCAGCGCCTGCCGGTGCCCCTGCTGCTGCTGTGCGAGGACAACGGCATCGGCATCAGCGTGCGCACCCCGAGCGGCTGGATCGAGCGGGCCTACGGCGACCGGGCCGGGCTGCGTTACGTGGCTGTCGACGGCACCGACCCGGCCGCGGTGCTCGACGCCGCCGGCGAGGTCGTGGCGACGATCCGACGAGACCGCCGGCCGGCGTTCCTGCACCTGAAGACCGTGCGGTTCGGTGGGCATGCCGGCACCGACGTGGAGGCCTCGTACCGCGGCGTCGATGAGCTGCGCACCGACCTGGACCGCGACCCCATCCTCGGCACCGCCCGCTGGCTCGTGGGCCACGGCGCCGCCGACGGGCTGGAGCTCCTGGCCCGCTACGTCGAGATCGGCCAGCGCGTCACGGCCACCGCCGAGGCGCTGCTGGACGAAGCTCAGCTGCCCGACGCCGACGCGGTGATGGCTCCGCTGTCGCCCCGCCGGCCCCGGGCGGTGGCCGCCCGTGCCGCCGGCCCCGCCGCCGCCGCCGATGCCCGTACCGCCTGGTTCGGCGGCACCCTGCCCGAGGCCGAAGGCGCCCTCACGCTGGCCCAGTCGATCAACCGGGCGCTGGGCGACGCGCTGGCGGCCGACCCGCGCGTGCTGCTGTTCGGCGAGGACGTGGCCGTGAAGGGCGGCGTGTACGGCGTGACCCGCGGGCTGCTCAGGCGGGCCGGTGCCGCCCGCGTGTTCGACACCGTGCTCGACGAGCAGTCGATCCTCGGCATGGCGCTGGGCTCCAGCCTGTGCGGGCTCGTGCCCGTGCCCGAGATCCAGTACCTCGCCTACCTGCACAACGCCGAGGACCAGCTGCGGGGGGAAGCGGCCACCATGTCGTTCTTCTCGAACGGTCGCTACCGCAACGGCATGGTCGTGCGCATCGCCGGCTACGGCTACCAGAAGGGCTTCGGCGGCCACTTCCACAACGACAACTCGGTGGCCGTGCTGCGCGACATCCCCGGTCTGGTGATCGCGTCACCGTCACGGCCGGCCGACGCCGCCGCCATGTTGCGGACGTGTCTCGCCGCCGCATCGGTGGACGGAACGGTCAGCGTTTTCCTGGAACCGATCGCGCTGTACCACACGACCGACCTGCACCAGCCGGGCGACGACGCGTGGGTCGAGCCCTACGCGGCACCGGCCGACTGGGCGACCACGCACGTGCCCATCGGGCAGCCGCTCTGCTACGGCGCCGGCACCGATCTGCTCATCGTCACGTGGGGCAACGGGCTGCACCTGAGCCTGCGGGTGCAACGCAAGCTCGCGGCCGCCGGCATCGACATCACCGTGTGCGACCTGCGCTGGCTCGCCCCGTTGCCCGTGCCCGAGTTGATCGCCGAAGCGCAGCGGGTGGGCCGCGTGCTCGTGGTGGACGAGACCCGTCGCACCGGCGGCGTCGGCGAGGGCGTCATCACCGCGCTGGTGGAGGCCGGGGTCGACGTGCCGTTGGGGCTGGTGGCGGCCCGAGACTCGTTCATCCCGCTCGGCGAGGCGGCGTGGAAGGTGCTCGTGAGCGAGGACGACGTGGAGCAGGCGGCCCAGCGCATGCTGGCCCGGATCCGCCGATGAGCTCCGTCGGCCCAAGGGGCGTGACCCGGCCCTTGCGGCGGACCAGAGGAAACCGGCCCGGTCGACACCACCCAGCCCCCGGGTTCCGTCGTAGGATGAACGGATGGAAGCTTCCTCCTTCCCCGTGGCCAAGCAGGAACGCCGAGCCTTCGGTGAGCTGCAGGGTCGGATCCTCGGCGTGTTGTGGGCCGCTGGTCGTCCGCTCACGGCGGCCGAGGTGCTGACCGAGCTCGGCGACGACGTGGTGTACACCACCGTCGCCAAGGTGCTCGACCGGCTCCAGCTGCAAGACGTCGTGCGGCGGACCAAGGTCGGTCGCGCCTACACGTTCGAGCCGCTCGTGCAGGAGTCGGCCTTCGTCGCCGATCGGGTGCGCGGGCTCCTCGACCGCAGTCGCGATCGTGAGGCGGTCCTGCAGGGATTCGTCGACGGTCTCGAACCGGGTGATTCGGCGATCCTCGCCGCCATGCTGGACCGTCTGAACGTTTCGGCGTCTCCCCGCACCGAGTCGTGATCATCGGGTTGGCCGTCCTGCCGCTCGTGGCGGCGGTGGTGCTGGCCCTGTGCTCGCGCACCCTGGCCCGGCGGGTGGCGCCGTCGCTGGCCGCACGGGCCCTCTCCGGCGCGGCCGCGGCGGTGGGCGTGGCCACCGTCGGCGTGGTGGGCATCATCGGGTTCTTCGCGGTGGCCGAAGTGCCGAAGGTGGCCGCCATGGGTCATTGGTCGGCGCGGGTGGTCGCCCGACTGAGTGGTCTCCCGCCGACGGTGTGTCGTTTCGCACTCGTGCTGGCCGTGGCCGGCGTGGTCGCGGCGTCGGCGCATGTGGTGCGACTCGCCGCGCAGCACCGTCGAGTGGCACGCGAGCTGCCAAGGTCGCCGGCCGGTGATGTCGTGGTGGTGCCGGGCGCACAGCCGGCGGCCTTCGCCTTCAGCGGCGGGCGGCACGCCCGCGTCATCATCACCACCGCCCTGCTCGAACTGCTGCCCGACCCGGCACTGCGCGAAGCGGTCATCGAGCACGAGCGCTCGCACCTGCGCCATCACCACCTCCTGCTCCGGTGCGTGACCGAGGTCGCCGCCCGCTTGAACCCGTTGTTGCGACCGGTGGTCGCCGCGGTGAACGACGCCACCGAACGGTGGGCCGACGAGGACGCTGCTCGACAGGTCGGCCCCGAGACGGTGGCCCGGGCGCTGCTCACGGTGGCGCTGGCCGGATCGGCCCCCCTGCCCGGCGTCGTCAGCTCGCTCACGGGCGGTCCGGTGCCGCAGCGGGTGCGGTGCCTGCTCGAGCCGCCGCCCCGGCGTCGCTGGGCCGTCGGGCTGCTCGTGCTGCTCGTGATGACCAGCGTGGCCGCAGTCGGGGCCATGACCCTCGACGTCGACGTGGCCGAGGACATCCTCATCGCGGCCAGCCATCTGGGCCGCTGACCGCGCCGGTCACCAGGTCGAGCGGCTGAGCACCCCACCGTCGACGACGAGGCAGGTACCGCTGATCCAGCGCGCCGCAGGTGACGCGAGGAACAGGACCGCGTCGGCCACGTCCTCGGGCTGACCGAGCCGACCCAGGGGGCAGGCTGCGTGCCAGCGGGCCACGCCCTCGGGCCAGGCTGCGTCGAGACCGTCGCGATGGATGAGCCCGGGTGCGATGGCGTTCACGCGGATGCCGAGGCGCCCGAGCTCGAGCGCGGCGGCGCGCGTGTGGGCGATGACCGCCGCCTTCGACGCGGTGTAGTGGGAGTGGCCGCTGGCCGGCTGCAGCCCCTCGATGGAGGCGATGTTCACGACGGCGCCGCCGTCGCGGCGCAGGTGGGGCACCGCGAGCTGCGTGAGCCGGGCCACGCCTTCGACGTTCACCCGCAGCACGTCGTGCAGCTCGGCGGGGTCCATCTCGGCGAGCGCGCTCACCGGTTGGAGGGCGGCGTTGTTCACCAGCACGTCGAGCCGGCCGAACGCCGCGACGGTGTCGGCGCACACGCGGGCGGCGTCGTCGACCACGTCGCCGCGCACGATGGCGAGGCCGTCTCCCAGCTCGGCGACCAGCGCCTCGGCCTGGGCGGTGCCGCGGTGCACGTGGAGCGCGACGCGCGCGCCCGCCTCGTGGAGGCGACGGGCGATGGCGGCGCCGATGCCGCCGTTGGCGCCGGTGACGAGCGCGACCCGGCCGCGCAGATCGAGCAGCTCGCCGACCGCCGGGGCGGTGCGGCCCGGGCCGGTCACGGCACGACCAGCTGCTCGCCGGCCGCCAGGCGCACCACGCGCGCTTCGGTGACCAGCGCGGTGACCAGGTCGTGAGGCGTCACGTCGAAGGCCAGGTTCAGGGCCCGGGCGCCGGGCGGCGCCAGCGCGTGGCCGTGCCACTGCAGCACCTCGGCCTCGTCGCGCTCTTCGATCACGATGTCGGCGCCGCTCGGGGTGCGCAGATCGACGGTCGACTCCGGTGCGGCGACCACGAAGGGGATGCCGGCGCGCGCCGCCGCCAACGCCAGCGGGTAGGTGCCGATCTTGTTGGCCACGTCGCCGTTGGCGGCGACGCGGTCGGCGCCCACGATCACCACGTCGACAAGACCGCGCGCGATCACCGACGCGCCGGCGCCGTCGACCACGACGCGGTAGCGCACGCCGAGCTCCTCGAGCTCGAACGCGGTGAGGCGGGCGCCCTGAAGCAGCGGTCGGGTCTCGTCGGCGAACACCTCGCGCAGGGCGCCGTCCTCGTGCAGGGCACGCACGATGCCGAGGGCGGTGCCCCAGTCGACGCAGGCCAGCGCGCCGGCGTTGCAGTGCGTGTGCACGCCCACCGGTCCGGGGATGAGCGAACGGACGAACGCGGCGCCCCGCCGGCTCAGCGCCTCGTTGGCGCGGGTGTCGGCGTCGATGAGCCCGGTGGCTTCGGCGACCACCGCGCCGAGGCCGTCGGGCAGCCGTGCCACCACCCGGTCGACGGCCCACGCCAGGTTCACCGCGGTGGGTCGCGCCGCGCGGACGCGCTGCGCCTCGGCCCGCACGGTGGGCGAGTCGACCGCCTCGCCGCGCGCCGCGGCGTGCTGGGCGGCGATGGCCACGCCGAGGCCACCGGCGACCCCGATGGCCGGCGCGCCGCGGATGGCCAGCCGCTTGATGGCATCGATCACGGCGTCGACGGTGGCGAGCTCCAGCATCCGCCGCTCGCCGGGGAGCAGCGTCTGGTCGATCGTGACGACGCGGTCGCCCTGCCAGTCGATGGTGCGCATCCGGCGAGGGTATCCCCGATCGCCTGTCGGCCTGCTCTGGCCGCTACCGTCCCCAGGATGACGACCGAGTCCCTCGTCGACCAACCGGCGGTCGTGACCGCAGGCCAACTGCGGGCCGGCACGATCTCGGCGAGAGAGGTGGTGCACGCCCACCTGGCCCGCATCGACGAGGTCGACGCAGCGGTGAACGCGGTGGTCACCCGGACCCCCGAACTGGCGCTGGACCGGGCCCGTGAGCTCGATGATCACCGGTCCCGCACCGGCACGACGGTCGGCTCGTTGCACGGCCTGCCGATCGTCCACAAGGACCTGCTGCTCACCGCCGGGGTGCGCACGACGTTCGGCTCCCCGGGGTTCGCCGACTTCGTGCCCACGGTCGATGACCCCCTGGTCGTGCGCCTGCGCAACGCCGGGTCGGTCATGGTCGGCAAGTCGAACACGCCCGAGCTCGGCGCCGGTTCGCACACCTTCAACCCGGTGTTCGGGTTGACCCGCAACCCGTGGGACCCGACGCGCAGCTGTGGCGGCTCGAGCGGCGGCGCCGCGGTGGCCGTCGCCTGTGGCATGGCCGCGCTGGCCGACGGCTCCGATCTCGGCGGCTCGTTGCGCAACCCCCCGGGGTTCTGCGGCGTGGTCGGGCTGCGGCCGTCCATCGGTCGGGTGCCCGGCACCGGCCCGATGGCCACCCGGGCCCGCCTCGGGGTCGAGGGACCGATCGCCCGCACGGTCGCCGACGTGGCACTGCTGCTCGGCGCCATGGCGGGCCCGCACCCGGCGGCACCCACCGCGCTCGCCGATCCGGGCATCGACTTCCTGCCCCCGCTCGAACCGCTCGACGGCGCGGTGCGCGTCGCCTTCTCGATCGACCTCGGTGACCTCGCCGTCGACGCGCAGGTGCGGGCCGCGGTCGAGGGGCTCGTGCCGACCCTCGAGCACCTCGGCTGGTCGGTGCGCGACGGCCACCCCGACCTCGACGGTGCCGATCGGGCCTTCGAGGTCATCCGCTCGTGGTACTCGGCCAGCCGGCAGCGCGCCTTCACCGAGGCGCAGCGCGCCGCGGTCAAAGACGTCATCAAGGCCGAGCGGGCCAAGGGTGAGGCGCTGACGGCGATGGAGCTGTCCGCGGCGTTCGCCACCGAGACGCGATTGGTGCGCGCGGCCGTGCGGTTCTTCGCCGACGTCGACCTCTTCATCTGCCCGGTGACCCAGGTGCCGGCGTTCCCGGCCGACCAGGAGTGGGTCACCGAGATCGACGGTCGCACGATGTCGAGCTACATCGAATGGATGCGGGTCTGCTCGCGCATCACGGTGCTCGGCGTGCCGGCCCTGTCGCTTCCGGTGGGCTTCACCCCCGACGGCCTGCCGATCGGTGTGCAGATCGTCGGCCCGCACGGCGCCGACCGCCGCGTGCTGCGCGCCGGCGCCATGGTGGAGGCGGCCCTCGGCCTGCCCCGCCGCCCACCGCTGGAGGCGTTGCGACGATGACGGCCGAACCGGCGCCGCCGGCCGGTACCGGCTGGCTGGCCCCGTCGGTCACCGTGGAACGCCTCTCGCTCGACGACGCCTCGTGGATCGACGTCGTGCGCGGGTTCCTGCCCGCGGCCGACGCGCTGCACGACGAACTGGTCGGATCCCTCGCGTGGGAGCAGGGCGAGGTCTTCCGCTACGAGCGCAACCTCGACCTGCCCCGGTTGCAGACGCGCCAGATGGGGCGACGCGTGCACACCGCGCTGGCCGAGGCCGGTACCTGGCTCGATCGTCACTACCGGGTGCGCTTCGACGACGGTGCCCTCGCCCGCTACCGCGATGGCAACGACAGCGTCGGCTGGCACCGCGACCGTGAGATGCGCTGGCTCGACGAGACGCTCATCGGCATCGTCACCCTGGGCGCCCAACGGCCGTTCGTGCTGCGGCCCCTGGGCCCCAAGCGCTACGGCGACGATGACCGGCGCGACGTGATCGACGTGTCACCGGCCAGCGGCGACCTGCTCGTGCTCGGCGGTCGGTGCCAGGCGGCGTGGCTGCACGCCGTGCCCAAGATGGGCGCAGCCGTGGGTGATCGCATCTCGGTGCAGTACCGGTGGACGTCGAAGCGGGGACGGCCCGACACGAACCCCGGCTTCTACGAGGCGCGTCGGTTCGGTCAGGGGCGCTCCGGCGGGGGCGGGCCGGGGACCCGGCCTGGGCCGCGGCGGTAACGTTCGGGCGATGGACGACAACAACCCCTGGGTTCTAGCCGAGCGTGCCGCGGCCGATCTGGCTCGCGCCACCGGCGAGGACCGCCACGACGTGTACGTGGTGCTCGGTTCGGGCTGGGCCCACGTGGCGTCGCTGTTGCCCGAGGGTGTCGAAGTGCCCATGGTCGAGCTGCCCGGGTTCCCGGCGCCGTCGGCCGCGGGGCACGGGGGAACGCTGCGCTCGCTCGCTCTCAACGGGCGCCGGGTGCTGCTGGCACTGGGGCGCGTCCATCTGTACGAAGGGCACGCGCCGGCCACGGTCGCCCACGGGATCCGCACCGCCCACGCCGCCGGGTGCCGCGTGGCGGTGCTCACCAACGCCGCGGGCACGCTCGTGCGGGAGTGGCCGCTCGGGCGGCCGGTCGTGATCAGCGACCACCTCAACCTCACCGGGGTGTCGCCGCTGACCGGTCCCAACCCGCCGGCGCCCCTGCCCGGCCGATTTGCCGACATGACGAGCGCCTACACGCCGCGACTGCGGGCACTGGTGCACGAGGTCGAGCCCGGCCTGCCCGAGGGGGTGTACGTCGGTTTCCACGGTCCCGAGTTCGAGACACCGGCCGAGATCCGCGCCGCCAAGGTTTGCGGTGGCGACCTCGCCGGCATGTCGACGGTGCTGGAGACGATCGCCGCCAGCCATCTCGGGATGGAGGTGCTGGGGCTGTCGTTGGCCACGAACCTGGCCGCCGGCATGGGACCCGAGCGGCTCGACGGTGACCATGTCCTGGCGGTGGCTCGGCAGCACGCGCCGTACGTGGGTGAGTTGCTGCGGCGCATCCT
Source organism: Actinomycetes bacterium (assembly GCA_031359995.1). Lineage (GTDB taxonomy): Bacteria > Actinomycetota > Acidimicrobiia > Acidimicrobiales > Ilumatobacteraceae > JANMAT01. The sequence goes on from JANMAT010000235.1 coordinate 66,150, forward strand.
GGAGCGGATCACCGTCGACCTCACGGATTGACACATCGCGTTGGGGTGGCGGCGCCGTGGCGGAAATCACTCCGGCATCTTCGGCGCAACATGTATCAGAATCGTAACCATCGGGCTCTTGTCTTGCGAGGGGTCGGAGGAGGCGTCGATGGCGGGTGCGATGGGTGAGATGACGACGAACTGCCCGGAGGGCTACCGCCACATGCGGTACCGGATCCGCTGGGAGGGGCGCTACGTCGCCGCGGTCAACCACGTCAGCGGCCTGCTGCGCAGCCTGCCCGGCGGCCGCCGGTCCTCGGGCGACATCGTCCCCGCGCCGGAGAGCACCACCGCGCCCCACTGGCTTCCGGTCGTGCTCGAACGCGGTGTCACGCGCGACGCCGAGTTCGCGGCCTGGGCCTCCAGCCTGGCCGGCGCGCCGCAGGGGCAGTCCGTCCACCCCGCCGCCGACCAGGACCGACGGGAGCTCACCATCGAGCTCTGCAACGAGGCGGGCCAGCTCGTGGTGTCCTACGTGGTCCACCGGGCCTGGGTCGAGGGTTTCGAGAGCCTGCCCATCGACGAGCACGGTGAGGTGTCGCTCATCGAGCGGCTCGTGGTCGCCCACGAGGGTTGGGAGCGCGACATCGACCGTGTCGAGCCGGCCGCCGTCGGCTGAGCCCGACTGGCGCGGCGGGCGGGATCTACGCTGCGGCCCATGAGAGCGTCCTTGCAACCCGGGCTGAGCAGTGAAACGAACGTGGTCGTGACCAAGGAGATGTCGCCGCCGCACCTGCCGACGGTCGTGCTGTCGACGCCCGACATGATCCGCCAGATCGAAGGGGCATGCCTTCAGCTCGCCCAGCAGCACCTCGACGACGGCGAGCTCACCGTCGGCACCCACGTCTGCGTCAGCCACACGGGCGCGGCGTTCGAGGGCGAGACCGTCACGGTGAAGGTGAGCGTGCAGGAGATCAACGGTCGTCGCGTCACGTTCGCCGAAGAGGTGCTGTCGCCGCGCGGTGCCATCTCCACCGGCACGCACGAGCGCGCCGTCGTGCGCCAGGACCGCTACAAGAGCTGATCCAGCGCGGCCTTGGCGGCGATGACCGCCTCGGCCTGGCCGGCCACGTCGAGCCCCCGAGGCGGCCCGACGCTGAAGTGGGTGAAGCCGAGCGCGAGCGCCTGCTCGACCGCCCGCTCCCACCCGGGCATCAGGTAGGTGCGGCCCCACACCGGCAGCGTGGCGGGGTCGCGCCCGGCGTCGTCGCACAGCTGCCGCAGGCGCGTGACCGCGGTGGCGACGTCGATCGGGTCGAGGCCCGGGATGATGAGCGGCATCCAGCCGTCGGCCTGGGCGACCACGCGCTTCAACGACGCGTCGGTACCGTTCGTGCCCATCCACACCGGGAACGCGGTGCCGGGGCACGGCGTGATCCCCACGCTGTCCATGTCGTGGAAGTCGCCGTGGAACGTGACCAGCGGCTCGCTCCACAGCTTCTTCATCACCGTGATCTGCTCGGCCAGCCGACGGGTGCGGGTGACGAAGTCCGTACCGAGCGCGGCGTACTCGACGTTGTTCCAGCCGACGCCGACGGACACGTGCATGCGCCCGCCGCTGAGCAGCTGGATGGTGGCGATCTGCTTGGCCGCGGCGGCGGTCTGCCGCTGGGGCAGCACGAGCACGCTGGTGACGAACTCGAGCACGCTGGTGGCCGCGGCCAGATGGCTGAAGAGCACGAGGATCTCGTGGAAGGTGTGCTCGTTCGTGTACGGCGCGCTGGGGAAGCTGCCGACCGGCGACGGGAACGACGACGCCGGTGCGCCGAGCATGTGGTCGTAGGCCATGAGGTGCCCGTACCCGGCGGCTTCGATGTCGGTCGCGAAGCGACGTATGGCCACCGGATCGGTGCCGCTGTCGGCTTGCGAGAAGACCGCACCAACCTTCATGATTCCCCCCGGTGTTCGGCGATCGTTCGACAACGAATGATCATCATGGCACGAACGCCTGAAGGGGTTGATCGGCGTGCGGGTGATCATCGCAGGCGCGGGGATCGGCGGGCTCGTAGCGGCGCTGGCGCTGCACGAGCAGGGCGTCGAGGTGCAGGTGTACGAGGCGGTGCCCGAGCTGGCACCGCTGGGCGTCGGCATCAACCTGCTGCCCCACGCCGGCGCCGTGCTGCAGGGCCTCGGCGCCCTCGACGAGATCCGCGCCCTCGGTGTGGAGACGGCCGAGCTGTGTTTCTTCAACCGCCACGGGCAGCTCATCTGGCGCGAGCCGCGCGGCCTGGCCGCGGGCTATCCGGTGCCGCAGGTGTCGGTGCACCGGGGCCGGCTGCAGCTCGCGCTGTTCGACATCGTTCGTCGTCGCCTGGGCGACGACGCGGTGCGCACCGGCCATCGACTCCAGTCGCTCGACACCGGCGGCGCCACCGGCCTGCCGTCGGTCGAACTGGTCGACCGCGACGGCGACCGCGTGGTGCGCGACTCGGCCGATCTCGTGGTGGGCGCCGACGGCATCCACTCGCGCGTCCGGGCCACCTTCTACCCCGACGAGGGTCTGCCCCAGTGGAGCGGCAACGTGCTGTGGCGCGCCGTCAGCCGCCACCAGGCGTTCCTGACCGGCCGCTCGATGTTCATGGCCGGGCACCGCCCCCACAAGTTCGTCGCCTACCCCATCACCGACGCCGACGCCGACGGCATGTGCACGGTGAACTGGATCGCCGAGCTCGACCGGCGGGCCGTCGGCCTGGCCGACCGCGAGGACTGGAACCGCAAGGGCGATCCGGCCGAGTTCGCGCCGCGCTTCGCCGACTGGGCCTTCGACTGGCTCGACATCCCCGCCCTCATCGACGAGGCCGAGGTGGTGTTCGAGTTCCCGATGGTCGACCGCGATCCACTGCCGCGCTGGACGTTCGACCGCGTCACGCTGCTGGGCGACGCCGCCCACCCGATGTACCCCATCGGCTCGAACGGTGCGTCGCAGGCGATCCTTGACGCCCGGTCACTGGCCGACGCGCTGGCCGTCGAGTCGTCGGTGCCCGCGGCCCTCGCCGCCTACGAGGCCGGGCGGCGCCCGAAGACGGCCGGCATCGTGCTGGCCAACCGCCAGCACGGCCCCGAGCGCGTGATGGACATGGCCGAGGAGCGCTCGCCCGGCGGCTTCGCCTCGGTCGCCGACGTGTTCGCCCCCGGCGAGCTCGAGGACATCTCGGCCCAGTACAAGCAGGTCGCCGGCTTCCAGATCCCCAAGCGCTGAGCGCGGCGTGGCCCCCGCCCCGCCCTCCCAGTGGCCCATCCGTCAACGTGAGTTCCGCGAGGCGGTCGAGCGGGGCGCGGGCGGGCTGCCGGCCACGCCTGTGCACTGGCGCGGCGTGGGCGCGGTGGTTCATAGGCCCTCGTTCCTGCGGGGCATCGACACCGTGCTGTGGGCCGCGCTGCGGCTCGCCCGCCGCCGCCAGCTCAACGCCCAGCCGTTCGTCGCCTTGTGGCCGATCGACGCGCCACCGGGAGCGGCGGCGGTGCTCATCTTCGACGTGGCCGAGATGCCGGCCGAGCCCGAGGGTGACGGCGTTGCCGTCGGCGAGCTCGCCATGAACGGCGCGCTGTGCCTCGTGTTGGCCGACGGCACCCGCGTGTGGCCGACCTACAACCCGCGGGTCCCGGCCATGTACCCGGAGCGACGGTAGGGAATATTCGAAGCAGACTCTTGTGTTAATCGAGGCATCATCGAACACGGGAGGTCGGACATGGGAATCGAACCGGTTGCGGTCATCACGGGGGCGTCGCAGGGGCTGGGGCTGGCGCTGGCCGACGCGCTGGCCGAGCGTCACTGGCGCCTGATCATCGACGGGCGCGACGACGCCCGCCTGCAGGCGGCGGCCGCGCACCTGCGCAGCCGCGGCGCCTCCGAGGTCGTCGCCATCGCCGGCGATGTGAGCGACCCCGGCCATCGCGACGCACTGGCATCGGTGGCGCGGGCGGCCGGCACGTGCCTCGATGTGGTCGTCAACAACGCGTCCACACTGGGAGCCACGCCGCTGCCGTCGCTGCGCACCTACCCGCTCCACGAGCTGGCCCGCGTGTTCGTGGTCAACGCACTCGCACCCGTGGCCCTGCTCCAGCAGCTGCTACCGCTCGTCCGCAAGCGCGCCGCGGTCGTCAACATCACCTCCGATGCCGCCGTGGAGGGCTACGAGGGCTGGGGCGGTTACGGCGCCAGCAAGGCCGCCCTCGAGCAGCTGTCGCGGGTGCTGGCCGCCGAGGAGCCCGACCTGCGCGTCTACTGGGTCGACCCGGGTGACCTGCGCACGCAGATGCACCAGGACGCCTTCCCCGGCGAGGACATCAGCGACCGCCCGCCGCCGTCGGTCGCGGTGCCCGGGTTGCTCGCCCTCATCGACGGCATGCGGCCCTCGGGCCGCTACCGGGCCCAGCACGTGCTCGACGACGCGGTGGTGGCGTGATGGTCGCGCTCACCGGACCCATCGTCGACCGTCGTCTGCCGACGCTGCTCACCTTCGACCTGCCGCCCGAGTTGGAGGCGACCGCACCGGCCGAGGCGCGCGGCATGACCCGCGATGCCGTCCGCATGATGGTGGCCACCCGCCGCGATCAGCGCCTGGTGCATTCGCACTTCGGCGACCTGCCGCGCTTCCTGGAGCCGGATGACCTGGTGGTCATCAACACCTCGGGCACGCTGCCCGCCGCGCTGCACGGCGCCCTGGACGACGGCACCGCCGTCGACGTGCACCTGTCCACCGAGCTGCCCGCCGGGCTGTGGACGCTCGAGTTGCGCCGTGACGGTCGCCCGTTCTTCGACGGTGTGGCCGGCACCAGCGTGACCCTGCCCGAGGGCGCTCGGGTCGAGCTGCTCGCCGCCCAGGCCCGCCACGAGCGCGGCGTGCGCTTGTGGATCGCTCATCTGGCGTTGCCCCGGCCGCTGGCCGGCTACCTCACTGCCCACGGCCGGCCCATCCGCTACGACTACGTGCGCCAACCGTGGCCGATGGCCAGCTACCAGAACGTGTACGCCACCGAGCCGGGCAGCGCCGAGATGCCGAGCGCCGGCCGCCCGTTCACCCCCGAGATCATCATGCGGTTGGTGGCGCGCGGCATCGGCGTCACGCCGCTCGTGCTGCACACGGGGGTGGCGTCGCTGGATGCGTCGGAACCGCCCTACGCCGAGCGCTACCGAGTACCCGAGGCCACGGCGCGCCGGGTGAACGACGCCCACGCCAACGGCGGGCGGGTGATCGCGGTCGGCACCACCGCCGTGCGGGCGTTGGAGACGGTGGCCGACCATCGCGGCGTCGTCCACGCCGGCCAAGGATGGACCGAACTGGTGATCACGCCCGAGCGGGGCGTGTATGCGGTGGACGGCATGCTCACCGGTTGGCACGAGCCCGAGGCGTCGCACCTGGCCATGCTGGACGCCGTCGCCGGACGCGAGCTGGTGGCCGCCTCGTACGCCGCCGCCCTCGACGAGCGCTACCTGTGGCACGAGTTCGGCGACGTGCACCTCGTGCTCCCGTAGGGGCTCGCGCCGCGCCGAGTCCCTACGATGGGCGGCGATGGCTTTCCGGCGTCGTGGCGGCGCACCCGCTGAACCGAGAGTGCCGGGAGCCAAGCGCCGGCTCGAGACGCCGCCGCCGCTCACGCTGGCTCCGTCCACCTGGGCGGCCCGGCAGCAGGCGTTCCGCGCCGAGTTCGCCGCCGACGCGGCCGCCCCTTCGACCATCACCGTGCACTGGCGGGTGACCGAGCCCGGCGGGGTCGGTCGCATGGCCCGCAACCGGGTGCGGCCCACGGTGTCGCTGTGGCCGGAGGACGCCGAGCCCGGGGAGCAGGCCCGCCTCGTGTTCGAGGTGGCCGAGATGCCCTCGCTCGCCGGTGGTCACGGCGTGGTGCACGGCGAGGCCGAGATCAACGGCGCGCTGTGCCTGGTGCTCGACGACGGCAGCGTCGTGTGGCCCACCTACAACCCGCGCGTGCCGGCGTACCGTCCCGAACACCGGTAGGAGCGGCTCGGGCTTCGGCGCTACGGTCGCCCCATGGGGGACTTCATCCGTTACGAGGTGAGCGACGCGATCGCCACCGTCACCATCGACCGTCCCGAGAAGCGCAACGCCATGACGTACGCGATGCTCGGCGACTTCATCGAGACCGTCAAGCGCGCCGGTGACGACGCCGCCGCTCGCGTGGTCATCATCACGGGCGTGCCCGGCGCCTTCTGCGCCGGCACCGACCTGGCCGATCTGGCGTCGGTGCCGGGCGAGAAGCGGGGCCTCCGGGGGGAGGCCCGAGAGCGCGAGCGCTGGTGGCCGATCGTGGAGTGCCCGAAGCCGGTGATCGGCGCCATCGACGGTTCCGCCGTGGGCATGGGCGCCGAGTTCACGTCGCAGTGCGACCTGCGCATCGCCACGCCCAACGCCCGGTTCGCGTGGAACTTCGCCCACCGCGGCCTCGTGCCCGACACGGGTGCCGGCTCATGGCTGTTGCCCCGTCTGATCGGCGTGCAGCGGGCGCTGCAGCTGCTCTACACCGGCGAGTTCCTGAGCGCGGAGGAGGCCCACGCCATCGGCTACGTCACCGCGGTGGTGCCGGCCGACGACCTGGCCACCGCGGCGCGCCGACTGGCCGGGCGCGTGCTCGCCGGTTCGCCCCACTCGCACAAGCTCATGAAGCAGCTCGTGTACGAGGGACTCGGGCGCGAGGTGAGCACCCACATGGCGGCCCACACCGAGGCGCTGGCCGCGTGCTTCAAGAGCGACGACCATCGCGAGGGTGTGGCGTCGTTCCTGGAGCGGCGACCGGCGAACTTCACCGGCCGCTGACGCGGCGCCGGTGGCTCAGGCGGCGCGGCGCAGCGGCGTCGCCACCGCCGGGCGCCGGCCCATCTCGCGCAGCCAGGCCACGTGTGAGGCCAGGGCGGCACGCGGGCTCGGGTGGACGCGGTGGCGCAGGCCGTTGGCCTCGCACATCGCGCTCACGCGGCGGGCCATCGTCCCGTACAGGGTGTGGGGCAGGCGGGGCGCCAGGTGGTGCTCCACCTGGTGCTCCAGACCGCCGGTGAGGAACCCGAGGTAGGCCCGCTGGATGCGGCCGGGCATGGCGACGTCGACCGTGGTGCGCAGCTGGTGGCGGACCAGATCGTCACCGCGCGGGTTGGTGTCGTCGGCCACGAAGTCGGCGTCGTCCACGCAGTGGGCGACCTGGAAGATCAGGGCCAGGGCGAAGCCGACGCTCCACGAGATGGCCACGTAGGTCAGCAGCACCTGCCACACGGGGTGGAACAGCATCGGCAGGGCCAGGGCCCAGCCGGCGTGGACGAGCTTGCCGGCGAACAGGCGGCTCAGCTGCCAACGGTTGGGCCTGGTGCGGAACTTCGTGGTGCCCATGCCGCCGACGGCCAGCGACTTGAAGTCGGACGCTACGAACCACTGCAGGGTGAGCAAGCCGTACAGCGGCCACATGTAGAGGTGCTGGTAGCGGTGCCACGGCTTCCACGCCTGCGATGGCGACAGGCGGGCGAAGGGCGCCTGGTCGATGTCGGTGTCGACACCTTCGACGTTGGTGTGGCGGTGGTGCAGGTCGTTGTGCTGGTAGCGCCACAGCCACGAGCTGGCCCCCAGGGCGTCGGCCGAGTACGCCAGCACCTGGTTCACCCGCCGCCGGCGGGCAAAGGCACCGTGGTTGGCGTCGTGCATGATGCCGGTGGCCGTGGCCAGCAGTCCGTGGGCCAGGGCCACGGCGCACAGCACCCGTCCCCACCAGGGCAGCGGCACGAGCACGAGGCCGGTGTAGGACGCCGCGTCGATCGTCAGGATCAGGGCGGCCTTGGCGTGCAGGCGGCGCCGAGCGGCGGCGATCTCGGCGGCCGTGGGGAGCACGCTGGCGAGGAGGCGGCGGGGACCGTCCTGGTCCAGTTCGATAGTCATCATCACCTCTTCATCGGCATCGTGGGGGAGGGCCTTGAGGGCACGTAGTGTCGCCGCCCATGAAGTACGTGAAGCTCGGATCCACTGGTCTCGACGTCTCCCCCATCTGCCTCGGCTGCATGAGCTACGGCGTGGCCGATCGCGGCGCCCATCTCTGGACGCTCGGCGAGGAGGAGAGCCGGGGGTTCGTCCAGCGCGCCCTGGACGCCGGCATCAACTTCTTCGACACGGCCAACGTGTACTCCGACGGCACCAGCGAGGAGATCGTGGGCAGGGCGCTGGCCGACTTCGCCCGCCGCGAAGAGATCGTGCTGGCCACCAAGGTGCACGGCGTGATGCGCAAGGGGCCCCAGGGTCGGGGCCTGTCACGCAAGGCGATCATGTTCGAGATCGACGCCAGCCTGCGCCGCCTCGGCACCGACTACGTCGACCTCTACCAGATCCACCGGTGGGACCCGCGCGTGCCGATCGAGGAGACCATGGAGGCCCTCCACGACGTGGTGAAGGCGGGCAAGGCGCTCCACATCGGCGCGTCGTCGATGTGGGCGTGGCAGTTCGCCAAGGCCCAGCACGTGGCCGAGCAGCACGGGTGGACGAAGTTCGTCACCATGCAGAACCACTACAACCTCGTCTACCGCGAGGAGGAGCGCGAGATGCTCCCGTTGTGCGTCGATCAGGGGGTCGGGGTGATCCCGTGGAGCCCGCTGGCGCGCGGCCTGCTCACCCGTGACCGTGGCGCCAGCACGATGCGGGCCGGGACCGACGAGTTCGGCAAGACGCTCTACGCCTCGGCCGACGCCGGTGTGATCGACGCCGTGGCCGCCATCGCTGCCGCCCGCGGCGTGCCCCGCGCCCAGGTCGCCCTGGCCTGGGTGGCCAGGCACCCGGCGGTCACCGCGCCCATCGTGGGCGCCACCAAGCAGCAGCACCTCGACGACGCCATCGCATCGCTCGACATCGCCCTCACCGCCGACGAGGTGCGCGCCCTGGAAGGTCCGTACACGCCCCAGCCGGTCCAGGGCTTCTAGCTAGCGGGCGCGTTCAGCCGGCCGCAGCCGACGTGACGGCCCATGCCGCCGTCTCGGCCACCACGGGATCGTCCGCGCCGAGGTGGGCGGCGGCCAGTTCGGCGGCGAAGGCGCCGTCGAGGCGGGCCGCGGCCCGCAGGGCACAGCTCTGCAGCCAGGGTGACCTCCAGCACCCGTCGGGGTCGTCGACCAGGTCCCGCAGCGCGGCCCGGCGTCGCCGGTCGCCCTCGCTCTCGTCGGGCGGGTCGTCGGTCGCGGTCGTGGCGTCGTCATCGATGAGGGCCACCAGCAGCTGATCGGTGCGGTGCCGGCCGACGATGACGCTCAGGAGCTCGATGGCCAGGGCCCGTCGGGCAGGGTCGTCCTGGCGCAATCCGAGGGCGATGTCGTCGATCGTGGCGGCGTCCTGCACGACGGCCAACCCGGCCAGGGCGGTGGCTCGGGCCAGCTCGTGCTCGTCGGCCAGGGCCCGATCGAGGGCGTCCGCCTCGCCGACCTGCCGTCGGGCGACGCGCACGGCACCGGCCAGGTCGGCGGCGTCGTCGAGCAGGCGGTCGACGGCGTCGGCCACGAGTCCGGCGGTGCCGTCGACGGTGGCCAGCACCCGCGCCGCCTCTCTCGCCACGGTCCGGTCGCGGTGGTCGAGCAGCGGGCCGAGGTGGCGGGCGGCATCGGTCGCGTCCGTCGGGCGCAGGGCCCGCAGCGGGCGCAGCGCCGCGGCGGCCACGGGTGGGCCGAGGGCGATCAGTGCCGCGGCGACGGGTCCCACGGCGGTGTCGCCCATTCGGGCCATGGCGTCGCGCGCCTCGGTGGCCGTGCCCGGGTCGTCGAGACCGGCCCGCACGTCGGGCAGCAGTCGCTCGAAGCGCCCGTCGACGCTCGCCAACGCGGCGCGGCGCACCTCGACGTCGCCGTCGTGCAGCAGCGTGCGCAGCAAGGGCTCGGCGATGACCGGCCGCACCACCCGCAGCGCGCCAGCGGCGGCGCGACGGTCGCCGGCATCGTCGGCGCGGCAGGCCGTGGCGGCGTCCTGGGCGAGCCGGTCCATGAGGTCGGGGGCGGGGTCGTGCCCGCACAGCTCGCTGCGAGCGAGCAGGCGCACGTCGGCGCGACCGTGCACGGCCAGGCGGCGCAGCTCCTGCAGGGGCGCGTCTCCCGCGGTGGCCAGGAGCTCGAGGCCGAGGCGCATGTCGGTGACGTCGTCGCCGTGCAGCAGCGCCCGCGCCGCGACCAGCTCGTGCTCGTCGTCGAGCTGCACGTCGACCAGGCTCGAGCGACGGCGCAGCCGGTCGGTGAGCGCCCGGCCGTAGTCGCCGTACACGAGCACCGCGGCCACGGCCCAGCCGGCGCAGAGCACGAGCGCCATCACGATCACGGCACCGACGCCGAGGTCGAGGAAGGACACGATGAGCAGCAGCACGCCCGTGAGCCCGATGGCCAGCGGCACCCCCACGCCCTCCACGCCGGCCTGCACCGCCACGCGCTCGTCGGGCGGGATCACCTGGTAGGTGGCGGCGACCGATGTGCGGGTCATGGCGTCGGACAGCGCGATGTCGAAGATGCGCGCCGCGGTGATGAAGCCGAACACGCCGAGCGAGCCGGCACCGGTGGCCAGGAACGCCATGGTGGTGCCCACCACCAGCGCGGTCACCAGCGCCGGGTTGGCGGCCAGGCCGAGCCGGAGCCCGAAGCGCTTCAGCAGTGCGCCGGCGATGAGGGCGAGCACGATGATGTCGATGAGGTTCAGCGCCACGCTGTACATCGACACGAACCGGGCCAGGTCGTCGACGCGCTCGTAGCGCGCTGCGGCCCGGTCGAACACGAGGAAGTCGAGCACCTGGCTGCCCATGGCCGACAACACCTGGTAGCTGAGCACCAGGAGCACGAACCGTGACGAGAGCAGTTGCCGCAGCGGTGGCCGGGTCGGCGCGATGTCGTCGGTCATCGGGACCGCCGCCGGTGCCGGGGTGGTCACCCGCCTCGCGGTCAGCAGGATGAGGCCCACGAACGCCAGCTGGGCCGCGCTGGAGAACACCAGCATGTGCTCGGACGCGCCGAACAGGGCGAGCAGCACGGGGCCGAGCAGGCCGCCCACGAGGAAGCCGAGCGGGAAGCCGGCGATGACGCGGGGGAACAACGTCTTGATCTGGTGCACGTCGAAGATGCGGCCGGCCTGCCCACCGATGAACACGAAGCCGAGCTGGAGCTGGATCGGGAACAGCGGCACCAGCACCCACGAGGTCCACACCGCGTCGGCGGTGACGAGCAGCACCCACGCGCCGGCGAAGATCACCGCGCACGCGCCGAGGGCCACCGTGGCCACCCGCGCCAGCGCGTGGCGCCGCACGCTCTGGGCGATGGCGCCCGATGCCGCGGTGCCCACGACCGCGACGGCGATGTAGGTGACCGGTAGCCACTTCGAGCCGTAGGCGCCGAGGAAGATGGCGTTGGCGGGGATGATGAGCAGGGCGCACATCAACCCGAAGGCGAACGCCTGCGTGGCCAGCAGGCGCACGGCCAGACGGATGCGACCGTCGCTCATGCGGGAGCGGACTGCACGAACAGATCGGTGCTGGTGCGCACCATGGTCACCAGCGCGGCGATGACGCTGCTGGCCAGCTCGGGGTGGTCGACGAGCAGATCGTCGACGGCCCGCTTGCGCAGCCGGAGCAGCCGGGTCGGCTCCCTGGTCGTGACCGAAGCCGAACGGGGTTCTGGCTGCAGCACGGCCATCTCGCCCACCGTCGCACCCGCGCCCACCTCGGTGATCACGCGGGGCCCGCGGTGCACGATCACCGTGCCGCTCAGGATCACGTACAGCGAGTCCTCCATGGCCCCCTCGACGATGAACGGCTCGTCGGCGCCGAGCTCGATCTCGTCGGCGGCGTGGGCCACCGCGGCGAGGACACGCCCCGGTGCCTTGGCGAACAGACCCACTCGATGCAGTGCGGCGACACGGTCGACGGTCAGCACGCCGCCCCTCCCTTTGCTTGCCCCTGCGGGAACCGTAACCGGCCCGGCAAGGACGATCGTCAGAACGGCTGCCGCCTCTTCAGCGGGCGAGCTCGGGTCGGTCGGCGAACAGGGTCAGGGCCTCGGGGTTGGCCAGCGCCTCCACGTTGCGCACCGGCCGGCCGTGGACCACGTCGGTGACGGCGAGCTCGACGATCTTGCCGCTCCGGGTGCGGGGGATGTCGTCGACGGCGACGATGCGGGCCGGCACGTGCCGTGGCGATGCCTGCTGGCGGAGGGCGCCCTTCAGGCGCTGCTGCAGGTCATCGGTGAGCGCGGCGCCGGTCGCCAAGCGCACGAACAGCACGATGCGGGTGTCGTCGTCCCACGCCTGGCCGACGGCGATGGCCTCGACGATCTCGGGAAACTGCTCGACGACGCGGTAGATCTCGGCGGTGCCGATGCGTACCCCCGACGCGTTGAGGGTGGCGTCGCTGCGCCCGAAGATGTGCATGCCGCCGTGCCCGGTCCACGCCGCGAAGTCGCCGTGGGCCCACGCACCCGGGAAGCGGTCGAAGTAGGCGGCCCGGAACCTCGAGCCGTCGTCGTCGCGCCAGAAGCCGAGGGGCACGGTGGGGAACGCCTGGGTGCAGGCCAGTTCGCCCTTCACCCCCGGCCCGACGGGATGCCCGCGCTCGTCGAACACGTCGGCGGCCATGCCCAGCATCGACCCCTGGATCTCGCCGGCGTACACGGGCCGGGTCGGGTCGCCGCCCACGAAGCAGCCGCACAGGTCGGTGCCACCCGAGATCGACGCCAGGTGCACGTCGGGCTTCACCGCGTCGTAGACCCACTCGAAGCCCTCGACCACCAGCGGCGAGCCGGTGGAGCAGATGGTGCGCAGCGCCGGCAGCCGGTGGGTGTCGCGCGGCCGCACACCGGCCTTGCGGCTGGCGTCGATGAACTTGGCCGACACGCCGAACAGGTTCACCTCGTCGCGCTCGGCCAGATCGAACAGGCGGGTCGGGCCGGGGTGGGCGGGGTTGCCCTCGTAGAGCACGATCGTCGCCCGTGACGCGAGGGCCGAGGTGAGCCAGTTCCACATCATCCAGCCGCACGTGGTGAAGTAGAAGACGACATCGCCCGCCTTCACGTCGCATTGCAGCTGCTGCTCCTCCAGGTGCTTCAGCAGCACGCCGGCGGCGCGGTGCACGATGCACTTCGGCTTGCCGGTGGTGCCCGACGAGTAGAGCACGAAGCCCGGGTGCTCGAACCCCACCCGCTCGAACCGCAGGGGCGCGCCGCCGTGGGGGTCGAGCCACTGGTGCAGCTCGACGGCATCGGGGATGGCGCCGACCGCCGGCGTGTCGGCGAGATGGCCGACCACCACGACGCGCCGCACGCTCGGCAGCTGGGGGCGCAGCTCGCGCAGGCGCTCGAGGCAGTCGAAGCGCTGGCCGCCGTACTGGTAGCCGTCGGCGGCGAACAGCACGGTGGGTTCGATCTGGCCGAAGCGGTCGACCACCCCGCTCACCCCGAAGTCGGGCGAGGTCGATGAGAACACGGCGCCGATGCTGATGGTGGCCAGCATGGCGATGACGGCCTCGGGGACGTTCGGGAGCCAGGCGGCGACCCGGGCGCCGGGACCGACGCCCTCGGCCCGAAGGGCGGCGGCGGTGGCGGCCACTGCGTGGCGCAGCTGCTCCCACGTGAGCGTGCGGCGGTCGCCGTTCTCCTGTCGGGCGTGGATCGCCGGGAGCGACAGATCGACGGGGCCCTGCAGCATGGTCTCGGCCATGTTGAGCCGGGCACCGGGGAAGAAGCGGGCATCGAGGATGCCGTCGGGTACGTGGGCGGTGGCGCCCTTGTCGCCGATCACGCCGGTGGCGTCCCACACCGTGTCCCAGAACAGGCCCGACTCGGCCACGCTCCACGCGTGCAGGGCCACGCTGTCGGCCAGGTCGAGGTCGAAGCGGGCGTTCACCGTGTGGCGGAACGCGTCGAGGTTGGTGCGAGCGACCCGGGCGGCATCGGGCGTCCACAGCGGCAGCTCGGTCATGGCCACGATCTTCCCATGCGCGGCGTCCCGGTCCGCTGAGGCGCTCTTGTATCCTGCGGCGCAGTGGGGGCCTGGCGGATGACGGAGGGATCGTCGGTCCACCGAGGCCTGCGCTGGGGTGGGCGAACCGTCGTGCTGGCCGCGCTGGTGCTCACCGGTGTGCTCGGCTTGCTGATCGGCATCCCCGCGCTGCGCTTCCACGGCCTCTACCTCGCGTTCGTGACCTTGGCCGTGGGCGTGGCGTTCAACCCGATCGTGAAGCGCATGCGCTGGCTGACGAACGGCTCCGACGGCAAGGCGTCGAAGGCCACGCTGACGCCGCCCAGGTGGTTCGGGCGCTCGCGCGACGACCAGCGGCTGTGGGTCTACGTGGTGGTGGTCTCGGTGGCGCTGGTGACGTTCGCGCTGGTGAGCAACATGGTGCGGGGCCGGCTCGGCCGGGCGCTGGCCGCCCTGCGCCACGACGAGCTCAGCGCGGTCGCCTTCGGCATCGCCACGGTGCGGACGCGGCGGATCATGTTCGCGGTGTCGGCCGGCGTGACCGGCCTGGCCGGTGCCATGGCGATGCTGCCGTCGCCCTTCGCCCAGGAGCAGAACTACGTCGACACGCTCTCGTTCCAGCTCTACGCCGCGGTGTACCTCGGTGGCATCGGGGCCCTGTCGGGCAGCGTCGTCGGCGGTGCCGTCATCGCGGCCCTGCCCTTCGCCACGAAGTGGTTCGGGATCACGCTGGTGCCGACGTTGATCTACGGCGCGGTGCTCGTGCTCGTCACCGTGTTCGTGCCCGACGGCGTGATGGGCACGGTGCGGGGCGCGGTGGGGCGAGTGGTGCAGGTGGTGCCGCCCGACGTCCGCGACCCCTTCGACCGCTAGGTTGGGGCCGATGTCCACCCGCTGTCGTCGACCGATGACTGCGAGCGCGGCGTGAGCGGTCTCATCGAGTCGCCCTCGCCGCCGGCCGGGCGCGACCGTGATCGGGCCCGCGCCCATCCTGAGCAGTACCTGGGCAGGGTCGGTTCGGGGTCCATCGCCCGGCTCGTGGGCGTCGCCATCGACGACGCCCTCGGCTCGCTGCGACAGCAGCAGCCGCTGGAGATCCAGGTCGAGCTGCTCCACGGGGGCCACATCCGCGTCAGCGACAACGGGACCCCGCTGTCGCTCGACGAGCTCAGTTGGCGTGTGCGCATCGGGTCGATGGCGTCGCGGCCCACGCGCGACCGACTGTGGCTGGTGAGCGCGCTGGCGCGCGAGTTTCGCGTCGAGTCGGCCTTCGCCGTGGTGCTCACCGAGGCGGGCAACATCGTGGACGAGCGCAACGACGTCGTCGGCCGGGCCGGCACCATGCTGTCGTTCCGACCCGAGCGCGAGCTGCTGGGCGACCCCGACACCCTCACCATCGCTTCGCTCGGGCCCGAGGTCGTGCCCATGGGGCCCGTGGCGTGGCTCACCCGCCACCTCGACCCCGACGCCACCGTCATGGTGATCGACCGCGGCACCGGCGAGTACCGACGTTGGTCGATGCCGCTCCCGCCGCTCGACCAGCTGGCCGCGTCGGTGGCCTCGTCGAGCGATCTGGCGGCCTTCCTGCTGACCGCCGACGCGGCCGCCCGCCGCACGTCGGTCGATGTGGCCGGGCACGAGTTGGCCCATCTGGTGTCGGCGTGCCTGCGCAAGGCGGCGCCCGCGGTGGACGCCGACGTGATCGGCCGGGCCGACCGTCTGCTCACCCAGGCGGTGTCGCGCACGCCGTGGGACGCCCACGTGGCTGGACTGTTCGCCGCGTGCGAAGCGGCCGGCCAGCTCTACGTGCACCCCGAGGACTCGGCCGTGTTCTGCTACGTGGCTCTGGCGGTGGCCGCGGCGTTGGCCCGGCTCGGCGTCGGAACGGCGTCCCGCTGACACGATCCGAGGTATCCCGAACCAGTCCGGGGGATCAGGTCAGGCATGGAGGCGGTGGGCAGGCTGACGACGCACGATCCGTGGCGCGCCGCGGCGGCCATGGGGGTGTTGGCCGGGCTCGACCTCGTGGGTGCGCTGCTGGCCCGGCACTGGGCGGCGCACCGGTCGCTGATCGCCCTGATCGGCGGGGTGGTGGTGTTCGGCCTGCTGTTCGTGGTGTACGGCAAGAGCCTCGACTACGCCCACCTCACCACGGTCACCTTCGGCTGGCTCGTGATCCTCCAGGCCGGCGTGATGGTGATCGAACGCTGCCGCGGCGGCACCGGGTTGGGCTGGCACCGCGTGGGGGTGATGCTCGTGGTGCTGGTGCTGCAGGGCTACCTCACCGTGTCCGACTGAAGGTCGGCCTGCCACACTGGACGGCGTGCCCCGTCTCCTCGTCGACGATCCCGACGATGCCCGCATCGCCGACTTCATCGGGTTGCGCGACCACGAGCTGCGCCGTCGACGCGAGGCGCAGGGCGGCGACATGGCCGGGTTGTTCGTGGCCGAGGGCGACATCGTCGTGCAGCGCGCCGTGCGGGCGGGCTACCGCGTGCGCGAGCTGCTCGTGGACGCGACCCGCACCGAGGCCCTGCCGCCCGAGATCGCGGACGCGGTGCCGGTGTTCGCCGCCGGACCGCGCGTGCTGGAGCGCATCACCGGGCTCGGGGTGCACCGGGGCGTGCTGGCCACGTTCGACCGGCGGCCGGTGCCGCCGCCGGCCGAGGTGGTCGCTGGGGCCACGCGGGTCGTGGTGCTCGAGAACGTGGTGAACCCCACCAACGTCGGGGTGATCGCCCGGTCGGCCGCCGCGTTCGGCTATCAGGCGCTCCTGCTCGACCACTCGTGCTGCGACCCGCTCTACCGGCGGGCCTCGCGCGTGGCCATGGGCGAGGTGTTCGGCCTGCCCCACGCCTGGCTGGGGCGCCTACCCGACGGCCTCGCCGTGCTGCGCGAGCGCGGGTTCACCGTGGTCGCGCTCACGCCCGACGGCGGTGCCGAGGACCTGGACGCCGTGGTCGCCGGCCTGGCGGCCGACGAGCGCGTCGCGCTGCTGCTGGGGGCCGAGGGGCACGGGCTGCGGTCCGACACGGTGGCGGCGGCCGACCGACGGGTGCGCATCCCGATCAGCGCGGCGGTCGACTCACTGAACGTCGGTGCCGCCGCCGCCGTCGCGCTGTACGCGGTGCGTCCCTCGACCCTGCGCTCAGTCCTCGTTGAGCTGGCGTAAGCCGGCCGACGCGAGCCCGGCCGGCGAGTACGTTCGCGGCCGTGAACGTCGCCGCCCTGATCGCCGAGCACCGGGAGCAGCTGTCTCCCGCCGAACGTCGGGTGGCCGACGTGGTGCTCGGTGACCCGCAGCTCGTCGCCTTCGGCACGGTGGCCGCGGTGGCCGACCGCGCCGGTACCAGCGGGGCCAGCGTCGTGCGGCTGGCCAACCGCATCGGGCTCGAGGGGTTCAGCGAGCTCCAGGCCGGCGTCCAGGGAGAACTGGCCCAGCGGCTGGGCCCCGCCACCGAACGCATCCGGCAACCGGCGCCGGCCGACGTGGTCGGGCGGGCGCTGGCCATCGAGCTCGACAACGTGGGCCACACCTTCGCCCGTGTCGACCGGGGCGCGTACGAGCATGCCGTCGACCTGCTCGCGGCGCGGGCCGCGGGGCACGAGGACGGGCGCCTGTTCCTGTGCGTGGCCGATGCGTCCAGCGGGGTCACGAGCCAGGGCGCGGCCGAGCTCGGCATGCTCCGGGAGGGGGTGGTCGCGCTCGCCGGTGGCGAGGTGGCGATCGGACGTCTCGCCGCCACCGCCGGCCCGGGTGACGTGCTCCTCGTGCTCGACCTGCCGCGCTACGACCGAGTCGTGCTGGAGACCACTCGGCGTCTGACGCGCACGGGTGTGAGCACGGTGGTGCTCACCGATCGGGCGCTGTCACCGCTCACCGAGCACGCCGCCGTGGTGTTCCTGGTAGAGGCGAACGGGGTCGGTCCGTTCGACAGCTACGTGGGTGCGCTGGCGTTGTTGAACGCGCTCGTCGCCGGGGTGGCCGATCGGCTGCGGGTGTCGGCGACGGCGCGTCTCGATCAGGTCGAAGCGGCGTGGCGGTCGACGGGTGCCCTCACCGATGGTTGACGGATGTCGGTCGTGAGCACGTCGCGGCTGGAGGCGTTCAGCGACGGGGTGATCGCCATCGCCATCACGCTGCTGGTGCTCGACCTGAAGGTCCCCGAGGTCGGCGACCGGGCGCTGTGGTCGGCGCTGCGGGCCCAGTGGCCGGCGTACCTCGGGTACGCCACGTCGTTCGCCACCATCGGGATCATGTGGGTCAACCACCACGCCATGGTGCACACGATGGCGCGGGTGAACCGGACGCTGCTGTTCGGGAACCTGGCGCTGCTCTTCGGGATCGCGACGCTGCCGTTCACGACGTCGTTGGCGACTCGGTGGCTGCGCGCGGGCGACGATGCCCACCTGGCCGTGGCGCTCTACTGCGGCTCGATGGTGGCCATCGGTGTGGTGTTCGTGGCGACGTGGGGGTACCTCGGTCGCCACCCGGAGCTGCTCCGGCCGGGCACGCCGCCGGAGGTGCCGGCGAAAGCGGCGCGGCGCTCGGTCGTGGGGCCGTGCGCGTACCTGGCGGCGTTGCTCGTGGCGCTGGTGAGCGCGGTGGGTGCGCTGGTGATCTGCGCCGCGGTGGCCGCCTACTTCGTCCTACCGGTCCGCCCCGAGGGCGGGGACGGCCACCGCGGATGAGGGTGCTCAGGGGGTGAAGCGGGTGTCGATCCGCCGACGGCTGCGCTCGCCGTTGGCCGCAGCGAGGTCGGCGATCACGAAGCCGCGCTGCAACCAGCGGTCGGTGCCGTCGTAGCGGGCCCGGAACGGGCTGCGGCCGTGCACGGCGGCGTGGTTGTCGACCACCAGCAGGTCGCCCGCTCCGAGGGCGACCCCGATGTGGTGGGCGTGCACCAACTGTCGTAGCTCCTGCAGCGCCGCGGTGGCGGTGGCGTCGACGCCGACCATGAGGTCGGCGTCGAACGTGAGGGTCGGCCGGTCGAGGTCACCGCTCAGCACCGGCACCAGCCGCCCGAGCCGTCCGTTGCGCCCGCCCGTGTAGCTCTCGTCGGCGCTGGTGCGGAACCGGGGCTGGCCGAGCACGGCCCGGGCGCCCAGCGTCAACGACCCGAGGACGGCCTGGAGCGAGCACAGCAGCGTACGGGCCTCGCCGAACGGGTCGGCCCGCAGGCCGAGCAGCAGCAGGAAGCGGGGTCGGTGCGGGTGGAACGCCGCCTCGGTGTGGAACTCCAGCATCACCGATGACGAGGTCGAGGTCTGGGCTCCGGCGGCGCCCGACGTGGGCACCAGGTTCTGCACGACGTCGCCGCCGTGCTCGGGCCGGAAGCCCACGGGCTGGCCCAGCCGGCGCCCGGCGGCCAGCAGCACGAACTCGCTCACCCGGTCCTTGTCGGTGGCGGCACGCGGTGAGGCCGGGGTGGCGGGCACCGTCCCCACCGGCAGGCCACGGATCACCAGCGCGCCCGCCGGGTGGCCATGATCGGCGAAGTCCACGAGAGCGTCGTGCACCGTGGCCGGCAATAGCCGCCCGGCTCGGCCCACGGCCCGGAAGAACTCGTCGCTGTCGACCGGCACGTCGCGCCCGGGCGCGGCGGCGGCCAGCGCGGCGACGGCGTCGGCCTCGTCGCTGCCGACCGTCACGGTCCACGGGCACGGATGGGAGCTTGCCGCGGTGGGCCGTAGGCCGCGTACCAGCGCCACGACCGAGCGGTCGCCCGCCCCGCCGCGCAGCACGGCGTCGGTCAGCACCGCATTCGATGCCATGGGCAGCCAGCGGTCCTGCAGCATGGTGATGCCGCCGAGCACGACGATGCGGCGCTCGCCGATGCGCTGCTCGACCACCACCGGGTGCCCGAGCGCGGTGGCGAGGACCTCGCCGTCGGCGACCACGGGCACGACGTCGTGGAAACGGAAGGCCAGGCCGGCCAGGCGGTGGCGGCCCTCACCGTCCACCGTCGACCGGAACACGAGCGGGTCGGCCCGATCGGCAGCCACGAGCACGGTCGGGTCGTCGTCGGTGGCCGCCAGCGCGACCACGACGTCGCCGGGCACGTCGGCCACCTCGGCCAGCGCCTCGGCCAGTTGCCCCGGCCGACACGTCACGAGCGTCGGGCTTCCCACGGCCCCGCCGCGGCCCAACAGCGTGGCGGCGGCCACGCCGAGCTCGGCGACCGCCAGGGGTCGCACGAGAGTGCGGGAATCGAGGAGCGTCATGGCGAACCGTCCTGGTCGGTGAGACGGCACCTGAAACAGATGAGCCGTCGGGCAACAACAATGATACAGATGTTTCAGACCCGAACCGTCCCGATACGCTCAAGCTCCGTGCTGCCCCCCGCCCCGACCTGCTCGTTCGCCTCCGACAACGCCGCCGGCGTCCACCCGGCCGTGCTCGAGGCGATGACCCGGGCCAACCACGGCCACGCCCTGGCCTACGGCGCCGACGCCTGGACCGGCCGGGCCGTCGCCGCGTTCCGCGAGCTGTTCGACCACCCGGTCGAGGTGGCCTTCACCTGGGGCGGCACGGGCGCCAACGTCGTCGGCCTGCAGTGCCTGCTCGCGCCGTACCAGGCCGTCATCTGTCCGGCCACGGCCCACATCGCCGTCGACGAGTGCGGGGCGCCCGAGCGCTTCACCGGCTGCAAGCTCATCGACGTGCCCACGCCCGACGGCAAGCTCACGCCCGAGCTGGTCGAGCACGAGCTGCACGGCCTGGGTGACGAGCACCACGTGCAGCCGCGCGTCGTCTCGATCACCCAGTCGACCGAGCTCGGCACGCTCTACACCGCGGATGAGATCGCCGCCCTCGCCGCCACCGCCCATGGCCACGGCCTGCTCCTCCACCTCGACGGGGCCCGACTGGCCAACGCCGCCGCCGCCCTGGGCGCCGACCCCAAGGCCTTCACGCTCGACGCCGGCGTCGACGTGCTCACCTTCGGTGGCACCAAGAACGGGATGATGTACGGCGAGGCCGTCGTCTTCCGCGACGCCGCCCTCGCCGCGCCCGTGCGCTTCGTGCGCAAGCAGGCCGGCCAGCTCGTCTCGAAGATGCGCTACGTGGCCGCCCAGTTCGAAGCGCTGCTCACCGATGACTTGTGGCTGCATCTCGCCACCGATGCCAACGCTCGCGCCGACCAGCTCCACCGTCTGGCCGCCGAGGTGCCCGGCGTCACGATCGCCCGGGCGCCCGCGGTGAACAGCGTGTTCCCTGTGCTCCCGGCCGCGGCGATCGTACCGTTGCAGGAGTGGTGCTTCTTCTGGCCGTGGGATGCGTCCCGCCGCGAGGTGCGCTGGATGACCGCCTGGGACACCACGCCGGCCGACGTGGACGCGTTCGTGGCCGGCGTGCGCGCCATCGTCGGCGCCCACGTCTGATCAGCGGGCGAACACCAGCAGGAACTCGAGCTTGCCGTTGTCCTCGGTGGTGATGCCGGTGGTCGACGGGTTGTCGATGCCGTAGTCGGCGAAGGCCACCGGGATCTGACCGTTCACCTCGATGTTGGCGCCGTTGCGGCGCGCCTTCAGGTCGAAGCTGACCGCCTTGGTCCTGCCCTTGAGGGTGAGCTCCCCGGTGACGGTGGTGGTGATCTCGACCTTGTCCCCGGGCACGCTCGACAGCGTGATCGGGCTCATGAGCTTGAACACCGCGGTGGGGAAGGTCTCCACGCTCATGATGCGGCCCTTGAACTGCGCGTCGCGCTTGCTCTGGTCGCTCTTCACGGTGGTCATGTCGATGGTGAACTCGGCCGCCTCGACGGTGTTGCCCTTCACGGTGACCGTGCCCTTCACGTCGCTGGTGCGCCCGACCGCCTCGGTGCTCTGGCCGAACAGCACCTCCTTCACGCGGTAGCCCACGACCGAGGCGCTGGTGGCGTTCCACACCCCTTCGACGTCGGCGATGGTGCCGGCGGCGGCCACCGTGGTGGTGGCGCCGACCGCCGCCGTGCTGTCGGGGGTGGCGGCCGCCGTGGATGCGGCCCCGGCGACCGTCGTCGTGGCCACCGGCGCAGACGCCACCGTCGACGGATCACCCGTGTTGTCGAAGGTCAGCGCGGCCGGTGCGTCACCCTGGATGAAGTGGATGTAGATGTACGGCCCGCCCACGAGCACCAGCACGGCGGCGACGACGACGGCGATGATCCACTTGACGCTCTTCTTCATGGGCGCCCATGCAACCATGCGCGTCCCCTGCGCCGGTAGGCGCAGGGGACGTTCACAGGAAAGACTCAGCCGGCCGGTTTCACCGTGGTCGACGGGGTCGCCGCCGCCGCCGTCGTGGGCGGTGTGGTCGTGGCCGGTGCCGCCGTGGCGGCCGGGGCCACCGGGACCGCGGCGCTGCTCCCGCCCCGGCTGTCGACGATCGGGCTCACCGGCTGGCCGTACGGATACAGCACGGTGTTGCCGTTCTTGGTGATGGCCTCGATCTCCTTGGCCTTGAGCAGCTCGGGCGTCAGGGAGGACGACAGGATGGTGTTGGCCTCCGACTGACCCTTGGCGGCGATGACCGACGCCTGGGCATCGGTCTCGGCCACCTTGCGGCGCGTCTCGGCCTGGGTCTGGGCCTGCCCCTGCTCGATGAGGGCGCGCTCGGCGGCCTGCTTGGCCTCCAGCTTCTGCGTGATCTGGGTCTGAAGATTCGGCTCGAGGGTGATGTTGCGCACCTTCACGGCGTCCACGGTGATGCCGCGCGGCGCCAGCTGCTTCTTGACGCCGTCCTCGGCCAGGGTGGCCACCGCCTCGCGCTTGGAGGCGTAGCCCTCCTCCGCGGCGTAGCGCGAGTACACGTCGCGCAGGAACGAGCGCACGTCGGGCCGCACGATGCGGTCGCGGATGCCGTCCATGGAACCGACGGTGCGGAACAGCGTGCCGGCCTGGGCGGGGTCGATGGAGTAGCGCACCGTCACGTCGAGCACCATGCGCCCACCCTCGGACGAGAGCACCTCGACGCCGTCGGACACGGCCCGGTCGCCCGAGGTCGTGTCCTGGCTCATGTCGCTCTGCTGCAGGCGGATCGAGAACGAGTTGATCTCGGTCCACGGAGCGACGAGATGGATGCCGGACCGCAGCGGCGAGCCCACCTTGCCGAAGGTGACCGGCACGCCGATGTCGGTGGCGCCGATGAGTCGCACGCTGGAGCCGATCGTCAGCACGGCGCCCAGCGCGAGCACGCCGAACCCCGCGCCTCGCAACGACACCTTCCGCTCGGGTTGGATGACCCCGTTGCGGTCGGGGTGGCCGGGGATGCGGAGCCGCCCGAACAGCACGAGGAGCACGCCGACGGCGGCGAGGATGAGACCGGTCACGAAGATTGCCATTTGCCCATGCTCGCCGCGATCACGACCGGACGTGGTGATGGGCGGCGATGTTTTCGCCATCTTTGCGCGCCCTCAGGCCGGCCGCAGGCCCCGCAGGCCGGCCCAGGCCAGCTCGGCCACCTGCGGCGCGACGACCTCGGCATCGATGGGCTCGCCCGAGGCCACGAGCCGCCGGGCCGTCGTCTCGGCCATGCCGACGATGGCCCACGCCAGGGTCTCCTGGTGGGCTCCGTCGATGGCGGCGGTGATCAACGGCGCGATCGCTTCGGACAGGGCGTCCTCGACGTGGCGGACCGATGCGGCGAACTCGGCATCGCGTCGGTTCCCCGAGCCGAACAGCAGCTTGAAGCCATCGCGCTCGTGGGCGACCCACGAGAACCAGGCGCTGAACCCGCGCTGGACCTGCTCGTGGGGGCTGGCGGCGTCAGAGGTGGCCTTGGCGATGGTGGTGCGCAGGGCCATGCCCACCTCGTCGAGCAGGGCCAAGTAGAGCTCGCGCTTGGACGAGAAGTGCTGGTAGAGCACCGGCTTGGTCACGCCGGCGGCCTCGGCCACGTCGGACATGGCGGTGCCGTGGAAGCCTTCTCGCGCGAACACCTGGAGCGCCACCGCGAGCAGCTGCTCGCGTCGTTCCGACGCAGGGAGGCGGGCCGACATGGTTACCGAAGGGTAACAGACGTCCGGTCCGGCCGAAGCGGGACCGGCGGCGCGTCAACGACCGGCCAGGCGGTCTTCCTTCTCGGCCGCCTTCACGGCATGGCCGAGCACGATGGAGGGCGCCAGCAGCGCCGAGGCGACCGCCAGGCACGTGATGATGATGGCGACCACCGCACCCGTGAAGGTGAAGGCGAACCCGATGAAGAACACCGCCATGGCCAGGGCCATCACCAGGTAGCCGATGCGGTTGGCGAGCAGGGTCCACCTGGCCACCTGCTGGCGGCGGACGCGGACGGGATCGACAGGCGTGGCCATGGTCCACCCAGGCTACGCGGCCCTCCGCGGTCAGGCCAGGTTGGCCAGCTTGCCCAGGACCTCGGGGGGCAGGCAGGTGGTGAACACGTTGATGAACTTGGCCTGCGCGTCGGGGTCGATCGAGTCGAAGTTGAAGCCCTCGCCGCCGATGCCGAGCAGCGTCTCGACGGTGACGACGTCGACCAGACCGGTACCCAGACAGGTGGCCTGCTCGGTGGTGATGCCGGCGTCCTTCAGGTCGTGCTGCAGGTTGGTGGCGATGAGCGCGGCGTACTGGTCCTTGGGCACGCACGTCACGACCGAGTCGGTCACGGCCTTCTTGTCGTCGACGCCGAGTGCCGAGAACTCACGCTGGTCGTTGGCCAGCGACAGCGCCCTGGTGTCGCCCACCGTGGCCACGAGCTTGTCGACGATGCAGCCGGCCTGCGCGCCCGAGAACCCGCCGTCGGCCGCCAGCACGCCGGGCGCGTCGGCCAGTGAGGTGGCGCGCGGCGAGGCGCTGGTGGTCGGGGTGGCGGCAGCCGTCGTGGTGGCGGCGGCGGCGACCGTGGTGGTGGCGGTGGCGGTCGTGGGCGCGGTGGCCGCCGCGGCGGTGGTGGTGGGCGCGGCGGTGGTGTTGGCGCTGCTGCCACCGCACGCCGACATCACGACGACGGTGAGCACCACGGCCAGGAGGGGGGATCGGCGCATGGGAACGGTTCCTTCGGAGGAGACGAGGCGTCAGCCTACGGCCGCGCTCCGTGCTCGCGGGCGATGGCGACGAACGTTGCCGACGCCCTGACGATCGGGCGACCTCAGGCCGTGACGATCTCGGTGGCCTTGGCCTTGCCGACGCACGGGGTGAGCGCGGTCACGAGCTGCTGCTGCAACGCGGAGGTGAGGCGGGTGGTGCCCTCCCAGTAGGCGAGGGCGATGGTGGCGTCGCCCACGGCGGCGGTGTCGAGCGCCTTGGTCACGCAGCGGGCGGCGTTGGCGTCGATGTCGTAGTCCTGCATGGTGATGTCGTCCTGCTCGGCCAGGAAGCTCTCGGGTTCGCACTGGGCGAGCGACTGCACGAGCCCGGCGGCGATGGTGCCCTCGACGGCGGCGTCTCCGCTGGCGGCCAGCGCGTCGAGGACCTGCTGCGGCGTGTGCGCGGCCAGGCAGGCCGCCTCGGTGTCGTTCAAGGGGTAGCCGATGGTGTTGAACAGCCGCTGCACGAGCACCGCGCGATCGGCGGTCGGCTTCACCGTCGTGGCCGGAGCGTTCGGGATCGAGGCCAGGGTGGGCAGCACCGTGGTGGGCGGCGGCTCGGCGCTGACCGGAGCGACCGTGGTCGTCGTGCCGGCGTCGACCGAGGTGGTCGCGTCGGCCACCACCGTCGTCGTGCCGGCGGCGGTCGTGGTGGCACCCGTCGGCACCGGCCTCGTCGTGGTCGGAGCGCCCGATGGGGCCCTCTCGGCGATCGGCGCGGTGCTCTCGACCGTGGCCGAGGTGACGATGGTGCCGCAGGCGGCGAGCGCGGTGAGCCCGGTCGCGACGAGGGCGCCTCGGAGGCAGCGGTTGCGCACGAAGGACGAGCCTATTGGCTCAGCCCCCGAACGGGGCGGTCACCCACGAGGGCTGATGTCGAGATCGAACGCAGCGCGAAAGCGCGCGTGGTACTCGGCGTCGTCGGCGACGGCGCCGAGGGCCACCCACTCCTCGTCGGTCATGCGGGCCCGACCGGCGATGATCTCGGGCCCACCCCACGACACCGCGTACCGGAGCTTGGGCTGGTCGGTGGTGATGGCGTGGTCGATGAGGTGCGCGACCTCGAACGGGTCGGTGGCCACCGGGATGCCGGCGGCGTAGAACTGGAAGAGGCGCCGGTAGTGGTCCTCGTACGCGCCGGTCTGGTTGGGCGCGTCAACGTTCTTGGCGAAGATGGCCGACTTGGTGATGCCGGGCTCGATGATCGCCACGCGGATGCCGAACGGTGCGACCTCCTGGGCCAGTCCTTCGGAGAGGCCCTCGAACGCCCACTTCGACGTGACGTACGGCGACTGGCCGAGGGCGGCGAAGCGACCCACCACGGAGGTGACGTTCACGATGGCACCACGGCGACGCGCGCGCATCTGGGGGAGCACGGCCTGGATGCAGCGCACCGCGCCGCACAGGTTCACGTTCATCACGTCGAGGTACATCGACGGTGGGCACTCCTCGGTCACGGCGTTGCCGCCCACGCCGGCGTTGTTGACCAGCACGTCGACGTGGCCGGCGCGCTCGAGCACCTCGCCCAGGCCGCGGACGACCGACGCGTCGTCGGCCACGTCCATCGTGACGAGCTGGACCTCGACGCCGGCGTCGGTGGCCATGGCTCTCAGCTTGCCGGCGGCGTCGAGGTTGCGGACGGTGCCGTACACCTCGTGGCCCTGGGTGGCGAGGTGCACGGCGGTGGCCCGGCCGATGCCCGAGTTGGCGCCGGTGACGACGGAGACGGTGGTCATGGGCCAGCACCCTAACGGTCCCACGACGTACGATCGTTGCGTGCGCCAGCCGTTCATCAACGCCCGCCTGCAGGGGTTCGGAACCACGATCTTCGCCGAGATGTCGGCGCTGGCGGTGGCCACCGGGTCCGTCAACCTCGGTCAGGGCTTCCCCGACACCGACGGTCCCGAGGCGGTGAAGCGGGCCGCCATCGACGCCATCACCGAGGGGCGCGGCAACCAGTACCCGCCCGGCATCGGTGTGGCCGAGCTGCGCCACGCCGTCGTCGCCCATCAGCGCCGCTTCTACGGGCTCGAGGTCGACCCCGACCGCGAGGTGCTGGTGGTGGCGGGCGCCACCGAGGGCATCGCCGCCGCCCTGCTGTCGCTGGTGGAACTGGGCGACGAGGTCATCGCCTTCGAACCGTTCTACGACAGTTACGCGGCGTGCATCTCGATGGCCGGCGGCGTGCGCAAGCCGGTCACCCTGCGGGCGCCCGACTACGCCCTCGACCTCGACGCGCTGCGCCGGGCCATCACCCCCAAGACGCGCCTGCTGTTGCTGAACACGCCCCACAACCCGACGGGCAAGGTGTTCACGCGGGCCGAGCTCACCGCCATCGCCGAACTGGTGGTGGAGCACGACATCCTGGTCATGGCCGACGAGGTCTACGAGCACCTCGTGTTCGACGGTGAGCACATCCCCATCGCCTCGCTGCCGGGCATGGGGGAGCGCACGATCACCATCTCCTCCGCGGGCAAGACGTTCAACAGCACCGGTTGGAAGACCGGATGGGTGACCGGCCCGGCCGACCTCGTCACCGCGGTGCGCACGGCCAAGCAGTTCCTCACCTACGTGGGGACCGGGCCGTTCCAGTACGCCGCCGCCGTGGGCCTCGCCCTCGGCGACGACTACTACCAGGGCTACCGCGACGACCTGCTCACCAAGCGCGACCGGTTGTGCGCCGGCCTGGCCGAGGCCGGCTTCGACGTGCTGGTGCCGCAGGGCACGTTCTTCATCACCGCCGACATCACGCCGTTCGGCCAACGCGACGGCATCGCGTTCTGCCGCTCGCTGCCCGAGCGGTGCGGCGTGGTGGCCATCCCGTGTCAGGTGTTCTACGACGACGTCGACGCCGGTCGGTCGCTCGTGCGCTTCGCGTTCTGCAAGCGGCTCGAGGTGCTCGACGAAGCGGTGTCCCGACTGAAGGGGTTGCGCAGCTCATGAAGATCGCCGCCATCCAGCACGACATCGTCTGGGAGGACCGCGAGGCGACCTTCGCCCACCTGCGGCCCCTCATCGCCGGTGCCGCCGGCGCCGGCGCGCGCCTGGCCGTGCTCACCGAGATGTTCTCCGTCGGCTTCTCCATGGACACGGCCCGCATCGCCGAGCCCGCCGACGGGCCCAGCGCGCAGTTCCTCGTGGAGCAGGCCACGCGGCACGGCATGTGGCTCTACGGCTCGGCGCCGGAGCAGTCACCCGGTGCCGACAAGCCCCGCAACGTCGGCCTGCTGGTGTCGCCCGCCGGCGCCATCACGCGCTACGCCAAGATCCACCCGTTCACCTACGCCCGCGAGCACGACTCCTACGACGCCGGCACCGAGACGGTCACGGTCGAGGTCGAAGGGCTGCGCATCAGCCTGTTCGTCTGCTACGACCTGCGCTTCGCCGACGAGTTCTGGATGCTGGCGCCCGACACCGACTGCTACCTGGTGTGCGCCAACTGGCCCGAGTCACGCCGCCTCCACTGGCAGAGCCTGTTGCTGGCCCGCGCCATCGAGAACCAGGCGTACGTGATCGGCGTGAACCGCGTGGGCACCGGCGGCAAGGTGGGCTACGTGGGCGACAGCCGCATCATCGACCCGCTCGGTGAGCTGCTGGCCACCGGGGCCGGCACCGAGGCGCTGCTCGTGGCCGATGTTACCGCCGAACGCGTGGCCGAGGTGCGCGATCGCTTCCGGTTCCTGCCCGATCGGCGCACGTACCCGTTGGTGCTCGACCCCGCCGGCTGAGCGCCGACGAAGCCGGGACGACCGGCTCAGGCGGTGACCCGGCGGGCCCGCTTGTTCGTGTAGAGATCGGCGTCGGCCTGCTCGAGCAGGCTCGGCAGCAGCAGGGCGGGGCCGGCGGCCACACCGGCCGACACGCCGACCATCAGCGCCACCTCGCCCACCAGCACCGGCCCGGCCACGTCGCCGCGCAGGCGGTCGGCCAGCACGCGGGCTTCGCGGGCGCCCCAGCGACCCCGGCAGATCACCACGAACTCGTCGCCACCGATGCGGCAGGCGATGTCGTGCTCACGCAGCGCGCTGCGCACGCGGTGGCCGACGTGACGGAGCACCTCGTCGCCCACGGCGTGACCGTGGTTGTCGTTGATCGGCCTGAAGTCGTCGAGGTCGAGGAACACGACGGCGACGGGCACGTTGCCGACCTCGGACAGTTCGCGCACGATCCGCTCGAATCCGGCCCGGTTGGCCAGGCCGGTCAGGTGGTCGACCTCGGCGGCGGCCCGCAGGTGCGAGCGGTCCCGGTTGTCGGCCAGGGTGAGCACGGCCATGTGGCGGGCGATGGCGAACAGGGTCTCGCCCGAGCTGACCACGATGGGCAGCCGGTCGGCCCGTTGGCGGATGAGCACCATGGCGCCCAGCACCTCCCCGGTCGAGGTGCGCAGCGGCACGAGGCCGACACCGCGCTGGGCGTCACCCACGAGCACCTGCACCTCCGTCGAGTCGTCGAGCAGCACGAAGTCGCCGAGCCACTCGGGTGTGCCCGGCTCGGGCAGGACGGCCAGCAGGTCGGACACGTCGACGCCGTCGGGGGCGGCGAACGACGTCCAGCCGGTCTGGTACGACCACGCCACCACGCCGGCGGTCACGTCGACCAGGAGCCCTTCGACCAGGTTCACGATCGTGCCGAGCGTCTCGTCGGCCGGCCGTGACAGGCTCACCGCGTCGATGGCGTCGACCAGCAGCCGGCGCTCGGGCACCGGGAACCACTCGACCAGGATGCCGCCGAGCCCGAGCTCGACCATGAGCGACGTGGGGTGCGACTCCACGCTCAGCACCGATCCGTCGCCGCACACCACCCGGGCCGTGCACACGACCGAGCCGAGCTGCTCGGCCGACGCCTCGGGGTCGCGGCGCGCGTTGGCGAAGCCCCGCTCGCTGTAGGCGCGCGACTCGGGTGCGTACAGGTCGAACAACGAGGTGCCGACCAGCGTCTCGGGCACCCAGCCCAGGATCCGGGCCACGCTCGGGCTGGCCCACTCGATCGTCCCGTCGGCGTCGCACAGGAGCGACACCCGGCGGTGGGCGCTGGTGAGGGCGGCGTGGATGCGGGCCTTCGTCGGCCGTGCGGGCGTGGTCGTCATGCCTGCTTGGATCGGCCGGTGCAGACGCTTCCTTGAGAGGGCCGGGCCCGAGCACGGCAAACCAGACGGTTCCTTGAGGATTCGCCTCGTCGAGGATCCAGGGCCGCCCGGCGTCAGTCGCCGGCATGGCAGGATCGGGAGATGGCAGCCAAGAAGAAGGCCAGGGGTGGGCGCGTCACCGCCTCACCGTGGGCCGAGAAGCGCACCGTCGCCCGCACCGTCGTCGACCGGTTCCTCGCCGCCGGCTGGGTCGAGGCCGACAGCGAGGACGTGGCCGCCATCAACGCGGGCGGGATCCACCTGTCGAAGGTGTGCACGTGCAGCCCCGACGAGGCCGGCCACGTGATGACCCATGCCGCGCACGAGCACGCCGACACCGAGCACGCCGTGGTCGTGACGATGCACGAGGGCCCCCCGGTAGCCGTGCTCGTGTACGCCGGCGCCGAGTAGCGCACCACACCATGCCCCCGCCGCCCGCCGAGCTCCTGGCCCGCTTCGACGTCACCGACCCCCGCTTCCTTCAGGATCCGTACCCGGTGCTGCGAGACCTGCGCGAGGCCACGCCGATCTTCTGGTTCGAGCCGTCGCAGCAGTGGTTCGTGACGCGCTACGCCGATGTGCA
The DNA here is from genome assembly GCA_031359995.1 of Actinomycetes bacterium. Taxonomy (GTDB): domain Bacteria; phylum Actinomycetota; class Acidimicrobiia; order Acidimicrobiales; family Ilumatobacteraceae; genus JANMAT01. The sequence continues at coordinate 96,843 of JANMAT010000235.1, forward strand.
CGCCGCGCTGCGCGACCGCCGCCTGGGCCGGTCGTACCTGCACCGCTACACCCACGCCGAGCTCGGCCGCGCCGAACCGGACCCCCGCTGGGCCGACTTCATGACGCACGAGCGCTGGTCGTTGCTGTCGCTGGAGCCGCCCGACCACACCCGCATCCGGTCGCTGATCGCCCGGGCGTTCACCCCGGGCTCCATCGCCGCGCTGCGCCCCACGATGGAGCGCTTCGCCGCCGAAGGGCTCGACCGTTGCCTCGCCGCGGGCGACAGCTTCGACCTGATCGCCGACTACGCCCAGCGCTACTCGGTGGCCGTCATCTGCGCCCTGCTCGGCCTGCCCGACACCGACACGCAGGCCCTGCTCGACTGGTCGCACGCCATCGTGAAGATGTACGAGCTGACCACGCCCGATGCGCAGAAGGAAGCGGCCAACACCGCGGCGCGCGAGTTCATGGCCTACACGGCCGAGCTCATCGGCGCCAAGCGGGCCCGACCCGACGGCCTGCTCGTGTCGCGGCTGGCGCAGGTGGAGGACTCGGGCAAGCGCCTCACCGACGAGGAGATCATCTGCACCGTCATCGTGCTGCTCAATGCCGGCCACGAGGCCACCGTGAACACCATGGGCAACGGCACACGGGCGCTCATGCAGCGGCGCGACCAGTGGGCCTGCCTCACCAGTGGTGAGGTGCCGGCCAGCGTGGCGGTGGAGGAGATGATCCGCTTCGACCCGCCGCTGCAGCTGTTCGAGCGCTGGGTGCTCGACGAGGGCGTCGAGATCGCCGGCCAACCCGTCGGCGTGGGCGACGAGATCGCCACCCTGTTCGGCTCGGCCAACCGAGACCCGCGCCGCTTCGTGGACGCCGACACCTTCGACATCGGGCGGGGCGACATGACGCACGTCGGTTTCGGTGGCGGCATCCACTTCTGTGTGGGGGCGCCGCTGGCCCGCCTGGAGATCGAGGTCGCGTTGGCCACACTGGTGGCCCGCTGCCCGAACCTCACCCTGACCGCCGAGCCGCGGTTCCACGACGCCTTCGTGATCCACGGCCTGCAGGAGCTGCGCGTCACCACCGGGAACTAGCGTCGGGCTCGATCCGTCCCATCGGTGTGGATCACGAGCGACGAGGTGCGGGCGTGCCGGGACGCAGGATGACGACGCTGATCACGACGGCGCTGCTGCTGGCCTCATGCTCGTCGACCTCGGCGCCGTCGGCCGCGCCGACCACGACGACGCCCGCGGTGCCCGCCGCCGCGATCCCGGCGGTCAGCACGGCGGCCGCCGGGTTGGCCCACGACGCGATCGAGTTCGGCGACAGCGGCCTGGAGCTCGACCGTCCGGCCGATTGGCGGGCGCTCGACGACGTCCCGTCCACCATGGGCATGGCGCGCACCCTCACCAACGGTCCGGCCCACGAGCCGTGCACGACGGCGGCTGACGGGAGCCAGACGTGCGGCTCGCCGGTGGACGGTCTGGCCCCCGGGCAGATGGTCGTGCTCATCGGCACCGGCGGCGGAGCGGCGCCGTTCCCGCGGCTGGTGAGCGAGCAACTCGAGCGGCTGCCCGGCGAGCGGCGCACGGTCGGCGGGCGAACGGTGGTTGTCGATCGGGCGATGCCGCTCGACCGGTGCCTGCCCGGGGCCGAGCGGGCCGTCGGGGTGGCCGCCCCCGCCGAGCTGGCCGCCGAGGCGGTCTTCGTCACCTTCTGCTGGCGGGGCCCGGGCCTCGACACCCTGGGCGCCCAGGTCGATGCCGTCATCGACTCCATCACCCTCGGCCCGGTCCAGACCGGCCTGGCCGTGCCGAGCTTCGACCACTGGCCCGTGGCCGGCACCGGCGTGGGCTGGGAGCTGCGGGCCCAGGCCATGCCCGGCCCCTTCGAGTGCGTGCTCCTCACCATCGACGGCCAGCCCACGGCCAACGCCTGCTTCCGTCTGGCCGACGCCGGAACGGCACCCGTGCTGCCCGTGCACCTGGGGCTCACCCAGACCTTCGACGGCAAGCGGTTCGCTTACGGCGTGATCGAGGGTGCCGACACGCCGGCCGTGCTCGACGCCGACCCGCCGGTGGCGGTCGCCGCGCTGGTGGCGGACGGCGGCGTGCGGGTGTTCGTGACCGAGGTGGACCGCTGGGCCACCGGCGGCTGCGAGACGTTCACACTGCTCGACGCGCTCGGCGTCACCCGCCCCGGCGAACGCCCCACGGTGCTGCCGCCCGTGTGCCGCGGCGACGAGGCCGACCTGTACCTGCTGACCCACAGCTCCGTGAACGAGGACGGTCGCATGGTCACGTTCCGCCGCAACGCCGACGGCATGTGGCGCGTGGCCTTCGACCCGTGGGGCGTGCAGAGCGGCTGAGGTCGGTGACGGGCGGCGTCGCTACAGCGAGCCGATGAGGTGGTCCCAGGCGGGTACGCCGTGGATCAGCACCTGCTCCATGGCGTCGGCGTCCATCGGTCGACCGAGCAGGTAGCCCTGGCCGCCGGTGCAGCCCAGGGCGCGCAGCGTGCGCAGCTGCTCGACCGTCTCGATGCCCTCGGCCACCGATACCCGACCGAGCGCCGTGGCCAGCTCGATGACCGTGCGCACGATCGTCGTCGTCG
>JANMAT010000046.1:0-23616 GCA_031359995.1 Actinomycetes bacterium
GGTCGGCTGCTGGTGCGGTCGTCGTCGAACTTCGGCGGGTACCTGCGCCGCCCCCAGCTCAACGCCACCGACGCCGACGGCTGGTTCGACACGGGCGACCTGGCCCGGCTCGACGACCGCGGTTACGTGCGCATCACCGGGCGGGCCAAGGACGTGATCATCCGCGGGGGCGAGAACATTCCCGTGGTCGAGATCGAGGCGCTGCTCTACCAGCACCCGTCGGTGGCCCAGGCGGCGATCGTGGCCTACCCCGACGAGCGCCTGGGAGAGCGGGCGTGCGCCGTCGTGGTGACCGAGCCCGGCACGTCGCTGACGCTCGACGAGTTGATCGCCTTCCTGGCCGAGCACAAGGTCGCCCGCCAGTACGTGCCCGAGCGCCTGCTGGTGGTGGATGCCATGCCCACCACGCCGTCGGGCAAGATCCAGAAGTTCAAGCTGCGCGAACACGTGCTCGCGGTGGAGGTCACGCCACCTTCACCGTGAGGGGGCGCACCGCCCGCCGCAGCCCGGCCGACGGTGCCCGATCGGTCACGAGCGTGTCGCCGAGGCCGAAGCCGGTCAGTGCGAACACGGCGCCGCGGTCGAACTTCGACGAGTCGGCCGCCAGGATGCGGCGATCGGCGATGGCGGCCATGGTGGCCGACATCTCGGCCTCGGCGTGCTCGTGCACCATGGGGCCGCGGGCGCCGTCGATGGCCGATGCCGACAGCACCGCCACGCGCACCTTCATGGAGCGCACCACCCGGAAGGCGGCCTCGTCGAAGGCGGCGCCATCGTGGTTGCGCAGCTCGACCCCGGCCATGTGGACCCGGTTGCCGGGGATGGTGGCCAGCGTGGTGGCGATGAACGACGAGTTGGTGACCACCGTGAGCCCGTGATGGCCGCGCAGGGCCTGGGCGATGAAGCTCGTGGTCGAGCCGGTGTCGAGGGCGACGGTGTCGCCGTCGTGGATCAGGCCGGCCACCGCGGCGGCGATCTTCACCTTGGCCTCGCGCTGTACGTTCATCCGGCTCAGGAACGGCGGATCCCCCACCACCCGCGCCCCGCTGAGTGACGTGACGGCACCGTGCACCTTGCCCACGTCGCCCCGCGCCACCATGGGCCGCACGATGCGGCGGATCGTCTGGTCGGACACGTCGAGCAGGGCGGCCAGGTCGCGCACCGACACGGTGCCGCGCAGGTTCACGGCGTGCAGCACCTCGTGCTCGTACCGCTCCACGGGACCCCTTCCGACAAACGAACACAAAACGCCAGATGTGTTGATTCGGCGCCGACGGCAACAGTAACGTCCCGCAGCGAGGGAAAGGGTCACCGATGGCAGCGCTGCCCACGTCGGCCAAGGTGGTGGTGATCGGCGGCGGCATCGTGGGTTGCTCCACCGCCTACCACCTCGCCATGCTCGGCCACACCGACACCGTGCTCGTCGAGAAGCACAAGCTCACGTCGGGCTCCACGTTCCACGCCGCTGGCCTGGTCGGCCAGCTGCGCACCTCGGCCAACATCACCCAGCTGCTCGGCAGCTCGGTGGAGCTGTACCGCACCCTCGAGGCCGAGACCGGGCTGGCCACCGGGTGGAAGATGAACGGCGGCCTGCGCCTGGCCTGCAACGCCGAGCGGTGGACCGAGGTGAAGCGCCAGGCCACCACGGCCACCAGCTTCGGGCTCGAGATGCACCTGCTGTCGCCGAAGGAGGCGCAGGACCTGTGGCCGCTCATGGAGGTCGACGATGTCGTCGGCGCCGCGTTCCTGCCGACCGACGGCCAGGCCAACCCGAGCGACATCACCATGGCGCTGGCCCGCGGGGCCCGCACGGCCGGCGTGACCATCAGCGAGGACACCGAGGTCGAGCGCATCGAGGTCGTCGACGGCATCATCAAGGCGGTCGTCACCGATCGGGGTCGCATCGAGTGCGAGAAGGTCGTGGTGTGCGCCGGCCAGTGGACGCGGGCCCTGGCGGCCGCGGTCGGCGTGAACGTGCCCCTCGTACCGGTCGAGCACCAGTACGTCATCACCGAGGCGTTCAGCCCCGAGGTGTCTCGGAACCTGCCCACGCTGCGCGATCCCGATCGGCTCACGTACTACAAGGAGGAGGTGGGCGGCCTGGTGATGGGCGGGTACGAGCCGAACCCGATCCCGTGGGCGGTGGGGGGCATTCCGCGGCCGTTCCAGTTCCAACTCCTCGACAGCGACTACGACCACTTCGCCCCGCTCATGGAGCTGGCCGTCGGCCGCGTACCCGAACTGGCCCGCACCGGCATCCGCACGCTCGTCAACGGCCCCGAGAGCTTCACGCCCGATGGCAACTTCATCCTCGGTGAGGCGCCCGAGCTGCGCAACCTGTTCGTGGGAGCCGGCTTCAACGCGTTCGGCATCGCCGCCGGTGGCGGAGCGGGCATGGCGCTGGCTGAGTGGGTCGACCGCGGGGCGCCGCCCTACGACCTGTGGGTCGTCGACATCCGCCGCTTCGGTCGCACCCACCAGGACACCGAGTGGGTGCGCACCCGCACGCTCGAGGCCTACGCCAAGCACTACACGATGGCGTGGCCGTTCGAGGAGCACCACAGCGGTCGCCCGGCGCGCATCTCGCCGCTGTACCAGCGCCTCGGGGCCAACGGCGCGTGCTTCGGCGAGAAGCTCGGGTGGGAACGGCCCAACTGGTTCGCCGACGCGAGCCTCGGCGAGACGGCCGAGGACCACTCCACCTACGACCGGCCGAACTGGTTCGCCGCCGTCGGCCGCGAGCACCGCGCCTGCCGCGAGGGCGCCGTCGTGGTCGACCAGACCAGCTTCGCGAAGTTCGCGTTGAAGGGCCCCGACGCGATGGCCGCCCTCGACTGGATCTGCGCCAACGACGTGCACCAGCCGGTCGGCTCGCTCACCTACACCCAGATGCTCGACGGGCGTGGTGGCATCCAGTGCGATCTGACCGTGGCCCGAGTGGCCGCCGACGAGTTCTACATCGTGACCGGCACCGGATTCGCCACCCACGACCTCGACTGGATCGACCGCAACATCCCCGCGGGCGCCAACGCCCAGCTGTTCGATGTGACCTCGGCCTGGTCGGTGCTCGTGCTCATGGGGCCGCGCTCGCGCGACGTGCTCGCGGCGCTCACCACCACCGATCTGCGCAGCGACGCGTTCCCGTTCGGCGCCATGCGGACCATCGGCATCGCCGGCTGCCCGGTGCGGGCCCTGCGCGTCACGTACATGGGCGAGCTCGGGTGGGAGCTGCACCTGCCCGTCGAGTTCGCCGCCCGTGTGTACGACTCGCTGAAGCAGGCCGGCGCCGCCCACGGCCTGATCGACGCCGGCTACCGCGCCGTCGAGAGCTGCCGGTTGGAGAAGGGCTACCGGGCGTGGGGGAGCGACATCGGTCCCGACCACACCCCGCTGGAGGCCGGGCTCGGGTGGGCGGTGAAGACCGCGACCGAGCGGCCGTTCCTGGGCCGCGAGGCGATCCTGGCCCAGCGCCATCGGGGCATCGGCAAGCTGCTGGCCACGTTCACGGTCGACCCGTCCGTCGTGCTGCTCGGCCGCGAGACGATCTTCCGCGACGGCGAGCGCGTCGGCTGGCTCAGCAGCGCCGGCTTCGGGTACACGGTCGAGCGCTCCATCGGCCTCGGCTACGTGCGCCGGCCCGAGCAGTTCGCTCCCGTCGCCGAGTTCGGCGCCTGGGTGTCGGCCGGCACCTATGAGCTCGAGGTCGGCACCGAGCGGGTGTCCGCCGCGGTCACCCGCCAACCGTTGTACGACCCGACCAACGCCCGAGTGAAGGCCTGAACGACCATGCCGGTACCGCCCGCCCGTGCCCGCATCGTCATCATCGGGGGAGGCATCCTCGGCTGTTCCATCGCCTACTGGCTCACGAAGTACGGCGAGGGCGACGTGGTGCTGCTGGAGCAGCACCAGCTGACCGACGGGGCCACGTGGCACGCCGCCGGCCTGGTCGGCCAGCTGCGGTCGTCACGCAACACGACCCGCATGCTGGAGCAGTCGGTCGAGATGTACCGCGGGCTCGAGGCCGAGACCGGCCAGGTGGTCGACTGGCACGAGACGGGCAGCTTGCGCCTGTCGTGCTCGCCCGAGCGGACCATGGAACTGCGGCGTCTGGCCACCATGGCCAAGTCGTTCGGCCTGCCGATGGACATCATCACGCCGGCGCGGGCGCTGGAGCTGTTCCCGCTCATGAGCCTCACCGACGTGGAAGCCGCCTGCTTCCTGCCCACCGATGGGTACATCGACCCGGCCTCGGTCACCCAGGCCATCGCCCGCGGCGCCCGCATGCGGGGCGCGATCATCTGCGAGAACACGGCGGTGACCTCGATCACCGTCGAGGGGCGGCGGTGCACCACGGTGCACATCGCCACGGGCGACACCATCGAGTGCGAGATGGTCGTGAACGCCGCGGGCATGTGGGGCATGGAGGTGGGCCGCCTCGTCGGCGCACGCGTGCCCGCCGTGGCCGTGGAGCACCAGTACCTGCTGAGCGGCCCGATCGAGGGTTGGACGCCGGTGGAGCTGGGCCAGCTCCCGACGATGCGCGACCCCGACCACCTCGTGTACTACAAGCCCGACGGCCCTGGCCTGCTCGTGGGTGGCTACGAACCCGACACCGTCGCCTTCGGTGTGGATCACGACATCCCGTCGCCGTTCCAGCGGCGGCTGTTCGACCCGAACATGGACCGCTTCGCCCAGATCGCCGAGCTGGCCCACAAGCGCACGCCGGTGCTGGAAGCGGCCGGCATCCGCAGCCTGGTGAACGGGCCCATCCCGTACTCGGCCGACGCCGACTTCGTCATGGGTCGGGCCCCCGAGCTCGACAACTTCTACGTGGCCACCGGCTTCCTGTACGGCATCGCCGCCGGTGGCGGTGCCGGCAAGATGATGGCCGAGTGGATGCTCGAGGGTCGGCCGTCGCTCGACCTGTGGCCGCTCGACGTGCGCCGTTTCTCGTTCCACCACACCACGAGGCACTTCATGACGCCGCGCCTGGTGGAGCTGTACGGCCACCACTACAAGCTGTCGGCGCCGGGGTCCGAACACGTGACGTCGCGCGGGGTGCGCCGCAGCCCGTTGCACCACGTGCTGGCGGCCCGCGGCGCCGTGTTCGGCTCGCGGGGCGGCTGGGAGCGGCCCAACTGGTTCGCGCCCGCCGGCGTGGCGCCGGTCGACGAGCCGTCGTTCACCGGCGGCAACTCGTGGGAGCACGTGGGGCGTGAAGCCGAGGCCGTGCGCAACGGGGTGGCGCTGATCGACCAGACCAGCTTCGCCAAGTTCGAGATCTCGGGCCCCGGCGCGCTCGCGGCGGTGCAGTGGCTGGCCGTGGCCGACCTGGACAAGTCCATCGGCACGGTCACCTACACCCAGTTGTGCAACGAGCGTGGTGGCATCGAGTGCGACCTGACCATGGTGCGCACCGCGCCCGACCGCTGGTACGTGGTCACCGGCGCCGCGTTCGGTGCCCACGACATGGGCTGGTTCCGTGCGCACCTGCCGACGGACGGCTCGGTGCACCTGCACGACGTCACGTCGGCGCGCGCCGTCATCAACCTGTGCGGCCCTCAGTCGCGTGACGTGCTGCAGGCCGTGTCTGAGGACGACGTGTCGGCAGCCGCCTTCCGCTACGGCCGGGCGCGCCAGATCACCGTCGGCGCGGCGCCCGTGCTGGCCCTGCGCATCGGCTACACCGGCGAGCTCGGCTGGGAGCTGCACGTGCCCACCGAGTACGCCGCCCACGTGGACGAGGTGCTGCGGACCGCCGGCGCACCCCACGGCATCGTCGACGTGGGCTACCGCGCCGTCGACCGGCTCCGCGTCGAGAAGGGCTACGTGTACTGGTCCACCGATGTCACGCCCGACACCACCCCGCTCGAGGCCGGGCTCGGGTGGCGCATCGCGTGGGACAAGGGCGACTTCTGCGGGCGCGACGCCTTGGTCGCCCAGCGGGCCGCAGGAGTCGCCAGGCGGCTCTGCACGTTCACGCTCGAACAGATGGCCTACGCGGTGGGCGGCGAGGCGATCATCGCCGACGGCACGGTGGTGGGCTTCACCACCACGGCCAACTTCGGGCCCTCCACCGGCAAGCCCGTCGCCTATGGCTACCTGCCCGTCGAGCTGGCCGACCGCACCGACTTCGTCATCGAGGTGTACGGCAAGCCGGTGCCCGCCGTGCGCCACGACGGCCCGCTCTACGACCCGACAGGAGCCCGCCTGCGGGCCTGACCTGTCGGCCGACGTTCGCTACGGTGGGCGGGATCGAGACCGGACCCGACCACCACATCGCGCACTCGTCGCCCGCTCCGTTCGTCGTGCGGTCGTTGGGTGTCCAGGCCCGCGTGCTGCTGGTCCATGCCGTGGTGGCGTTCCTGGCCTGTGCGGCGGCGTCGGCCGCATGGGGCTTGCGCATCTTCCTGGCCTTCCCGTTGCTCATCGCCTACTGCTGGTGGCACGCCGGCCGCATCAGCCTCGCCGTCGCCGACGGTTCGGTGCTGGTGATGAACACGTGGCGCCGTCGCCGCTTCGCCACCGCCGACGTGGTCGAGGTCCGCGCCGCAGCACCGAGGCTCGCCCGCGCCACCGACCGCTGCCTGGCCTTCGTGCTGCGCGACGGCACCATCGTGCGCAGCGTGGCCACGTTGTGGCCCGGTGCCGTCTCGGCCGTCCGCATACGCGAGCTGGTCGTCGCCGCCCTGCCGCCAACGGTGCCGTTCCGGGCGCTGGCACCGTCGGGTCGTGCACCGGTGCGGCGGCGACGCCGTTCGCGCACGTCGCCGCTGAGCGCCGCCGCATGGCAGGTGCCGAGCCCGTAGGGCCGACATCGACGCCGACCGGTCAGCGGCCTACGCTGGGGGCGAGGGAACCGGCGTCGCAGGAGGCGTGGCATGGGGAGCAACACGGAGTTCGAGTTCGGTGGCATCAACCACCTGGCGCTCGTGAGCAGTGACATGGCGCGCACCGTCGACTTCTACACGAACGTGTTGGGCATGCCGCTCATCAAGACGCTGGAGATCCCCGGTGGTGGCCAGCACTTCTTCTTCGACTGCGGCAAGGGTGATTCGCTGGCCTTCTTCTGGTTCCCCGGGGCACCGCCGGCCGCGCCCGGTATCGCGTCGGCCGGCCACCTGCCCGGTGGGGGCGACATCGTGTCGGCCCACGGCTCCATGAACCACGTCGCCTTCGACGTGCCCGTCGACCGCTTCGACGCTTACGTGCAGAAGCTGCGCGACAAGGGCGTCGCCGTGAGCCCTGTGCTCAACCACGATGACAGCGAGTCGACCATCGCCCGCGAGCTGCACGACGGGGTGTTCGTGCGCTCGGTGTACTTCCGCGACCCCGACGGCGTGCTGCTCGAGTTCGCCTGCTGGACGCGCCCGTTCGGCCCCGACGACGTGGCCCACGCGCCGGCCAACGCCGACGGCGAGCGCGTCCAGCCCGTCGGCTGACCGCGTGCCGCGCCGCTCAGGCGGTGAGGCACTGCTGCAGGAAGGCGACGAGCTTGGCCCGGTCCTGCTCGATGCGCAGGCCGGTCTCGGGCTGGCGGCTGATGGCGAGCGACGGGCAGAACACGTTCGCCTCGCCGCAGAAGAAGTGGGGCGAGCCGAGCACGCCGCGGGCCTTGCCGTCGTCCCAGTCGACCCGCACCTGCTGACGATCGGCGTCGTCGGGCAGGCCCACGCCGAGCTCACGGGCGATGCAGATGTCAGCGAACACCTCGATCTGCATCGACCGCAGACTACCCCGGGCCGCAGGAGCGACCCTGCTCACATCAGTCGAGCTCGACCCATGTGGCGCCGTCGGCCTCGGTGACGGGGTAGCAGATGATCGGCGCGAACGCGGGCGGGCCCTGATGGGCACCGGTGCGGACGTCGAACTGGGCGCCGTGCAGCGGACACGTGAGGAGCGACCCGCGCAAGCGGCCGTCCGACAGCGGCGAATCACGGTGCGAGCAGTTGTTCTCCACCGCGTAGAGCGTGCCGGCCACACGGCACACGAGGACCCCGTGGGGGCCGAGGTCGGGCAGTTCGCGGACACGGCCGTCGCGCAGGTCGCTGAGGTCTCCGACGTCGACCGGCTCTGCTGGCACGGTGTCATCGTAGAGCGTGCGCGGCGACCGCCCTCAAGTCTGCGACGGTCGTGCCGCTAGGCTCTGATGCCATGACCGAGCTCGGGATCCGTGCCGCCATCGAGGACGCGCTGCGCAGCTACTGCCGCGGCATCGATCGTCTCCATGCCCCGTCGATCGCCGCCGCGTTCCACTCTGGCGCCATGCTGATCGACTACGGACCGACGCCCTCGACGATCGAGCAGTTCGTGGAGCACGCCGTGCTGGCGCTCGGCCGCCGGTTCGTGGCCACGCAGCATCGGCTCAGCAACGTCAGCATCGAGATCGACGGCGACCGGGCGCGGGTGGAGGCGTACGTGCTCGCCTACCACGTGGAGGACAAGGGCGGCGAGCGTCGGCTGCACACGTTCAACGGTCGTTACATCGACCGCTTCGAGCAGCGCGACGGCGCGTGGAAGATCTCCCAGCGCACGCTCCGCAACGACTGGTCGAACGTCGTGCCCCTGGGTGAGTCGATGGGCGGCACGTGGGTGGCGAGCGGCCGCGGCGGCACGCCCGACCCGATCTTCGACTGAGTCCGGGCTTCCCCGGCGCTCAGTCGGTCGGGTCGAACCCGCCCGCGACGAGGTGCTCCCGCACGCGCTGCTGCAGGTGCCGACCGCGCGATTCCTGGTAGTTGCCCAGCGTCTGGCCTCGCTTGCGGCTGGAGCGGAAGCCTCGGGTCTGGGCCGCCATGTTCGCGGTGTCCTGGTCGTACACGCGGCCGAGCCGACCGAGGCCCTCGGCGACGGTGTAGCTGTCGTCGACGCCGAGTTCCAGCACCTCGGGCGGTGACGGTACGTCGCCGTCGAGCGGGCGCGGTCGCAGCATCAGCAGGTCGAAGTAGCTGACGTCGACGTCGTCGGGGTCGGGGCGGAACCGGTAGACCATCGGTAGCGACAGGCCTGGGAAGAAGAACGAGTTCGGGAAGCAGAAGTACTCGATCGAGTCGAGCGTGATCGACTGGCTCAGGTGTGAGAAGTCGTGCCCGTACGTCTCGCTCATCTCGGCCTGCACGTGCTCGGCGATCACGTCGCGCGCCCGCATGCCCTCGGGCAGCTCCGGTGGCGCCGTGCGGCTGCGCGACCCACCGGCGGCGGCGAGGATCTCGGCTTCGGTGCGCGGCTGGGGCCGCTGCGGGCTGTCGAGGGCCGTGGTGTGGATGAAGCGGCTGATGTTCGGTGCGAAGACGTCGTACTGCGTCGTGACCTCGTCGCCCAGCTGGCCCGTGGCGTGGGTTTCGCGCACGTGGTACGCCTCGAGGAACGCCTCGATGGCGGCCTTCCAGTTGCACGGCAGGCGCTTGCGGATGTGGGTCTCGATGTAGCGGTCCTCGATCCCGAACTCGGCGAAGTGGGCCGGGAGCACGCCGAGGTAGGTCGACAGCGGCTCGGCGTCGGGGTCGAAGTTGACCCAGACGAAGCCGGCGAACACGTCCACCGGCATCTCGGCCAGACGGTGCGACTCGTCGCTGACGTGCGGGAAGTCCCACCGGTCGGGGACGTCGATCAACTGGCCGTCGAGCGACCACGTCCACCCGTGGAACGGGCACTTCAGCTCGCGGGCGGACCCGCACGTGCCGGGCCGGCGCAGCTGGGTGCCGCGGTGCATGCAGGCGTTGTAGTACGCCTTGATCGTGCCGTCGTCGGCCCGCACCACCAGCGCGGAGTGGTACCCGACGTCGTAGACGTAGAAGTCGCCCGGTTCGGGGATGTGATCGAGATGGCAGGCCCACTGCCACGTCTTGGACCAGAGGTGGTCGTGCTCGGCGGCGGCGTACTGCGGCGAGGTGTAGTTCGTGTACGGCACGTCGACGTCGCCGAGGAACGCCGGCGCCTGCTCGAGCAGGGGCCACGGCGGCGGTGTCGGGTCGGCGAGCAGCTGCTCGTGCAGCGTCGGTCCCGGGGCCCGGGCCGTTCCGGGAGCGGCGACAGGGACGTCACGTCGATCAGCCATGACCGCACCTTATGGTCTCGGTCGCCGCCACCCCAGCCGGATCGGCGAGACTGCGGTCATGACTGCCCCGACGGCCCGTAGGACGGCACGAGATCTCGGCCCCGACGACCTCGTGTGGGACCACTTCAGCCGGCCCCGCGCCGACGGTGTGGTCGAGCGGGTGCACGCGGCCGCCGGCGCGGGCTACGCGGCGATCGGGCTCTACCTCGGGGCATGGGCGACGCTGCGCGACGACCCGGCGGCACTCGACCGTGTCGATGAGGCCCTGGAGGCGACCGGGCTCGTGGTCGCCAACATCGAGACGTTGCGGGGATGGACCGGGCCGGCGGCGAGTGAGGCCTTGGCGGCGCAGGAGGCGCTGGCCTACGAGATGGCCGCCCATTGGGACTGCCGGTACGTGCAGGTGATCGGCGACGCCGAAGGTCCGCTCGACGACGCCGCCCACGGGTTCGGCGCCCTGTGCGACCGCGCCGCCGATCACGGCCTGCTCGTCGGTCTGGAGTGGGTACCGAGCATGACCAACATCGGTGACGCCTCGACCGCGTTGCGGATCGTGACCGAGGCCGACCGTGACAACGGCGGCTTCTGCGTCGACTCCTGGCACTTCACCCGTTCGACGAACGACCTCGACGACGTGCGCCGCCTGCCCGGCGAGCGGGTGTTCGCCACGCAGTGGAACGACGGCACCATCGCGCCGCAGCATCCCGACTACCTGCAGGACTGCCTGACCAACCGCGTGCCCCCGGGCGACGGCGAGTTCGCCTTGGTCGAGATCGCCCGCATCCTCGCCTCGATCGGGTCGACCGCGCCCATCGGCGTCGAGGTGTGCTCCGCCGAGCTGTGGGCGGCGCCCGTCGACTACGCCGCCCGCGTGAGCGCCGACGGCATGCGCCGCGTCCTCGCGGCGGCGAGGACGTGACCACCCGCAGACGTGACGTCGCACGCCTTCGTGCGGGAGTCGTCGCGGTCCTGCGGGTGGTGAAGGTCGGCTACGGTCCGCGTATGGCGCTCGCTGATGAGAAGTACCTGCTGTTGACCACGTTTCGTCGTGACGGCAGGGCGGTGTCGTCACCGGTGTGGGCGGCGGGCCTCGCGGACGGCACGATCGGGTTCTGGACGAGTTCGGGATCGGGCAAGGCCAAGCGTCTCGCCCATACCGAACGGGTGACCGTGCAGCCCTGCGATGCGCGAGGCCGAACGAGGGCAGGGACCAGTGCGGTTTCGGCCACGGCGCGACTGGTGACCGGGTCCGAGCTCGACGCGATCCGTCAGGGCATCGTCGCGAAGTACGGGTTCATGACGAAGGTGACCAAGGCCCTCGGCACGATCGGCGGGATCGTCAAGCGAAAGCGGATCCCGTACGGCGACCGCGGTGTGGTGATCCGCGTCTCCGAGTAGTCGACGGAACGGACGTGGCCGGGCGGTGGCAGAGTCCGACGACCTGATCACCTCGAGCACCGATGCCCCCGGGAGTCGCTCGACATCGCCGACTGACGGTGTGCCGCCGGCGCAGACCACGAAGTCCGACTCGAACCACAACCGCTGAGCCGCGTCCGCACCACGTGCGGTCACGGCGTGTTCGCCCACAACATCGTCAAGCTCATCGAGCTTCAACGATGAGTTCTACGTGCGCTCGCATCGCGACGACGACAGCCAGCCCACCGCCACCTAACAGCTAGAGCGAGTCGGCGAATCCCTTGATGTCGCGCAGGGTGGCCTGCTGGACGTCGGGCATGGCCGCACCGAAGATGCAGTCCCCTGCGTGACACGTGCCGTTTACGGTGCGACTCACCGTGGAGACGCCGGCGTCGAGCAGCTTGCGGGCATATGCCAGTCCCTCGTCGCGCAGCGGGTCGAGCTGGTTCACCGAGATGACGTGCGGCGGTAGCCCGGCGAGATCGGCAGTGGTCGCGTGGTATGGCCAGGCCAGGGGGTTCGTGGTGTTGGCGCCGTTCGGGTCGTACACCTTCGCCAGGGCACCCATCTGATCGCAGGCCAGGAAGTAGCCGTCGTTCTCGAACAGCGACGCCAGCTCGGTCGGTGGGCTGACGTATGCGCCCGAGATGTAGGGGCACTGGGCATAGACGCCGGCGATCAGGCCGAGGTCGCCATCACGCTTGGCCCGGAGCGTGGTCGCCAAGGTCAGATTGCCGCCACCGGACTCGCCGGACACCACGATCTTCGAGATCCCGAGGCGCGTCCGGTGTTCGCCCGTCCACCGCAACGCGGACGTGCAGTCGTTGAGCCCGGCCGGGAACGGATGGGGCCCATGCTTGCCGCCACCGTTGCGGAACTCGACCCCCACCACGACCAGCCCGGTCGCGGCGAGCTGATCGCGCCAACGCACGTAGCCCGGGCCGGCCGCCTCGAGCAGGACCATGCCACCACCGTGGATGTGGAGCACGCCGGGCAGCGGCCCGGCCTGCTCGGCCGGCTTGTGGATGAACAGGGTGATGTCGTTGCCATCGACGCCACGGATGATCTCCACGCTGGACGTCACGCCGCTCACCGGCGGCAGCTCACTGCCGAGCATGCCGAACAGACCCTCGAACCCGGCCTCGCTCGCATCGACGTACTCGAGGAGTGCCTCCAGCCCCGATGCGGCATCGACCGGTGACGGCTCGGGCCGCAGTGCCAGGCCGATCGGCTCCATCGCGGCGATCATGCGCGGGTCGGCGCGCGGATCGCTCTTGAGCTCCATGTCAGGCCGTCCAAGACGGCCGGGAAGAATGGGTGTGCGTTCTGCGCTCATCGATGTCCCCCTGCGCGAGTCCATGCCGTGGAGCCTGGACGACTGGAGATCGTACCCCCGGGGCGGCACCCCTCCCGCACGGCGGACGGAAGGGTGCGCTTGCGTAGAGCATCGCCGGTGCCACGCGGAGAGCGGCGCCAGCGAAACGGCGGACTGATGCACGCTCGGCCGTCTGTCCCGTCCGGCAACCCGGCAACCGCGAAGTCCTGCACGAGTGGCACGCTGCGTTCCGCACCAAGGCCGACGCCGAGCGGACGCTGTTGCGCGCCGGTGCCGGCCAGCAGCGTGGCAGCTGGGTCGATCCGCGCAACGGCAAGGTCACGCTCGAGGCCTACGCCAACCGTTGGCTGGCGCATCGCCACAACCTGCGCATCCGCACGGTCGAGCTGTACGGAAGCCCACTGGACAACCACATCCTCCCGGTCCTCGGCCGCCGGGAGCTCTCCAAGCTGTCGACGGCCGAGGTCTGCGTGTGGTTCGCCGACGTCGTCCAGGAGAGCGGCCTCGCGTCGACAACCGCAGCGAAGTGCTATCGGCTGCTGCGCACGATCCTCAACACCGCCGTCGAGGACGAGCCGATCGTGAAGAACCCGTGCGTCATCAAAGGCGCCGCCGCCGAACGCTCGCCCGAGCGGCCGATCGCCACGATCGCGCAGGTCGACGCGCTCGCCACAGCGATCGATCCACGATGGCGCGCCCTCGTGCTGCTCGCCACCTACGGCTCGCTGCGGTGGGGCGAGTTGACAGCGCTCACCCGGCAGCGCATCGATCTGCAGGCGGGCACGGTCGAGGTGGTGGAGCACGCCCTCGAGCTGTCCGGTGGAACGCGGGTGCTCGGCCCGCCGAAGACCGACGCCGGGACGTCTACACCTGTTGAAACGCCGCCACGCCAACCGCTCCGGTGGCCAACGCGGCCAGACGTCACCGTGCGGCGTTGATGCGCTCGATCAGGCTGGAGAGGTACTCGATGGCGGCTTCGATGGTCGACGGTGCGTCTGGGTGGTCAGCGACCAGCAGCGGGTAGTCGCGTGCCCATGACGCTGACGGGACGACGGTTGGTGGCCAGGCGTGCTTCTGGCGTCGTCGGAACGTCTCGATCCCTGTGGTCGCACGCGCCTGGATGCCGACGCGCAACTGCATCGCGGTGCCACCCTTGACGATGAAAAGGTGGGCTCCGTCGTCGTGGCGGACGTCGTCGAGCATGGCGCAGACGACACCGACCCGAACGAGGTGCATGACTCGTTGCGGGAGTTGGCCGATCTCGGCGGCATGTCGTTGGAGGAGCCGTTGGAACTCCTTGGCTCCCCAAGGGCGAGCGGTCACGACGCATCACCTCTGTCGACGCGCTGGATGAGGGTGTCGCGTCGGGTGGGCGTGATGGCGCCGCGTTGGCGGGCGGTGTCGATTGCTTGGCGGGCGAGGTAGGCCGGCACCACACCGACGATGTCGTGCAGGGTTCGACGGATCGTTGTCACCGTGACGGCATCCAGTCGCGTGATCTCATCGGCGGAGAGGTCGCCGCGGTGGATCTGGTACCGGTCACCGCCGGCTCGATTGATCCGGTAGCGCGTCGGGATCGTGAGGTGCACCCGCGTCGGGTTGAGGTCGCTCAACTCGTGCACCACGAGGGCCGAGTCGTGCGAGATCACTCCGCGACCGCTCGCCCATAGACGAGCGAGGATGTACTTGTCGAAGCGGTCATAGGGGAGCGACGGCACCCGGTACACGCCGTGGCCGGCCGAGGAGAGCGAGCCGCGCGAGACCATCTTGCGTAGTTCGAACAGGCGTGGGCGGCGAGCCAGAGCACAGTTGTGGGTCGGCCGTCCGTCTCGGCCATCTCCTCCGATCCGGGATCCCGGATAACTCACATCATCCGGAACCCGGGGTTTTCCGGAAAGATCGTGATCGACATCGGCTGAAGCTCCACGAAACATCACCGGGGGTCCGTGACTGTCGCGTGGGCTTGCGCCGGTGGGCGCTGCCGGTGCGATCGGTGGCGATCACAACTGAGACGGCCTCTGACGAGCAACGCTCGTCGCGCTGGCCAGCCACCTTTCGACGACCTCGTCCACCGCCGTCGGCCAGCCCGAACCTGAGCGGACCGCGGCGTTGAGGCCCAACTGTTCAGTCTGGCGATCTCGTCAGCGCGTGGCCTGGCGCGGTCGAGGTTGCCGGGTGTCGTCCCGTCGTTCCCCGATGCGAGCGACGGCGGCCGCAGTGAGGGCTTCGGTGATGTGGGAAACGCCCGGGTCGTTGCGGAGCTCGTTGCGGGTGGCGAGGTACAGGTGTCGCTCGATCGTCGTGTGGGGCTCCAGCACGGTGACGTCGTCGGGTGTTCGGTCGAGGGCGAGTTGAGGGATGAGTGCCACACCGACGCCGGCGCGAACGAGTGCGAGCTGGACGTCGAAGTCGTCGGTTTCGGCGACGACGTTCGGACGGAAGCCGGCGAGTCCGCACGCTCGCTCGACCATGTCGAAGCAGGTGCGCTGCCGCGATGGTGCGATCCAGGGTCTTCCGGCGAACGTTCGCAGGTCGACCGTCGAACCGTGCAATTCCCCGCTCGGAACGGCGACCTTCACCGGTTCGCTGCCGATGGCGGTGACATGCACGTTGTTCGGGATCTGCCTCGGCACGTTCGAGTAGGAATGCACGATCGCCAGGTCGATGCTTCCGTCGAGGACTGCCTGGAGTGCGCCCTCGGGTTCGGCCGTGGTGAGCTCGATGGTGGGTCCGTTCGCGAGCAGCAGGTTGGCCCAGAGGTCGGCGACGATGGAGCGTGCCGCGGTCGGGAAGGCGGCGACCCGGTAATGGCCGGCGGTGCCGTCGCGCAGCGCGTCGATCTCGTGGTCGGCCAGCAACAACTGCTGGCCCAGCAACCGACCGTGCGACGCGACGACTCGGCCGGCGGGAGTGAGCACCAGACCTCGCCCGCGTCGTTCGGTCAACTGCAGGCCGAGTTCGCGCTCGAGCGCGCTGAGTTGCATCGACACGCCCGGCGCGGTGAGGTGCATCGCCTCGGCGACGGCGGCGAGGGTGCCCAGCCGCTCGAGTTCGCTGAGCATGCGCAGTCGACGGACGTCAAGCATCACCGCAGCTTACTGATCGGGTCTGAATAAGTCACTGGTATTGAAGTCGGCGAACGGGCAGGCTGTCCGGGTGACCCATCAACGCGCAGCTGCTGCCGGACTCGTCGTGGTCGTGCTGTGGGCGAGTGCCTTTCCCGCCATCCAGCAGTCCGTTCCGCAGATGGGAACGGTTGGCTTGTCCTTCATGCGTCTGGCCGTCGCCACCATCGCACTCCTGACGGTCGGGCTCCGGGCGCACACCCGTGTGCCCCGCCGCCAGGACCTCGGATGGATCCTTGCGTGCGGCTTCTTCGGGATGTTCTCGTACCAGTTGCTGCTGAACTTCAGCGAACGACACGTCCCAGCGGGCACGGCCAGCATCATCGTGGCCGCCGCCCCCCTGGTGTCCATCGCTGTCGCCCGTCTGCTGTTCAAGGAACGGATCACGGGCTACACCATCATCGGCAGCTCGGTGGCGCTCGCCGGCGTGACCACGGTGTGTGCGGCGCGAGCCGGGCTCTCGGTGTCGAACTCGGTGTGGGCCGTCGTGCTGGCGATGATCGTGCAAGGCGTCTACCACCCGCTGCAACGTCCGCTGCTGCGCACCTACCGCGGAATCGAGGTGGCGACCTACTCGATGGTGGCCGGCACCATCATGACGCTGCCGCTGGTGCCCCTCGCATGGTCGTCGCTCTCGCACGCATCGGGCGCTGGATGGGCGGGCGCGGTCTACCTCGGACTGGTCCCATCGGCGCTGGGCTTCGTGCTCTGGGGCTTCGCCGCCACACACCTGCCCACCGCCACCCTGACCTCGCTGCTCTACCTCGTCCCACCCGTCGCCGTGCTGATCGCGTGGATCTGGCTGCACGAGGTCCCAACCCTGGTCGAGCTAGCCGGCGGACTGCTGGTGCTGGGCGGCGTCATCATCGTGACCCACGGGCCTGCCATCGGCGCCGCGCTGCACAAACCCGCACCCGCCTCGGTGGCCGTGCCGGAGCCGACCACCCCCTGAACACAGCACCGCGCTGGTCCCGCCAGCGCCCCGTGGACGCCAGGCGGTTCAGGCCTTGACCAAGACCCAGGCCGCGCTGAGGCGGGTCTTGCGCGGCGAAGTCTGAGAGAGAACGCTGCTGTTCGTCTGCTATCCGAGGATGGAGTCGATTCGTTGGTTGCCGACGTGTTCCTCGTCGTCGACGGCGCCGACGTAGGTGGAGACGAGTGTTTCGACGCTGTGCCCGAGACGTCGGGCGGTCTCGCCGAGCGGCATCCCGGCGCGCGGCCATGTTGTCGCGGCGGCGTGGCGGCAGTCGTGGACGCGCATCGGCTTCTGGCCGACCGAGTCGAGCGCGCGATGCCACGCCCGTGCCCAGTTCGACCCGCTGGGCATGGTGCCGTTGCGGGTGCGGAGCAGCAGACGCTCGGGTGAGGTGAGGTCGTTCTCGTCCATCCACTCGCGCAGCATTACCACGAGCACCGGTGGGATCGGGACGCTGCGGGCCCGGTCTTGGGTTCGCCTGGTTCGTCGAATGACTTGCTTGTGCGCAGCGATGCTTGGGTGCCCGACGAGGGCGAGCAGGTGGCGGAGCGGGTCATCGTCAGCTCCCCGCAGGTGTGGTGGCGGTTGAGCCGTCGCGGCCGCTGAGCCAGCCGGGCGAGGGCGACGGCGGCGATCAACAAACCGAAGTCGCGTAGGGCGACGTCGTAGAAGCCGGGGATCAGCAGCAGGTTGACGATGATCCCCGTCAGCCAGGCGGCCACCAGGTAGCCACCAAACCGGGGTCGGAGGGCGACGACGAGGCCGGCGACGATCTCGACGATCCCCACGACGTACATCGCTTGATGGGGCGTCCCGGGCAGATGGTCGGAGATCCGCGGGGCCAGGTAGCGGTCCCAGTTGACCAGGACGTGGGCGAACTTGTCGGCCCCGAACAGGATCGGCGCGACTGTGAAGCCGATGCGCAGCAGCCAGAACGCCTGGCTTGCGGGATCGGTACGCCGAGATGGTGCGGACCTGCGGGTCGATTGGTGGGATGTCAAGGTGTTGGTCATCTGAGGGTTGCCTCCATGTCTAACGGATAGTAATCTGGACTTTAGAAGGCGGACCTCTTTCGTCAAGAAGTTCATCCTTTAGAAGGCCCATCCGATGCCAGCTGATGACACGACCGCCACCCCGGCGCCCTCGAACCCCGACTTCGACACGCAGGTCACCGGCATCGCTGCGCTGGGCGATCCACTCCGCCGCGGCCTTTACCGCTACGTGATCGCCCAACCCAGCCCAGTGAACCGCGACCAAGTTGCCGAAGGGGTGGGCGTGGCCCGCCATGTGGCCAAGTTCCACCTCGACAAGCTCGTCGACGACGGGCTGCTCGCTGTCGAATACGCCCGCCCCCCGGGACGCCGCGGGCCCGGCGCGGGCCGGCCGGCGAAGCTCTACAGCCGCTCGTCACGCGAGCTGGCAGTCAGCCTGCCCCAACGCGACTACGAACTGGCCGGGCGGCTGCTCGCCAAAGCCGTCACCACAGCCGAACACGACGGTGTCGCGGTTGGTGAGACGCTCGGCCAGGTGGCCCGAGACACCGGACGCGCCCTCGGCCAACAGGCTCGCCAGCACGCGGGGGTACGGCCGAAACCTTCGACACTGCTCGCCGCCGCCATGACCGTGCTCGGCGAGTCCGGCTACGAACCGCGCATCGACGACACCAGCGTCACCCTCGTCAACTGCCCCTTCCACGGCCTCGCGCAGGAGTACACCGACCTCGTCTGCGGCATGAACCTCGATCTCATGGCCGGACTCGTCGAAGGCCTCGACGATCCCACCCTCGAAGCACGCCTCGAACCGACACCAGGGCTGTGCTGCGTCCGCCTCAGAAGGCCCGACGCGTCGGGGTCACCTGCATGACCGGGCCACGGCCACCGCACTGCCGTCCGAAACAACCAACGATCCGCCATCCGGCGATCGACAAGGAGGAATGATGAGAACGTTCTCGATCCGACCCACGCTCGCGCTGAAGGGCCGCACGTTCAAAGGCTTGCGCGGCTGGTCGGGCAAACCGTTGCACCCGCCGCTGACCGACTTCCCAATCGCCGCATACATCCTCGCCGCCGGCTTCGATGTCATCTCGGCAATCGGCGGCAACGACCACGCCTGGGCGCGCGAGTTGTGGCACGCCGCCACGTTCATGTTCATCGCCGGCGCGGCGGTGTCGGTGTTCGCCGCACTCACCGGACTGTGGGATGCGTGGAAGTCATCGGAGGCGGGCACCCAGGCCCGACGCACCATCAACACCCACGCCACGATCATGCTCACCGTCACCGCGCTGGCCCTCGCCGACGTCGCCTGGCGGCTCAACGACTACCACACCGAATCGGTCACACCGATCGGAGTCCTGGTCCTGTCCATCGTGATCGCCTTGCTGGTATCGGTAGGCGCGACCTTCGGTGGCACGCTGGTCTACGACTACGGCTTCAACGTCGAAACGGCCGGCGATTCGCCCGTCTGGCACAAGTCTGAGACCGACGTGCTCCCCGGCCAACACGACGACACAGAGACGCCCGCATGACCAAGCTGCAGCGCATGTACGACGAGCAGGGTCAGAGCCCATGGCTCGACAACCTCACTCGCACCTTCCTACGAGATGGCACCTTGGCTCGTTTCGTGCACGAAGGTATCCGAGGGGTAACGGCCAACCCGACCATCTTCGCCAAGGCGATCGAAGGGTCCGACGCCTACGACGAGCAATTCGCGGTGCTGATCGCCGGTGGCACATCGATCATCGACGCCTACTGGGATCTGGTCATCGACGATGTCCGCAGCGCGCTCGGGCTCTTGCGGCCGACGTTTGATGCCAGTGGCGGTCTCGACGGGTACGTGTCGATCGAGGTGGCCCCCGAGTTGGCCCACGACACCGACGGCACCATCACCGCCGCCCGCCTTCTTCACGCCCGCATCGACGCGCCAAATGTGTTCGTGAAGATCCCGGCGACCGCCGAAGGCATCCCCGCTGTTCAGGCCATGACCGCCGAAGGGTGCAGCATCAACATCACCCTGATCTTCTCGCTCTCCCGCTACCGCCAAGTGATCGACGCATACCGGGTAGGTCTCAACGAATACGCCCGCGCCGGCGGAGACATCAGCGGTGTGCACAGCGTCGCGTCGTTCTTCGTGAGCCGTGTCGACTCCGAAGTTGACCGCCGCCTCGAATCCATCAGCACACCCGAAGCACTTGCCCTACGCGGCTTCGCCGCGGTCGCCCAAGCCAAACTCGCCTACCAGCTGTTCCGGGACCAGTTGGCCGACCAACGGTGGATTGAACTCGCGGCCCTCGGCGCCAATCTGCAACGCCCGCTGTGGGCGTCGACGTCGACCAAGAACCCGGCGTACCCCGACACGCGGTACGTCGACAGCCTCATCGGCCCCAACACGGTCAACACCCTCCCCGAAGCCACGATCGACACCTTCGAGGACCACGGCACCGTCGCTCGCACCATTGACAAGGACGTCGACGACGCGGCCGCGGTGCTCGACCGGCTCGCGTACGTCGGGGTCGACATGGACGACGTCGGGCGCACCCTCGAAGACGAAGGCGTGGCCAGTTTTCACGACTCGTTCACACACGTCCTCGACACCCTCACCGCCAAGGCCCGCCAGTTGGCGGCCCGCTGACATGGACTGGGCCGGCTGGGTGCTGTTCGGACTCGTCGCCACCACGGTCCTGACCGCGGTCATGATCGCCGCCCAACTGGCCGGTCTCACCCGCTTGGATCTGCCGCTGCTGCTCGGCACAGTCGTCACCGAGGATCCCGATCGTGCCAGGGTCGCCGGGTTCTTCATCCACCTCGCGATCGGCGAAGGCTTCGCCTTCGGCTATGCGGCCGGCTTCGCCCTGCTCGATCGATCCACCTGGTGGCTCGGCGGACTGTTCGGCATGGTGCACGTCACGGCGGCGCTCACCGCAATTGTACCGTTGGTCGCCGGAACCCACCCCCGCATCGCGTCTGATCGGGCCGGACCTGCGTCGACTGCGGCGCTGGAGCCGCCCGGCCTGCTCGGCCTCAACTACGGGCGGCAGACCCCGATCGTGGCCATCGTCGCCCACCTCGTCTACGGCGTCGCTCTCGGCGTGCTACTCAAGGCGCACTGAGGTGCGCCGCCTCTTCCCCGACCCGGGCCAGGTCGACCCCGTCGACGCCTACGGCCGGCTCCACTGGGTTGGTGACCGTCCACGCGTGTGCCCGAACATGATCGCCAGCATCGATGGCGCCGGCTCCCTCGACGGACGCTCCGCAGGCCTGGGTGGCCCGGCCGACAACGCCCTCTTCTCGACTCAGCGTTCCTTGGCCGACGAGATTCTGGTCGGCGCCGCCACCATGCGGACCGAGAGCTACGGGCCCTCCCTACTCGATGACGCCGCCCGAGACCGGCGCCGGCAATGGGGACTGGCACCGGTGCCGCCGATCGCGGTGGTCACCCGCGCCTGCCGACTGGACTGGAGCTCGCCGCTCTTCGGCGAGGCCGAACAGCGCCCGATCATCATCGCCACCGCCTCGGCCGGAACCCGAGATCTGGCCCGTGCCGCCCAAGTGCCTGACCTGATCATCGCCGGCGACGACCAGGTCGATCTCGCCGACGCGCTGCGCGCTCTCGGCGAACGAGGTCACGACAACGTGCTGGCCGAAGGCGGCCCCGGCCTCGCTGCGCAATTGGCGAGCGCCGACCTCCTCGACGATGTGTGCATCACGCTGTCGCCGGTTCTTACGGGTGGAGACGCGGGTCGGATCCTCAACGGGCACCCGATCGAACCGCCGACACGGTTCGAGCTGCGCCACGTCCTCGAGTCCGGGAGTATCCTGTTCCTGCGGTACCGACGCCGATGACCACGACGGCAGGCGAAGACCCCTCGACGCGCTTCGAGCGTCCCATCGAGGACTACGGACTCATCGGCGACACACGCACCGCTGCCCTGGTCGCCTCCGACGGCGGCATCGACTGGATGTGCGTGCCCCGCTTCGACGGCCCACCCGTGTTCGGCCGTCTCGTCGGCGGATCAGAGGCCGGCACCTTCCGATTGGGTCCCTCCGAGCAAGCAACCGTCATCGCCCGCCAGTACCGACCAGGAACCGCCAGCCTCGAGACCACGTGGCGCGCCTCAAGTGGCCGACTCACGCTGCATGAAGGCATGATCGCCGAGGTCACGGGCGCGCTGCTGCCGACAACTCTGCTCGTTCGCCGGCTCACAGCGGAGGGCGGCCCGGTCGAGGCCGTCATCCACTTCGACCCCCGCTACGGCGAACATCGCCTCCCGCCCAGCGTGCAGCACCGTGCCGGCATCCTCGTCTGCAACTGGGCCGCCACTGCGATCGCGCTGCACTGTTCGCCACCGGTACCGGTGGAACCCGGCCAACCAACGACCGTCATCGTCACCCCCGGCCAACCCCTCACTGTCGTCCTCGCGGTCGCCGAGCGCGAACCAATCGTGTACGTCAACGCCGACACCGCCTGGGCCGCGCTCGAAGCCGACGAGCAACGATGGCGCACCTGGTCTGACGAGATTGATGACGGACTCCCGCACCGCGACATGGCGGTCCGCAGCCTGCTCACTCTGCGCCTCTTGACCTATTCACCGTCAGGGGCGCCAGTCGCCGCGCCGACCACCTCGCTCCCCGAACACCTGGGCGGGAGCCGCAACTGGGACTACCGATACGCATGGCCCCGCGACGCCAGCATCGGCATCGCCGCCTTTCTGGGCATCGGCAAGGTCGACGAGGCTCGTCGGTTCCTGGCCTGGCTCCTCCACGCGAGCCGCCTCGACCGGCCCCGCCTTCCCGTGCTGTTCACCCTCCATGGCCGCCACCCCAGCACCGAGCGCGCCCTTGGAGGCTGGCCCGGCTACGCCCACAGCCAGCCCGTCCGGATCGGTAACGGCGCCGCCGACCAACACCAGCTCGACGGGTACGGGTGGGTCCTCGACGCCGCCTGGCTGCTCGTCCACGCCGGACATCACCTCTACTCAGAAACCTGGCGGGCGATGCGCGGCTTCGCCGACGAAGTAGCTCAACGCTGGACCCAACCCGACGCCGGCATCTGGGAGATTCGCGGTGACGCCGCCCACCACACGCACTCCAAACTGATGGCCTGGCTCGCCATCGACCGGGCACTGCGCATCGCCGCCACCCACCGCACCCCCACCCGACAACTCGCCCGATGGCAAACCCAACGCGCCGCCATCGCCTCCGACGTCACCACCCGAGGCTTCAACCCCAAGCTCGGCACCTACACCCGCACCTACGAGTCGACCGATCTCGACGCCGCTCTACTCGTCCTCCCGCTACTCGACCTCGAACCCGCCGACTCGCCGCGCATTCGCGGCACCATCGACGCAATCACCCAACAACTCGACGCCGGTGGACCGCTCCTCTACCGCTACCCGCCCGGCCAAGACGGCCTCCCCGGCACCGAGGGCGCCTTTCTCCCCTGCTCATTCTGGCTCGTCCAAGCGCTCACAGTCACTGGACGCGGCGACGAAGCGCGCGAGCGCTTCGCCGAACTCTGTGAACTTGCCAGCCCGCTTGGGCTCTACTCCGAAGAAATGGACCCCGCCACACACCGACACCTCGGCAACTACCCCCAAGCCCTCACCCACGCAGCACTGCTCCAAGCAGCCCTCTCCCTCCGCGCTCCGCAACCGCTGCAAACCTGACCTCACCGTTCTCAGGCTAACCCGAACCTTTCGGTAGGCTGCCGG
>JANMAT010000082.1:0-7218 GCA_031359995.1 Actinomycetes bacterium
CGCTTCGATCAGATGGGCCTGGTCCATCGATTCCGTCAACACCTCACGGGTGCGTCCCGAGTGCGACAGGGTACCCAACAAGCCATAGGACGTCCCGCCCCACGGGGCGTTGCGTCGTTCCGCCCAGTCCCACTGGATCTCGTCGCCGGCCGGATGAACGATCTCGATCGTTTCACGACCCTTCACCCCCGCACACGCCTCACAATGCGGACGCAGCCCAGCCAGGCGCAACTGACGAGCGAAGCTCGGATACGAACACCCGTACCCGAGCGGACCGACCTCGTCGAACAACGCGGACGCCCACACGTGCGGATCATCCACGAACCGCGCTTTCAGATAGACCACGAACGGAGCCAACGGATCCGGGACGCTCGAACGACGCACCCCCGCCACCCGACTCCCCGACACGTAGGAACGGATCGTCTTGCGGTCACGATCCAAATGACGAGCGATGGCCGAGATCGACCACCCCCGCTTGAACAACGCATCTGCTTCCACGTCTTCACTCCCTGAGAACATGCGGCGGGGACTCCTCGTGCTGACCGGCTGGAACCGTCAGCGTCGAGGAGCCCCCACCCGAACTGGTGGACCTTCCCTGCAGGCCCACCACCCGCTCAAGGGTGGGGAATTTCAGTGATCGAGTCCGGGGAGACTTCGGTGATCCCTACCAGCAACACCACGATGGCGACGAGCCACCAGCTGCGGCCGGTTGCCGCGTACGCGATCAGCGTGCTGCCGAGCAGCGTCGCTCCTTCGAGTCGCAACCACAGTCGGGGGATGCCGTGGACGGTTCCGAGTCCCTCAGGGGTCGGGTTGACGGGGGGAGCCGCAGGGCTCATGAGTCGACCCAGCCGGCGAGGCTGGCGATCACGCCGGCGAGGAGTCGGTCGAAGCTCCGATGGATGTCGGCAGGTAGAGCGAACGCTCCTTGGGCCTCCAGCGTCACGAAGCCGTGGAGCACCGCTCGCAGGGCGCGGATCGCGTCGACTGCGTCGTCGCCCTGCAGCCCGAGCCCGGACATGATCTCGTAGGCGACTTTGGTGATCTCTCGGGTGGCTGCTTCGTCTTGTGCGTCTCCGGTAACGGGGGCCCGGACGGTGGCGGCGTAGCGACCGGGATGTGTGGCGGCCCACTTCCGGTAGCTGAGCGACATCGACGTGATGGCGTCCCCGCCCGCCTTGCCGACCGCGGCGCGGGCCATCACATCTGCCAGTTCGAGCTTGGCTCGCACCGCGATGCTGCGACACAGATCGTCCATGCCACCGATGTGCTTGTACAGCGACGGTTGCTTGACCCCGAGCCGACCGGCCAGCGCCGCCAGGGTGAGCGGGGTGGCGTCGGGCTCGTCGATGAAGCGTTCGGCTGCCTCGACGACGTTGGTCTTGGTAAGACCCGCCCTAGCCATGAGCGCGCACTGCGTCGAGGAAGGTCACGACCGCGGGGTGACGACATCGGGCCGTTGTGATCGCGGGTAGTGGCCCGCGTCGGCCACCATCACGACCTCACCGTGGAGGGCTTTGGCGAGCCAGGAAGCCTCGGCGGCAGGATCGGGGAAGTCCGGATCCTGCTCACCCATCACGATCAGCGTCGGTGCGGACACCATTGCCAGGCACGCCTCGGCGGGGTCGTGGTTGGTTCGGGTGGTGAGTGAGAGCGACTTGGCGTAGCCGTGGCGCCGCAGACTGGCCACGACACGATCGCGGTGATCATCGAAGTCGACCGGACGCTGCGGCGTACAACTTGGCCATGTACGCCTTCCACGATGTCGCCGCCCACAGCGGCGCCATCGCGGCGCGGAGCATGATCCGTCGCATCGCGCGCGCGGCTCCGTTGCGAACGAAGGGTCCGAGGAGCACGAGGCCGCTCACCAGCTCGGGCCGCTCCGCGGCCGTCATCACGGCGGATCCTGCGCCCATGGAGTTCCCGACGAGGACCGTCGGCCCACCGAGCTCCTCGATCAGCGCGACCAGGTCGCTCGAAGTGTCCGCGTCGCCATACGACTCGAAGGTCGTGTCGCTGTCACCGTGGCCCCGCAGATCCACTGCGGCGACTCGGAAGCCCTCCGCCACCAACGCCGGACCGAGGTAACGGTAGGCCGAACGAAGGTCTCCCATCCCAGGCACAAGGACGACGAGGGGGCCGTGGCCATCTACCTCGTAGCCGATCCGCCCCTGCGAGCGGGTGAGGCGTCGGGGCTTGAGGACCTCTTCGAGGACGAGTAGTTCCCGACGTCCTCACCACCCGGGGGGGATCGAACTGCCGGCTCGGCGTGGCGTGAACGGCGAAGGCACTGGTTTCGCCCGCTGACTTGTTCGCGCAGATGCGATCCCCGCCGACCGCTCGCCGAATCCGTGCGTCCGTCTCCTCTTCAGTCATGGGGTGCCCATGGCCTCGCTGGCTCCTCGCTGACACGCGTGAGTCCGATCGTCGGCGTCGCGTCAGGGCCGTCGTGGATCCTCCAGGTGGTGGTCGATCCCGCCCACACACTTCTGGAGGAGAATGATGAATCACCACAGGAAAAGAGGGGCACGGCCGATGGCGAGTGTGAAGAGCGGGCGGTGGACGGCTCAGATCGCGGGAGACTTCGTGGTCTTCATCATCGGAGCGCGGGTGAAATCCAAATGGCAGCTGTTCCGATCGCTCGCCGATCTCGGCGGACGGCGAAGCTTGAACCACATGCTCAAGTACCTTTCGGCACACCCCCAGAAGGGCCTGCTCGGACACGAATCGTCCGGCTTCACCTCGATCCAGTACTGGCGCTCGTTCGAACATCTCGAAGCCTTCGCTAAGGACCCCGACCCGCACATGGACGTGTGGCGTAACTACGTGAAGCGGGTGGGCAAGGGCGCCCGCTCGGGCATCTGGCACGAGACATTCCTGGTTCGCGATGGCGAATACGAGGCGATCTACACCAACGTGCCAGCCCGCGGGCTCGGCAAGGCCAGCGAACTTGTCCCCGTTGCCGAGGCCGTCGGCGCCCGCCAACGCCTCAAGAAGGCGGCCGCAACGTGACCGCTGACGTGGCTGGACACTTGTCGTCACAGGGAGGGCGACGGTCTCGAGTCGACGCCTGCTGAGGTCAGCTCCGTGGCGCGTCGGGCGTCGATTCGATCCTGTTCGGCGAGGCGGTGGCCGACGGACTCCATGAGTTCGTCTGCTCGGGCGAGCAGATCGAGCGCGGTGGTGAGGTCACCGGATCGGGACTCGATGCCGGCGAGCGCGTCGAGCGCGAGCACTTGCACGGCGCTGTCCCCATCGGTTCGTGCTGCCTCGAGGATCGTGGTGAGGCGTTGAGTAGCATCGGGGATGTCGTCATCGGCGTCCATCGCCGCAAGGAGACACTGGGCAAGGGCCGCTTCTGCGCCGCCGCCGGAGGCTCTGAACCAGTCGTCGGCGGTTGACAGGGCGGCCCGGGCGGGCTCGACCTCGCCGAGTCCGTGGAGGAGCGTTCCGAGTCGCACGCGTGTGAAGGCGGCGATGCGCATCAGCCCGACAGTGGTTGCGAGCCGGATCGCCTCTTCGAAGGTGGCGATGGCGGTCTCGTGGTCGCCCGATTGGTGGAGGACGACGCCCAGGCTGGCAAGGTGGAAGCCTTCCGTGGCAGTCATGTGGGCGCGTCTGGCTGCTTGGGCGGCTCGGTTGAGGTGGGCGGCGGCGGCGGCGTAACGCAGCTCGATCTGAGCGAGTTGACCGAGGATTGCTTCGAAGTGGCTGGCGAGCCAATCGTCATCGACGAGTGGGAGCAACCGTTTTGCCTCGGCGCCAGCGGCACCGGCATGCTGGCTGTCGCCTGCAGCGAAGCTGGCGTACCCGAGCAGCATCGCGTGCAAGCCGCGATCCCACACGAGCGTCCCAGGCTGCGCGTCGGCGTGCCAGCGCTCGAGCACGTCGATGGCTGCTCCGGTTTGGCCGCGTTGAAAGAGCACGAAGGCGCTCGCGAATCGACTGATGGTGATCACGCTGTCGTCGCCGGCGCGGTCCGCAATCTCGGCGGCCAGGGCCGCGTCGGCCGATGCCCGCTCGAGGTCAGCACCGGATTCGCTCCAGGCGATGAGCGACAGCGCCAACGCCCGGTCGGCGTCGGTTGCGGACGAACCGCACGCGTGAAGAGCCAGGCGCAGACGCTCCGCACCGATCCCGCCTTCACCGAGGATGACGGATGCCCAGCCGAAGCCGAGGGCGATCCGGAGCCCCTGCGCAGGATCGTTCGACGCGGTCCATCCGAGGGCGACATCGAGGTTGGCCCGCTCGGTTCGGACGAATGCGACGTGCCGAGCCTGCTTCGCCGTTCGTTGCTCGTCGAGGGCGACCACGGATGCCATCTCGAACCACTCGGCGTGCGCCGCGCGGGCACGGGCGGTCAGCCCGGCTTCGTCGAGGCGCCCCCGTGCGAAGGCACCGACACTGTCGAGGAGTCGGTAGCGGACCTCGCCGGTGGCGGCGATGTCGACCGTGACGAGCGAGCGGTCAGCGAGTCGGGCGAAGACGTCGAGCGTCGATGCCGCAGGAACACCGAGGGCGACGGCAACATGTTCGGCGGCAGCGAGCGGCGCGCCATCGGCGAACCACGCGAGCGCGCAGAGGCCGTTCTGTTCGTCGGGGAACAGCAGGTCGTAGCTCCACCCGATCGCGGTGGAGAGCGCTCGGTGCCGTTCCTGTCGTCGCCCGCTCGGGTCGCTCAGCAGGCCGAAGCGGTCCTCGAGGCGGCGGGCGATCTCCTGGACGGAAAGCGCTTTGGTGCGTGCTGCTGCCAGTTCGATCGCGAGTGGCAGCCCATCGAGCGAGCGACACACCTCCTCGACGGCGGCGGCGTTGTCGGCGTCGAGACGGAACAACGTCCGCCGATCAGTTGCACGTTGAGCGAACAACGTCATCGAGTCGGCCATGGCCAGCGGCTCGAGCGCATGCACGATCTCGCCGTCGAGCCCCAGCGGGACCTGGCTCGTCACGAGTATCCGTAGGCGGGGGGCGGCGTCCAGGAGTCGCACGCAGAGGTCGGCGGCCGGTTCGAGCACGTGTTCGCAGTTGTCGAGCACCACCAGGATCTCTGTCGCTCTGACCCGGTCGAGGATCATCGCTTCTGTCGCGCCGACGAGGCCGAACGCCGCGCCCGCGACCTGGGGGATCGCTGATGGTGCGCGGGTGGTGTCGAGGCGGACCAACCATGCGCCGCCGGTGACCTGGTGACGGCGAGCGATCTCGATGGCCAGCCGGGTCTTACCGACTCCTGCGGGGCCGACCACACTGACGAGTCGACCGTGGGTCAACAATTCGCTGACCTGTTGGACGTCGATGTCGCGACCGACGAGCGGTGACGTGAGCGCGGGCAGGTTTCCTGCGTTGACAGACGACGATGCTGCCGGGCCTCGCGCCGTACCGTCGAGCGCTGGATCCTGCAGCAACACCTGCCGCTCCAGCGCCTGCAGCTGCGGCCCGGGGACGAGGCCGAGCCCGTCGGAGAGGTGCGTCCGTACCCGCTGGTAGGCGGCGAGGGCTTCGGCCTGCCGGTTGCTGCGGTACAGGGCGGTGATCAGCAGCACCCACATGCTCTCGCGCAGCGGATGTCGCGCGACCAGAGCTTCCAGCTCGCCGATCACCTCCGCCGCATCTCCGAGCTCCAGGCGCGCCGCCAGCAGATCATGAACGAGGCCGAGCTGAACCTCTTCGAGACGCACTCGATGAGGGATCACCCAGTCGCCGTCGCCGGCGTCGCGGAGGATGCCACCGCGGAACATCTCGAGCGCGCGTCCGCACGCATCGACAGTGGCTCGGTGGTCACCTCTCGCCGACCGATCGTTCGCGATCGAGGCGACACGCTGAACCTCGACCGCATCGACCGAGCTCGGGTCGACGTTCAACGTGTAGCCGTTGCGTCCACCTGTCACCGCGGCCGAGTCTCCGAGGGCACGCCGCAGCATGGAGATCTTGGAGTGCAGGGTGTTCTTCTCGGTGCGGTCCGACTCCCCCCAGAGATCCTCGATCAGCCGCTCGGAGCGGACCGTGACGCCGGCATCGAGAGCAAGCCTGACCAGCAACTCGGTCGTCTTGCCAGCGGGCAGTGCGACGACCTCGCCGTCACGACGAACCTCGACCGGTCCGAGGAGGGAGATCGAGAACACCATGGGAGTGTAGGGCCGCCGGGTCAGGCCCTCTTGAACAGCGAATAGCAGCGGCGTTGGACGCGATCCAGGCGACGATCAGGCTGTCCGGATGATCGACCAGGTGGTCGCGGGCGAGGGCATCGACGAGCTCGCTCTGGCCCGAAAGATGCGCGCGAGCGATCTCCACGATCTGCCGGTCCCGGCTGTTCACCGCCAGGGCGCCGGCCGAGACGAGGTGGGCCAGATCGTTGTCGAGCAGTGCTGCCATCACGATCACCCGCGCATCGTCGGTCGACGGAGCGCGCCCCCTGATCCGAGCAATCGCGTCACCATCGCCGCCGATCGCTTGCCGAATCGTGAGGTCAACTCCGGGCTCGTTCATGGTCTGAGCATGCAGGTTTCCTCTGACACTTCGCTGACGCGCTGAACGTGGGCGCGTGCGTTCGGTGACAGCGACGTGTCAGCGCGGCGGCGCACCGTGGCGGCAGCGAGCAAGACGCCCGCCCCCACGACAGAAAGCCGGCTCACATGTTGAAGAACATCACGTCCTGGTCCCACCGGCACCGGCGCCTCGTCGTCACCGCCTGGGTCGCCATCCTCGTCCTCATCAATCTGGCCGCGATGTCCTTCGGAAAGGACAACAAGCAGGACTACGTCTCTCCCGGCACCGACTCCAAGGCGGCCGTCGATCTGCTCGACGAGCGCTTCCCCGCCCAGGCCGGTGACACGGTCACCATCGTCATCCACGACGCGGCTGGTGCCACCTCGACCCGGGTGCGAGCTGTGGCCGATCCCCTCATCAAGGGAATCCGCGAGCTACCGCACGTCGTGGCCGTCACCGCGCCGTGGGACCTGACGGGCGCTGCGCAGGTATCGGCCGACGGCACCACGGCCTACGCCACGGTGCAGCTCAACAGCAGCGCGGCCCGCTTCCCGGTGGAGGAGGCAACCGACATGATCCACCTCGCAGCTGACACCCGACAGGCGGGCGTCCAGATCGAGCTCGCCGGCCAGGCGATCGACAACGCCCAGCAGGGCAGCATCGGATCCGAAGGCATCGGCCTGCTCGTCGCCGCGCTCGTGTTGCTGATCGCGTTCGGTTCGCTGGTGGCGATGG
>JANMAT010000114.1:0-1739 GCA_031359995.1 Actinomycetes bacterium
CCCCTCCTTGCCCCACCAGCACCGTAGGCGCATCGACGGCCCCTGAATGACCAAGCCTTCCAGGACTGCGCCGATCGAGGATGGGGACGGCTGGCGGTCCGGAACCATGCCACTCGTAGGTCTGCGGATGAGCTGGCCCTCTGTCGAGGACAGCCAGCGCCCACCGGGTTGGGCCATGCGTCATCGGGGACTGTTGGGGCGGCGGGACGCCTCGTCAGCTTCCGTTTCGTCGCGCTGAGTACGACAGCCATCTTCATGCCGCGCGAACTGGGACCGCTGTCCGCTGGCGAGCTTGAGCAGCTGCCCGTGCGGATACGGCGCTTGCATGACAGGCTCCTGGCTGCCGGGACGTAGCGACCTGCTCGTGAGGAGTCAGGCGACCCACGGTCAGTGCTCGCGCACGGCTCGATGAGCTTGCATCGGCGGTGAGCTCGTCGGGCTTGCGCTCCCTGTCAGGCGGGGGTGAGGACGGCGATGCCGTTCGTGGTGGCAGCGTGGGCGAGTCGTTCGTCGTAGGTGACAATGGCCTCCAGGTCGTCGCCGAGGATGAGGGCGGCGGCGATATGGATAGCGTCGAGGGTTCGTAGGATGGTGGGGTCGAGAAGCCCGGCGTGTTCGAACATTGCAGTGGAGACGTCGATGAGGGTGACCGAATCGAGGACTTCGCGGGCTCGTACAACGTGGGTCGGGTTGGTCCGCCGCACGGCGCGCAGCAGTTCGGTGCGAGCGAGATCGCACGAGACCGGGTGACGGTCAGCTTGGGCGAACCAGGCTTGGAGCGCGTCGCTTTCGGGTTCGGCAATGACGAGCTTGGCGAGCGCTGACGTGTCGATGTAGTGGGCCACAGCGTCAGTAGCGTTCGGCGTCGCGCATGGCGCCCAGTTCCCAGGTGAGGCACCGGCCGGCGGGGGGCGGCGACAGGGTGGTGATGTCGCGTCGCGCGGGTCTGCCGCGTCCTGCAGCGATCAGAGACTGGAGCGGGGACGACGGGATCGGTGTCAGTTGGGCCACGGGCCGGCCCCGGTCGGTGATCGTGATCGTCTCGCCGGCGGCGGCGTGGGCGACGACGGCGGAGGCGTTCTGTTTCAGGGACCGGATGCCAACCTCGCTCATGTGCTTCAATGTAGCTCATTCGTCAAGGCTTGAAGCCGGTACGTCCCACCGAGGCGTAGCGGGTGGCCGGTGAGGCGATGGCCTACGGGGGTGGCTGCGACCGTGACTTGACGGACGTGAGACGCTTCGCTCGACAGCACACGCGTGTTGTTCGGGCGCGAGGGATCGCCCGTGATGGTTGTCCCTCCTCAATCGTGTGGCGCGCCACACCGTCTCAGCAAAGTCGCGGTAGGCCGCGTCCTGACGTTTGAGGAGGTAAGCGTGGCGGCACAGGAGTCGAGACGTCCACCGCGGATCTGGCCACCCGGCTGGTGCGCGGCTGTGTCTCGCCGGCAACACGTGGACAACCGACCCGGATCCGACGCCGTGCAGGCTGGCGACCGGTTTGCGGCAACGTTGCAGCCTTCGGGGGTGAACGACGTGCATCGACAGCGGAGACCCCGTTCCGTGCTCTGCGTCGCCCTCCTCGCGCTCGTAGCGGCTTGCAGCTCGTCCGCCGCGAAGCCGACGGCGACGACCGCTTCAGCGACGTCGGTCGCGGTGCCGACCACAACATCGAGTGGGCCAACAGCGGCCAACACGACAGCGGTAAAGCCGACGACGTCCCAAACGACTGCTCCCCCACC
>JANMAT010000115.1:0-2521 GCA_031359995.1 Actinomycetes bacterium
GACCTGCCCCCGACCAGAGTCCTGGCTCTCGCGGCCACGTCGGTCGACACTCGCTGCAGACCCGAATGCAGAGCCCGGCGCTGTCCGAACGAAGCACCTCGCTGAGCCGAACCAGAAACCTCACGATTGAGCCACTCCACACACCGGCACCCGCGTTGCGTGCACCGGTCGAGGGGTGCCGCCGGCGGTAGATCAGCTTCGGTCTCGGGCCTCGACCGAAGGACGAGCGGAAGGCGCGGGCGGGCGAAGTACTGCCCGCCGTGAAGTCGAAGATGCGATGGGACTACGACTTCGGCGACGG
Source organism: Actinomycetes bacterium (assembly GCA_031359995.1). Lineage (GTDB taxonomy): Bacteria > Actinomycetota > Acidimicrobiia > Acidimicrobiales > Ilumatobacteraceae > JANMAT01. The sequence goes on from JANMAT010000115.1 coordinate 302, forward strand.
GTGTCCGGGCGCCAAGGATCGGTCGTGGTCGTCGGCTGCCCGCGATCGTGCGTGGCCACAGCTCTAGGCGTGCGCGATCCACGCGCCGGCGTCCTGGAGTCCGCCTCCTGGCATTGATCGTGGCCGCCATTCCTTCGATCTCGCTGCAGGCCCGCCCGCGCCGTCCACCACGGTCGGGTTTCGCGGTCCCATAGGACGGAAAGTAGAAAAGATCCCGAGCGAACTAGCGGACGTCTGGGAAAGCCGCTCGCCGCGTCCCAGCTTGGGAACCGAGCGGTACTCAACCTCGGAGTCGCTCCGAGTTCAAAGGACAAGTTCGTGCAGTCGTTCGTGGACAGCGCCATTGCTGCGGGTCTCGCGACTCAGAATGACGACGGTCAGATCGTGCTGAAGCACGTCGTCGATGGTGACATCGGCGACGACGAGCTGGCCGACACGTCGGCTGACGTGCCGCCCGCCGACCACCGGCAACAGGCTTCGACGACGCCCGTGCGGACTCAGGCGGCGTCCCAACCTGCAAGTCCTGTGGTGCACCAGACGTGGGAGATCGAAGGTGGGTTGATCGTGTTCGAGATTCGAACTGACCGGCCACTTCCCGCCAAGGCGTTCAGCACCGTTGGCGACGTCGTGGCGAGCCTCGAGCTCCTCGCCCAGTCTCTCCAGCTACGCCATCCGCTCGGCAGCGCCGAGAACGGTGGGGAGCGCGTGGGGTGAGCCGATGAGTGACAAGTCCAGCCCGAAGTCTGGCGCCACGGCGTGGTCCGTCCATTTCTTCCAGCGCAACGCGGCCGACGATCCCCGTCGGACCGTGCCCGTCGTCGACTTTCTCGACTCGATTCCCGCGAAGATCGCAGCGGAGTTCCACGCTGTCCTCGACGCCGTGGCTGCGGCGCCTCCTCCGTCCTTCTCGGGCGGCGGCAAGTGGGAAGCGATGTGTGGCGACATGTCTGGCTACTTCGAAGTCCGCGTTCAGGGCGGTGGACTGAACCACCGGCTGTTCTGCGTGCTGGAGCGCGACGCCGCTGACCTCGGCGGATCGAGCATCGTGTGCATCGACGGGCTCTCGAAGCCTCCGCGAACAGCCGCTGACCCTCGCGACTATCGGCGGGTCAAGCGGTACGGCACCGAGTTCCGGAAGCGGAGGACGGTACTGGAGTAGCCGAGGTCGAACTGCGGCGGGGCGTCGGACGAATCTCCAGCTCGAGGACCCCGGCCACTGCCACCAGCGTCGTCAGCGTGGGGTTCGGTCGCTCCGCCGAGAAGAGGCGGCGAATCGCCTCCGGCTTGACGCCGGCGCGGCGGGCGAGCTCCGCCTTCGTGAGGTTCATTTCCTCCCGGCGCTCGTCGAGCGAGCGGATCACGGAGTCGATCTGATCGATTCGCTCTCGTGCCTCTTCGTATGCCTTGCGGTACTCGGGATCGGACAGGCGGCGAGCGAGGTAGCGCTCTGCACCGGTCCGTGTCGCTGCCATACGTAGAAGCGTAGCCGTAACGTCTACGTTACGCACGCGAATCGTGTCGTTGGGGCTCGGCGACAGCCGGTCGGCCGCAAGCTCGTCGTCGCCCGGAGGCGGGACTCGAACCACCGTCAGTCGGACCACGTCCAGCGCCATCGATCCCTCCCGGTTCACTCGAATGCAGAGCCGGCGGGCTCGATCGCGAAGCACTCGGGACTGCCATTGGAGTGCCATCGGGACTGCCGGGACTCCGAACCGCCTGGTCAGGCGGGGCGCAGCTGCCTTGTGAAGAAGGACCTGCGAGCGCCGTACTGGGAGGGCACGCGGAAGGTGAACGAGCGCCCTGGCCGTCCGGCGCGATGACGGCGTCTACGACACCACGAGCGCCTGTGAGCCCACCCAGGTGTCGGCCGGCTCGACGAGCACGGCGCGCCCGACGGCGGCGGCCTCCACGCACACGTAGTTCCGCCACTGACCGGCACCGAGGTCGCCCATCGACGCGCCGAGCGTCGAACCGACGTTCCAGACGACCGCGTCCCGAAAGCCCGAGTGGGTGCACACCACTGCCGCTCCGCCGGTGCGCTCGAGTCCGTCGACCCTGATCGGGCCGGTCACCTCGAGGACGGCGAGGTCGACGTCCGAAGAGCCGTCACCGAAGCGGATGTCGCCCGCGACCTGGGCCCCTCCATGGATCGCCCGACCGTCGAGACCGGACACCGTCACGGCCGTCACGTCGTGGCACGCCAGATAGGTGTGGAGCGCG
>JANMAT010000133.1:0-80989 GCA_031359995.1 Actinomycetes bacterium
CCCGCCGCCCGCCGACCCGCCGCCCGCCGCCCCGCCGACCCGCCGCCCGCCGACCCGCCGCCCGCCGACCCGCCGCCCGCCGACCCGCCGCCGTTTCTGCGCATTGTTTGCGCGAGCCTGCGCCGGGCGCGGGCCGGCGCAACCAGAGCGATCTGCGAGGGGTTCGAGCGGGTCCCGCGCCAACAAAGCGAGCACGAGGTTCGAAGTCGGGCGCGGCGCGGGGGTTCGCACGGGGCGGGGCGGGCTGGTTAGCGTCGCAGCGTGGGGACGCAGTCGGGGAACGGGGACGCGAGATGACCGAGACGACGACGACGTCGACCGAAGCGGCCGACGCCGCGGCCGAGGCGCGGGCCTGGCTCGCCGGCCATCCCCACGGTGGACTGAGCGGTCGCGAGTGGCGCGAGCTCGTGGTCGACGAGAAGTGGGCCGCCCTGCGCTGGCCGATCGAGTGGTACGGGCGCGGCCTGTCCGACAGCGCGGCCAAGGCGGTGGAGACCGAGTTCGCCGCGGCCAAGGCGTCGGGCCCCGGCCAGGACATCTACAACCTGTGGGCCGGCACCATGCTCGCCTACGGCAGCGACGACCTGAAGCGTCGCTTCCTCCGCTCTCTGCTGCTCGACGACGTCGCCATGTGCCTGCTCTACAGCGAGCCCGGCGCCGGTTCCGACCTCGCCGGCCTGCGCACCACCGCGGTGCGTGACGGCGACGAGTGGATCGTGAACGGCCAGAAGGTGTGGACCTCAGGCGGGCGCGAAGCCGAGTACGGCATGCTCATCGCCCGCACCGACTGGGACGTGCCCAAGCACCGCGGCATCACGTTCTTCTGGTTCCCCATGCGCCAGCCCGGCGTCGAGGTGCGGCCCCTGCGCCAGGTCACCGGTGACCGTCGCTTCAACGAGGTGTTCATCACCGACGCCCGGGTGCCCGACAGCAACCGCCTGGGCGACACCGGCAAGGGCTGGTGGGTGCTGCAGACCGCGCTCACCTACGAGCGGGCCGTCATGGGCGTGTCCCAGCGCGACCGCGGCGACGCCACCGACGACAAGGAGCCCGAGGGTGCCACCGCCAAGGCCCACGGCAGGATCCCGGTGCCCGACCTGTCGCTCATCGAGGTCGCCCGCTCGGTCGGCAGGCACACCGACCCGCAGGTGCGCCAGGAGCTGATGAAGCTGCACATCCTGCGCACCGTGAACGACTGGAACGGCCAGCGGGGCAAGGCCGAGATGAAGGCCGGCGGCTCGTCGTCGGTGGCGTCGCTGGGCAAGTTGGCCATGGCCCAACTGCTCCACTACGCCGGCCGCATCAACGGCCATCTGCTCGGCATGGAGGGCACCCTCGACGGCGACGAGTTCCCGCGCTCGCGCGACGCCAACTACTCGCAGCTCAACGCCTACTTCTTCTCCATCGGCGGTGGCACCGACCAGATCCAGCGCAACATCATCGGCGAGCGCATCCTGGGCCTGCCGCGCGAACCCGAGGTCGACAAAGACGTGGCGTTCCGCGACGTGCGGGCGTCGGGCACCGCGGCGCGCTGACGCGCCGCGCCGCGGCTACCGCAGGCGGGCCCGGGGCGGTTCGGTCGGGAACGCCGGCGCGTGCTCCATCACCCGAGTGACCTCGGCCCCCAACCGGAACAGCTCGCGGGTCTGCATCGCCGCGACCAGACGCGGGAAGAGGTCGTCCTCCTCGGCCTGGAAGTGGTTCTGGACGTCGAGCAGCAGGGCACTGGCCCGCTTGGCGAAGGCCAGGCCGTCGGGCGGCAGGCTGCGCATCTCGACCAGCAGTTCGTTGATCTCGTCATGCTCGTTCATGCGGCTGGTGGCCTCACCGGCGCCCACGGGCGAGGTCGCCCGCGCCGCGGGGAACAGCACCTGCTGCTCGGCCGCCTCGTGGGCGGCGAGGCGCTCGACGACGTGGAGGAACAGGGCCTTCACCACGGTCGGGTCCTCGGCCGCGTCGAGCCGTTCGGCCAGTGCGACGATGTCCCGATGGTCCTCGGTCAGCAGCTGGATCACGTCGTGGGACTCGGTCATGGCGACTCCTCCGGGTCAACTCGGGCTCGCGGTCATCGTGCGCCCGGACGCCACCGTGCGGGCAGTGCCGAACGGACGGAATCGACGAGTGGGACGAGGCCCTTCGGCCTCGGACCCCCGTGCCGAACCGCCCGCTCACCGGCTACCAACGGCGGCGGCTGAGTGGGACGCGTCCCCGTAGGGTCGAACCGAGACCGACGGAGCGACCATGAACCACGGCGAATGCCCAGGGAGCGCTGCGACCGGACCCGGGCACCAGGTCGCGCGGGCGACGGCGCTCAGCCCGGTGGTGCACCGGCTCGACGTCGTCGCGGCACGCATCGCCGAGGTCCGCCAGGCCGGTCAGTTCGTGATCGTGCACCAGGGGCCGGGCGCCGAGCGCATCCCGCTCACCATCGCCGAGGCCGACGCCGACGCCGGCACGATCGGTCTGGTGATCCAGGCGGTCGGGCGCAGCACCCGCGATCTCGTGACCCTGAGGGTCGGCGACGTGATCGCCGACATCGCCGGACCGGTCGGCCAGCCGACCGAGCTGGTCGACGGTCAGCATGCCGTGTGCGTGGGTGGCGGGGTGGGCACGGCCGTCGTGCTGCCCATCGCCCGGGCGCTGTACGAGCGGGGCAACCGGGTCACGTCGGTGATCGGCGGCCGCGCCGCCGACTCGGTCCTGTTCGGCGCCGAGCTCGGCGCGGTGGGCGACGTCATCGTGTGCACCGACGACGGCTCCGCCGGTCGGCCCGGACTGGTCACCGATGCCCTCGCCACCCTCATCGAACGCGGCGGGGTCGATGTCGTGGACGCGGCCGGCCCGGTGCCGATGATGCGCGGAACGGACACGGCTACATCGCCATCGACGACGACGGCATGACCAACCTGCCCGGCGTGTTCGCCGGCGGCGACATCGTGCGGGGCTCGGCCACGGTGATCCTGGCCATGGGCGACGGCAAGCGGGTGGCCGTCGCCATCGACCGCTACGTGAAGTCCCGCTGAGCGGGGCGACCCGACCCGCTACGGTCGGCGGCCATGGGCACCCCGCTGCGGATCCGCCAGGCCGTGCGGGCACTGGTGGTGCGCCCCGACGACGCCGTGCTGCTCGTGCGCTTCGACTTCCCCGACGAGACCGTGTGGGCCACTCCGGGCGGTGGCATCGAGGACGACGAGGAGCACCACGACGCACTGCGCCGTGAGCTGCACGAAGAGGTCGGCCTCACCGGCTTCACGATGGGGCCGGTGCTGTGGACCCGCACGCGCCTTTGGCCGTGGTCGCCCGACTGGGACGGCCAGAGCGAGACGTTCTACCTGGTGCGCGTGCCCGAGCACTTCGAACCGGCGCCGCTGCTCACTTGGGAGCAGCTGCGGCTCGAAGGGGTCACCGACGTGGCGTGGTGGACGCCGGCGGCCATGGCCGCCACCACCGAGCGCTTCACGCCGAGCCGCCTGATCGAGCTGCACGACCGACTCCGCCACCACGGTCCACCCCCGGCTCCCTTCGACGTCGGCGTCTGAGCGCGGCAAGGACGCGGCGACCGGGCGAGCGCGCCTGAACGCGACCGAGCCGACCCGTCTGCGTTCTGTCAAGGTGCCGCCGAACCCGGCCGGCGGGGGCCGGTGGCCGGCACGGTCGGGGCGTGGACGTCTCGGCAGAGGAGCACACCGGTCCGGCACCGCGCCGGCGGTCGCCCCGCCGCATCCCGCTGGCGACGGTGCTGCTCGTACCCGTGCTGAGCGGCGGTGTCGTGGGCACCGTGTTCCGCGGCACCGACCACCCTGCGGTCGCCGTGGCGGTCAACCCCGCCGCGCTGGCCAACGCGACGAACATCCCGCTCGCCTATCTGACGCTCTACCAGCAGGCCGCCGGCACCTGCGCCGGGCTGCGCTGGGAGTTCCTGGCCGCCATCGGCAAGCTCGAGTCCGACCACGGGCGGGCCAAGGCCAGAGGCGTGTCGTCGGGCGAGAACCCGTGGGGCGCCGCCGGCCCGATGCAGTTCCTGGCGGCCACCTGGCGCCAGTACGGCACCAGCGACATCAACGACCGCTACGACCCGGCCAAGGCCATCCCGGCCGCCGCCCGGTTCCTGTGTGCCATCGGCGCGAGCAAGGCCGAGTTCCGGGCGGCCAGCAACTACTACGCCGGCCCTTACGCCACCGGCAAGGCCCGGGCCTCGGGCGACGCGTACGCGACCAACGCGATGGCCCGGGTGGCGTCGTACGTCGCCATCGCGGGGCGCTCGGGCGGGGCCAGCCCGCCCCCGCCGGGCACGACCACCACCCCGGCGACGACGATCCCCAAGAAGACGACCACCAAGGCGCCCAAGCCGCCCGACCCGCCGGTGACCACACCGACGACCAGGGCGAAGAACAACCCCACCACACCGCCCGCGCCCACGACGCGCAGCAAGATCCCGCCCGCGTCGATCAGCGGCTACGTGATCCGCGCCAAGGGCTGAGCGTCGGGCTCAGCTGACCGCGGCCACGTCGGCCGCCACCGCCAGCAGCGCGGCGGCGTGGCGCTGCACGTCGTCGGGCGTCACGACATCGGGCAGCTCCACCAGGATCGAGCTGCTCCCCGCCGCTTCGTCGACGGGGCACCACAGGAACCCGAGGGCGCAGTCGCCGCTGCGCTTCAACGAGCCGAGCTTCGTGCGCAGGAAGTAGTCGCGCGCCGGATCCATCGACGCGCCCGATCCACCGATCCACCCGTAGTTCTGGTGGTAGTACACCGCGAGCACCGGCTTGACCGCGAGGGCGAAGTCGTACACGGCCTGCTGCTCGGGCTCGCTCGGTGCCTTGCGGTTCGGGTCGTGCCCGCCCGGCAGGAACCGCGTGTCCAGCGCGACGCCGTCGGGGTTGGCCATGGGCACGACCCACAGCGTCACGTCCTTCGCGACCGCGCCGAGGCGGGCCCGCAGCCACACCCGCAGACCGGCCTCCTCATCGCCGTGGGTCTGGGCCACCACCAGCACGACCTTGGCGGCGCTGCCGTACCGCAGGGCGGTGATGGGTCGACCCTGGCGCGTCGTGCCGATGGTGCGCACCTCGGCCGCGTCGCGCCGGTCGGTGCCCGGCGCGATGCCGAGGTACCGGTACAGGTCGTCGTCGGGCCGGCCGGTCGCGGGGAGACCGGCATCGAGCTGCACCACGGCCACGGCCTGCTGCAGCCGGGTCTGGCGATCGAGCGCGGTGACGCCGCCGGCGTCGAAGCCGAGCACGTCGAGCATGGCCACCAGGCACGGACGCGGGTCGGTGACATCGACCGTGCAGCCGTACCCGATCGTGGTGGGTCGGGCCGTGCTCCGCTTGCCGTTGATCGGGTTGGTCGCGCCGTCGAGGCTGGCCTCGCTCGTGGGCTGGATCACCTCGGGCGGCACGGCCGTGGCCGAGATGGCATCGAGCGGCACCGGGAAGCGTCCCTCGACCGTGCCGACCGAGGTGCTCACGCGATCGGCGAGGGTGGCGATGCCGTCGGTGCCGCGCACGTACACGCCAGCCACATCGAACGTGAGATGCGCAGCACCATCGGCGACCCTGACGATCACCCGCCCGTCGCCATCGGGAACGGCCAGGGCCGGTGCGACGACCGGGTGACCCTCGCCGTAGGCAGCCGGCGGCGCGCCGTCGATCGCGACGCGCCCGGCGGCCAGCGGCTCACGGGCCACCACACCGACCTCGGCGGCGAGCACGTCGGCGGGCAGCGTCAGCACCGCCCGACCGCCGGCGCCCACCGGCACGACGTCGCGGCGCGTGTCGAGCAGACGACTGCCCGCACGCGGCACGTACAGGCCGGCGGTCCCGATCTCGGCCGATGGGCCGGTGAACCAGCCGACGACATCGACACGGGCGTGCCCCCCGACCGACGAGCGAACGTCCAGGACACGGGCACCGTCGAGCGGCACCACCGCCATGGCCGTCGGGCCGGGCGTGGCGTCGTCGACCACCGGCGGCACCCCGTCGAGGCTCGAGCCGCCGGGTACCACGGTCCACGCCCCCGGCCCGGCGCCGTCGGTCGTGACCCGCACGGCAACGGCGACCGCGTCGACCGCCACGGCATCGGGCACGGCGATGCGGCGGGTCTGCCCGCGCCCGAACGTGCGGGCCGCCTCGACCGTGGGGGCGACCGGCACGAAGCGGCCGGCGGTGGCCGTGGCCACCGGCGCATAGCCGCCCACCAGCGTCACCGAAACGGTGGCGCCGGCCGGCGCCTGCACCGCCACGGTGTGGTCCCCGCCCACCGGCACGGTGACCCGGCCCGACAGCGCGTTGGCATCGGGCGGGGCCGACAGCGAGGCGACCACCGGTGCCGTGGAGGCGCCGGGCCACACGGTGATCGTGGCCAGCGGCGCGGTGGTGGGGGCCGACCACTCGGCCCGCACGGCCAGCACGGCGACGGCCAACGCATCGGGCACCGCGACCGCCAGCCGACCAGCGGCGCTGGTCACCACGGCGGCGGCCAGCACGACGGGCACGTGGGGCACGTAGGCGTGGGTGAGCACCGGGTCCGGCGACACCCCGGTCGTGCCCGGCGGGGCCGGCGGCAGCGTGACGTTCGCCGAGGGCGCCGCCATCGTGGTGGGCGGCCGCGCCCTGGTCGTGCTCGTCGTGGTGGTGCTCGTCGTGGTCGTGCTCGTCGTGGCCGCCACGGTCGGCGTGGTGGAGGCGACGGTCGTCGTGGCCGCATCCCCCTGACGGGGGTTGGGCGCGCACGACGCCGCCAGCGCGACGAGCGCGAGCACCGCGACCGACCCGCCGACCCGCCTCCCGTGCCCGCGGGCGTTGCGCACCATGCCACTCCTCCGACCGCACGCCGCCGTCCCGGCGCGCCGCTCGTCCTGTGTAGCAGAGGCGCCCCCTAGTCTCCGGTCATGACCCCCGTCGTCACCACCAGCGCGGGTGCGCTCGCCGGCCGCCGCGTCGTCGGCGACGTGTGCGCCTACCTGGGCATCCCCTACGCCGCCGCGCCCGTCGGCGACCACCGCTTCGCCGCGCCCCGCCCGGCGTCGGCGTGGCTGGGGACCCGACCAGCGACGCACCACGGCGCGGCCCCGCCCCAGACCGCGGCGCCGTCGCCGCGCCCGCTGCTCGATCTGTCGGCCCCCAACCAGGACGAGGACTGCCTGACGGTGTCGGTGTGGACTCCGTCACCCGCGCCGGCGGCCCGGCTGCCGGTGATGGTGTGGATCTACGGCGGTGCCTACGTGACCGGCGCGGCGTCGTTGCCGGCCTACGACGGCGCCCGCCTGGCGGCGCGCGGCGTGGTCGTGGTGAGCGTGAACTACCGGCTCGGCCTGCTCGGCTGGCTCCGGTGCCCCGCGCTGGGCGCCAGCGGCAACCAGGGCCTGGCCGATCAGTTCGCCGCCCTCACCTGGGTGCAGCGCGAGATCGCCGCGTTCGGCGGCGACGCCGACAACGTCACCGTGTTCGGCGAGTCGGCCGGCGCCGGCTCCATCGCCGCCCATCTGGCCGGCCGCGGCGAGCGCCCGTTCGCCCGCGCCGTCCTGCAGTCGGGGGCCCACAACCTCATCAAGACCGAGGCCGCCGCCGACGATGCCGCGGCGCGCGTGCTGGGCGCCCTGGGCGGTGACGCCGCCCGCCTGCGCACCATGACCACGGCCGAGGTGCTCACGACGCAGGACACGGCCACGCCCCGCTCGGGCGGCGTGTTCTACGGACCGGTGGCCGACGGCGACCTGGTGCCCACCGAGCCGGGCCGCGTGCTGGCCGGGGGGCACTCCGCGGTGCCGGTGCTGGTCGGCACGAACCGCGACGAGATGGGCTTCTTCTGGGGTCGCGATGAGCGCTTCGACGTCGTCACCGACGACGCGCTGCCGGTCATGGTGGCCCGCTGGCACGCCGACCCCACCCTCGTGATCACCACCTACCGCGAGGCAAGGGCCCGAAGGGGCGCGCCGACCGACGCCCGCAGCATCCTCGTGGCCATCGGCTCCGACGCCACCTTCCGCGCCGGCGCCATGGCCATCGCGGGCTGGCAGCCCCGCGCCCACGCCTACCGCTTCGACCACGAGACACCCCGCTACCCCGGTCTCGTGGGAGCCGGCCACGTGCTCGAGGTGCCGTTCGTGTTCGGCACCTACGACCACCAGAGCGTGGCCGCGTTCACCGGCCACGATGTCGACGCCAAAGGCGTCGCCGCGCTGTCGAACGAGGTCGCATCGGCGTGGGTCGCGTTCGCCACCACGGGCGACCCCGGCTGGCCCCGCTACACCACCGACCGGCGGGCCACGCGCTGCTTCGGCAGTTCGCCCGGCGTGCGTCACGACCCCGACGGCGACGAGCGCGCCGTGTGGGATCCGTTCACCCTGCCCTGAGGCCCGGCCGTCAGCGCGTCGGCCCCCGCCGCGACGTTGGCCGAGATGGCGCGGCAACTTCATCAGCAGGGTGTGGCCAACACCATGAAAACCTAATCCTTCATATTAGTTTTTCATGGTACGATGTCACCGTGCTCCTAGACCGGTCACTCGACATGACGAGGGTCCGCCGCGCCCTGGACGAAGCGCCGGTCGTCGTCGTCACCGGTCCTCGCCAGGCCGGGAAGTCGACGCTGGCTCGTCTGGTCGCCGCACCCGACCCGGCCCATCACTTCGATCTCGAGGATCCTCGCGATCTGGCCCGGCTGGCGGATCCGACGCTCGCGCTCGACGGCCTGCACGGCACCGTCGTCATCGACGAGGCCCAACGGCGGCCCGACCTGTTCCCGGTCCTGCGCGTCCTCGTCGACCGCGACCGTCACCCCGGGCGGTTCCTGGTGCTCGGCAGCGCCTCGCCTGACCTGACCGGACTGGCCGCCGAGTCCTTGGCCGGACGGGTCGCCCTCGTCGAGTTGCCCGGTTTCCGGCTGCTCGATGTCGGCGTCGACGCGCTCGACGACCTGTGGACGAAGGGAGCCCTTCCCCCCGCCTTCCTCTCCGTCGAGGGACCGTCCAACCGATGGCGCGACGACTACATCTCGACGTTCCTCGAACGCGACCTCGGCAACCTCGGCATCCGGGTGCCGGCCACCACCATGCGCCGGTTCTGGACGATGATCGCCCACTACCACGGTCAGACCTGGAACGGCGCGGAGCTCGCCCGGGCGCTGGCCGTGTCCCAACCGACCATCCGCTCGTACCTCGATGCCCTCACCGATGCGCTGGTCCTGCGGCAACTCCTCCCCTGGCACGCCAACGTCGCCAAGCGGCAGGTGCGGTCACCGAAGGTCTACGTGCGCGACACGGGCCTGCTGCACCGCCTGCTCGGGATCGACGACGGCGTCGCGCTGCGACGCCACCCGAAGGTCGGTGCCAGTTGGGAGGGCTTCGTCCTCGAGCAGCTCCTCGGGCTGCTCGATGCGCGCGACCCATCGTTCTGGTCGACGCACAACGGCGCCGAGCTCGATCTCCGGCTCACCGTGAACGGGCGCGTCGTCGGCGTCGAGATCAAGCGCACCGACCGGCCGGCGATCACGCCGTCGATGCGATCAGCCCTCCACGATCTGGAGCTCGACCACCTCGTGGTCATCCACGCGGGGCGTCACCGGTTCCCCCTGTCATCCGACATCACCGCCGTGCCGGCGGCCGAGGCGCTCACCGACGGGCTCGTCGGGCTCGGCTGACCAGCGGCGCGGCGGAGCGCCCGTTCCAGGAACAGCTGGTCGCCCAGGCGGTGGCGCAGCTGCTGCTCCAACCCGGCGATGGGGTACAGGTTCTGGGGTGCCCTCGGGTCCTTGTGGGGCGCGCTGGCGAACCTGGGCAGCACGGCCGACACCTGATCGGCCCGGGCCACGGCGGCGGCGGCCGCACCGAGGCCGACGATCTCGCAGCGCACCACGCCCGACAGCGGCTGGGCGCGCGGCCCCGGCAGGCGCAGGTACCAGCTGTAGCGGGTGAAGCCCCGACCGCCGATCAGGAACACCGGGGTGCGCTGGCCGTCGCCCAGGCGCCCGAGGACCCGCTGCTGGGCGTCGGGCAGGTACTGCACGTGCTGGGTCTTCACGTAGCCGACCGCGGCCGGATCGTTGCGCCCCCGCAGCGGACCGTCGAACACCACCAGCTCGGCGTCGTGCTCGTGGGCGACGGTCGCCTCCAGCGAGGTCATCTGGGCGTGGATGGCGAGGTACAGATCCTCGGGCGTGTCGGCCGGGCACGGCACGTACCGGTAGGTGCCGTGCCCGGTGACGATCGGCCCGGCCGTGGGCGCCGACAGGGCGAAGAAGCCGCGCCGCACCGCCACCGTATCGACCCGCGCCGCGCCCGGGGTGCACACGACCGAACCGGCCGCCACCGACGCGCACACGCCGTTGCGGGTCAGGTCGCCGTCGGCGAACCACACGCGGGCGTCGATGCGCCGCACCCCGTCGACGAACAGCAGCCGTTCGGGCTGCTGCTCCGGCGACGGCGTGATGGGCACCCAGTCGTCGGCCGGGACCTCGACGTCGATGTCGACGACGTTGTCGACCTCGTCGAGCTGCGACCCGTCGGCAGCCACGCCGTACTCCGGCGCCCAGGACTCGATGGCGAACTGCACGGCTACGCGTCCACCCGCTCGACCGACGAGCTCGACGGCCCCTTGGTGACCTCGAACCGCGTGGGCATCCGCTCGGCCAGCTCGCGGATGTGGGTGACGATGCCGACCATGCGACCGCGGGCGCCGAGCTCCTCGATGGTGGCCGCCACCACGTCGAGGGCGTCGGGGTCGAGGGTGCCGAAGCCCTCGTCGAGGAAGATCGACTCGAGCGGCGCCGCGCCCTGCGCGGCCAGGTCCGTCGAGCTGTCGGCCAGGGCCAGCGCCAAGGCCAACGACGTGAGGAACGTCTCGCCGCCCGAGAGCGATCGGGCGTCGCGCACCTCGTCGGCATTGCGGTGGTCGACGACCTCGAACGAGCCCCGCCGGGCGGTGAGCGAGTACTGGCCCGACGTGAGCTCGCGCAGGCGAACCGTGGCCCGCGCCACCAGATCGGCCACCGCCTCCTCCAGCAACCAGCGCTGGAAGCCGTCGACCCGGAGCAGCCGGCCGAGCTCGGTCGCCACCGCCTCGTGGTGGCGAAGGGTGGCGATCTCGGCCACCAGCGCCGCTCGCCGGGCCCGGTCGGCCCGCAGCTGCGCGATGTCACGGCGCACGGCCACGTGGGCCTCGGCCAGCTCCTCGCGCCAACGGGCGACGGGGCCACGGGCCACGGCCACGAAGGGCGCCGCCAGTTCGGCCGCCCGGGCCTGCAACGCGGTGGCACGGGCCCGGTGCCCGTCGAGCACGGACACCGCGTCGGCGTGCTCGGCCGCGAGGCGGCGTGCCACCGTGGCCGCCCAGGCGACGAGGGCGTTCCAGCAGGCGGCCAGGGTGCCCTCTGGCACCGGCGGGGCGAGCGCGGCCAGCTCGTCACGGCGGGCCTCGTAGTCGCGGCGGGCCCGCTGTTCGCGCACGAGCACCGCGGCCCGTTCGTCGGCGGCGCGCTCGGCCGCCGCCTCGGAGGCGCGCTCGGCACCGGCGGCGGCGTCGTGCGCGGTGCTGAGGGTCTGGGCGCGGGCCAGCTCCTCGGTGGCCACGGCTGCCGATGGCCTTCCCTGCACCGCGGCGGCCGCCGCCGTCAGGCGGGACTTCACGTCGTCGAGCGTGGTGTCAGCCCGGGTGAGCTCGGCCTGGGCGGCGCGTTCGGCATCGAGGGCGGCGACCACCTCCGGGTCGGCGCGGCGTCCCTGCAGGACCCGCTCGGTGTCGCCCACCGCGGCGCGAGCGGCGTCGGCCGCGGCAGCCAACTCGGCGACCTGGACGAGCTGCGCCTCGAGCGCGGCCGCGTCGGGTGCCGAGGCCATCTCGGCGGCGAGGCGTTCGACGGCGGCGGTGGCCTGCTCGGCCCGGGCCCGGGCCGCGGCATGGGCGGCGCCGGCCCGCCGGTGGTCGTCGTCGGTGGTGCGGGCGGCGGCCTGAAGCGGCCCGAGGTCGTCGCCCGCGCCGGTGGTCAGCGGCAGGGCGTGCACGACCTGGTAGCACACCGGACACGGCTCGCCCAGGCTCAGTTCGGCGGCCAGCAGCGCGGCGGGGGCCAGGCGCTCGGCCCGCGTCAGCACTTCGTGGGCGTGCTGTCGGGCGGCCGCGGCCACCTGTTCGTCATCGGCCGCGGCCGCCTGGTCGACCTGCAGCGCCCCCAGCGCCGCGGCCTGTTCGCCGTGACGGGTGTGAGCGCTCAACGCCGCCTCTACTGCGGCCCGCTCCGGGGCGGCGCGCCGGCGCGCCTCGGCGGCATCGGCCTCGGATCGGACGTGGGCCACCGCCGCCTCCGCCGCAGCCAGCTGCGCCCGGGCCGACGCGGCGTGCTCGATGGCCGAGGCGGCCGACGACGATGCGATCTCGGCCCGGTCCTGCGCACCAGCGAGCCGGTCGGCCAGCTCGTCGTGCTCGCGGTGATCGCGCCGCAGGAGCTGCAGCTCGCCGACCGCCGGCCCTTCGGCCACGGCGACGGCGGCGGAGTGGCGGGCGACGCGCGCCCGGACCAGGGCGGCATCGGCCGCCACGGCCGCCGCGTGGGCGGCGTCGAGCTCGGACTGGAGCGCCCGGATGCCCGCCGGGGCGGCCACCGCGGCGACCAGCTGCCGCCGGGCATCGAGCTCGACCACCCGGGCGGCCGCGTCGCGGCCCTCGGTCGTGATCTCGGCGAGCTCTTCGTCGGCCCGGCCGACGCCGTCACGGGCCTCGCCCACGGCGGTGGCGCGCTGCTGGAGCAGGGCGAGACGTTCGTCGGACACCGACGCGGGGTCGATGGTGTCGGTCTGCTCGAGCACGTCGGCGCGGTTCTTCAACTGGGCGGCGCGGTCGCGCGCCGCGGTGGCGATGCGCTGGTACACGCCCAGGCCGAGCAGCTCGCGCAACAGGTCGTCGCGCGCCGCCGGCTTGTCGTGCAGGAAGTCGGCGAACCGGCCCTGCGGGAGCACGACGGTCTTGTTGAAGCGGGTGAGGTCGAGCCCGAGCAGCTCGGTGACGCGCTGGTCGAGGGCACGGGGATCGCCGGCCAGCACCTCGCCGCCGCGCTCGAGCCGGGCTTCTTTCGTGGTGGCGCCCGTCTTGGTGCGGCGCACCACGCGCGTGGCGGTGTAGGTGGCGCCGGCGACCTCGAAGTCGAAGCGCACGCGCGCCTCGGTGGAGAGCTGGTTCACGACGGGCGCCACCACCCGCTCGTCGTAGCGCGACACCGAGCCGTAGAGCGCGAACGTCATGGCGTCGATGATGCTGCTCTTGCCCGATCCGGTGGCGCCCACCAGCGCCACCAGCTCGACGTCGGTGAAGTCGACGACGGTGCGGTCGCGGAACGCCGAGAAGCCCTGCATCTCGAGCCGCAGGGGCCTCATGCGTCGGGCCCTTCCACGACGGCGTCGTGCAGCTCACCGAACAACGCCCGCACCGCCGGATCGACCACGCCCTGCACGGCGAGGTACTCGTCGAACAGCTCCTGCGGGGTGCGGCCCCGTCGCGTGGGCGCGGTGGCGGCCATGGCCCGGTCGGGAGCTTCGATGCGCACGTCCACCACACGGTCGCCGAACAGCTCGCGCACCTGGTCGCCCAGTCCGGCGCGATGGGGCTCGCGCACCACGAGCCGGAGCCAGGCGTCGTCGTCGGCGACGGCGACGCGGAGCTCGTCAACCGTGCCGGCGTACGAGCGAAGCGGGCGGCCGGCGCGCAGGGTGCGGGGCGTGACCCGCGCCGGCAGGCCGGGCGCGATGTCGACCACGTTCACCTGCTTGGGGTCCGAGGTCTCGCCGAAGTCGAGGGCGAGGGGCGACCCGCAGTAGTGGATGGCGGTGGCGCCGGCCAGCACCTGGGCCCGGTGGAGGTGGCCGAGGGCCACGTAGCCGGCGGTAGCGGGGAACGACGGCGCCGCCACCCCGTACTCCTCGACCAGGTGGGCAGCTCGCTCGCCACCTCCGGCGACGCCGCCGGTCACGAAGGCGTGGGCCATGAGCACGTTCACCGCGTCGGGCCGGAACTCGCGGCAGAGCTGGTCGATGACGGCGTGCAGGCGGGCCGCGTAGGCCTGGGCGTGCTCGAAGGCGGCACCCGCCATGAGCTGCTCGGCCCGCACGATGCCCCGCTGCGACACGAACGGCACCATGGCCACGTGCACCGGCTCACCGGCCCGGGTCGTGAGGGAGTGCACGCCACCGGCGGCGGCCGGCACGGGCTCGGCCAGCAGGGTGACGCCCGAGCGCTGGAAGAGGGGGCGCAGCGCCCGCAGCCGGCGGGCGTTGTCGTGGTTGCCGGTGATGACGACCACGGCGGCGCCGGTGCGACCGAGGCGCAGCAGCGTGTCGATCACGATCTCGTCGGCCTCGGGCGGCGGCGCGGCCGAGTCGTACAGGTCGCCGGCCACCAGCACGGCGTCGGCCTGCACCTCGTCGACCACCTCGGCGATCTCGGCCAGCACGGCGCGGTGCTCGTCGGCCCGGCTGCGGCCCCGCAGCAGCTTGCCGACGTGCCAGTCGCTCGTGTGCACGAACCTCACGGCGCCGCCCTCACAGACCGGCGAACGGGTCGGCGGGGACGCCGGCCCCACCACCGCTGGCGGGGTCGTTGATGCGGTCGGCCTCGGAGGCGCGCGTGGCCCACGACGGGAACGGGAACTCGACCAGCAACGGCACCGGCAAGCGGGGCTGCGACACGTACATGGACCCGGGCTTCAAGATGGTGGCCCGCTGGCGCTGGGCGCCGGGCAGCCAGCCGTACTGCTCGCGCCCCGCCTCGGCCGAGTCGAGCCGGCCCACCACGCGGATGGCGCTGTTGGCCACCACGCGGCGCTCCACCTCGCTAGCGGTCTGCTGGGCGCCGATGAGGACGATGCCGAGGCTGCGGCCGCGCTCGGCCACGTCGAGCAGGATCTCCTTGATGGGGCTGGAGCCTTCGCGCGGCGCGTACTTGTTCAGCTCGTCGAGCACGACGAACTGCAGCGGGCGGGCCACGCCCGAGGCCTCTTTGCGTTCGAACGCCTGGCGCAGCACCACGCCGACGACGAAGCGCTGGGCCCGGTCGTGCAGGGCGTGGATGTCGACCACGGTGACCTGGTTCGAGTCGAGGTCGAGGGCGAAGCGGGGCGCCTCGGCGATGTCGGCCCGGATGAGGTGCTCGACCCGGGGCACGGCGGCGAACAGCCGGCGGATGAAGGCGTTGATGGTGCCGCCGCCCACGGCGCGCCCCGACCAGCGCGGATCGGGCCGATCGTCAGGGTCGTCGGGCACGAGCTTGCCCTCGACGAGGTCGACGAGGTCGCGGAACCGGCGCACCGTGGTGCCCTCGATGCGCACGGCGCCGTCGGACGTATCGCCGTCGCGCGCGGCCTCCATGAGCCGGGCGGTGACGGCCTGGATGACGATGGTGTACTGCTGGCGTTCGTCTTCGGCGTCGGCGAACAGGAAGGGCAGCAGGCCCTGCGAGCAGAACTGGGCGATGGTCCAGAAGAACGGGCGCACCCCGGTGCTGCGGGCGCCCACCGCCGGCGTGGCGTTGGGATCGCCGGGTCGGGGCGGGGCCATGACCCCGACGCTGCGGAACGGCCCGGCCGGCAGACCGAGGGCGGCGTAGCGGGCCTGCGAATCGGCCGGCAGCGCGGTGTTCACGTGGTCGATGAAGAGCAGGTCTTCACCCTTCACGTTGAAGATGAGCGCCTTGGTGTTGGTGGCCTCGGCCCCGAGCACGCCGGAGTTGAACAACGAGTAGAGCAGGAAGGTGGCGTAGCTGGTCTTGGTGGCTACACCGCTGATGCCCGAGATGTTGACGTGGGCGCCCTTGGTGCCGTCGATGAAGTCGACGTCGAGGTACACCGGCTCGCCGTCGTGGCTGAGGCCGGCGGGCAGGCGCCGCTCGACGGTGTCGGTGTCGAGCGCCTCGGCCCGCTCGTCGCCCACGGCGATGCGCACCTCGGCCCCGGGCAGGGGCGGCACGAAGACCTCGGGCACGACCCGCGTGACCTGCACCTTGGCCGCTTCCGAGACCTCGGCCGGGAGCAGGCCGTCGGCGATGAGGAACACGTCGCTCTGGAAGCGGGCCCCCTCGTGACGGGCCCGCATCTCGGCGACGATGCCGAAGATGCGCAGGAGCTCGCCGTCGGGGAGCACCCGGTCGACCGCGACCACGTCGTCGAGCTGGAGCCGGGCACCGGGCGCCACCGCCACCCAGAACTCGAGCGGGGACGCGTCGTCGGTGCCGACCACCCGCCCCACGAGGGAGCCCGACGACCGCTGGTGATCCGCCACGGCGACCGTTGTAGCAGAGGGGTGCGCAACGGTTGCGGGAACCCGACGAAACCTCGGGTGGCGACCAGGTGCCATGCTGGTGGTGGCCGTATGTCACACGATCACCCGCGGGAGGGAGCATGGCGATCACGACCGACCAGCACGGGGTGCCGCTGACGGCGCCGACCGAGGCCATCGCCACCTACGACCGCGCCCTCGACGCCCTGCTGCGCCTGCACCCCGACGTGGTCGACGAGACCACCGCGCTCACCACCGGCCATCCCGGGGTGGCCATGGGTCACGCCCTCGCCGCCTACCTGCACCTGATGAGCACCGACCGGCGCGACCTGGACACGGCCCGGGCCGCGGCCGGCGAACTGCGGGCCCGGGCCGAGCTGCCACGCGAGCAGGCCCACGCCGACGCCGTCGACGCCTGGGTCGGCGGCGACTGGGTCGGCGCGTCGTGCACGCTCGACGCCCTGCTGCAGGAGTGGCCCCGCGACCTGCTCGCCCTCGCGCTCGGGCACCAGCTCGACTTCTTCCTCGGCGACGCCGCCAACCTGCGCGATCGCGTGGCCCGGTCGCTGCCCGAGATCGACCCGGCCCACCCCCACCTCGGCTACGTGCACGGCATGCACGCCTTCGGTCTGGAGGAGTCGGGGAACTACGCCCAGGCCGAGGCGAGCGGTCTGGCCGCGCTGGCCACCAACGAGCGCGACGTGTGGGCCACCCACGCCGTCGTGCACACCTACGAGATGCAGGGCCGGGTCGACATCGGCGTGCGCTTCCTGCTCGAGCGTGAAGCCCACTGGGGTTCCGACAACCTGTTCACCGTGCACAACTGGTGGCACCTCGCGCTGTACGCGCTAGAGGCGGGCGAGCCCGACCGCGCGTTGGCGATCTTCGATGCGCAGATCCACACCGAGGACTCGAGCGGCGTGCCCATCGAGCTGCTCGACGCCAGCGCGCTGCTGTGGCGGCTGTTGCTCGACGGTGTCGACGTCGGGCCCCGCTTCGTACGGCTGGCCGAGGCGTGGCGGCCCCTGCGCCAGGAAGAGCCGTGGTACGGGTTCAACGACGTGCACGCGGTGATGGCGCTGGCCGGCGCCGGGGCGCTGGCCGACGGGCGCGCGGTGGTCGATCGCATGGAGCGCCACCTGGTGTCGGCCACGGGCACGAACGCGACGACGACCGCCGAGGTCGCCTTGCCGGTGAGCCGGGCCGTCATCGCCTTCGCCGAGGACCGCCACCGCGACGTCGTCACGCTGCTCTCGCCGTTACGGCGCACGCTGCACCGGTTCGGCGGTTCCCACGCCCAGCGCGACGCCTGGCAGCGCACCTTGTTGGAATCGGCCCTGCGGGCCGGCGACGCCGGCCTGGCCCGCGCCCTGAGCGCCGAGCGCGTCAGCGCCCGCGGCGACGCCACCTACAACTGGCGCCAGCGCGCCCGCGCCCTGCGCCTCGCCGGCGACCCCGCCCGTGCCGATGCCGCGTCGGCCCGCGCCGCCGAGAACCAGGCGCGCTTCGCCACCGCCTTCACGCCGACCTGACCGACACCGCCCGGATGTCACAATGATATTGTTGTGACGTGGTCATACCTTCGTTCGACCCGGAGACCGGCTATCTGCCGCCAGGCGAGCATCGAGCCTCGTGGCCGGAGCTACTCGAACGGTTCGGCTGGAACCCCGTACGTCGTGCGCTGCTCGACGGCCTCCATGAAGCTCTCACGATGCTCCCGGAGGCAGGATGTTCCAAGGTCTGGCTCAACGGCAGTTTCGTGACGGCGAAGGACGAGCCCGGCGACTTCGACGCAGTCTGGGATGACAGCGGGGTCGACGAGGACGGCATCGATCCGATCTTCCACGACCTCGGCGACGGACGTCTGAGCCAGAAGCTCAGGTTCGGTGGTGAGCTGTTCCCGAACTGGCTGAACCTGTCGAGCCAGTCGCGATTCGTCGAGTTCTTCCAGCACGACTTGGACGGCCGCAGCAAAGGCATCGTCGTCATCGACCCAAGAGAGGTCTCCTTGTGATCACCAACGACGTCCAGTACCGCAACACCAGAGCTTGGGCCGACAGATTCGAGGCGGATGCCGCCGACCTGGCGACAGCCATGCCGCCGCCGCGGACGCGACTCCAGCAGGCGAAGATCGATGCCGCCCGAGCCCAGGCCGACGACCTGAGAGAACAGCTGTCCGCCTACGAGGCCTTGCGCTCCGGCGCGGTACGCACGTTCGAGGCGAACTCTCTGCTCGGCCTCGCCGAAGCGCTCGTGAAGGCCCGCGTCGCTCGCGGATGGACGCAGCGCCGCCTGGCCGAGCAGCTCAGCGTCGCCGAACAGCAGGTGCAGCGGTACGAGGCCACCGGCTACACCTCCGCCAGCCTCGCCCGGCTCGCTGACGTCGCCGACGCCTTGGGCGTGACGATCACCGAGACGGTGACGATGGGCGAAGGAACCGCGGCCTGACGTGGCTGTGCGTCCCTTCGGCCCCATCGGTCCTTGGCAGGACATCGATCTGTGACGAGGCACGCCGAGGTGGCGGGCGGGCGCGGTCGGTCGAACGTGGTCGTCGTCGACACGCAGGGTCTGGCGCGCATGTTCGACCATGACGGTGAGCTGATCGCCCGCGCTCCGATCCGCTACAGCTTCGGAGGGCGTCGGTTGTGGTCCGGCACCATCGACGGTGGGCAGCTGACGGTCGGGGGAGACTGGGATCGCGGCGTCGCCGCCTACGTCGACGGACTGACCGCGGTGGCGTGGGACCATCCCGAGATCGCTCGACCGCAGCGGATCCGCTCGGCCGACCGGGCCATCGCCGTGTCGACGGAGGACGGTGGTGTCTGGCTCTTGGACCCGGATGGCCGGATCCGGGCGAGGGACCCCCAGCTCGACGAGTTCCTGTGCGACGCCGTCGGCGTCGGGCTCGCAGTCGCCGATGGTCGGCTGGTCCTCGTGTCGACGGACGACCTCCGGGTGATCGCTCCCGTGCGCACCGCCGAGTTCCTGCCGGTGTGCGCCGTGCAGCTCCGCGACGGGTTCGCGGTCGGCACCTTCGGCGAGCGGGTCGTGGCCGTGGGCACGAACGGGAACGAGCGCTTCGTCCATCGACTGGCGCGGCGCGAGATCGCGAGAGCCCTCCTGCAGCCACCGGGCTCGGCGGGGCTCGTCATGATCGTCCGTGACACGCGAGCACCCGCATGCGGCTCGCACCCTCGACGCCGACGGTGCCGAACTCCACTCCGTCGACGTCTCGTTCGGACCGACGCGATCCCCTATGGGGACGGGAGCCACTTCGCCGTCATCCATCCCGATCGATCGAAGATCCACATCCTGGATCCGATCGACGGCTCCAGCCGTCCGCTCGATTCGGATCCCTGAACCGGCCCGTCAGGTCGAGGGCAGTTGGCGCTTGGCTCTCGCGACGACGGCGCTCATGTTGGCCTGCAGGGTGTCGCGGCCGCTGCCGCCGAAACCGGCCTCGACCGAGATCTCGCGGTGACGGCGGTGGGCGTCGCGCCACGGTAGGCCTCCGGTCTCGTTCCAGTCGCGACGCATGGTGCGCAGCATGTCGGGGTTCTGCTCGGCGATGGCGCCGGCCAGATCGAGGGCGAACGGCAGCAGGTCGCCGTGGGCCACCAAGTGGTTGGCCAGGCCGATGCGCAACGCCGTCTCGGCGTCCACGAAGTTGCCGGTCATCGACATCTCGCGGGCCTTGGCCATGCCGACGCGTCGGGGCAGGTCGACCAGCACCGGGCCGGGGTACACGCCGACGCGCACATGGGTGTCGGCGAAGCGGGCCCGATCCGACGCCACGATGAAGTCGCACGCCAGCGCCACCTCGAAGCCACCGGTCACCGCGGCGCCGTTCACCGCGGCGATGGTGGGCACCTCGGAGTGGGCGACGGCGTCGATGAAGCGGGGCAGGTCGACGAGCTTGTCGGTGCCCAGGTTGCGCAGGTCGAGCCCGGCGCAGAACGCCGGATCGGCCCCGGTGATGACGAGGCAACGGGCGTCCTGCGTGGCCTCGACCGCATCGACGATGGCGGTGGCCATGTCGACGTTCACCGCGTTGCGGGCCGACGGCCGGTTCAGGGTGAGCACGGCCACGCCGTCGTCGCGGCGGTCGATGATGACGAGCGGTTCGCTCATGTGGCCGTGCCTCCCTGGGCGGGGTCGGTGAGGGGCAGACGCACGACGGCCTGCACCGGGACGAGGCGTTCGCCCTCGGGCGTCTGCTCCCACGCCTCGATGGTCACGTCGCCGGTGGCCGGGTCGACCGCGGTGATGCGCCCGCCGATCTCGTACTCGCGATCGGGGAAGGCCGAGCGCCGGTTCTGCCACGACACCGACACCAGACGGCCGCGCGGGCCGGCCCAGTCGGTGAAGAACTGGGTGATCCACGCGCCCTGCAGCGGGCCGTGCACGAGGATGTCGGCGTGCCCCTCGGTGGCGGCGTAGTCGCGGTCGTAGTGGATGCGGTGCGGGTTCCACGTGGCCGCGCTGTAGAGGAACAGCTGGGCGCGCGACGCCCGCTTCACCACCACGGGCAGCTCGTCGCCCACGGCCACGTCGGCCGCCGTCAGCTGCGTCGGGTTCACGCTCATCGGGCGATCGCCGTCTGGCGGAGCGTGGCGATGATCTGGCCGTCCTGGTCGGCGAACACCGTCTCGACGACGCTCGTGACGAAGGCGCCGTTGCGACCGTCGTGCTGCTCCACCGACGCCAGCCGGCTCTCGGCGGTCACCACGTCACCCACGTAGGCCGGTGCGACGTACTCCCATGCATCGCCGCCGGCCATGACGCGCGGCAGGCCGAGGCGTAGACGGGTGACGCCGCGGAACAGTCCGTCGTCGCGCAGTTCGGTCAGTGGCTTGGTGGCCGCCACCACGTGCCCGACGAAGGTGAGCGGCGCCACCAGCGTGCGGTAGCCGGCGGCGTGGGCGGCGTCCTCGTCGAAGTACACGGGGTTCAGGTCGTCGACCGCCATGGCGTAGCGCTGGGCGTCCCGTGCGGTGATCTGTGCGGTGACGGGCGGCTGCGTGAGCTGCCCGAGCTGCGCCCGCACCTCGTCGGTGATGAGCGAGGCCGTCATGCCTGTCCCCCTCCTGGCTGTCCCCGCGCTCGACCGTAGTGCCGGGCCTGCCCGGCGGGCGAACGGCCCCGGTCCCGACGCCGTCAGCGGGGGTCGTGCGGCACCAGCTCCACCAGCGGAATGCCCTTCGAGGCGATCACGAGGTGTCGGCCGTGGAGGTCGACGTACAACAGCGGGTTGCGGCGGACCTGCCCGCTGCGGCGCCCGCTCGTGGAGAGCAGCAGGATCGGGCGCGGACCATCCCAGCCGTCGTCGAGGCCGCCGGTGGCGGCGTAACGAGGTCCGGGTCGACGCCTACGACGGCACCGTCGTGCACGTCGTGCGGGGCCGACAGCACCGCCCGAACCGACCGGCCGAGGGTTGCCCGTTCTGCGTGGGTGGGCTGGAGGCACCCGAGCCCTACGTGACCCGCAGCTTCCCCAACCGGTGGCCCGCCCTCGGGCAGGGCCGCTGCGAGGTGGTCCTGTACGCACCGCACCACGACGCGACCTCTGCCGACCTCGGCCCGGCCGGCGCCCGCGCCGTAGTCGACCTGTGGGCCGAGCGCACCGCGCACCTCGGGGCCGAGCCCGGCGTGGCCTTCGTGCTCGTGTTCGACCGAGGTGGCGTGCGACGAGTTCTTCAACCCGGTCGAGCCCGAGGAGATGGCCGCCCGCCTGCGCGCCCTGACCAGCGGCGCCGGCGACGGGTCGACGTAGTCTCCCCACGCAGGGCCGCGCTCGGGGCGCGGACAGGGGGAGGATCTCGTGGACGGCACCACGCTCGACGTCGGTCTGATGTTCAGCTTCCGGAACCCGGCGGCCTGGCGGCGCCCGTTCCCCGACGTGTACCGCGACGAGCTCGCCCTCATCGAACACGCCGAAGTGCTCGGCTACGACACCATCTGGCTGACCGAGCACCACTTCGCCGACGACGGCTACTCGCCCTCCATCATCCCGCTCGCCGCGGCCATCGCGGCACGCACCGAACGCGTGCGCATCGGCTTCAACCTGCTGCTGCTCCCCCTGCACAACGCCATCCGTGTGGCCGAGGACATCGCCGCCCTCGACGTGCTGTCGAACGGGCGCATCGACGTCGGCGTCGGGCAGGGCTATGCCCGCCACGAGTTCGAGGGCTACGGCATCGACCGCGCCGAACGCCTCGGCCGCTTCCGCGAAGGGCTCGACGTGCTCCACGGCCTGTGGACCAACGACACGTTCTCGTACTCGGGCCGGCACTACACGATCAGCGACGCTCGCCTCGTGCCCAAACCCGTCCAGCAGCCCACGCCGCCCCTTTGGATCGGCGCCACCAGCCCGCCCGGCGTGCGGCGCGCCGGCCGGCGCGGCGCCAACCTGCTCGGCCTCACCAACCCGAAGCTGCAGGCCGAGTACGAGCAGGCGCGCGCCGAAGCCGGACTCGACCCCGCCACGGCCAAGTTCCTGCAGCTGTTCTGGACGCATGTGGGCGACACCGACGACGACGCGTGGGACGAGGCCGTCGCCCACTTCCACCACCTGCTCACGGTGTACGCCGGCTGGATCGACGCCGCCGACGACCCGGGCAACCGCGTGAACGACGTGTCCGTGCCCCCGGCGCACGAGCTGCGCACGGCCCGACCCACCATCTTCAAGCCCGTGTTCGGCAGCGCCGCCACCGTGGCCGCCTCGCTGCGCCAGTCGTTGGCCCGGTTGCGCACCACGCACCTCGGCCTCGGTCTCGTGCCCGGCATGGACCCGGCCGTGACGCGCCGATCCATGGAGCGCTTCGCACGCGAGGTCGCGCCGTCGCTCGGCGGCTGACGCGTATTCACGGTCACGGACCGCGCTCGGGTGCTCATACGGTCGGGGCAGTGTCGGTCCCCGCCGGCTGGAGGGGCCCCGGAATGTCGCCGAACCTGTCTCGTCGTGAGGTGTTGCAGGGTGGAGCGCTCGCAGGCGCGGCCGCGTTCGGGTCGAGCCTCGTGCTCCAGGATCTGACGCTGGGCGTGTTCGAGTTCGAGAACGCCGCCGGTACGCCGAACGTCGAGGCGATCGGCGGTCCGGCACGGCGGCGCACCACGGGTGCGTCCAGCCTCTTCGCCCGGCCCCTGCTGCCGGTCGGCACGCAGATCGCCAGCGTCGAGGTCTTCGGGTACACCGACGCCGACGTCACCCAGAACTGGCAGCTCATCCGGTTCAACGTCGACGGCACGACCAACGTGCTCGGCGCCGCTGCGCTCACCGGTGCGGGCATGCTCACCGGCAGCATCACCTTCGCCGACGGTGTGACCGTGCCCTACGTGGTCGCCACGGGCGACTGGCTCGCGGTCGGGTGCGCCAACACCGGACCCGCGAGCGGTGTGTGCGGCGCCATCGTCCACTCCTTCGCCGAGGTGCCGCCCAGGTTCGTGACCATCGCACCGCGGCGGGTGTACGACTCGCGCACCGCGCACGCGAAGCTGGCGGCGGGGGTCGAGCGCACCATCAGCGTGGCCGATGCCAGCGACGCCAGCGGCGAGGTCGTACCCGCGGGCGCCACCGGTGTGGCCATCACCCTCACCGTCACCGGGACCGAGGGAACCGACGGGGGCTACGCCGCCGTGTTCCCGGCCGGCACCACGTGGTCGGGGACGTCGTCGGTGAACTGGTTCGGGCCGGGCCAGAACCTGGCCACCGCCGCCATCGTGGCCCTCGACGCCGACCGGCGCATCACGCTGCGGGGCGGGGTGGCGTCCACCCACGTCGTGGTCGACGTGTCGGGCTACCTCATCTGACGCCGGCCGGCGCTTCGGGCCCGGCGGCCGCCGCACGGCACCGGTAGCGTGGTGCGATGCCCGACGCGCTGCGCTCCATCGGCCTGTTCGTGCTGGCGGCGCTGGCCGAGATCGGCGGCGCCTGGCTCGTGTGGCAGGGCGTGCGCGAGCACCGCGGCGTCGCGTTCATCGGCGCCGGCATCGCCGCCCTGGCCGCCTACGGCTTCGTGGCCACACTGCAGCCCGACGCCAACTTCGGGCGCATCCTGGCCGCCTACGGCGGCGTCTTCGTGGCTGGCTCGCTGGCGTGGGGACGGGTGGTCGACGGCTTCCGCCCCGATCGCTTCGATCTCGCCGGTTCGGCCGTCTGCCTGGTGGGCGTGGCCGTGATCATGTACGCCCCGCGCTGAGGCGCGCACGCGGTCAGCCGCCGTCGTCGGCCGCGGCTCGCCGCTCGGCCAGGACCGCTCGCCGTCGGGCCCGCTGCGCCTCGCGTTCGGGGGCGTAGCGGTCGACGAAGCACGGGTCGGCCGCGGTGGCGGCCTGTTGCAGCGGGCCTCGCGCCGCCATCCACGCGTCCATCAGCGCGTCCTCGGCGGCGTAGTCGAACGGGTCCTGCAGGTTGCGTTCGGTGCCGCCGCCGCACTCGGGTCGGTGCTCCACGAGCCAGTGCGCCGTCTGGGCCAGTCCTTCATCGAACGGCACCACGTCGCGGTGCCCCAACGCCGCCAGCGTGGTGGCGGGTGAGTAGCGGTGGTGCGGGCTCGTGCGCATGACGAACGGATGGGCCGGTGTCGCCAGCGCGAACGGCAGATCGACGATCTCGAACGTGTGCCCGAGCGCGGCGCTCAGGACGTCGACCGTCTGGCGCAGCGTGGGCGTGACCTCGTCGCTCACGTGCAGGGCCCGCCCGCCGGTCACGTCGGGGTGGTCGACGCAGAACAGCATCGACGCGGCGGCGTTGGCCACGTGCACCGCGCTGCACAGGTGCAGCCCACCGTCGGGCAGGATGAGGCGGCGGCGACCGTCGAGCACTCGCCGCACCACCAGCCACTCACGCGGCAGCAGTTGGTGCGGGCCGTACACCAGCGGGTAGCGCAGGTGCGTGGCGCCGGGATGGGCGGCGAACACGGCACGCTCGGTCTCGATCATCTTGGCGACCTTGTCGTTGGCCACTTCGTGGCGACCGCCGCGATCGACGAGCTCGGCCTCCTCCTCCTCGGCGGCCGGTACCGGTAAGCCGGCCGGTTCCCGCTGGAACGGGTTGCCGAACCCGTCGAGCACGGGCACACCGCCCACCGACAGGACGCGCCCGACCCGCCCCACGAGCAGCTCCACGAGGTCGCGCAGCCGCCCGTACATCACCACGGCGAGATCGAACGTGCGGTCGCCGAGCGCGCCGGCCACCGCGTCGCGGTCGAACGGGTCGGTGTGGACGTGCTCGACCACGTCGGGGATCTCGGGTCGCTCGTGACGACCGGTGTGCAGCATGGTCACCGCGTAGCCCCGGTCGACCAGGCCCTGCACCACGAACGGCCCCGTCGGCCCGGTGCCGCCCACCACCAGCGCGCGCCCAGCCGTGCCGTTCCCCATGGCCCGATGGTAGAGGTCGCGGGCCGGTCACCCGTAGGTGTCGATGCCCAACTTCACGGCGAGGCCGAGGCCGGCGATGGCGATGACGACGCGCAGCTTCTCGGCTGGCAGGTGGCGCACGACGTGGGCGCCGAGGCGACCACCGGCGAACAGACCGATGCCGAAGGGCAGCACCGCCGACCATCGCACCGGCCCGAACGCGGCGAACGACAGCGCGGCGACGCCGTTGGCCGTGCCGAGCACCAGGTTCTTCATGGCGTTGGCGCGCGGCAACGACTCGCCCGTGCCGTGCAGGAACAACGCCAGCAACATCACACCGGCACCGGCGCCGAAGTACCCGCCGTACACGCCGACCAGTGCGGTGAGCGCCATCAGCACGCGTGGGTCGGTGCGCGCCGTCGACGAGCGGGTGCGGGCCAGGCGCCCACGCACGAGCATGGCCACCGAGCCGACCGCCACCAACCACGGCACGACAGCCTCGAACGACCCGGCCGGCGTGAGCAGCAACAGCGCCCCACCGGCGGCGCCGCCGAGGGCGCCCGCCGGCGCCAGTTGCCGGGCCCGGGCCCGCTGGCCGCGCAGCTCGGGGCGTGACCCGCTCATGGAGCCGGCGGTGGAGAACACGAGCGACACCGTGTTGGTGACGTTGGCGACCTTCGGCGTCAACCCGAGGGCGAGCAGGGCCGGGTAGGTGACGATGGACGCCAGACCGGCCACGCTGCCCGTGAGCCCTCCGCCCACACCGGCCAGGACGAGCAGCGCTCCCCGTCCCAGCACGCCACCGGCCATGGGTGGCGAACGTAGGCGATGCGGCCGCGCCCACGCGGGTGCGGTCCGCCGACGCGCTGTGACATGTGCTGAGTTCGGTTGACGGAGCCAGCAGGCGCTCGTACCCTGAGTCCATTCCGCGAACCGAGAGGTCGAACGCCATGAGGCTCCGCCGCACCAGTCCCCTGTCGTCGGGCCCGACCGGCGACACGCTCGCCGGTCAGTGCCGGTCCGAGCTCGCCCTCATCGTCGAGCGCCGCCGCGCCACGCGGCCGTCGTCGATCGATCGAGCGGCACGCGACTGACCGCCGTGACCCGGCGGCTGCGTTCAGGCGACGAAGCCGTCCATGCGGGCCAGGACCTGCAACATGACCTCGTCGGCCCCGCCGCCGATCGAGGTGAGCCGGTTGTCGCGTAGGAACCGAGCCGTCCACGTCTCCTCCACGTAGCCGATGCCGCCGTGGAACTGGAGGCACTCGTCGGCCACCTTGCGCACCAGTCGACCGGCGGTCAGCTTGGCGATGGTGGCCTGGCGCGTGGTGGGCTCGCCCGCCTGGTACGCCTCGGCGATGGAGCGGTTGTAGGACCGCAGCAGATCGACCTCGGCGGCCAGCTCGGCCAGCTTGAACTGGATGTACTGCTTGGCCAGCAACGGCTCGCCGAACACCTGGCGCTGGCGCAGGTACTCGGCCGTGCGCTCCAGGGCGCGGTCACAGGCACCGACCACGCAGTAGGCACCCCACATGCGCTCGACCACGAACTGGGCCATCTGCTGCTGAAAGCCTTTGCCGATCTGACCGATCGTGTTGGCCACCGGCACCCGGCAGTCCTCGAACGACAGCAGCGCGGTGTCGGAGGCGCGCATGCCAAGCTTGTCGAGCTTCTTCGACACCGAGAAGCCGGGCGCATCGGTGGGCACGATGATCTGGCTCATGCCGTGATAGCCGCCCTCGTCGGACGTGCGGGCCAGCAGGCACAGCCAATCGGCCTGCACCGAGTTGGTGATCCACGTCTTGGCTCCGTTGATGACCCACACGTCGCCGTCGCGCACGGCCCTGGTACGGAGGCCGGCGACATCGGAGCCATGGTCGGGCTCGCTCACCGCGATCGACGCGACCATGCGCCCCTCCATGGCCGGCTTCAGGTACGTCATCTTCTGCTCATGGGTGCCGTAGCGGGCCAGCGACGGCGTGGCCATGTCGATCTGCACGCCCAGGGCCATGGGCAGCGAGCCGTGATCGCAACGACCGAGCTCTTCGGCGAGGATCAGCGTGAACACGTGGTCGGCGCCCTGGCCGCCGTACTCGGGCTCGTACTCGAGGCCCAACATGCCCAGCTCGGCCATCGAGGAGAACACCTCGTGCAGCGGCATCATCTCCGCCGCCTCCCACTCCGGGATGCGCGGGTTGATCTGCTCCTCGACGTACGCGCGCACCATGGCCCGGAAGGCCTTCTCCTCGTCGGTCACCAACATGCTAGAGACCGAGCTGGCGGGCCATACCGCCGTCGACGCGTAGGCAGGTGCCCGTGATCCACGCCGAGGCCGCGCTGGCGAAGAAGAGCGCGGCGCCCTGGAAGTCGTCGGCGTAGCCGGCGCGGCCCATCGGCGTCTTGTGGGCGTTGGCGATGGTCTCGTCGCTCCACGCCTTGGAGATGTCGGTGAGGATGGCACCGGGCAAGATGCAGTTCACGCGCACCTTGGGGCCGAACGCGTCGGCCAGAGCGACGGTCATGGCGTTCAGGCCCGACTTGGCCATGCCGTACACGACCTCGACCTTGCTCGGCCGGATGGACCCGATGGTCGAGATGTTGATGATGGAGCCACCGTCGTGGTCCATCATGTGGCCGCCCAGGCGCAGGCTGAGCGCGAACGGGCCCTTCAGGTTCACCGACGAGACCTTGTCGTAGTACTCCTCGGTGATGTCAGTGACCTTCTCGTACAGCGGCGACATGCCGGCGTTGTTCACCAGGATGTCGCAGCGGCCGAACGTCTCGAGCACGGTGTCGGCCAGCTGGTTGCACTCGTCCCACCTGCCGACGTGGGCGCCCACGGCCAGCGTGCGCCGCCCCGTCTTGGCCGCGATGTCGTCGGCGACCGCCTTGCAGTTGTCGAGCTTGCGGCTGGCGATGACGACGTCGGCGCCGTGCGCGGCGTACGCCTCGGCGATCGACTTCCCGATGCCTCGGCTGCCACCGGTGATGACGGCGACCTTGCCGGTGAGGTCCAAGAGAGATTCCATGGCGAGTTCCTAGCAGGCCGGACCGCCGGCTCAGAACCCCGTGCCGCCGGTACGGCCGGCCCTCCCCGAAGGACCACACGGGTGGCCGTCGGGCTGCTGCGCCGACCGCCAGCGACGCGGTAGCTTGCCCGCCGGGCGGTCGGGGAACGGTCCGGAGACCGATCGGTGAAGGGGCCGGGGACATGGGGCACCAGGCGTCGGACAGCGACGAGGGCGGGGCCGACTTCGCCACGCTGGCCGATGCGGCGGCGGCCCTGCGCCGGCTGAACCGGGCGGTCGCCGGCCACCACGCCGGCGACGCGCTGCTCCACGACGTCGCCCGCGCCGCCCACGAGCTGGCCGGCCGGCTCGAGATCGGTGCCCCGCGCTCGAAGGTCGACGACATGGCCCGGGCCCTCGGCATCACCGATGGCTTCGACGCGGCCCCGCCTCCGCCGGTCGGTTCCGTGATGGAGTTCGATCCGCTGGGCATCGGCGGCGGCCGACTCAACCCGGCCTCGGTCGACCTCACGTTCGAGCGCGACACCGAGACCTCGGTCGTCGCCACCGCGACGGTGCACGGCATGTTCCAGGGTCCGCCCGGGCGGGTGCACGGCGGCATGGTGGCGCTGCTGTTCGACGAGCTCATGGGCGCGGTGAATCGCGCGACCGGCCGGCGGGCGTTCACGGTGCGGCTCATCGTGAACCTGCGCGCCGCCGCGCCGATCGACACGCCGCTCACGATGCGGGCGTGGCTCGAGAGCGTCGACGGTCGCAAGATCACGATCCGTGCCGAAGGCCACAGCGCCGCCGGGTCGTTCGCCGATGCCGACGGCCTGTTCGTGACGTTCGCCGAGCTGACCTGACCGGCGACGCTGCCATCACGACGCCGCGTCGGCGGCCGCTACGGTGCCGTCATGAGTCAGGAGACGTACTTCCACGACCACTGGGTCACCATCGAGCCCGAGCGGTTCGCCTACTACGACGCGCTGTTCCAGCACCCCGCCGCGGTGCTCGACCGCATGCTGGCGCCGCTCGGTCTCACGGCCGGGCAGGTGTGCCTCGACCTCGGGTGCGGGCCGGGCCACGTGGCCGCCGCGATGGCCCGGCACGTGGGCCCCGGCGGCCACGTGCACGGCGTCGACGTCAACGAGCCGTTCCTCGCCCGCGCCGCCGATGTCGCCGCCGCCGCCGGTGTCGCCGGTCTGTGCACGTTCCATCACGTCACCGGCGAGGAGCTCCCGATCGTCACGGGCGCCGTCGACCGGGTCGTCGCCAAGAACGTGTTGGAGTACGTGCCTGATCTGGGTGCCACGCTGGGCGAGGTCGCCCGCGTGCTCGCGCCCGGCGGCCGTTTGGTGGCCATGGACTCCGACTGGGGGTTCGTCGTCGTCGAGCCACTGGCGCCCGAGGAGGTCGCCGAGCTGTTCCGAGCGGCGGCGCCGGCGTTCCGCGAGCCCTTCATCGGCCGCAAGCTGCGCGCCGCGTTCATCGACGCGGGCCTGGCCGACGTGCAGGTGACCGTGGTCGCCGCCACCGACACGGCCGGACGGACCCGGGGCATCCTCGAGAACATGATCAACTACGGCCTCACGTTCGGTCGTCTGGGGCCCGAGCGGGCGACCGACCTGCGGACCCGGCTCGACGCGGCGATGGCCGCCGGCACGTACCTGGTGGTGCTCCCCCAGTTCGTGGTGACCGGCACGAAGGCCTGACCGCGACGCGAGAGCTGCGGCCGCCACCGCTCGCGCGGGCGGTGCAAGCGGGGCGGCCACAGCCCAGCGCAACGTAGCCACCACCGGCGTCGGTCGATAGATGGCCTCCGTGTCCTGACGCGCCCTTCGGCGAACGGCACCGCGCCCGCCGACCGGCAGCGACGGCTCGTTGCTGCCGGTCGGCTTGCCTCGAGCCGGTGGTGGCCCTCGGCGGGCTGCCCTCGGTCGCATCCCGTCGGATGTCCCCCCTGAGCAACCGAGGCGAACAATGGCGGAGTGGCACTCGGTCGGTCAACTCTGTCGCGGGGCTGTCCGCTGTGCGTCGCCCAACCGGCCCGGATGGTCGTCGGCCAGCCGGCGGTGGCCCTCGCCGAAGAAGCGCTCGCGCAGGCTGCACGGCGGTCGGGCATCGGGTCGCTCGTGCAGCCCGCGGCGCTGCAGTTCGGGCAGGAGGAGGTCGGCGAGATCGGCGAACCCACCCGGCTGCGGCACCGGCATGAACAGGAAGCCGTCGATGCCACCCGGTGCGATCCACTCCTCGATCTGGTCGGCCACCGTCGTCGGCGAACCGAGGAACTGGGGGCGTCCGCCGCCGCGGGCGATGCGTTCCCGCGCCGCGGCGATGGTCATCGTGTCGTCGCCGCCGGTGACGGTGCGCAGGATGCTCTGCACCGCTTCCGTGCGGATGGTGGCGATGGGGGTGTCGTCGGGCCATGCCGCGAGATCGATGCCGAGGTAGCCGCAGTAGCGGGCGAGCGTCCCGTCGATCGAGCGGTAGGCGTCGACCTCGGCCCACCGGTGCGCCGCGTCGGCGTCGGTGTCGGCCACGATCGGCCGGGCCCCAGCCAGGATCTTCAGGTGGGTCGGGTCGCGCCCGAGGCGCTCGGCCCGCTGGCGCAGGTCACGGCCGACGGCGGCGACCTCGCCGCCGGTGTTGCCGACCACGAACACCACCTCGGCGTGGCGCGCCGCGAAGTCGCGCCCGCGCGCCGACGCGCCGGCCTGCAACAACATCGGCGTGCGCTGCGGCGAGGGCTCGCAGATGTGGGGGCCGCGCACGTCGAACCAGCGGCCGTGGTGGTCGATGGTGTGCACCCGCGCCGGGTCGGTGTGCACGCCGGCGACCGCGTCGCGCACGGCGGCGTCGTCGTCCCAGCTGCGCTCCCAGAGCGCGTACAGCACCTCCAGGTACTCATCGGCGCGTTCGTAGCGCTCGTCGTGGGTGATGGCGGCGCCGTAGCCGTTCGCTTCGCTGTCGGCGAGGTACGAGGTGACGATGTTCCAGCCGACTCGCCCGTCGGTGAGGTGGTCGAGCGTGGAGAACAGCCGGGCGGTGCGGTAGGGCACGTGGTTCGTGGTCGACAGCGTGGCCGCGAAGCACAGGTGGCTGGTCACCGACGCCAGCGCGGGCAGGAGCACGGTCGGGTCGTTGCACGGCACCTGGGCGGCGTGGCGCACGGCATCGTCGCGAGAGCCCTGCCACACGTCGTAGAAGCCCTCGACATCGGCGAAGAACAACAGGTCGAAGCCGCCCCGCTCCAAGGTGCGGGCCACGTCCAGCCAGTAGCGCAACGAGGCGTAGCCGAGCGAGGTGCCGTCGTCGGGATGACGCCACACGCCCTCGGCCAGATGGTTCGGCGTGCACTGCGTGAAGGCGCACAGGTGGAGCACGTCGCGCACGCTACTCACCAGGGTCGGCCGAACGGACGAGGCCGGCGTTTGGGCGCCCGAGCGGTGGCGGTGCAGGCTGTGGGCGTCGTCCGTCGTCCGTCGCCCGCGCCTGGAGGCCCCGCCATGACCGATCCCCATCCCACCGGCAGCCGGCTGGCCGGCAAGGTCGCCCTGATCTCGGGCGGCGCCCGCGGCATGGGCGAGAGCCACGCTCGAGCCATGGTCGCCCAGGGCGCCCCGTGGTGCTGGGCGATCTGCTCGACGACGAGGGCCACGCCCTCGCGGCCGAGTTGGGCGACGCCGCCACCTACGTGCACCTCGATGTCACCGATCGGGCCCAGTGGGCCGCCGCGGTGGCCACCACGCTCGAGCGCTACCGCTCGCTCAACGTGCTGATCAACAACGCCGGCATCGTGAACTGGGGCCTCATCGGCACCTACACGCCGGAGCAGTGGGACACGATCGTGGCGGTGAACCTGACCGGTGTGTTCAACGGCATCCACGCGTCGTTCGACGCGCTGAAGGCGTCGGCGCCGAGCTCGATCATCAACATCTCCTCCACCGCCGGTCTGCAGGGATACTCGTCGATCCCCGGCTACAACGCCACCAAGTTCGGTGTGCGCGGACTCACCAAGTCGGTCGCCCTCGACCTGGGCGCCGACAACGTGCGTTGCAACTCGGTGCACCCGGGCATGGTGGCCACGCCGATGACCGCCAACCTCAACCCCGACCGCAAGCAGGTCGCCCTGCGTCGGGTCGGCCGCTCCGACGAGCTGTCGAGCCTCATCGTGTTCCTGGCCAGCGACGAGTCGAGCTACTGCACCGGCGCCGAGTTCGTGGCCGACGGCGGCGAGACCGCCGGCCTCGCCCCCGGCGCCATGGGCTGAGCGGACGGCACACATGGGACCGCTCGCAGGGCTGCGCATCGTCGAGCTCTTCTGCATCGGGCCGGGCCCGTTCGCCGGCATGCTCCTGTCGGACATGGGCGCCGACGTCGTGCTCGTGGACCGACCCGACGAACCCGACCTCGGCTACCCCGACCACCCGTACCGCTTCCTCTACCGCAACCGCCGCTCGGTGCGGGTCGACCTGAAGACGCCCGAGGGCGTCGAGGCGGTGCTGTCGCTCGTCGAGCGGGCCGACGGTCTCGTCGAGGGCTTCCGCCCCGGTGTGGCCGAACGGCTCGGCCTCGGGCCCGACGTGTGCCTGGCCCGCAACCCGAAGCTCGTGTACGGCCGCATGACGGGCTACGGGCAGACGGGCCCGCTGGCCAACCGCGCCGGCTTCGACCTGAACTACCTGTCGCTCACCGGCGCGCTGTGGGCCATCGGCGAGGCCGACCGCCCTCCGGTGCCGCCACTGATCCTGGCTGGTGACTTCGGTGGCGGCGGCGCCTTCCTGGCCCTCGGCATGGTGGCGGCGTTGTGGGAAGCGGCCCGCTCGGGGCAGGGGCAGGTGGTCGATGCCGCCATCGTCGACGGCGCCATGAACCTGATGGCCTACGTCTACGGCAACCTGCAGGGCGGCACCTGGGCCCACGAGCGCCAGGCCAACCTGATCGACGGGGGCGACTGGCGCTATGCCGTGTACCGGTGCGCCGACGAGCGGTTCGTGTCGCTGGCGTTGCTGCAGGGCAAGTTCCTGCGCACGTTCCTCACCAAGGCCAAGGTGGCTGTGCCGGCCGAGCTGGGCGACCCGAACGACCGCACCAACTGGCCGGCGCTCCGCTCGTGGATGGCCGGCGTGATCGCGGCGCGCCCGCGCCACGAATGGGTCGCCCTGTTCGATGGTGACGACGACTGCGTGCAGCCCGTGCTCGACCTGCACGAGGCACCGGCCCATCCGCACCACATCGCCCGCGACTCGTTCGTCGACGTGGACGGCACCACGCAACCGGCGCCCGCCCCGCGGTTCAGTCGCACCCCGTCGCAGGTCGTGCGGCGCAGCCCCTACCCCGGCGAGGGCGGCGCCGAGGCCCTGCGGGACTGGGGCCTGGGCGACGACGAGATCGCCCGGTTCACGTAGCGGGCGCTTCCGGGTAGCCGTCGCGCAGTGCGCGGAGCACGGCGGCGAACTCGGCCACCGCGCGTTCAGTTCTGCAGCGGCAACGCGTGCTCGGCGAGCCAGTCGAGCTCGGCGTCCCAGCCGTCGGGCAGCGACATCGGCCGCAGCACGAACTTCGAGATGCCCTCGTCGAGATGACGATGCAGCAGGGCCACGACCTCGGTCCCGCCGATGGGCAGGATGTCGACCCGCTCAGCGTCGGTCTGGCGCAGCGTCGCGCTGACGACGTCGTCGGGCAGAGCGACGCGCGAGTACGGGATGCTCATGCCGAAGTGGTCGTCGTCGATGGTGCGACCGACCGATGCCGCCGTGGCCTGGATGGCCCGACGGTTCGCTCCGGCCTCGGTGGGCGTGGCGCGCGATCCGAGCCAGCCGTCGGCGTGAGTGCCCGCGCTGTGCAGCGCCTTGGGTCCGTTGCCCCCGAGCCAGATCTCGAGCGGCTCCTGCACCGGCTGCGGCCGTACGGTGATCTCCTGGTAGCTCCAACCGGCCAGCTCGGCGGAGACCGGCTCGCCCGCCCACCACGTCCGGCACAGCTCGATCACCTCCTCGAGCCGGCGAAGGCGGTCGACCCCGGCCACGCCGAGGGCGGCGCGCTCACGCGGCGACCCGATGCCGGGCATGAACGCCAGGAGCAGCCGACCACCGGTGAGACGGTCGAGGTGGGCGAGCTCCTTGGCCAGATGCAGCGGATTGCGGCCGGGCACGACCACGTTGGTGCCGAGCTTGAGCCGCGTCGTGTGGGCCGACGCGATGGCGAGGGCCAGCATCGGCTCCACCGCCGACGTCATCGGCGTGTCCGACAACCAGACGGTGTCGAAGCGGCGGCGCTCGAGTCCGTCGATGAAGGCGGCGAGCTGATCCCGGTCGGCCGGCGTGTTCGTGCTGGCGACAGCGACGCGGATCTTCATGGCGCGGACCCTAGCGCCGGGCCTTCGCCGATGGCCGGGTCAGGCGGTTCCGCGCACCGCCCAGGCGCGTGCCGTCACGGTGAACGGGGCCGGCGGGAGCAACGCACGGCACAACTCGCGCAGCTGATCCCGCCGGTCGGCGTCGAGGCCGGCCACGTGCGCACCCGCGGGGCCCACGCCGTAGGTGAACGGCTCCCACCAGTCCTCGAACGTCGGATGTCCTGTGGCGACCGAGAGCTCGCCGTCTTCGACCTCGCGCAGCCCCGCGGCCCGCATGAGCTCTCCGAGGTGACCCTCGCGGGCGCCGGCCAGACCGGCCTCGCCCACGACCGTGGGATCGATCTCGTGCACCGCCGCCCAGAACGTGCTCAACGGGCCGGTGCCCTGGTCGAAGTCCCACACGCACGCGGCCACCACACCGCCCGGCCGCGTCACGCGTCGCATCTCGCGCAGACCGGCCAGGGGGTCGCGCATGAAGTGGACGACCAGTTGGGCGAG
This sequence comes from Actinomycetes bacterium, assembly GCA_031359995.1. GTDB lineage: Bacteria > Actinomycetota > Acidimicrobiia > Acidimicrobiales > Ilumatobacteraceae > JANMAT01. The sequence goes on from JANMAT010000133.1 coordinate 35,482, forward strand.
CGCGGCGTCGAACGCTCCGTCGTCGAAGGGAAGCTCCTCGGCGGTGCCGAGGCGGATGTCGACCTCCGGCAGGCGCGCCTGCGCCGCCGCCACGAACGAGGGCGACGGGTCGACGGCCGCGACACGCCCCGGCCCGACACGCGCCGCCAGCTTGGCGGTGAGCGCACCGGGCCCACACCCGACGTCGACCACGCACTGGCCGGCCCCGACCCCGCCGAGATCGGCGAGGAGGGGCGCCAAGGGCACCGAGTACCGGCCCATGAAACGGTCGTAGGCGTCGGCCCCGACGAGGAAGCTCACAGGGCGACGCTAGGCGATGGGCCCCGGCGCTCGTACCGCCCGATCAGGTAGCCGCGTCGGCGCTCGGCTTCCTCGCGCCGCAGCCCAGGGGTGCCGTCGAGCAGATCGTGCACCTCGTCACCGCTGATGACGTGGTCGTCGGAGACCCCCGTCCAGTGCGCGGCGACGAGCACCCCACCGTCGGCCATCCGATCCCGCAGTCGTGCCAGCACGGCAGCGAGCCCCGCCGGCGAGAAGTAGTAGCCGATCTCGCTGAGGACGACGAGGTCGACCGCGGCAGCGGGCATGAGATCGGGAAGACGCCCCTGGTGCACCTCGACCTGCGGGAGGTGGGCGCAACGTCGCCTGGCTCGCCTCGCCGCCGCCTCGGAGAGGTCGGTGGCGAGCAGGTGGCCGCACGACGGCGCCAGCATCTCGGTGAGCACGCCGACGGAGCAACCCGGCTCGAAGGCACGCTGGTAGGACCGGTCACCGATGAGGCCCACGATCTCGCGGTAGCGGGCGAGCTCGTAGGCGTCGGTGGCGAACGACCACGGGTCGGCGTTCGATTCGTAGACCGACTCGAAGAAGGCACGACTCGTGGTGTCGTGCGTGCGCTCGCCCATGCGTCGAACGTTCCCGGATCGCCGGTGCGTCAACCGCGATGACCACGTCCGGGTGATCCGCGTTTGGCGAACGCCGAGCATCGGGTACGGAGCGGCCGTCCGTCCGAGAGGTCCCCCACATGGTCGACAACCGCCTGCCCGCCTCCCCGCTGCGCCACGTCCTGGTGGTCGTACCGGCGTACGACGAATCGCTGCTGGTGGCCGACGCCATCGGGGCCATCACAACGGCCCGTGCGCGCCTGCCGGATGACGTCACCAGCAGTCTGGTGGTGGTGGCCGACGGTTGCACCGACACGACTGCGACCATCGCCACCAGCCTCCGGTGCGGCCCGGGGGACCTCGTGCTCGAGACCGCTCCGAGTGGCGTCGGCGCCGCCCGGCGCCTCGGCACCGCGGCAGGGCTGGCCGCCGTGCCGGTGCCATCGGGCGCGGTGTGGATCGCCAGCACCGACGCCGACACCGTGGTGCCGCCCGACTGGCTGGTGACCCAACTCGACCACGCCCGCCGCGGTGCGGTGGCGCTGGCCGGCACCGTCGAGCTCGCCGACGACGAGCCCCACGACGCTTTGGGCGCGGCGGTGGCGCACCGCTTCCGCTCGCGCTACGTCGTCGGCGGCCCCGCTCACACGCACGTCCACGGCGCCAACCTGGGCATGCGGGCCGACGCCTACGAGCGCGCCGGCGGGTGGCGGGCGCTGCTCACCGCTGAGGATCACGACCTGTGGCGTCGTCTCCGTCGGCTGGGCTCCACGGTCTCCACCACCGCGCTGCCGGTGACCACCAGCGCGCGGCGCACCGGCCGGGCGCCGATGGGTTTCGCCGTCGGTCTGGCCCAGCTGGCCGAGGCCGTGGCATGACGGTGAGCGGGGTGGCCGCATCGGTGCGCCACCTGGCCGCGTCGGGCTCGCTCGACCTGCCCCGCCCCGGCGGCGGTCGCACGGCCGAGCGCCACCGGCAGCTGCTCGAGCTGACCCGGCACCACCCAGTCTCGGTCGGGCGGTTGGCCGAGGCCCACACCGACGCCACGGCCATCCTGGCCGAGGCCGGTCGCCGTCCCGACCCGGACGCGCTCTACGGGGTGTGGGCGTCGCAGGCGCCCGGTGAGGGGGTCGTCGTCGACCTCGCCGATCACACGTTGCGCGGTACCGCATCGTTCTGCTCCGGTGTGGGCCTGCTCGACCGGGCCTTGCTCACCGTGACCGACGAAGGCCGCGAGCAGTGGTTGGTGGACGTCGGCGTGAGCGCCGCACCGACCGTGCGATGGTCGACGGCGGCGTGGTCGACGCCGGCGCTGCACGACACGCTGACCGGGTCGATCACCTTCGACGGTCATGCCCTGGGCGGTGACGCGGTCATCGGGCCGCCGCGGTGGTACCTGGAGCGAGCCGGCTTCTGGCCCGGTGCCTGTGGTCCCGCGGCCTGCTGGGCCGGCGGGGCCCTCGGCCTGGTCGACGCGGCCGGGCGCTACGTCGGCGACGACCGCCACCGCCAGGAGGCACTCGGCACCATGCGGGCCCAGGCGTGGGGCCTGCGCGCCCTGCTGGCGCGCGCCGGCGACGAGATCGACGCGCACCGATGTGACCCGGCGGGCACACGGCACCGCGTCCTGGCGCTGCGCCTGCTGGTGGAGCGGGCATGCGCCGACGTGCTCGACCGCTTCGGCCAGAGCTTCGGGCCCCGCCCGTTCGTGACCGATGCCGAGGTGGCCCAGCGGTTCTCCGACGTGCACCTGTACCTGCGTCAGCAGCACGGTCAGCGCGACCTCGCCGACCTGGGCACGGCGCCGCCGTTCGAAGATGCGGCGACCGAGGTCGTCGCCCGCTGAACCGGCCCGTCAGTCCTTGCGGGCGCGGGCGCGCCGACGGCCTTCGTGCATCGCCACCACGCGCGGAACCGGGATGGCCCGACCTTCGTCGACCAGCACGCCGGGCACCGCCTGCGGCGCCGGCATCGACGCGGCCCACGGGTCGCGCCCTTGGAGCAGGGCGGGCGCGGTCAGGATCGTGAAGTCGCGGGGGTCGGCGCGATCGAGGTCGTCCCAGGCGAGCGGGAACGACACCGGCACACCGGGGCGGGCCCGGGGGCTGTAGGCCGCCACCACGGTGGCGCCGCCGACGCGCGTGGCATCCACGAACACCTTGCCGGCCCGGTCGTCCTTGATGAACGCCGTGGTCGCCACGGACGGGTCGAGGCGCTCCACCCGCACCGCCAGGGCCCGCAGCGCGGCGGCCACGTCCTCGGGCGGGGTGACGTCGTCGATGGGCACGAACACGTGCACACCCTTCGCGCCGCTGGTCTTGAGGGCGCCGGCGAGACCGACTTCGGCCAACGCCTGGCGCACCAGGTGGGCCACGGTCACGACCGCCGCGAACGGTGCGCCCTCCGGCGGGTCGAGGTCGAGCACGAGGTGGGTGATGCGATCGGGGCGGTCGGCCCGCACGAGTGCGGGGTGGTACTCGACGGCGCGCTGGTTGGCGAACCACAGCAGCGAGCGGCGATCGTCGCACAACGCGTAGGCGACGGTGCGCTTTGACGACTCGGCCCACCGCGACACCGTGCGCAACCACTCGGGAGCGCTCGACGGCACGTTCTTCTGCATGAACGGCGCCTGCTTCGGCCGCGCCCGGATCACCGAGAGGGGCCGACCCTGCAGCACCGCCACGATGCGGTCACTGACCGCGTCGAGGTAGTCGACGAGGTCACCCTTGGTCGCGCCGGCACCGTCGAACAGCGGCTGGTCCAGGTTGGTGAGCACCACACCCTCACGCGTGTCGTCGTCCACGGCGCGCACGCTACCGGCTGCGGATTTGTTCGAGGCGGCGTCGAGCGGGTACCACGCTGGAGTGATCACCGACCCCGTGTACTCCCGTCGCCACCGCAACGCGGCCTGGGCGGTGCACTCGCTGACCGCCTCGGGGGTGATCGTCGGCTACGTCGGGCTGAACTCGGTGATCGAAGGTCACGCCCGCGCCGCCATGCTGTGGCTGGTGGCGGCGCTGGTGCTCGACGGCATAGACGGGCCGATCGCCCGCAAGCTCGACGTGCGCAGGCGCACGCCCGAGTTCGACGGCAACGCACTCGACCTGATCATCGACTACTTCACGTGCACCATCGTGCCGGTGGCCTTCCTGTACCGCTTCGACGTGCTGCCCGAGGTGGTCGGCGGGCCCACCGGGTTCGCCATCCTGTTCATCAGCGCGTTGTGGATGGCGCGCCGCGACCAGGAGACGGCCGACGGCTGGTTCCGCGGCTTCCCGGCCGAGTGGAACATGATCATCCCGACGCTCTACCTGCTGCGCACCCCCGAGGGCGTCAACCTGGTCGTGTGCCTGCTGTTCTGCGCCCTCACGCTCGGCCGAGTCGAGTTCCCCCACCCGGTGTCGGTACGGGAGCGTCGGCCGGTGTCGCTCGCCTTCCTGTCGGCCTGGTTGGGATCGATGGTCGCGTTGGCCATCGCCCAACGGACGATCGGGTGGCTTCGGGTCGTGCTCGCCGTGGCGCCCGTCTGGATGGCGTACCAGGTGATCGCCCGGCTCGCCGGGCGACGTTCGCGCCACGACGCCGACGTGTCGCTGCCCCTGTGACGCCGAGGTGACCGCCGCCGTTCAGAGGCGCGCCTCGTAGACGATGTTGAACGGCGTCTCCGTGGCCCGACGGAAGTGCGCGTACCCGGCCTCCGCGAACACCGCCCGCATGCCGGCCTCGCCACACTGTGCACCGAGGCCCCGCCCGACCGGCTGTGACAGCGAGTTCGGCGTACACAGGAACGTGGATGCGTGGTAGAAGAGCGCGGCCGCGGGGTTGGTGTGGTTCTCGACGCGCCCGTCGAGGGCGAACGGCTCCACCAGCAGCACGGTGCCGCCGGGTGCCAGCTTGGTGGCGGCGTGGCGGGCGATGCCGACCGGATCGCCCATGTCGTGCAGGCAGTCGAAGAAGCAGATGAGGTCGAACTCGCCGTCGAAGGAGACCGCGTCGGCGACCTCGTAGTGCACCCGATCGGTCAGACCCTGTTCGGCCGCGATGGGGCGCGCCGCCTCGATCGATGCCTCGTGGTAGTCGAACCCGCTGACGCTCGCGAGCGGATAGGCGTTGGCCATCACCACCGACGAGTGCCCGAAGCCGCAGCCGACGTCGGCGATCCGGCCGCCGCGCTCCGTCAGCTTCTGCTCGACGCCGTCGAGTGCGGGAATCCACGACGCCACCAGGTTCGTGCGGTAGCCCGGCCGGAAGAACCGCGCCGTGCCGAGGAACAGGCTGGGGTGCTGCTCACTCCAGGGGAAGCCGCCATCGCCGATGAACGCATCGGTCATGCGGTCGAGGCCCTGGTACATGGCCTCCACGACCGAGGTGCCGCCGGCGAGGAACGCCGGCGAGTCCTCGTTGGCGAGGACCAGCGCGTGCTCGTCGGACAGCCGGTACTGGTCACCCGCGGCGTCGTAGGTGATGAGCCCGGCCGCGGTCTGCCCGTCGAGCCACTCGCGTACGAGGCGGCGGTTCGTACGGGTGCGCCCGGCCAGCTCATCGGCCGAGATGCCACCGAACCCGGCCATGGCGCGATACAGCCCGAGGCGTTCACCGAGGTTGATGCCGGCGATCACGGCGGCGCCGGTCATGTAGCCCACGACGGCGCCCACCGCCGCGTTCACTGCATCCATGTCGATGGCGTCCACCGATGCCGGTCCGCGCACTTCCGTCTGCTCGGCCATGCCAAGCCTCCCGGTCTCCTCGTCGTCGAGTGTGGTCGACCAGACCATCGGTCGGCGCCGGTCGAGCCGCGACCGGCCCCCACCGGTCCCCGCGATCGCCCGGCCCGTCGGGCCCGATGGCGATGTTCGTCCACCCCGATAGCACGCACGTCACCCACATGTGACGCGCACGCCAACTATGAGTCGCGACAGGGCGCGTGTCAAGGGTTGCGCCAGCGGTGGTGGGCCCGAGCGGACACGTGCACGATGCCCCGTTGACCCCGCCGGGGCGCCGCTCTACATTCCCTCTGCCGGCAGGGTCTGATCGAGGATCACGGCGGGCTCGTGCCGAGCATGCACACGCGAACCGGGGGCAGGATGAGCAGCGTCTACAACGTCATCGAACTGATCGGCACGAGCACCGACTCGTGGGAGCAGGCGGCCAACAACGCCATAAAGGAGGCGGCGATGACCCTGCGCGACCTGCGGGTGGCCGAGGTGGTGGAGCAGGACGTCGTCATCGAGAACGGCGCCATCAGCCTGTTCCGCACCAAGGTGCGGCTGTCGTTCAAGCACGAAGCCGCGGACTGAACACCGCTGTGGCTGAACACGGCACGGGCGTCCGAGTCGACAAGGTCATCCGCCTCGTCGGCGCCAGTCCGACCTCGTGGGAGGACGCGGCGCGCGTGGTCGTGGCCGACGCGTCGAAGACGATCCGCGAGCTGACGGTGGCCCGCGTGATCGACCTCGACGTCCGCATCCTCGGCGATGACGACCGCCTCTACCGCGTGATGCTCGAGCTGGCGTTCCGTGTCGACCGATCGCGCACGACGCCCACCGGCCATCAGATCCAGGTGCACCGCTACCTCGTGGTCGGCAACGCCACCCTCACCAGCACCGAGCTGGAACGCGTCGTCACGGCCCGGCGCCTGCGCGGACCGGCCGAGGTCCACGTGGTGGTGCCCGCGGCGGCCGAGCCGCTCGGGCCCCTGCTGCTGGGCGATCCCAGCAGCGGCTTCGTGATGGCCGAAGCCCAGCTGCAGGAGGCGTCGCGCGCCGCCAGCCTCGAGGCGGCCGACCGCCTCGAGGCCTTCCTGCACGTCCTCGAACGGCTCGACGTGAGCGCGACAGGCGAGGTCGGTCCCTCGCACCCGGTGCACGCGGTGGAGCAGGTGCTGGCCCGCGGCGACTTCGACGAGATCATCGTGTCGACGCTGCCGTCCAGCCTGTCGCGTTGGTTGCGCCTCGATCTGCCGACGCGACTGCGGCGGGCCACCACCATCCCGGTGACCCACATCGAGACCGAGTAGCGACGACCGATCCCGGCCGACTCGACCGGTCAGTCGTCGAAGATGAGCGCCCGGATCGCCTCGGCCACGCCATCGTTCTGGCCGAGCACCTCGGCGATCTCGTCATCGGAGAACCCCAACTCGCTCATCACCTCGGCGGTGTGCTCACCGAGGTTCGGCGCCCCACGACGAACACCTGACCCCGGCGTATCGCTCAGCTGCACGACGTTGGTGACGACCTTGGCAGTGCCGAATCCGGCGACGTCGACGTCGGCGAGGTACTCGTTGGCGATCACCTGAGGGTCGGTGAAGAGCTCCTCATAGGTGCGCACCCGCTCCCAGATGATCTCGGGCTCGCCGAGCAGGAAGTCCTCCCATGCGCGCGTCGTCTTCGAGGCGAATGCGGTGGCCACGAGCTCGCGGATCTCGTCGACGCCGTCGGCGCTGCCGCGGGCGCCGATGCGCTTGGCACCGTTGTTCCAGCGCGGGTCGGCGACCACCTCGGGCCGATCGGCGAATATCCAGAACGCGTCCCACGAGGCGTCGCTCATGGCCACGGCGAGGAGGAACGACCCACCATCGGCGGTCTCGTACACACCGTACGGGCACTTGATGTTGGCGTTGTACGGCCCGGAGCGACGCAACGACTCGGTGCTCATGGACGTGTGGGCGATCTCCCACGCCTGCAACCACATCATCGCCCCCAACGCCGAGATGTCGACCTGCTGTCCTCGGCCGGTGCGCTCCCGGGCGAAGAGCGCCGTCATGACGCCGAGCGCGAGCTGCATCGAGCCGCCATGGTCGGCCACCGCAGCACCCGGTGGCATGGGCGGGCCGTCCACCGGGCCCGAGATGGCGGCCAACCCACTGCGCGCCTGGGCGGCGCCGTCGAGCATCGCCTTGTCGGCCTGGGGGCCGCGCGGCCCGAACCCCGAGACGCGGGCGTGGATCAGGCGCGGGTTCGAAGGAGCGAGCTGCTCGTAGGTGAGACCCATGCGTTCGAGCGCGTCCCTGCGGTAGTTGGTGACCAGAACGTCGGCCTCGACGACGAGACGGCGGAGCACCTCGCGGCCGACCTCGGAGTGGGCGTCGACCACCATGCCGCGCTTGTTCCGGTTCATCGCCACGTACTGGGTGCCCGGCACACCCGGTGGGGGCGAGAACCCGTGGCCGTGCACGTGACGGTTCAGCTCACCGCCGGGACGTTCGATCTTGACCACGTCGGCGCCCATGTCGGCGAGGTACGCGGAGGCGTGCGGTCCCTGCACCGCGATCGTCAGATCGACGACCTTCACCCCCGTCAACGGTCCGAGGTGCACGTCCGTCATGTCGACCCCCTTGTGTGCACGGGTCGACCGGCACGCCCCAATGGTGTCACCATTCGCGACCGGCGCGAACCACGCAGGCCTGGCTCAAACGCGCACCGGGCGCCCGGTCTGGGCGCCGACCTCGAACACGCGGCGGTAGCGCTCGACTTCGGCGGGCGGGCCCAGGGCCTTGTTCGGGTTGTCCGAGAGCTTCACCGTGGGCCGACCGTCGGCCGACACGGCCTTGCACACGAGGCTGAAGGGCGCGAGGCGGTCACCACTGACGAGACCGCTGAAGTCGTTGGTCAGCATCGTGCCCCAGCCGAACGACACCCGCACCCGGCCGGCGAAGTGCTCGTGCAGGTGCTGGATCTCGTCGACATCGAGGCCGTCGGAGAAGATCACCAGCTTGCGGCGCGGGTCCTCACCGTGGGCCGCCCACCACTGCAGCGCCAGCTCGGCGGCCCGCACCGGATCGCCCGAGTCGATGCGCATGCCGGTCCACGTGGCCAGCCACTCGGGCGCGCCGCGCAGGAACGCTTCGGTGCCGAACGTGTCGGGCAGCACGACGCGCAGGTTGCCGTCGTGCTCGGCATGCCAGTCGGCCAGCACGCGGTAGGGCGCCTGGCGCAGCTCTTCGTCGGTGTCGGCCAGCGCGGCGTGCACCATGGGTAGCTCGTGGGCGTTGGTGCCGATGGCCTCCACGTCGTGACGCATGGCGATGAGGCAGTTCGACGTGCCCACGAAGCGCTCGCCCAGGCCGTCCATGAGTGCCTGCACGCACCAGTCCTGCCACAGGAACGAGTGCCGGCGCCGCGTGCCGAAGTCGGCCAGGCGGAGCGCGTCGAGCTCACGGAGCCGTTCGACCTTCTCCCACACCCTCGTCATGGCGCGGGCGTACAGAACCTGAAGTTCGAAGCGGCCCATGTCGCGCAGCACGGCTCGACTGCGCAGCTCCATCAGGATGCTCAGCGCCGGGACCTCCCACAGCATCACCTCGGGCCACGGTCCTTCGAACACCAGCTCGAACTGACCGTCGCGGATGTCGAGGTGGTACGCCGGCAGGCGGACGGCGTCGAGCCACTCCATGAACTCGCTGGTGAACATGTGGCGCTTGCCGTAGAACGTGTTGCCCCGCAGCCAGGTGGACTCGCCGCGCGACAGGCGCAGCGAGCGCGTGTGGTCGAGCTGCTCGCGCAGCTCGCCCTCGTCGACCAGTTCGGCGAGGCGCACGTCGGTGGTGCGGTTCACCAGCTGGAAGCGCACCGACACGTGGGGTCGGTTGCGCAGCACCGACTGGCACATCAGGAGCTTGTAGAAGTCGGTGTCGATGAGCGACCGCACGATGGGGTCGATCTTCCAGTTGTGGTTGTGGACCCGCGTGGCGAGGTCGACCATGTCACGCCCCTCCCGCGAAGCGGCCGAGCTGGCCGATGATCGAGCGGGCCACGAGCACACCGTCCTCCATCGGGGCGAAGTGGGTGACTCCGGCGAGGATCTCGAGGCGGGCGTCGCCCAGCGCCGCCGCGACCAACGGCGCCACCATCGGCGGCAGCTCGTTCCCCATGGCGATCTCGGCACCGGCGACCACGGCCGTGGGGCAGGTGATCGCCGCGAAGCGCGAGAAGTCGAGCCGTTCGTTGGTCTCGTAGATGCTGGCCTCGGTCTCACCCGAGCACGTGAGCTTCACCGTGCCGTCGGGTTGGGCCGCGCTGCCCGTCGCCACGTACGCCCGCACGGCCTCGGGCTCGCAGCCGGCGAACGGCGGCTTCGAGCGGAAGCGGGCCACCGCCTCGTCGGCCGACGCGAACACCAGACGCCGGCGTCGTGACGCCTCGATCAGGCCCGAGGGCGGCGGCTTGGTGTCCCACGTGTCGGGGATGAGCACGGGTTCGAACGCCCAGCACGCCCGCAACGTGCCCGGGTGCTGCTGCTCGGCGCGCACCAGGGTCGCCGCGCCGAGCGAGTGACCGGCAGCCAGCACCGGCGCGCCGCCGATGGCGGCGACGGCGGCCAGCACCTCGGCCGTGAACCAGTGGCGCTCGACGGGGATCTTCGCGTGGGCCTGCTGCGATGCGCCGTGGCCACGGAAGTCGAGCCCGTAGCAGTGGAACATGGGCTGCAGGTGCGGCACCACCGTGGCCCACATGCCCGAGTTCAGGCCGTTGCCGTGGGTGAGCAGCAACGGCGGCCCGTCGCCGCCCAGATCGTGCAGGGCGGCGTGCTCGCCGTCGTCGTCTCGCAGCTGCCGGATGTCCATACCGGTCGCCGACCCTACGGTGCCGGCCCGACCGGCCGCTACCCACGTGGCCGGACGCCGTGACCGTCGGTGGCCTCGCCCGACCGGGCCGCCGACCGCGAGACTGGGAGGAGGGGGTGGTTCCGTGACCGAGTTGATCGATGTGCCGCCGGGGTTGCGTGGCGTCGCCGTCACCAGCACCGAGATCGGTGATGTGCTCGGGCGCGAGGGGTACTACCACTACCGCGGCCGGTCGGCGGTCGAGCTGGCCCGCTCCGCGCCGTTCGAAGCGGTGGCCGCCCTCGTGCTCGACGGTTCGACGGCGCCGCTCGACCCCGACCGCTCGCTGCCGGCGCCGGTGGCCGCGCTCGTCGATCGCATCGACCTGCGTACGGGCATCAGCCTGCTCGGCACCACCCTCGGCTTCCGACCCCTCGTCGAGATCAGCTCCGACGAACGCCGGGCCGACGCCGTGCGCCTGATCGGCGCCATGCCCACGTTGGTCGCGTCGATCCTGCGGGGCGAAGCGGTGGCGCCCGAACCCTCGCTCGGCCACGTCGCCGACTTCCTGCGCATGGTCACCGGCGCGCCGGCGCCGGCCGAGCGGGTGCGGGCGCTCGAGGCGTACTTCGTCCTCACCATCGATCACGGGTTCAGCAACTCCGCCTTCGCCACCCGCGTGGTCGCCTCGTCGGGCGCCGACCTGGGCGCCTGCGCGCTGGCCGGGTTCGGGTCCTTGAGCGGCCCCCGCCACGGTGCCGATGTCGAGCGGGTCCTCGCCATGTTCGACGCGATCGGCGAGCCCGAACGCGCCGAGGACTGGCTGCGGGCCGAGATGGCCGGCGGCCGCCGGCTGCAGGGCTTCGGGCACTCGGTGTACCAACGCCCCGATCCCCGCCTCGGGCTGCTGCGCGAGTTCGGCGCCGCGCTGGCGCCCGACCGCCATCGCATGGCGCTGGCGGTCGAGGCCGCCGGGTCACGCCTGCTGGCCGGACGCCGGCTGGAACCGAACCTCGACCTGCACGCGCCCGTGGTGCTCGAAGGCTGCGGGCTCCCCCGCGGGTCGTTCACGGCCACCTTCGCGGCGGCGCGCGTCGTGGGATGGTGCGCCCACGCCCTCGAGCAGGCGGGCGAGTCCAGGATCGTGCGGCCCGCCGCCCACTACGTCGGCCCGCCTCCCGAGCCGCCCGACCGCTGACGACCCCAACCGAACCCGGAATCGGCAGACCCCATAGGGTGCGCACCGTGAACGACGACGCCGAAGACAGGAGGCCCGGCCCGTGGGGGCGGCTCTCCCGGGGGCGCCGTGTCACGGTGGTCGTGCTCGCGTTGGCCGTGGTGTGGCTTCTGTCGGCCGTGCCGTTCCCCGGCTACGACATCCCGAGCGAGGCGAGCCAGCCGACCGTGCAACGAGGCGACCACGTTCGGGTCAACCGCTGGGCCTACGCCTACGGCGACCCGGACCGCGGCGACCTCGTCGTGTTCGACGCCCTCGCCGGCCAACGTCCGGGCCGGCGCCTCAGCCGGGTCGTTGCCATCGGGGGCGACATCGTCGAGGGGCGCGGAGGTGGACTCGTCGTCAACGGGCAGAGCGTCACAGAGTCGTACCTTGCCGCCGGCACGAGGACGAGCGACTTCCAGCCCGTCACGGTGGCGAAGGGGTCGGTGTTCGTGCTCGGCGACAACCGCAACAACAGCGCGGATTCCCGCCTCTACGGCCCGATCCTCGGGCCGCTCCTGCGAGGTCGGGTCATGATGATCACCCGGCCGCTCGGTCACATCGGGTTGCTCTGATCGCGCCGTGGGCGCTCGTCCCCGACGAGATGGATGGCGGCCAACCTCGACGTCCTTGGCGTGCTCGGGGTACACCGCCACGCAGATGCTGACCGTGACCTTTCGCCCCACGGCGGCGATCAGGAACTCACCGATCGTGCGGTGGATCTTCTCGGCCACCTCCAGCGCGCCCGCCAGGCCGGTGTCGGGCAGGAGCACCAGGAACTCCTCACCGCCGTGGCGGCTGGTGAAGTCGCTGTCACGCATCGAGGTGTGGAGGGCGGCGCCGGCAGCGGCGAGCCGCGGCGCGCCGCCTGGGCGACCATGCTGCGATGGCCAGCGCGGCCGCAGCGCCGACGGCCACGAGCGACGTCGCCAGGATGCTGGTGACCATCAGGATCCGGCTGCTGATCTTGCCCGTGAGTCGCGTCCTGGAACTGATGCCGATCGGTACGTGCCCTGCTCCCCGAACGTTCGGCACGCCGGGGCAGTGGGCGCGGCCGCCGGGTCCTACCTGACCAACTCTTGACCCGCCTGCCCCCGGCACCCCACGGGCGTGAGCGTGCCGTACGCTCTCGTCCATGATCACCATGGTGGAGACCGATCAGGAGCTCGACGATCTCACCGCTCTCGCCCTCGGTGCCGATCCCGATGAGCCGCTCGGCAACGACGCGGTCCCGATCTGGCAGGTGCTCGGCGGCCCGCACGATCCGCTCCTACCCAGCTGGTACATGCCGGCGCCGATGGGCTCGTCGACCCCGCACCGATGGAGCCGGCGCCGACGGCTGATCGTGCTGGTGATCGTGATCGCCTTCCTCGCCATCGATGCGGCCGGCCTGTGCAGCACCTACGGCCACATCACCATCGCCTGACCGGCCTCGAACGTTCACGACCGGTGCGCACCTGCCGATAGCTCGCAGATGGACGGTTCACGGAGCGAGCACCGATCCGACACCCCGGCGGGCCGATCGGCGTTCGCCGACGCACTCGACGAGCTGGAGTGGCTCCGCTCGGTCGACGTGGACGCCCGCTACTCGCGCGCCCGCCTCGTCGAGCAGCAGGCCGCGGCCGCCGGCGACGAGTTGGCCCGCCAACGGGCCCGGCTGGTGGCGGCCGACATGCTCCACCGCTCGGGCGAGGTCACCGAAGGGGCGCGGCTGGCCGTGGAGGTCATGACATGGGCCGAAGGGGCCGGCGCCGGTGCGACGGCCCTGCGGGCCCGCAGCCACATGGTCTTGTCGTCGGTGTTCGCCGGCATCGGCGATTCGGCGTCCGCCCTCGACCAGGCCGTGCGAGCCCTCGACCTGCGCGCCGACGATGCGCCCCGGCGCGAGCTGGGCAACCACCTGGTGTGCCTGGCCGACGCGTTGGCTCTGGCCGGCTCGGTCGACGAGGCCCGCCGCCGCTACCACGAGGCCCAGGCCGAGTTCGACGCCATCGACGACACCGAGCGCGAGTTGAACGCGCTCAACAACCTGATCGCGCTGGAGAGCGAGTGCGGCGAGTACGCCCGGGCGTCCGAGGCCGCCGAGCGGCTGGCCGACCTGTCGTTCGGCCGGGCCGAGATGAACCCCAGCTACGCCGAGACGATCGCCCGCGCCCGCCTGGGCGGTGGCGACCTGGAAGGTGCCGAGCGGTCGGTGCGCCTCGGCATGGAGCTCCTGCGCCGCCAGGGTGACTCCCAGGCGGCGACACCGGCCGAGCTGCTGCTCACGCAGGCCGAGGTGCTACTGGGCCTCGGCCGGGTGGCCGACGCCGCTGACGCCATCGAGCGCTGCCTCGACGTGTGCCGGCGCCGCGACCTGGCCGGGATCCGGGTCGAGGCGACCCGCGTGCAGGCCGAGGTGCGCGCCGCGGCGGGCGACTACCGCGACGCCTACGAGACGTACCGCCGCTTCCACCACGAGGCGGCCACGCTGCGCAGCGTGCAGCAGGAGGCGGCGGCCCGTACGCGCCACGCCCTGTTCGAGACGGCCGAGGCCCGCCGCGACGCCGACCGCTTCTGGCGCCAGGCCCGCACCGACCCGTTGACCGACATCTACAACCGGCGCTTCATCGACGAGACGCTCCCCCGCTACCTGGCCGGCGCAGCGGCCGATGCGGGTTCGGTGCTCGTGGCCGCCATCGTCGACATCGACCACTTCAAGGCGATCAACGACCGGCACTCGCACGCGGTGGGCGACCAGGTGCTGGTGCGGGTGGCGGCCAAGCTGCGCGAGGTCGCCCAGATCGACGGGTCACGTTCCGATCGTCCCGGCTTCGCCGCCCGCCTCGGGGGCGAGGAGTTCCTGCTCGTGCGCACCATCAGCTCGGGCTCCACGCTCGAGCCGGTCGACACGGTGCGTCGTCGCGTCGCCGCCTTCGACTGGTCCTCGATCGCGCCGGGGCTGCAGGTGCGGCTCAGCGCCGGCGTGGCCGTGGCCCGGCCGGCCGACACCCAGTCCACGCTGCTCGGCCGGGCCGATCAGTACCTGTACATGGCCAAGACCGACGGCCGCGACCGCGTCATCGGCGAGACGGGCAAGGTCGCCGCCCGCCGCGGCCCGCCCGACGACACGCCGGGCGGATACGAGTTGGAAACGCGCGCGGCGACAGCGCCGTAACGATGCCCGTGGAAGACGGGGTGGTCACCCACCGGAGGAGCCGCCCATGGATGTCCGACGCGCCAACCGCATGCCCGAGCGGGCCACCACACCGGCGCAGGCCGCGGCGCTCGTGCACCTCGATGGTGCCGCCGTGGTGTCGGGCATGGCCACCGTGGACGAGGCCGTGGCGTTCGCCCACGCCATGCTCGGCGCCCGGGCGTTGCGGATCGCGCCGCAGTTCCAGGCGACGAAGGACCGCTACGACGAGACGGCGCCCCTCGTCGCCGCTCAACCGGTCGACCACCGCGGCCGCAGGCGGAAGTTCACCGCCTACGACGAGCACATGGCCGCCCACAACGACGGCTACGGGTTGCGCCCGAAGCACCAGATCCTCGGGAGCGAGCTGGCAGGCGAGGTGGTGGACGTCGGCTCCGCAGTGTCGAAGTTCCGCGTCGGCGATCGGGTGTTCGGAAGCAGCTCGGCTCGGTTCGGGGCCCATGCCGAGTTCTTGTGCGTGGACGAGGACGGGGCGTTGGCAACCATGCCGGACGACACGACGTTCGAAGCCGCCGCCTGTGCCGGTGACGGCGCCATCTTGGCCCTCACGTTTCTCCGTCGGGTCGGGGCTCGCCCCGGTCAACGTCTCGTGATCTACGGCGCCTCCAGCGCCATCGGGACGGCGGCCGTGCAGCTGGCCAAGCACTTCCGAGCGGAGGTCACGGCCGTGTGCAGCACCAAAGACCTCGCCGTCGTGAAAGGCCTGGGCGCCGATGTCGTCGTCGACGACACCCAGGACGACTTCACCACCAACGGCGAGATCTATGATGTCGTGTTCGACGCGGTCGGGAAGCACTCGTTTCGGCGGTGTCGGCGCTCGCTGACCCGACGGGGCATGTATGCGGGAACCGACCTCGGATTCTTTCGGCACACTCCCGTCCTCGGCTGGATCACCCGACGGGGTCTATCGCCGGTGATCGATCGGTGCTACCCGCTGGAGGACGTGGTCGAGGCGACGAGATACGTCGCAGGGATCAAAGATCTCTCACCATCAACTCGGCGGCCGAAAGGGCGGAGTGGGTGCAGGTTGCCGAAGGCCGGTGGGCTGTCCTCGGCGACCACGGCCGAGCCCGCCGTCATCGTCATGCCGGTGCCGCCCTTGGCCTTGTCCACGTGGTACCTGCGATATCGGTCCTTGGGCAAGCCGTCCTCGGAGTAGGCCGGTTCGTGGGCCGAGGAGAACACCCGGTTCCGCAACGTCAGGTGGCCCAGGGTGAACGGTTGCAACAGCGGGTCATCCGACCTGTCATCCCTCGTAGTCGAAGTTCTCGAGTCCCACCGGGAGGGCGTGGTAGTCCCCGGCCTCGGCGACCCACCACGCGCTCACGGTGGTGAGCCCGGTCGGCTGGTCGATCGCACCCGCCGCGATGGAGAGGCGCTCCGGTACGGCGATGATGCGCCAGAACAACGACGAGCCACAGGTGGCGCAGAAGCCGTACTCGACCGTCGAGTCCGGCGAGTACCACGCCAGCGATTCGTCGGCCTCGAAGTGGACTTCGGACGTCGCTGCGCCCGATGCCGCCAGGAAGTGGCCGGTGAACTTGCGACAACGAACGCAGTGGCAGTTCGTGACCTCTCGCAGGGGACCATGCACCGAGTAGCGAACCCCGCCGCACATGCATCCGCCGGTCGCTCGTTGTTCGTTCACCGCGTTCCTCCAGGACGGCTCGGTTCCAGACGGCCGTGACGATGGAGCGTACGGGTCACCACTTGCTCGCGGAACCACCGGGGCATCTCGACCTCAGGGTGAGCGACGAGCGGACGATCATCGACGGTGATGGCCAATCGATGGGCCAGCGATAGCAGTGAGTCAGAGATCGAACCGGCAACCCGCAACCGATCGACTCCAAGGGTGCCCAGGCGAGCGGCAAAGGACGACTCGTCCTCAGCTGCGGCGTCCGAGGTGACCAGTCGAGCTCCGGCGGCCGTCGCCGCAGCCCGGGCGATGGTCACCGCTGACGGGGGAGCGCCCGAGCCGAGGCGCAACGCCACCCCTCCAGGGAGTGGACGAAGCCGGTAGGCGTTGCCCTCGGCTCGAAGGGCCGTGGGATCGTGCTCATCCAGTGCGGTGCGCGCCCACCGGCGGAACTCGGTGTCGAGCGACTCGAGCCTGTTGGCGGTGGGAGATCCGGCCGGCCATTGCCGCAGCGAGGCGACGTAGGCCGGTCCGCCGGCCTTCACCGTCGGCCCCACCACCGATTGCTTCCAACCACCGAAGGGCTGGCGTTGCACGATGGCGCCGGTCATGCCCCGATTGACGTAGAGGTTTCCGGCCTCGACCCGATCACACCACCGACCGATCTCGTGAGGATCGAGCGCGTGAAGCCCCGCGGTGAGGCCGTAGTCGCTCGAGTTCTGGATGGTGATGGCATCGTCGAGATCGGCGGCTCGGATGAGGCCGAGCACGGGACCGAAGCACTCGGTGCGAGCGAGCCACGATCCTGGGCGCACTCCGAGACGGACGCCGGGTGTCCAGCTCAGATCGTCGCCCAACGAGGTCGGCTCGACGAGCCACGATTCTCCTGGCTCCAGCATGGTCAGGGCGCGGCGTAGATCGGGACCGGGCGGGCCGATGAGCGGACCGACATCGGTGGTCAGATCGGTCGCCGGACCGACCCGCAACGTCGTGACCGCGTCACACAGGCGACGGCGAAACCCCTCATCGTCGTACACGGACGCTTCGATGATCGCCAGGCTGGCGGCCGAGCACTTCTGGCCGGCGTGCCCGAATGCGGAGCGGACGAGATCACGGATGGCGGCGTCGACATCTGCGGTCGCGGTGATCACCATGGCGTTCTTGCCGCTCGTCTCGGCGTGGAGTCGCAGCGTCGGGCGCCATCCCAGGAACAGCTGCGCAGTGGCATGAGCACCGGTCAGGATGACCGCGTCGACGTCGGGGTGAGTCACCAGTCGGGTTGCCGCTTCGTTGTCGGGACAGGCGAGCAGCTGCAGGGCATGGCGGGGGATTCCGGCTTCCCAACAGCACTCGACAACGAGCGAAGCGGTGAGTACGACTTCGGGTGCCGGCTTGAGCAGGACGGTGTTTCCGGCCGCCAATGCTGCCAGCACGCCACCGAGCGGAATGGCGAACGGGAAGTTCCACGGCGGGGTGATCACGATGGTGCCGAGGGGGGCTGACGACGCGCCGGCTTCGCCGAGCCGGTCGATCGACGCGATGGAGCGGGCATAGTAGCGAGCGAAGTCGACCGCCTCGGAGACTTCCGGGTCACCCTCGGCAACGGTCTTGCCGGCCTCGTGGGCCATGGTCGCCAGGATCTCGCCCCGGCGGGCCTCGACCACATCGCCGACACCGTTGATCAGCCGGGCCCGATCCGAACCGGCAAGGTGTCCCCATGTCGATTGGGCGGCTACCGCGGTGGCCACTGCGTGAGCGACCATGTCGAGATCGGCCACCGGCGGTCGAGCCGGTGGGACCCACGACGTCATCGAATCGGCCAGCCACGAACGGTTGGCCGGCGAGGTGAAGTCGGTGTCGGGAGCGTTGGCGAAGGCCGAGCCCAACTCGTCGGCCGCGATCGGTTGACGGCGATCCTGCGTGCGTCGCGGCGTGGTGCCCACCGAGCGTCGACCACGAGCCGCCGCGGTGAAGCGGTTGGCCTGATGCTCGAAGATGGCGTTGCCCGGGGCTATCTCGAACAGCGACGTCAGGAAGTTCTCCGGGGCGGTGTTCTCGTCGAGCCGGCGCACCAGGTAGGCGATTGCGGCCGAGAAGTCGTCATGGGCCACGATCGGGGTGTAGAGCAACACCGATCCGGCCCGTTGCTTCACGGCCAAAGCCTGGGCCGGAGCCATGCCTTCAAGCATCTCGATCTCCAGCCGGTCGGCCCGCGCCCGCTCGCCGAGCCGGTCTCGCTCGAGCAGAGCCCACGCCAGATCGAACACGTTGTGGCTGGCGACGCCGATGCGAACGGCATCGTCGTACCTCGGGTCGAGCAGCAGGTCGAGCACGGCCTTGTAGCTGGCGTCGACCTCGTGTTTCGTGGCGTACGGTGCGGCTTCCCACCCCCGGATCTCGGCCTCGACCGACTCCATGGCGAGGTTGGCGCCCTTCACCAATCGGATCTTGATCGGCGTGCCTCCGGCGGCGACGCGCTGCTTGGCCCATTCGGCCAGCTCGATTGCGGCGGAGTGGGAATCGGGAAGATAGGCCTGCAACACGATGCCGGCCGCCAGCTGCCGGAACTCCGGTTCGTCGAGCACGGAGCGGAACACCGTCGCCGTGAGCGCCAGGTCCCGGTACTCCTCCATGTCGAGGTTGACGAACTTCGGCGGCGTGTGGCGGGCCGCGGCGCGGTAGAGGGTTCTCAGGTGACCGCCCACCTCGTCGATGGTTGCGTCGAACGCCAGAGCACTCACGTGGGCGCAGATCGCCGAGATCTTCACCGACACGTAGTTGACGTCGGGGCGGGCGAGTTGTTCGAGCACCAACCCGAGCCGATGGGTCGCCTCGGCATCGCTCAGGATCGCCTCGCCCAGCACGTTGATGTTGCTCCCCAAACCGGCGACCTGTCGCGATCGGAGATGTCGAGCGAGCGCCGGGTCTTCGGACGGCAACACCGTGCCCGAGCTCTCCCAACGGAGCCGACGATCGACCAGTCGCATGACCGAGCGGGGGAACACCCGGGCGGCCGACGCCCCGACCCGCACCATCAGTCGGTCGGTCAAGCCGAATGAGCCGAGGGGCAGCTCGCGGGCCAGGCTCCCGAAGCGCTCGGCGGCGCGAGTGGGGTCGTCGATCCGGGCGACCTCATCGGTGAGCGCCATCGTGAACGCCTGGGCATTCGGATCGCCGACGATCGCCGCCACCCGTTGTTGACGCCGCCGAATGCCCCGGGGCACCGACCCCTCGCCGCGACGGGCCTCACCGAGGATCTCGGCGGCGAGGGCGATGGCGCGTTCGATGCGGGCGGTGTCCATGCTGGCGGGGTCGCCCGAGGAGTTCGGACGTCGGCCGTCCGGTTTGGTCGAGATCGTCATGCCCTGATTCAACGAGAACGAGCGGCGTAGGTCTTGGCAAGTCCGCCCGTCAGGCCTACTCCAGTTGTACAACGACTCGGGCGACCGTCGGGCACACTGGTGCGGTGCTGTCGGACTCCACGTCGCTCTTGATTTCTTTGTTCGAGACCGTTCCCCGGGTGATGGTGTGCGTGAAGAGCGCCGATGGCCGCTACGTGGCCGCCAATGAGGCATTCGTGCAACGGGCCAGCCGGCGCCATGTCAACGAGGTAATCGGGCGGAAGGCCGCCGATCTCTTCCCCGTTGAGCTGGCCGCTTCGTACGAGGCCCAGGACCGCTCGTTGCTCGCCACTGGTCGTCCGGCCCGCAATCAGCTGGAGGTGATCACCGATGCGTCGGGGCACTCTGGTTGGTACCTCACGACCAAGGTGCTGACCAACGCCGTCGTCGGCGCGCCCGAAGTCGTTGCCGTATCGGTGGAGGCCGACCTAGCCCGGGGCGGCGCGGTTCGAGCGGGCGGCGTACGCGCCGCGGTGGAGTTGGTGCGACGCGAGTACGCACGCGCGTTGCCGGTCGCCGAGCTGGCCACGGCGGCGGCGATGAGCACCGATCAGTTGGAACGGGCGATGCGGCGGGTGCTCGGTGTCTCGCCGAAGCAGTACGTGGTGCGGACCCGCATCGATCAGGCCGCCTTCCTGCTGGTAACCGGATCGACTCCGATCGCCGAGGTGGCGGCGTCATGTGGGTTCTTCGACCAGAGTCAGCTGACCCGCCAGTTCAAGGCGGCAGTGGGCCTGACCCCCGGTCGGTACCGCGACCTCGCCCGCACCGAGCCCCCCGGAGTGGAGCCGTCGGCCGTGGGCCCGCGCTAGCCGCCGCCGTTCAGGCGGCGAGGCTGGCCAACAGTTCGCCGCTGGCGTGACGCCACGCCGACGGCGAGATGCCAGCCGGTCGCCATGGCTCCAGCGCCATCAACGAAGCGGCTCGGCCCGTCACCAACTCCTGTCCGGCGGTGGCCCAGACGGTGTCATGGTGGCGGAGCAGATCGAGGGTGGCGTCCAGCGGATCGCGCAGCCGAGCGAGGGCGTCCGCCTCGTACACGCACACGTTCCATGCCGCGTGAGCGCCGATCGAGGCGATGGTTTGGGACACCACGTCGGCCCACGTCCGCTCGAACGCAATGATCGGTTCGGGGTCCTTGACGGTTCGCATGACCGCCGACGTCTCGGAGAACACCAGTCCGACCGAGTGGCCCTCGAGGTCGGGGGTGAGCCGATTCACTTCGCGACGGAGCGCCTCGGTGATGGCGGCCGGGTCATAGGCCGCGGCACCGTCGCGATGGAGTCGAATCCGACCATGAGGAGGTAGCCCATCGGCCGGCGCTCCGCTCGATGCCGAGGCCAGTATCCACGCTTCGACCTGACCGGTGCACGCCGCCGCGACATGGGCGAGGGGCGAGCGATCGGCATCGTTGACCAGCAGCAATGCGTGACGCCCGAGTGGGCGCAAGGCCGCGGCGAACAGCGCGGTCGGTTCAGCTCCGAACGCGTCCGCCAGTCGGGCGACCACGTCGACCGTCGGGGTGGGGCCACTGCGGCGCCCGGGGCGTCGTGATCGCTCGAGGGCGACGACGTAGGCCTGGGAGATACCGGCCCGCCGACTCAGATCCCGGGTGGACCAACCGCGCTCGTCGCGCCAGGCGGCAAGCATCCGGGCCAAGCCGATGGGGTCGAACTCCCATCGCAAGGCCGGCGCCGGTTCGGTACGACGGCTACGAATGCGATCATTATAGTGCTCGACCGTGGCCGCAACAAGCCAGCTCCCGGCCGTTGAACAACGTGGAAGCGCGGCGCGGTTGTGGGTGGTTGCCGGTCTCGGGGTCGTCCTCGCCTGGGCGGCGTTGTTGCGGAGTCATGCCACTGCTCACCATTCCGGCGCCGTCGCCACGATCGCCATGTGGGCCGTCATGACGGTGGCGATGATGGCGCCGACCGCGGTGCCGGTGTTGGTCTCGTTGCGGGAGTTGCTGACCGGTCGATCGGCCGCACCGTGGTGGTCGTTCATCGGGGCGTACCTGTCGGTCTGGGTCGGCTTCTCGGTCATCGCCGGCAGCGCTCAGCTCGGTCTGACCAAACTCGGTCTCCTCGACCATGCCGGCTCGAGCACGGCGCGATGGTTGTCCGCCGGACTCCTTGCCGCGGCCGGCGGGTACCAGTTCTCGGCGTTGGGGCTTCGTCACGGGCTGTCATGTGTCGGGTGCTGTTGGGCGCTCATGGCCCTCGGTTTCGTCGGTGGCGTGGCCAACGTCGGGTTCATGGTGTTGGCCATGGTGCTGATGGTCATCGAGAAGCTGCCGGCGGTCGGTGCTCGGGTGACCGTTCCGCTGAGGGTCGCACTGGTCGGCGCCAGTCTCGTCGTGCTGCTGACCCCCACCGATCCGTCATCGACGAACCTCCATCACCAAGCCCGCGAAGCGAAGGAGCACCATGAACACCTGGTCGATCGAGGGTGAGCTCATCCTCAACTGCAACCGCACGGTGTTCTGTCCGTGCGTCATCTCGCTCGGCAAGCACCCGCCGACCGAGGGTTACCGCCAGGCGTGGGCCGGGGTCCGCATCGATCGGGGGTCCTCGGGGGATCTCGATCTCTCCGGGCTCAACGTGGCCATGCTTCTCGACATCCCGGGCAAGATGGAACGGGGGAACTGGACGCTTGCGTTGTGGATCGATGATCGGGCGACGGACGAACAGTTCGAGCAACTGGAAACCATCTTCCGAGGCAAGGCTCGGGGCACGACGGGGCTGTTCAACCTGTTGGTCGGTGAGTACCTCGGCGCGGCACGGGCACCGATCACCTTCGTGACCGAGGGCTCGACCCGCTCGCTGTCGGTCGGCAAGTTCATCCAGGGTTCGGTGACCCCGATCGGCGGAACCCGGACCGCCGAAGACGTCACCGTCGTCAACACCCAGTACTGGATGGGCCCCGAGGTCGTGGTGGCCGAGGCTGATCAGGGTCGGGTCCGGGCCTTCGGGAGGGTGTGGAACTTCGAGGGCCGCAGCGCCGAGATCTGTGGCATTCGGTGGTCCGGGCCGTGAGCGCACCGCGCCTCACGATCAGCCGGCGCACTCGCTCGACCCCGTTCACTCCGCACGTCGAGTCCGCCGGTGTGCAGGCCTACACCGTGTACAACCACATGCTGCTGCCCACGTCGTTCCGGGGGGTCGAAGCGGACTACTGGCACCTGCGCACCGCGGTGCAGATCTGGGATGTCGGATGCGAACGCCAGGTCGAAGTACGCGGCTCCGACGCCGCCCGATTGGCCCACCTGCTCACGGTGCGCGACCTGCGCTCCTTTGCCGTTGGCCGGTGTGGGTACGCGCCGGTCTGTGATCACGACGGTCGGCTGATCAACGACCCCGTCGTGCTTCGCCTCGCCGAAGATCGGTTCTGGTTCTCGGTCGCCGATTCCGATGTCGTGTTGTGGGCCGGCGGGCTCGCGCATGGACTCGGACTCGATGTGGCGGTCGACGAACCCGATGTCTGGCCGCTGGCCGTTCAGGGGCCGCTCGCCGAGGACACCCTCGCCGAGGTGTTCGGCGACGAGGTGCGGGCCATCCGGTTCTTCCGCTTCGCCGTGCTCTCGTTCCGGGGTCATCCGCTGGTGGTGGCTCGCACCGGTTGGAGCGCCCAGGGCGGGTTCGAGATCTACGTCGACGACCCCGATGTGGGGGTGGCCCTGTACGAGGCCGTGGTGGCGGCGGGAGCGCGGTTCGACATCGGCCCCGGCTGCCCGAACGGCATCGAGCGCATCGAGGCCGGACTGTTGAGCTACGGCTCCGATGTCACCCGAGCCGACACCGCACTCGAAGCCGGGCTCGACCGATACTGCGCACTCGACGCTCCCATCGAGGCCATCGGCATCGAAGCACTGCGCGCCCAGGCGGCCCGTGGGGTCACCCGACGGATCAGCGGCCTGAACATCGACGGTGAGGCGGTTCCCGGAATTCACGGGCTGTGGCCGATCGAGGTCGGTGGTGAACGAGTGGGATCGGTCACCTCGGCAGCATGGTCACCTCGGCTCGGTACCAACGTGGCCCTGGCGATGTTGTCCACCGAGCACGGCGGGCTCGGCACCGAGGTGATGGTGACGACTCCGGACGGACCTCGCACTGCGACGGTTGCCGCGGTGCCGTTCGGGGATCCGGTGACCCCGTAGCAGGCGAGACGGCGCAACGTCGGCGACGGCGGCAATGATCGCTCGGCGATGGATCAGCGACCGAACATCTTGCTGTTGATGGCCGATCAGTTGGCCGATCCGTGGTTGGCCCATGCCATCACTCCGGCCATCGATCGGTTGGCCGCCGAGGGCATCACATTCGCCAACGCCCACGGCAACAGCCCGCTCTGCGCGCCGGCTCGGTACGCCATGATGAGCGGCCAGCTGAACTCGAAGATCGGTGCCTACCTGCGCCGCTGCGTCGTCAAGGGATGCAACGACCGCCTCCGAAGCCGAAGGCGCCGCGAGGCGATCGACTCGGCGGGTTCCCCACCTGGGAGATGTGGGAGCGCGATGGAGCGAGTCTCCACGGGCGCAGCACGGACCCGTGACTCCGCTGCTGATGGCCTACAGCACGCCTCCGACGGCCGTGTACACCGCGTCTTGATGACCGAAGAACAGAGGAGGTGCGTCCTCGCCATCCGGCACGACGATCTCGACGAACGCGCCGTCGGGGGACTCGGTTGTTTGGGTGATGGTCGATGTCCTCACAACCGGCCTGTTCGGATCGACCACGCCCGCCGGTGGGGTGAGCGATGGGACACCGGCTCCCTCGTGCCATGCGATGGCGAGCGTGCGACCTGCGACCCGCACGGCGATGTATGCGCCGCTCGGTCGCGCATCACCGAGCGGGACGTCGCTGCGACTCCAGCGACAGACGACGGCAGGCGCCTCGACGCAGAGACCTGTGACGCGACCCGCGAGTGTCTTCACCGTCACGCTCGTTCCGTCGGCGAGGATGACCGCGTCGAGCGTCGGCTGGGCATGCAGACGATGGCTCGATTGCTCCTGCTCATCCACCAGAGCCTGTGGATCGACAGCCTTGACCGAGCCGGCAAGCGTCAACATGTCGTCTTCAGAGGCAACACCGTTGAGCCAGATCACGAATCCGTCCTGGATCCAGACGACCTCGGCGATTGGCGGCCTGGTCGCGCCGTAGCGAATCGACAGTCGATCCTGGCCCGCGACAGCCTTGATCGTCGCCGACGTACTCGGCGCCAAGCCGACCCGCTGCCTGATGGTGTCGAGCGTCTCCCCGTCGTCGTTCGGTGACGACGAGAAGCGGATTGCTCCTTCGATGCTTCCGTCACTCGGCGCGATGTCGATCGCTAAGGTCAGCGCGTTCGAGGGGGCCGCCGCCGCATCGACAAGCACGTAGCCACTTCCAGGGTCCATGGTTGCCCGACTGCTCGCCCCGTCCACGACGACTGTTTGTGCGGCGGCGAGCGTCGCCGCCTGAGAGAGACCGATGCCCCTCACCTGGCGCTGCCGGCCCCCCTCCTGCCACGAGACGACGATTCCTTCGCCGGAGTCGAAGACCAGGGCGTCAATCCCATGAACGGTCGCGTTGAACCGTGGAGGCTTGCCCGGCTCGTCCGGCGGCACGGGAAAGGACCTCAGGCTCAGAGACCCCGTCGGCGATCCCGGTGCAGAAGAAGCCGTCACCCAGCGCTGCTCCACGTCCGAGTCGGACGGCTTCGTCGCCACCGCCGACAGCTGGGTGATCTCGTAGCCATCAGGTAGAGCAGTCGGCAGGTACCAGCCGGCGAACCGGCTCAGTGCAGTCGCGGTCGACGGCTCGCTCGTGGTGGACGGCACAGACGGCGGTGTGATCGACGGCTCGGTTGCCGCTTGCGCGACCGTCGAGCTCGACCCGACGGTGGACGTTGCGCCTTCAGGCGATCCGCCGGGCCGGGCATCACGCCGCTGGGCCGCGACGACGCCCAGGACTGCGAGTGCCACGACAACCGCGGCGACGAGCCGGAACGGCGGTCTGCTCGCCACCGGCTCGCGAGTGGTGACCTCCAGCACCGGCTCGACCGAGTTCACGAGATCGGTGTCGTCGCGCTGTCCGTTCTCGACGACGGGCGGTCGAGTCGCCGGCGCCGGGGTATCGGCCAGGATGTCGCGCAGGGCGGCAACGATCTCCTGTTCGAGCGCGTTCGTCATCCGACGCTCCTCTGCAGTCTCTCGTGAGCCCGCCGAAGATCGCGCCGGACCGTCGACGGGGTGATCCGCAACGTGTAAGCCACCTGCATCGCGTCCATGTCCTCCCAGTAGGTGAAATAGACAACCGCCCGCTGCCGCACCGGGAGCCGCTCGATCGCTCGTCGTACGTCGACCTGAGACTCGTGCGGCAAGGCCGAGTCAGGCATCAGCGCGTGGCGATCGCGGGCAAGACGGCGGTTGGACACCCTTTGCGCGTCGATCACTGCGTTGGTGATGGCCCGGAAGAGATACGCCCTGACATTGGCCGGGTCGCGCACGCCTCCGCCGACGACCTTGACAAACGCCTGGGACACGATGTCCTGGGCATCGACCGGCCCGACCAGGAGGCGGGCGTAGCGCGTCAGCTCCACCGCGTGGGCCCGCCAGAGCACCTCAGCGTCAGTCTGGTTCGCCCTCGGCCGGATCACCACGCACGTATGACGATACCGAGGCCACATCGCGAGCAGAGTTCTTCTGGCCACCCGCTGCTGGGGCGACAGCTTCTCCAGGGCGCGGACGAGGTCGACGTCCGCAGGGGGCAGGCCGGCCGCCTCACGGCTGGTGGCATCGATCGGGATGGGTCGCGACCGCTCCCGGCGGGCCGCGGTCCGCCCGACCCGGTACAGGTAACCGGCCGGATTGGTCATGCCTGCGACCTGGTCCCAGTGCTCCCAGGCCCACGTCCTGGCTTCCACGGTCGCCGCTCGTCCGTCGACCGGGCCGAACGCGGCGACCAGCGCGCGGCGGAGACGGGCCTCGTGGGCGGTCCAGAACGACGAGAAGGTGGCCTCCACTCTCGTCCCCGTCTCTGCGCCCACGCCCATAGAGCGCTCAGCATGCCCGTTTGCGCGACAGCCGCCGGAAACTTCCGCCGACGACGTCGGCCCGTCTCGTCCCGGCGGCGTTCAGGATTTCGGGGTCAGCACGACGGTGGTGGCCTCCCCCGGTGAGTCCTGCGAGCTGGCCGTCGGCATGTCCGCCCACTCCGCGGCGGTGGCGGGCCGCAAGCGCGTCGCGTACTCGACCAACTGGCTCTCCGACAGTCGGGGTTCTGACCCGTCGGTCGTGTTGGTGCCGACGAGGTAGATGCGCCCGCCGTCGGTCCAGCCGACCGTGTCGAATCCTCCCCCCGTCGCCACGAACCCGGCATGGCCGTTGATGGTCAGGTCTCGAACGCTGCGGTGACCGAGTCGGTACACCGGAAGGATCGACGCATCCGCTGGGAAGCTCACGTACCAGAGGAGCTGGTGGCCATCGGTCCAGTGCGCGCTCCGTATCGGGGAGTCGAGCGCTTGCCGCGGTTGAATCCACGGATCCGTCGGCGCACCCACGATGCGCTCGGCAACACCGTCAGGCAGCGCGGTGACCGGTATGACCAAACCCTGACCGTTGGCATCGGCGTCCACGGATCTGGCTGCGGCGATCAGCTGTGCCTTGGCGAGGCCGTCGCCTTCGAGGATGGCCCACAGGCCGTGAACCGGTCCGAACGACAGTTGCCAGTGTCCACTGCCGTCGCCGGCGACCAAGCCCGGTGTGCCCTGCACGTCGACCGCTTCGACACCAGGGCTGTCCGGTGCGATGCCGAAGCGTCCGGTCTGCGCGGTCAGCGTGAAACGCGCTCCCGCCTCGGGAGCTGCGGTCGTCAGGGCGTAGACGCGCGCCACGGCGGAGGGTCCTGCCCGACCGTCACCCGCCAGATCGGCGTGCCAACCGGTCGGCATTGGGTCGAGGGTGAGCTCGCCAGACGACGCTCCCCCGTCGGGCACGCTCGTTGGAGCGACGGGGGCGGTTGGTCCGAGCGTGCTGTGCAGCCGCGCTGCGTCCAACGGTGGTTGCGTGCCCGCCGAGGCGCGGGCAGTGGCGACGAAGAGCCAGCCGTCGTGCGACGCCATCGCAATGCTGAGCCCGTCCACATCGACGGTGCTGTCGCGGACGGCGGCCGACGGCAACGCGACCGCCGTCACCGACACGTACGGGTCGCCGGTCCGACGCCAGATGCGTTGGACGACCGGTCCCGCATTGCTCACCAGATCGAACTGGTCGCCCAGGACGGCGGCCAGGTGATCGAGCGACCCGTCCGCGGATGTTCGATCGGCGAGGTCCATCAGGGCCGGCGGGCCGCTGACCAGCGGCCCCCGGTTCTGGGCGGTGACGTGCGCGGCAACGGCCAGGACGGCGGGGCGAACGTCCACGTCGGGGAAGGCCTCGATCGAGTTGCACGGGACGCCTGCGATGTCGCAGGACGCTTCGACCGTGTCACCGAACGCGGATGCGGCCAACGCTGCTGATGCGTCCCCTTCGGCCACCCCGGCGGCGCGCCGCGCCGGCGCGTTCGCCGGGTTGAGGCGTGCCTCCTCGTCGTCGTAGTGCACGAAGCGCACCGTGATGATCCGACCGTTGCCGTCGAGGGCGAGCAAGATCGGGACCGCCGTCGAGGGATCTCGGCTGGACGACACCAGGTTGAACCCCGCGGGGAGCACGGGTCCCACGAGCGCAGCGAACGGACCCTCGATCGTCGTGTCCGACGGAGCCGACGTCGTACTGGAGGTGGCCGTCGGCACCTCGGTCGTATCGGTCTGGGCCGGTCCGGCCTCCTTCGCCGTCACCGCCCACGAGAGCACGCCAGCGACGACCGCAGCAGCGCCGACAGCAGCGAGAGCCGGGCGACGGGCGCGGGTCCCCCGAGGCGGCTCGGTGGCACCGCGCTCCACCAGCTCGCTGACGGTCGGCGCGACGGGGGCTTCGTCGTCGAGGACGAACAAGAACTGGCGGATTCGGCCGTCGAGATCGTCGTTCATCGCAGATGCTCCTCGAGTTTGGTCTTCGCCGCGGCCAACTCGCGCTCCACCGTCCGCACCGGTAGCTGCAACGCTCTCGCGATGTCGCCCACGGTGAGATCGCTCCAGTACCGGAGATGGACGACGGCGCGTTGACGCACGGTGAGCGCACGGAGAGCCACCCGCACCTCGACCGCGGTGAGGTCTGCGTCCGTGTGAGCGACCTCGGGATGAAGCCCCGCTTTGACCTCGCGAGCGAGCCGCCGCTGGGTCGAGCGGCGATCCTTCGCGGCGTGGTTGAGCAACGCGCGATAGACGTAGGCGCGCTGGTTCGTGACCGATGGCCACCGGGGCGATGCGAACACCGCCAAAACGGTGGTCAGCAGTAGATCCTCAGCGCCCGACGGACCCCCGAGCGTGTTGGCGAACCGCGCCAGCTCGGCGGCGTACTTCTCGTAGAACTCGGCGTCCTCGGCCCGCAACACGGTCATATGACCCCGCTCGACACGCGAACCCCGCCACGCATCACGGACGCGCTTGCTCGCACTGACTTCGCCGTTCAGTCCTCCAGGTCGAGGATGTCGCGCAGCAGCTCACGGATCTTGCGCAGGTCGGTCGTGGTGATGCGGCCGAACATGGTGCCCGTGAGGGCGGCCCGGTCGATCGTCGTGACGAGGTGGCACTGGGCTGCGGAAGCCGGCTCCCACGAGTCGAGCCGCAGCTCGTACGGCAGGTCTCGCTTGACGTTCGTGGTCATCGGGACGACCTGGAAGGTCGCCGGGTCGACCTGCATGATGAGCGAGCTCGTCACGACGATGGCCGGCCGGCGGAATCCACCTTCGCTCCCGAGCGGGATCCCGAAGTCGACCTCGACGACGTCACCGGGTCGCATCGAGGTTCCGGTTCACCGCCGCCATGCCTCCCTGGACGACGGCGAGATCCTCGGTCGTGGGCTCGTGCGCGGCGAAGGCTTCCGCCATGCGTCGCTGACGGTCGTAGCGAAGCAGCCGCTTCAGCTCGGCCTCCATCGTGAGACCGTCCTGGTTGGCGCGTTCCCGCAGCTCCTGGTGGGTGGATCGGGCTACTCGCAAGGTAGTCGTCTCGCTCATACAAGTGAGTCTACAGAACGGTAGATATTCTTGTCTCCTGCCGATTCGGGGCTGGGGCGATGCCCGCCGCCCTCGGGGCCGGGGCTGCTCGTCGACGGATCGAACCGACTGCTGCGGCGTGCTCGTGGCTAGGCCGAGGAGCCGCACACGAGACTGCGACGCGGCCGACGCCCGCGCTCGTCTCCACGACGCCCGCCAGTTCCTCGAGGCCGCCGAGCTCCTCAGCGAGGCCAGCCAGGGCGACGTGGTTGCCACCAACGCGGTCCGCGCGGCCATCGCCGCCTCCGACGTGCTCTGCTGCCTGGCGCTCGGTCGACGCTCCGCCGACGGCAACCACGAGTCGGCCGTCGTGCTCCTGGAACAGGTCGACACTGACCAGGCGAACCAACTTCGCCGGGCCGACGGCACCGATCCGGCCATCGTCCTCGTCGGCCAGATCGGCTGACGCACTCCAGCGTGGCGCCGGGGACTCTGCTGCGGTGTTCGTCGGCACAGGCTGACATCAACCAACACGAACCGAGACCACCAAAATGACCTCTGAACAGGGAGTTTACCCCTGGAGTCCACAGAGGCGACGCCGGGAATCGAACCCGGGTACAGGGCTTTGCAGTACCACCATCGACGGCGCGTTTGCCCAGTTCAGAGGCTCTACCGGCGACCCTCGGAGGGCCGTTGGGGGGTGGGATGGGGGTGGACGGAGTGTCAGCAGGCGGCACGAGACAGCACCGGTTGGCACGGAACCTGGCCGCCCGCCGGGATCAACCGTTGGCGCGAACGCTGCGCCGGGGCTCGGCTGCGAGGCGGGCCAGGCCTGCTGAGCGGTCAATGAGCCTCGCCGAATCGGGCACCGAAGGCCGCGGCGGGCTCGACCGCGAACCGCTCTGGCCCAAACGTCACGGTGAAGTGTTCGAGGAAGCCGATCTGTCCAAGGATGACCGAGGTGCCCTGATGCGGGAAAGGCGACAACAGACCCACGAGGCCTCGCCAGGAGGCAGCGGGGACGTCGACGCCCCGTGGCGGGAGCGCCTCGGGCGTCAGCTCGAACAGTGGTGCCGAGAATTGGCGGCCGCCGAGTCGGATCGGGAGCCGGTCACCGGTGTCGACGGGGTCGCCGCCCCCGGCCGAGATCACCTCGTTCGCAACGACGGTCACTGGGCCGCCTGTGTCGATGAGAGCCGAGAACGTACGGCGACGTCCTGGTACCCGGACCGAAATCGCAGCCCGCAGCACCGGGCGGCGAAGCGCTCCGTGCGACTCGCCGAAGTCGGTGTAGGAGAAGAGCCAGGCCTCAGCCAAGACCGAACACGACGGGCTCACCGGGAACCGGAGCACGCATGATCTCAACGTCGAGATCGCGCTCGTCGACGTCCGCGATCAGGGCGTCAAGCGTCGCAGCCGAGGCCTGAACGTTGCCGTCCTTGTCCACGGCGACCCACAGACGCGCCCAACGTGACAGATCGAGCGTGCGGTTCATGACCCGAGGATACCGCCACGGACCAGGTCCGGTTGCCGCTAGAGGCGACAGCAGCAACGCCGGCGCACAGGGCTGGACGCCTTCGCACTCAGATGTCGCCCAGCTCAGCCGAGGGGTGAGCGCGACGGCAGGGTACGGAACCTGTCGACACGAACAGCACAAGTGCCAAACTGACGGTATGGGAACCCCCGTCGGACTTAGAGACTTGCGCCAGGACGCGTCCGATCTCGTCGACAAAGAATCGCTGGTCGACGTCGTCACGGTCTGATCGGCGCGTGCGGCCTTCTTCTCGTCCAACTCGGACACCGCCAAGCCTCACGGCTCGTGGAGACGTCGTTGGTTGTGTGCTCGGTGCTTCGATGAGCGAAACGACGCTCAGGGCCCCGCCCAGGCGACGGTTTCCGCCAACCACCTGCTCCGCCGTCTCCCGCACGCGTTGGCCACCCCGACGCGGGCTTCGTGTTTGCCTCGAATGACTTTGTCCAGAAACGGCGGCTCATCCTTCGCCACGTCTGCTGCTACCGATCGCCGGCTATTCGGCCGAAGGCGAAACAACGCTACGACTCGCGTCGTAAACTTGCGGTCCCAAATGCGACGCACTTTTACTTGAAGTGCGTGCAACAGACGTGTATGGTCATTCTCGTCGCAGTGAACTGGCGTCACGGTGATCTTGATGTCAACAACTCCGAACCTACGGGAGTTACACATGGCAGGCGTTCGGCGCTCCTTGGCGATAGGTTTTAGCATTGCACTGGCCGCCGTGGGCATGTCTGCTCACGTCGATGCGGCCCCACAAGCGTTCGATCCAGCCGTTCCTCCATCCCAGACGACGCCGGTGCAGCTTCAGAGAAACGCATTCGATCGGCTCGTTCATTCGCTAGCGGACAATCAGCGCAGCGTCGCTTGGTACGATTCGGTGGATGACTCGACACATCTACCAGTGGTTGGGCTGACACCTGCCGAGATGTCCGCCATTCGGTCCACGTATGAACGGGAGATGCCAACTAAACTTGTCATTGAGGTTGGCGATACCTCGGTCTCTCAGCTTGAGACTATCCGCGACCTCGTGCTTGCAAGGTTGGCACCATATACTACAAAAGATCCAAAGGATGTTGCGGGCGGTCGAGCCTTCGCGGGACTATCGACCGATCGCGGAAAATCCTTTGTTGACCTCCATGTCACACCCATATTTGAAGCGACCGCGACGGCGATTCTGAGGTCACTGTCCTCAGAGGAACTCGCCGGACGCGATGCGTCGATCATTCACGTGACGGTAGCGCCGCTCGACAGAGCCGAGAACTGGAGCGGACCCCCGCTCGACTCCGGCGATTGGATCCTTCTCAGCCCTCAAACCAGCGCTTCCTGTTCTGCCGGCTACATCCTGGGGCCACAGACGTACTGGGGAATTACCGCCGGCCATTGTCAGGGCGTAAACAATACAAATAACACAGTGTACTGGACCAATTCTGCCGGTACCGGGCTCCTGCAAGCCATTTCCCCTGGCGCTGGGTGGACCAACTACACGACCGGTTCGAACAACTCGGTTGCCAACGACGTAACGGCGTATGGCGTTCCATTTGGTTCATGGCAGCCGTATTCATACTCAGTTTGGTCGGGTGTACCGCTCGTGCGGTATTCGAGCACTGCGGCTCGAAATGTTCGTGGCGTTCGCACCGCCGAGGCCAACATGGTGATTGGCCTGCAGCTGTGCCACTCGGGATGGGGATCGAAGGCCGAAAAGTGCGGGACTGTCACCGGTCAGAACTTCCAGGACTATCAGTACATCGCTAACGGCAGTACCCGTACCATCGACGGCGTGTACTCTGCAAACTACTCAAGCTCCACCGGCGACAGTGGCGGTCCTGTCTTCTGGAAGTGGACCTACGCGTACGTCGGAGACGCCGAACCGACGGGAGCGCACCTCAGTGGTCCTAGCGGAGGAGGGTCCGGAAATCGCTACTTCGAGACAATGCAGGACATCGAGGCACTGTTGGGACGTTATACAGTTGCACAGGCGGCGTAGTTTCGTTCTAATCGGAGTCGTCCTTATAGTTTTCTTGCCGAGCTGCTCAGCGAGCTCCGTTGGTACGCTGAAACCAGCGTCCGGCCGCGAGGCCGCGACGGCGTTTGTTGAGTCCGTAGGCGCCGATCAACGGTCGGTGGCGTGGACCGATCCAGCAACGGGTGTTGTTCACTTGCCTGTTGTCGGTGTGGCAGACCAGAAGCTGACAGACTTGAAACTGGCATCCAGCAAGTTTGGCGTTGAAATCGACAGCGGAGACTGGTCGATCCGCCAGCTCGAACATGCCCGAGACGTGTTACTAGAGCGCCTTCACTCAGCAGTTGGTGACAAAGTCCTTGGCTCTGGGCTGTCGAGCGATCGTGGCCGGTCAAGGCTTGTCGTACGCGTGACCCGCGAGGCGGAGCGCACGGCGCAGGCAGTGGTCACCGACCTTCGAGCCGATGCTCTCGGGGGAGTCGATCCAGCCGTCATTCGACTCGAGGCTGGCGAGATTGACGTGGCAGAGCCTGGACCATCATCAGCGAATTCCTAGCAGGCGCCTCGCAGCGGGTTGAGCTGGCGTTCATGGCGCGCGTGTGCAATACCGGCCTTCAGACCGGAGCGGGCGAGGCGTGATGGTCCCAGGCGCAGTGGAAGAGCGCTCTGCTGGTGAGTACGCGCCCCCGTCCGAAAGCGACCGCATCCGCGTGCGCCCAAGGCCCAGGGATTCTCCTTGCAGGCCGATGCCGAGGTCGAGGTCACGTACCGGCACGCGCTCGACGCCGTGCTGGTGTCCGGCACGGTGAGGTCGCTCCAGTACCGGAGGTGCACGATCGCCCGCTGTCTGACCGTGAGCGGCCGCAACGCGATCCGAACCTCGATGGCGCCCAGCTCCGCGGTGCGAGGATCAACCTCCGGACGAGGACCAGCTTTGATCTCACGAGCGAGGCGTCGTTGGGTAGCGCGACGGTCCTTCGCCGCGTGGTTCACCATGGCCCGGTAGACGTAGGCCCGTTTGTTCGGCACGACGGCCAGGCTGCCGATGCGAACACCGTGACAATCGTGTCGACGAGCAGATCCTCGGCACCGGATGGCCCGACCAGCGTGTTCGCGAAGTGCACGAGCTCAGCGGCGTACTTCTCGTAGAACTCGGCATCGTCGGCCCGCAACACGGTGATGTAACCCCGCTGCCCACGGTATCCCCGCCACGCCTCGGGCTCTCGCCCCAACGGCGTCCGACCGGTGCCGTCCAGTGCCGGTTCGAACAGGTCCACACCGACCACGCCAATGAACTCCGCCGAGCCTTCGCCCGCAAGCCGCAAGCCGTCTACGACAGCCGAGACCTCGCCGACAGCGAAGCACGGATCTGCGCCGAGGCAGCCCGCCGCCTCACCACCGTAGCTGCCGTCGAGCCAGCTCAGACCCATCGGTCGACCGTCGCTGCAAGCTCGGCCTGGCGCCGAGGGCCCGCCAGTTCGACGCCATCGTCGACACCCACCGACCAACCTCCCGTGGTCTGCTTCCAGCTGGCGCAACCGCACAGTTCGGCGCAGGACGACCCCGGGCGCTGCGAGCGCTCCCCGGCTGTCCGTCTGGTGCTGTTTCGTGTCGGGTTGTCCGGACTTCGGAGATTTCTCGGTCGAAATTCACCAAAACGCGTGTTGGCCGACCCAGTTGGGAAGGTGAGGGTCGGCGTCTGCGTGCGTTTCGCTTCACCGGCAGGCTGGTTGGCGCTCCCTCATTAGGTACCGCTGCGGTGACGGGAGGCCAGGATGACGTTCGCGGACGAGTCGGTAACGGGTTCGGGTTGGCCCGACTTCTTGCGGGTGGAGCAGGCGGCGCGCATCTTGCAGATCGGGCGCACGGTCGCGTACGCGCAGGCCCGCGAGTACCTGGCCACGGATGGCGCTGTCGGGCTGCCGGTGATCCGGATCGGCAAGCAGTTGCGGGTCCCGCGTGTCCTGCTCGAGCAGTGGTTGGGCGGTCCACTCACGCCACCGGCACCGAAGGCCCCGGCCCGCCCGGTGCAGCGGCATCTGCGACCGGCTCCTGACTTCCGGCCCGAGCGGTAGGCGGCGGTGATGATCTCCCGGGACGCACCGCAGGGGCGCGTGGGTGTCGTGACAGACGGGTGCACAGACACGGGAGTGTGTGGATGACCGTGCGGGTGACGACCTTGAAGACGGCCACTGCGGGTGCGTACTACGTGGAGCAGTTGCCGAGCTACTACCTCGACAGCGGCGAGCCCCGCGGGCTCTGGTTCGGTGACGGCGCCGCCCGACTCGGTCTCGTCGGTGAGGTCGACGACGACGCCTTCCTGGCGCTGATGGCCGGCATGGACCCGCGTCGGCCGGAGCGGGCGTTGGGGCGCCGCTACGACGACGACTCGGTCCGCGGGTTCGATGATGACGTGCTCGGCCCCGAAGTCCGTGAGCGTCTTGTGGGCCCTCGGCGACGACCACACCCGGGGCGAGGTCCTCGCCGCCCACGACGCCGCCGTCGAAGCGATGGTCGGCTGGGTCGAGCGCCATGCCCACACCCGCTACCGGATCGGTGGCGAGGTCGCCGTGGTCGATGCCGAAGGCGTGATCGCGGCCCTGTTCCGCCAGCACATCAGCCGCGCCCTGGATCCTCAGCTCCACACCCATGTGGTGATCGCCAACCGTGTCGTGTCCCCGGATGGGCGGTGGCTGGCCTTGGACGCCCGGACGATCAAGTACGACCAGCGCACCCTGTCCGCCCTCTACCACGCCGGCCTCCGGGCGGAGCTGACCGATCGGCTCGGTGTCCGCTGGCACCAGCCGGAGCGGGGCATCGCGGAACTGGCCGACATAGGGGAGGTGGTGCGGGTGGAGTTCTCGCAACGCACCGGGCAGGTGGAGCGCCGCATCGCCGACAAGCTCGACCGGTTCACCGACACGATGGAGCGTGAGCCGACCGTGCGGGAACGCTGGCGACTCGAACGCGAAGCCGTGACCGACAGTCGCCCGGCCAAACCCCACGGTGTGAACGCCACCGGCCTGCACGCGGGGTGGGCCGAGCAGGTTCACACCCTCGGTCTCGACCCTTCACACCTCGTCGCCACCACCGTTCACACCATCGCACCGAGCGCCTTGCCGCGGCGTGTGAACGCCCTGGTCGAGCAGTGGGCGTCGGGGCGCTCACCGAGCAGCAGTCGACGTGGCGACCGGCCGAGATCGTCCGCGAGGTCGCCGCCGCGGTGCCGACCACGACCGGGATGCCGGCCGGGGCACTGAGTGTGTGGTTGGACCGCACGAGTGTGCGGTTGGCAACCGAGGAGTGTGTTGACGTGTCCCACCCTGTGCCGGCTGGTGCACTCCTGCGCCGCAATGGCCGACCCGTGACTGAGGCGGCCGTCGACCGTGCGCTCACGACCCAGGCGATCCTCGACCAGGAAGCCGCCCTCATCGACTGGGTCGACCGGCGCCTCGTCCACGACGGCACCGACCACCCCCACGCCACCGACCGCGCCGAGCGGGCATTGAGTGTCGGGCAGGCCCACACGGCGGCCGCGACAGCGGGGCATGCCGACATCGTCCTCGTCGTCGGACCGGCCGGCACCGGCAAGACCACCGCCCTCACCCCCGCCGTCGATCAGCTCCGCGCCGATGGTCGGGCCGTGTTCGGAGTCGCCCCCTCCGCCACCGCCGCCGAGGTCCTCGCCGCTGAGACCGGCGTCGCGGCTGACACGATCGACAAGCTCCTCATCGAACACCGCCTGCCCCGCCCACCCGACCACGTCTACGACCTCCCGGTCGGGGCCACCGTGATCGTCGATTTATGCCGACATCGGCATAAGTCGACGAGGCCGGCATGGTCCCCACCCCCAAGCTGGCCGAGCTCGCCGACCTCGCTGATGTGAAGGGATGGCGGGTGGTGCTGGTCGGTGACCCGTTGCAGTTCTCCGCCGTCGGGCGGGGTGGCATGTTCGGGCTCCTCACCGAAACCTTCGGCGCCATCGAACTCGACCGTGTTCACCGCTTCAGCCATCCCTGGGAACGAGACGCCAGCCTCCAACTCCGCCGCGGTGACCACACCGTCGTTGACACCTACGAGGTCCAGGGCCGCCTCCACGGCGGCACCCCCGATGGCATCGAACGCGAAGCCGTGTCGCAATGGTGGCGACACCGCCAAGCCGGCCACGACGTCCTCCTCATGGCCCCCACCAACGAGACCGTCCAACGCCTCAACCGACGAGCCCAAACCCTCCGCCTCCGCGCCGGCGAACTCGACCC
The DNA here is from genome assembly GCA_031359995.1 of Actinomycetes bacterium. Lineage (GTDB taxonomy): Bacteria > Actinomycetota > Acidimicrobiia > Acidimicrobiales > Ilumatobacteraceae > JANMAT01. The sequence continues at coordinate 73,182 of JANMAT010000133.1, forward strand.
GGCCGGCCGCTCGCTCCGGATCGGCGACACGACCCTGCACGTGGGCGACGAGATCGCCACCCGCCACAACGAACGCCAGCTCCGCACCGACCACGGCGAGATGGTCCGCAACCGCGCCCGATGGACCATCACCCACATCCACCCCGACCACACCCATCACCGCCACCGGCACCCACGGCACCGTCCGGCTCCCCGCCCCCTACGTGCGAGACCACGTCGAACTCGCCTACGCCAGCACCGGCCACGCCGCCCAAGGCCGCACCGTCGCGCACGCCCTCGTCGTCATCGACAAACCAGCCGACCTGAGGAACCTCTACGTGCCGATGACCCGCGGGACCGAGAGCAACCACGCCTACCTCGCCACCAGCGGCGAACAGACCGCCCGCGACGTCTTCGCCCAATGCCTCAGCACCGACTGGATCGACCGCCCCGCCCATGAACGCCACGCCGAGCTGAACGACCGCGAACTCCACCACCCCGGCCTCCTCGACCCCGACCGCCTCCGCCAGATGCTTGACCAGCGCGAACAGCTGCTCACCACGCTCCACGACGCCCACGAGCAAGCGACGGAGCTGCCACGCCAGCTCGACACGATCACCAGCGAGCGAGCCGTGGCCGTCAAGGAACTCGACGGCCTCCGCCACCGGTTCGACCAGGCCCACACCGTGATCGCCGACTACGACCGGCCACTCAAGCGACGCCGCCACGCCGACGACCTGGCCACCGCCCAACAAGCCGCCGCCACCCTCCCCACCGAGAGCGACCGGGCCGAAGCCCGGGTCACGGCGCTCGACCAGCGGGCCGCGGCGCTCCGCGGCACGCTCGAGGAAGCCCGCGGCGTAATCGCCGGCCGAGACGACATCGACCGCCAAGTCGCCCGACTCGACACCACCCTCGACCGAGACGTCCACGCCCGAGCCCGCCACGCCCGCCTGGCCCCAACCGACGACCTCACCGCCACCCTCGGCCCGCGACCCACCCAACCCGCCGCCGCCCGAACCTGGGACCAACAAGCCGGCGAACTCGCCCAACACGCCGCCGCCTACCCGGCATCGCCCTCGCTGACCGACCTGCTCGTCGACCTCGGCGAACACTCACTCGACATCTCGCCGTCTGCCTCCTTCCGTGGGCTCGACGACGGCATCGACCTCGACCTGTAAGCACCGGCCGATTGCGCAACCTGCGATCATGACTGCATGGGTAAGGGCAGGATCTCCCGCTTGCTCGGCGCCGCAGCCGGAGCGCTCCTGCTGGCCAGCTGCTCGTCGGAGTCGTTCCCCGCGACGCCGCCAGCGCTTGTCCACCCGACGTCTCTCCCGCCCACGGTGGTCGGCTTGTCGATCAGCAAGCTGCGCGTCGAGCCATGGCCGGAGGGATCGGTCGTCGAGAGTCAGGAGCACGGGCCGCCCGGCTGGACGAGCCCGTACTACGGCGAGCGGTTCCTGGCCGCCGTCACCGCGCTCGGCACACCGCTTCCGATGCCGCTCCCGCAACCCAAGCATTGCAAGGGCGGCACAGTGACCCGCACGGTCGTCCTCGAGCTCGACGATCACACCGAGATCGCCTACGGCCCCTGCACCCGCCCGAAGCAGGTTGAGAAGGCCCTGGCGGCGCTCTTTGACGACCCGCCGCGGGATTGAGCGTGCCACCGCAGAGGCTTCGATCAGGTTCACCAGGCGACCGACTGGAACGGTCCCATGGCGACGACTCGGGCGACACCGCCTGGTGCGGCCATCCCCACCGCACCGTCCCATGTCAGCAGCAACAGCGTTGCCGCATCGCGGTCGAATTGCGCGACCAGGACGGCGAGATCGGTCGTGAGAAGCACTTCGCCTTCGTCCGCTCCGAAGCGACAGCGCACGATCGCAGTCGCGCCTCCCGACGGGTCGGAGCGGGCAAGGACCAAGCCATCACCGGTAGGGGTCTGGCGAGCGAACACCGGGTCCATCCCTGGCGTCACACACCCGAGCCGGAGCGGGCTGGCATCCGATCTCTTTGTCGCTCGCGACGCATCGAACGTGAGTGCCGTACTGGAGTACTCCGACGACGGATCGGGAGGCATCTGCGCGTAGACGAGCGTGTTGTCGTCGCTCTGCCACCACGGCCCCGTGGCGCGCAGCGCGCTCGCCGACGCCTCGTCATCGGCGAGTGCGATGCTGTGTTCCGCTCCCGATCCGACGTCGTGGACGACGAGCGAACGGTGGTAGCAGTCGACGTCGATCGCCGTCCACGCGGCCCGCTGGCCGTCGGGGCTGACTACGGGTTGGTCGCCAGGGCCCCACAGCACCAACGCAGCGCTTCCATCCGTCGGCACCGCCCCGACCCGCTGTGCACCACAGAACTCGCCCTCGTTCCACGACACGACGGCCATCCGCCGATCAGGTGTGAGCACCACGCCCGACGGCCCCGTCGCTGGGTACGCCACGCGGATCTGGGCAAGCTGACGCACCACCGCACCTGTCGAGGCGTCGAGCACGACCAACTCTCCCGACCGCCGCCAGGCGACGAACTGGCCGGGCGGAAGTGGCGGCCGCGACGCTGTGACCGCAGCCGTCCTCGGCTCGCCAATCGTCGAAGCGGTTGTTGAAGCAGCCGTCGACGAGGGTGCCGGCGCGACCGATGCTTGGCTGGTAGCCACGCTGGCGCCGTACGACGTGACCGAGGCTGGTGGCGTGTGCGTCGTGAACAACCACGTACCATCAGATGCGAAGAGGCGGATCAGGTCCCCGTTCGGGACCAGCTCAGGCATCGTCCCGGCGGCCTCGCCGGCGGCGGCTCGGGGCATGTCGGTGCACACGACCGCCCACACCTCCTGGCCCGTCGACACCGTGGGCGGCGACAACGCCGACGTCACCTTCGCAACCGTGGCCCGCATCACCGTTGGCGTCTGAGGCTGGCCAAGGCAGTCCTTCGGCACCACCGCCGGCGGCTGCTCCGAGGCATGCGCGTCGGGGGCGTTGTCCACGAGGACCAGCTGGGCTTCCTTCCAGGTGTACGTGACCGACCGGCGCGGTGTACCAGTCGTCGTCGCGGTGCCAGGCCCAGACGTGGCCACGCTGCTCGCCGCGGGCACCGGGGCGACACCGGTCCCACCATTCGGCCGGCGCGCCAAGGCGAGACCACCTACCACCAGCATCGCAGCGACAACCGCCGCGATCGACCGAGCGCGCGCCCGGCGCTGCCGTAGCCGACGACGAACGCGGGCCAGGTCGGCAACACCGACCGCGGGATCGTCGTTCACCGCGGTGATCGCCGCGCGCCAACGTTCACTCAGCATCCCGGCCCCCTCCCGGAGCTTCGGCATCGTCGTCGAGCAGCGAACGTAGCCGTCGGTGCGCATCGGTCAACGTGCTCGACACCGTCGAGCGCTTGATCTTCAGCGCCTCGGCGATCTCGTCTTGGCTCAGACCGGCCACGTGGCGTAGTAGCACGATCCGTCGCTGCTGATCCGGCAAATCGTTCACCAGGCCGAACACCTCACCGGCGGGCGCCGCCAGCGCGGCGACCGGCCTTACCTTTCGGAGCACCATCCGCTCGAGCGCAGCGCGCCGGGCTCGGCGGCGAACCAGATTGAACGCCACCGTGGTCACCCAGGCCGTGGGTGACTGCAGGCTCGGGCCACGGTTCCACCTCGCTAGGAGCCGTACGAACGCCTCGTCGGTTGCGTCCGCCGCTACATCAGCCGACCCGCACCAGAGAGCCACGGCGGCGGCGACCCTGGGCCGCGCTTCGACGTACCAATCGTCGAAGGGCCGATCGGCGGCGACATAGTTCACCTCTCCAGTCATGCCCATCGCCCGCTCGTCCGTGACCACGACCCTACAGAGTCACGAGCGCCCCAAAGCGACGAACATGCGCCAGCGGACTCTGGTTCGGGCCCGGCATGGCACGAGAGGGCCTGTCACCGCGGAAACCTCGGCTCGCCTCTGGACGTCGAGCACGACGCGCTGCACACTCCCCCGATGGGCAGATACAGCGGCGTCGGGGGGACCGTGGTCTGCGTCGTGATCGCTGTGTCATGTTCCGGCGCTGGCGGTGCAGCGCCGACACCGTCGACCCGCCCGATCAAGCCAACCGACCGAGCGTCGCCCACGACCATCCTGGCCCCACTGTCGACATGGTCCGTGACGATCACCGCAACGGTGACGACCCCGGCGGGCGAGGCTCCGTTCGAGCTGCGATCGAGCTCTCCCGTGACGTTCCGCTCCCTCGACCAGCCGGTCATCGCCACGCTCGTCGCAACAGCTCCGGAACCTCTGCTCATCTCCGGGAGCTCGGACATCTTCAGTGCCCGCCTCAGCGGCACCGGCGTACTCGACGTCGCCGGCCCGGTCTGCGTGGAGAGCGGCGCCGCCTTCGCCCGTCGCCCGTGCGCGGGGGATCCTGCCGTCCTCCCGGTCGGCATCAGCTACAAGGACGTCACCGCCAGCAAGCCGACCGGACCCGTGCTGGACGCCACGCGCCTCCGCATCGCGCTCGACGCCAAAGCGCTGCAACCCGGAAGCTACGTCCTGCAAGAAGACGTCAACTGGGTTCCTGCCCTGGCCGCCGTCACCGTCCCATCGGACACTGCGACCGTGACGATCCGCTTTGACGCCACCCGTACGCCCTAAAGCGTCGCTCTGGCGGGCGACGGCATCGACTTCGACCTGTGCGCGTATGCGCGACGATTGACGTCACCGTGTTGCACTTTGGGGGGTTCAGGAGTCGTCGAGGGTGATGCGCGAACCTTCGCCCCCCGGGCCCTCGACGGTCTCATCGCGGGCCGGCCTGACAGAGGCCCTGTTCGCCGAGATCTACCCTGGCCTCCGCCGGTTCGCCGGAGCGATCAGCGCCCCCGTGGTGGACGCAGACGATCTCGTCCAGGAGGCGTGCGTCCGGTACATGCGACGGTCAGGATCGGAGCCCGTCTTCAACATCGGCGCCTACCTGCGCCGAAGCATCCTGAACCTGGAACTGACGAGACGCACCACCGAACAGCGGCGTGAACACGTTCGCGCCCGACTGATCGAGCCCGAGTCGACGGAGCCGAACTACCCCTCCGACCTGGCGGAGCTCATGGCGTTGGACCCGGTCGACCGGGCACTGATCTACCTCACGGCAGTCGAGCACTGGACATTCGCCGAGGCAGCCGAACTGCTCGAGCGCCCAGAGGCCGCTCTCCGCATGCGAGCAACGAGGGCGCGTCGCCTCCTACGAGACGGCATCGAACGGAGGGACGATGGATGACGTAGTCGAACTCTTCGAACGCGCGGCAACGCATGGCTTCGAGCGCGGCGCCCCAGCGGTGTGGAGCGCCGTCGTTGCCGAAGCGGCCGAGCCCAGCGCCGAGGATCCCAGCCCCTCGGCCCTCGAGTTTGACCTCGACACACGGCCCGTTGAGGTGCGCCGCGCGCCGTGGCCTCGCTTCGCCATTGCTGCCGTGATCGTGGCCGCCGTCGCTGTCGCCGCCGGCGGTGTCCTCGGGCGAGCACGACGCGATGACCGCAGCCTGCCCGCGACGTTTCCTACCGACCTGGCGACGATCCCCCACTGGCGCGTCTCCCCCGACCACGTGCCCACACCCGACAGCCGGACGATCGACATCGAAGTCGAGGAGACAGCGTGCGCCAGCGGCCAGCCAGCAACGGGCCACATCAAGACTGCGATCACCTACGGCGCCGACCAGGTCGCCATTGCGGTGACCATGACGCCAGTGCAAGGGGTGGGCCTGCCGACATGCCCCTCCAATCCGGTCACGCCGTTCACGGTCGCGCTGACCGAGGCGCTCGGCACTCGACGGATCGTTGGAGAGAACTGGCCACAACCGACGGGCACGAGCCCGCCACCGCCGCCCACATCACAGTCTGCTCCGACAGCGACCTCACCAGCGCCGGTCACCTACGACATCGGCGTCGGATCGGCAGCCACCGAGGTTCCGTCACGAACCGTCCGCTTCGGCTGGGGGTCCGGCGAGCAACAACTCGGCATCGTGCGTTCGGCCGGCCAGGGCACCGACGCCGGACCGACTGGGCTGTCGGTCGGCCCTGACGGCACCACCTACCTGTTCGACGGTCTGAACGGCCGCATCGTCATGGTCGGCGCAGACAGCACGGTCCAAGAGGTCTCTCTCAACCTGGCCGACAGCGACAAGTTCGCCGGCGGCACGACGTTCGTCGACCCCGCCCGACGCCGTCTGCTGCTGTTCACCGCTCGCGCGCTCTGGGTCATCGACACCGACGCCGGCAAGGTCACCGCCTCGCATCCCACCGCGGACCTCTACGGCACCTCCTACCCGACTCGCATGGAGGCCCGCGGCGACATCCTGTACCGCTCCGACTCGGTATGGCGGCCCTTCCTTCGTCTCTCCGATCTCGCTCCCGTCACGGTGGACCCGTCCGCTGACCCGCCCCCGCCGACTCCCTACGAGAGCGCACCCGGAGGTGGCCTGACCTTCGCGACACGATCCGGCACTGTGGAACTGACCACGCCCCCCGGGTTCATAAGCGTCGCCGCCTCCGAGGTCGATCCATCGTCCGGCAACCTCACGCTGGCCGTGCAGCCGGCCACGACGACCGAGGGCGAGGCCGAGCCGATCGCGCTCCTGCGCTTCGACGGCGCCACGCTCGTACGCCGACAGGATCTGGCTGGCGATGCCTTCGACCTCGAGAGTGGCCCACTTGCCGAGATTCGCAACGGCACGCTCTACGTGCTCACCGGAGAGCCGGGCGGTGCAACCCTGAGCGTCTACCCGTCGCTCGGCTTGGCAGGCACATCAGCCACGCGATTGACCTGGATCCGCGTCACGCAGCCATACGTCGCGCGGCCGGACATGGACCAGACGACACCATGCGCATGCAACTGGCGCATCGAGCCCATCTCCCCCGACGAAATTCCCGCCGCACCACCAGCAGCGACCGTCGGCGTCGATGGCGTGATCGCCGTCAAGTTCGGGCGGTTCACCGGATTCGATTCGACCAACCAGCCGATGGCGACGCGCGCTTGGGTCGTCGTGCGACGGGAGACGTTCGCGCCGAGCTGCCCCCCTCCCCCGCTCGGGGCGACCACCACGGCACCGTCGTGCGGCCCGACAGACGGCTGGGGCATGACGGTCCTCGCTGACGACAACCAGCACACCGTCCTGGCCGATGTCGCCAACGGTGGTGAGGTGCCGCCGGCGCTCACGTAGACCCCCGGAGTCGAAGCGTCCGTTCGTCCTACGACCGAAATCAGGTAGGTCATCGGGGCCAGGTCGACTCGACGAGTGATCTCGTCGCCGGGTCGAACCTCGCGGCAGCCACCATCGCCGCCTGACAGCCGGGAGCGATCGCATGCGTCGTGATCTCCCCCGAGGCGGCGGGCGCCTGGTTGGCGCCGAACGTCATGCTCAGGCGCACCCTCCGGGGGGCTCCGTTCAGCTCGGGGGCGGCGGCCCCGGCGAGGGGACCTGTTGGCCCCGAGGTGGAAATGAAGCCGTCGTGGCAGGCGTCGTCCGCGCACAGGCGCACCCCCTGGCCGTCGGGCACGAATCCCGGCTGAAGCTCGATGCGAATGGTCGACGCCAACGCGACCGCGCTGCAGGCTCGCTGTGAAGTGAATCAGACTTGGACGCGGCGGGGCGGCTGGTCATGCGACCTTGTCGAGGGTGACTCGGTAGCCGAGGCCGTGGAGTTGTTCGATGAGGCGGTCTCTGTGGCGGTTGGGGTCGTTGCGTCGGGTGAAGTAGTCGCCGCCGAGGTCTTGGTAGTCGGTGTCGTTGGTGATGAGGTGCCAGCAGATGACCAGGATCGAGTGAGCGACCGCGGTAGCGGCCTTCTTCTTGCCGACGC
>JANMAT010000162.1:0-2283 GCA_031359995.1 Actinomycetes bacterium
ACGATCGGAACTTACGACTTGCATATTGACTAGGCGGCTGGTCAGTGTCAATATCCTCCTCAGACTGACTAGGTGGCTAGTCAGTAGACCAAGGAGAACCAACCATGCGATTCGTGCCCGTCGACACCACCCGTGTCGAGCTGATCTACGTCGAGTCCGTGCCGAAGATGCAGCGCGATCAGAAGACCAGCATCTCTCAGAAGATCCACAACGACGGCCGCCCGGTGTGGGCCGTCCGCTGCCTGGCCCGTGAGGTCGGTTCGACCGTCCCCGAGAACGCCAAGCCCGAGCTGATCGAGGTGGCGGTGCCCAACCCGCGCGACCTCGGGGAGGTGCTCGACCCGTTCCAGTCGATCACGTTTGACAGCTTGCGTACCTTCGCCTGGGCCATGGGCCAGGACGGTGGCGGTGTCAACCAGGGTCTGGCCTGGTCGGCTGATGGCTGCAAGACCGTCAAGGCGAAGACGAACGGCACCAAGCCCGAGCCCGTGACGACCGGTGCGGCCGCCTGAGATGGGCGCCAAGCGGAAGTCTGAGGCTGCAGAGTCCGAGGCGGGCGAGCATTCGCCGCGTTACGAGCTGGTGGCCAAGCATCTCGGTTGGCCGGTGCCGCACTTGGCCGACCTGATCATGTTCCTGCTGGGCGATGACTCGTTCCCGATGTCGTCGCGCCTGGCTGAGACCCTGGCCTCGTGTGCCCGTGACAACGTCGACCGCTCGGCCATGACCGACCTGCTCGACGAGCTGGTGCGGCTTCACACGGCAAGCCAGCAGGACGAGCACGACGCCCTCGTGGCCCATCTGCTCGAGGCCTGATCATGGCCGGACGCATGGTCCCGAGCCCGTTCGCGCTGACGTACGGCGCGGCGGTGCTCGGGGCTATCGCCGTTGTGGCGGACGACCCGCTGGCCGGAGTGGCTGTGCTGACGACCGGGCTGGCCGCCGTCCTCGTGGTCTGCCTGGTGCAGGCCGAGCGCGCCCAGGGCCGCTATCGCCGGCTGCTCGCGGCGAAGGTGGCCACGAGGCCGTGGTCCGAGGCTGACGTGCTGGCCGACGAGGAGGCCCTGATTGCCGCCCGCAAGGCCCGGCTGGCCGCGTCGCTGAGCAGGCCTGTCCACGAGCACTACGACACGCCAGGCGCGCCCCAGCGTGTCGTGATCGAACGTCATGAGCGCATCGAGGAGGCCGCGTCGTGACCGACCGTGCGCAGACCCGTCAGACCCTCGCCGGCCCGCGGCACCTCTTGGGCGGGAAGTGGCGTCGTCGCCGGGAGGTCGCCGCCGTGCTGCTGGCGCTGACGCCGGCCCTCGTGGTTGCGTTGGCGTGCCTGTTCGTCGCGGTGGCCGTCTCCCTCATCGTGGGCGTGCTGATGGTCGCCGCCGCGGTCGCCTTGGTGGTGTTCGTGCCGGTCGTACACGACTGCGGCGCCCGGTCGTGGTGGCGTGCGCGGTGGTACCTGGATGCCAGGGCGGCGGGTCTGTCGGTCGAGGCCGAACCGAACGTCTGGGCCGGCACCGATACGCCGTTGGATCGGGTGATCGTGGTCGTGCCGAGGGTGCGGATCACGGTCGACCCGTACGGCACCCGCACCTATCGATGCCGCCCGCTGGCTGGGCAGAGCGTGGGCGATTACGAGCAGGCGGTCGGCCGGTTGTCGCTGCGCTGGGGTGTCGAGCACGTCACACTCGACGCCGAGCTCGGGAGCAAGTTCGTGACGTTCACCGTTCACCGCGGGGCACCCCCCGCCACCGAGTATCGGAGGGCTGCGTGATGAAGCACGCCAACGTCGGCCGGGACATCTACGGGCGCCCGGTCCGTCTGCCCATCTCGACGCTGTCGACGATCGCCGCGGGCCTACCGGGCTCGGGGAAGTCGTCGCTGCTGCGCGTCATCGCCGCTGAGGCCTCGTTCGAGTCTGACGTGGCCCTGGTGACCATCGATCCGAAGCGGACCGAGCTCGGTCTGTGGCGCCCGCGGGCCTCGGTCCATGTGTCCGACGGCGGGGAAGTGCTTGACGTGCTCGGCCGCCTGGTGGCCCTGATCGAGCATCGCACGCGATGGATGGAGGAGAACGAGGTCGAGGCGTGGCCCGTCTCACCGGAGCATCCCTCGGTGCTGGTGATCGTGGACGAGCTTGCGGAGCTGACGCACGCCGGGGACAAGGCCGACGAACAGAGATCGATCCGTCTCCGTCGGGTGCTGAGCCTCGGGCGCGCCTGTGAGGTCGCCGTGATCGCCGCGACGCAGCGCCCGAGCGCCGACGTGGTGCCGACCTACCTGCGG
>JANMAT010000210.1:0-30566 GCA_031359995.1 Actinomycetes bacterium
GGGGGCCTGGTCGGTGGGGGACCCGCCGCCGCGCACGACCAGTATCTGGTGGGGGTGGGGGCGCTGCTGGGTGGGCTGCGCCCCGACGATGCCATCGACGGCGCCGTCGCCCTGCACGGTGGTGTTGGCCACCAGGAGCCGGAAACCGATGCCGCTGCCTTCGAGCTCGTGGCTGAGGTCGGCCCAGGCCGCGGTGCCGACGCTGGTGACGACGCCGATGCGCAGGGGCGCGGTGACCAGGCGGTGGCGCTTGTTGGCGTCGAGCAGACCCTCGGCCACCAGGCGCCGCAACAGCTGGTCACGTTCGGCGGCCAGGCGGCCGAGCGTGTAGGTGGGGTCGAGCCCGTCCATGACCAGGCTGAGGCGGCCACTGGGGCCGTAGAAGTCGAGCTTGGCGTGGATGCGCACGGCCAGGCCGTTCTCGAGCCGCATGCGATGCTTGGCCAGGAGCGGCCGGAGGCGCTGAGCCGTGCCGGCCCACAGCGCCACGGGCACCGTGGCGCTGCCGCCGTCGCCGTCGCGGTCGGTGAGGTTGAAGTAGAGGTGGCCGTTGGTGCGCTGCTGCAGGCCCTGGATCTCGCCCCGCACCCAGGCGCCGTCGGGGAAGCCGCGGCGCAGGACCATCTTGATGGCCTCGGCCAGCTCGCCGACCGTGAAGGTGGGGTCGGCGCCATCGTCGTAGCCGAGGTCGAGCGACGGCTGGCTCATGCGCCGAGACCCCGCAGCCCAAGGGAGAGCACCTCGGCCTCGTCGGGCGGGTCGAGCTCGATGCCGCGTTGGTTGCGCAGCTCGTCGAGCTTGTCGAGGGGCCGTTCGAGCTGGCGCCTTCGGGTGCCGTTCAGCTCGTCGAACGCCCGCTGGGTGGACTCGAGCCGCTTGCCCATGGTGTCGAGCGCGCCGGCGAACTTGCCCCACTGCTGCTCGAAGCTGCCCAGCACCTTCAGGATCTCGTCGGAGGTCTGCTCGATGACGAAGTTCTCGTGGGCCTGGCGGATGACGCCGAGCAGCGCGAACAGCGTGAGCGGTGAGCACAGCACGACCTTCTGCCGCATGGCTTCGTCCATGAGCTGACCGTCGTTCTCGTGGATGAAGGTGGAGATGCTCTCGTTGGGCAGGAACAGCAGCACGTAGTCGACGCTGCGGCGGTCGCCCTGGCGGGCGTAGTCGCGCTTGGCCAGTTCGCGCACCCGCAGGCGCACGTCGCGCAGGAACGCCTCCCGGTAGGCGGAGCGTTCAGCGTCGTTGGTGGCTTCCAGGTGGCGCAGGTACGACGCCAGCGGGAACTTCACGTCCAGGTAGAGCACCTGACCCTTGGGCAGCTCGAAGGTGAAGTCGGGCAGGCCGGTGCCACCTTCGACCTTGGTCTGCTTGCGGTAGTTCACGTTCTCGACGAAGCCGGCCAGGCGCAGCACGTCTTCGGCCATGCGCTCGCCCCACTGGCCGCGGGCCTTGGTGCTGGCCAGCGCTTCGCGCAGGCCGTGGGCGGTGGCCGACAGGGCCTGGGTGGTCTCGGCGTGGGCGGCCAGCGCGGCCGACACCTCGCCGAAGCTGTGGCTGGACGACTTACCCAGCACCGCCACCTGCTCGGACACACGGCCGAGCTCGGCCCGCAGGTGGTTGGCCATCTGGTCGAGCCGGCTGTCGATGACGTCCTTCTTGGCCGACAGGTCGTGCTGGGTGGCGGCGGCCAGGGCGGCCAGCTGCTCACGCCCGGCCTTCAGGGCGTTCACCAGCTCCTGCTGGCCGGCGGCGAGCTGGCCACCCACCACCTCGCGCTGGAGCACGGCGGCCTGCTGCAGGGCGGCGGCCACCGCCGCGTCACGCTCGGCTGCCGCCTGCTCGCGGGCCTGGGCCAGGGCCACGCCCAGGGCCTGCTGGGTGGCCTGGGCGGCCACGCCGGCGTCGGGTGCGCGCCGCACCGCCGCGGCCAGCACGGCCACGGCGACGCCCAGGCCGAGCACGACCAGCAGCGCCGCGAGCAGGATCACCACCACCGGGAACGTCATGCCACCACGATGACAGGGGGGTGTGACAGAGTTCGGGACCCTCAGCGAGAGGGGGCCTGACCAGGCGCGACGCCCCCGACCGAGCCCTGCTCCTCGGGCGGGCGCACCCCGGCGAACAGGGCCAGCAACACCAGGTCGTACACCGCCTTGAGGCCACCGCCGATCACCAGCGGCCACCCGAACCGGCTCTTGTCGAGCAACCACCCGGCCAGCAACGGGGCCAGCGCGCTGGCCAGGCTGCGGGGCACGTTGGTCACGCTGGCCGCCGCCGGTCGCTCGGCCGGGGTCACCACCGCCATCACGTACGAGGTGCGGGCGGGCACGTCCATCTGCGACAGCGCGCTTCTGGCCAGCAGGCAGGCGATGGCCAGGCCCAGGTTGGGCATGAACGGCGTGAGCATCAGCAAGACGTTGGCCGGCAGGTGGGTGAACACCATCGTGCGGACCAGGCCGATGCGAGCGGCCACCTTCACCGCCACCAACGCCGACAGGGCCGACAGCAGGCCGGTCCAGAAGAAGATCTGGCCGGCCACCGCGATCGACAGGCCGAAGCGGCGGAACAGCCACAGCGCCACCAACGCCTGCACCACGAAGCCGCCGCCGAACGAGTCGATGCTGAACAGCGCGGCCAGCTGGTAGACGATGCGCTTCGAAGGGCCGAGCGGCGTGCGAGCCACGTCGGTCGGCTCGATCGCCGGCGACAGGCGGGCGTAGCGCGCCAGCACGGCCAGACCGAGCGCGCTGTAGACCACGAACGAGCCCCGCAGGGCCACCGCGCGGCTGAGCACGTCGTGGTGGGCCAGCGCGTCGGGCACACCGGCGGCCAGCGAGCCGAGGGCGCCGAACAGCGAGCCGAGCAGGGCGTAACGGGCGAACAGGGCGGTGCGGCTGGTGGACGGCGCCGTCTGGGGCAGCAGGGCCTGCTCGGTCGGCAGGAACACGCTCACGTCGCCGGCCGACGGGTTCATCGTGCCCACGAACGCCACCAGCAACAGCGGCCAGAACTGGGTGACCACAGCGAAGCCGATGCCGGTGGCGACCATGAGCAGTGCCGCGGCCCGTAGCAGCCGGCGCCGCCCGATGCGGTGGCCGCGCAGTCCCACGCCCAGGGTCACCACCGCCGAGCCCACCAGCGTGGCGGTGATGACGGCACCCACCTGCCGGCTCGACAGACCGGCCAGAGCCAACGCCGGCACCAGGATCACGCTGACGAGCCCGTCGCCGAAGGCGCGCAGCGACCGGGTCTCCATGAGGCGCGCCGCGTCGGGTGAGGATCCCTCGGGCAGCAGGCGCACGACCGTGATTGGAGCACGCGTCGGCCACACTTGCCCCATGCAATCCGCGGCACACCGCCTCATCGTCGCCTACTACGACGCCTGCAACCGCGGCGACGTGGACGCGCTCACGGCGTGCTTCACCGACGACGTGGTGCACTGGTTCCTCGCCCCGAACCTGGCGCCCGAGCCGGTGGCCGGCCGCGAGCGCCTGGCGCGCTACTGGCGCAAGGTGCAGACCCGCTTCGACGGCCGCTGGGTGGTCGACCGTGTGCTGGCCGACGGCGACGAGGCCGTCATCGAGTGGACGCTGTTCTGGACGCCACCCGAGACGGGCGAGCGCGTCGCCACCCGCGGCGCCGAGTGGTACGTGTTCCGCGACGGGCTCATCAGCGAGATCCGCGCCTACTACCGCCAGGAGCACCAGACCTCGCAGCTCGCCGGCTTCCCGTATGGGGAGCGGGGCTACTCGCGCCTGGGTGCCGAGCACAGCGAGGTGCACCCGGCCCCGTGAGTCGCGTCATTCGGGGTGAGCCGGGCCGTCGCCGGTGAACGTGCGGTACAGGTCGCGGTACAGGCCGCCGCTGGCCATGAGCTCCTCGTGGGTGCCGCGCTGCACGATGCGACCATCGTCGATCACGCAGATGAGGTCGGCGTTGCGGATGGTCGACAGCCGGTGGGCGATGACGAGCGACGTGCGCCCGGCCAGCGCCTTGTCGAGCGCCTCCTGCACGAGCACCTCGTTCTCGGCGTCGAGGTGGCTGGTGGCCTCGTCGAGGATCATGATCGCCGGGTCCTTCAGCAGCAGCCGGGCGATGGCCAGGCGCTGCTTCTCGCCGCCCGACAGCCGGTAGCCGCGCTCGCCCACGATGGTGTCGTAGCCGTCGGGCAGGGCGGCGATGACCTCGTGGATCTGGGCGCCCTTGCACGCCGAGATCAGCTCGTCGAGCGACGCGCCGGCCTTGGCGTAGCGCAGGTTCTCAGCGACCGATACGTGGAACAGGTGCGGGTCCTGGGCGACCACGCCCACGGCATCGCGCAGCGACGTGTGGGTGAGATCGCGCACGTCGTGCCCGTCGATGCGCACGGCACCTTCGGTGACGTCGTACAGGCGCGGTACGAGCGAGGCGATGGTGCTCTTGCCCGCACCCGACGGACCGATGAGCGCGACCATCTGGCCCTGTTCGATGGTGAGCTCGATGTCGTGCAGCACCTCGGCGCTGAGCTCGCTGGAGAGCTCACCATTGCCGCCGGGAGATTCGAGCGAGGCGACGCTCACCGTGCTGGCCGCCGGGTAGCGGAACGACACGTGGTCGAGCTGCAGACGTCCGGTTGGCGCGACCAGCGCGACGGCACCGGGACGGTCGGTCACACTGACCGGCGCGTCGAGCACCTCGAACACCCGCTCGAAGCTGACCAGCGCCGTCATCAGGTCGACGCGCGCGTTGGTGAGCATGGTGAGCGGGCCGTAGATGCGACCCACGAAGGCGGCCAGGGCGCCGAGCGTGCCGATGGTGATGGTGGTCGAGATGACGAGCTGGGCACCGATGCCGTACACGGCGGCAGCACCCATGGCGGCGACCAGGCCGAGGGCCACGAAGAACACCCTCCCGTACATGGCCGACTTGATGCCGATGTCGCGGACCTCCTGCGCCCGGCTCGAGAACTGCCCGACCTCTTCGTCGTAGTCGCCGTACAGCTTCACCAGCTGGGCGCCCGACACGTTGAAGCGCTCGTTCATCTGGCTGTTCATCTGCGCGTTCAGGTTCATCTGCTGGCGGCTGATGGCCTGCAGGCGCCGGCCCACCCGCTTGGCCGGCACGATGAACAGGGGCAGCACGACGAGGGCGAGCAGGGTGATGCGCCACTCCAGGAACAGCATCGTGGCCAGGGTGGTGACCAGCACGATCACGTTCGACACCACGGAGCCGAGCGTGCCGGTGACGGCGCTCTGGGCGCCGACGACGTCGTTGTTCAGGCGGCTCACCAGCGCGCCGGTCTGGGTGCGGGTGAAGAAGGCGAGCGGCATGCGCTGCACCTTGTCGAACAGCGCCGAACGCAGCTCGCAGATGAGGCCCTCGCCGATGCGGGCCGACCACCAACGCTGGGCGATGCCGAGCGCGGCGTCGACCAGGGCCACCACCACGGTGGCCGCGGCCAGGGTCCAGGCCAGGCTGCGGTCGCCACGGGCGATCGCCTTGTCGATGATGGCCCGGGCCAGCAGGGCCGGCACCAGGCCCAGCACGGCATCGATGGCGATGGTGGTGACGAAGGCGATGATCTCGCTGCGGTGGGGGCGGGCGAAGGTCCAGGCACGGCGGGCCACCCGGCGATCGAAGTGCTTGTCCTTGACCGCGTCACGATCGTGGCCGAGCGCCATGTGGGGTCCCATTCGCATGACCACGAGGGTAGAGGCGCCTGCCCGGGAACGCACACGTGCCCGTACCATGACTGCCCATGCGTCGCGCCGCCCCGTTCCTCCTCGTCGGCCTGCTGGCCGCGGCCTGCGGCTCGGTACCGTCCGGCGACGCCCGGGTCGACAGCACCCGTTTCCCTGGCGCGGCCGAAAGGTCGGCGCCGGCCACGACGGGCGGGTCAGGGTCCACCACGGCAACCACCGCCGGTTCGACCGCCACCACCAAGCCCCCCACAGCCGGCGCACCGGCCTCGACGCTGGCGTGGCAGAGCTGCGGCAAGAAGCTCCAGTGCGCCACCCTCACCGTGCCCAAGGACTACGACGATGCGTCGAAGGGCACGCTCGACCTGTTCCTGAAGCGCCGTCCGGCCGATCGGAAGGCCAGTCGCATCGGGTCGCTGCTGGTGAACCCGGGCGGCCCCGGCGTGGCCGGCACGGAGCTGGCCGACCAGGCCTCGGCCGCGTTCGGCCCCGACCTTCTGCTGCGGTTCGACATCGTCGGCTGGGACCCCCGCGGCACCGGCAAGAGCGGCGAGGTCCAGTGCGTGAAGAACCTGGACCCGTACTTCGCCATCGACCAGTCGGCCGAGGACGCGGCCGAGGCCAAGGCGCTGGTGGACGCGGCGAAGGACTTCGCCGCCCAGTGCCGGAAGAACGCCGGCGACCTGTTGCCCTACATCTCGACCGAAGCCACCGCCCGCGACATGGACAGCATCCGCCGGGCCCTCGGTGAGGACAAGATCAGCTACTTCGGCTTCTCCTACGGTTCCGAGCTGGGCGCGGTGTGGGCCACGCTGTTCCCCACGACCGTGCGGGCGGTGGTGCTCGACGGCGCCAGCGACGTGAACGCCGACTTCGCCGAGGACCTGAAGCAGCAGACCATCGGTCTCGAGCGGGTGCTCGAGAGCCTGCTGGCCGACTGCGCCAGAGACCGTTCGTGCCCGATCTACAACAACGGCAAGCCCGGCGAGGTGTACGACCGGGTGATGGCCGGTCTCGATGCCACACCGCTCACCGTGCCCGATGCCCCCGGTCGCCCGCCGGTGAACCAGGGCGTGGCGTCCATCGCCGTCACCAGCGTGCTGTACACGCGTGACACGTGGCCGCTGATCACGTCGGCCATCGCCGAGGCCGAGAACGGCAACGGCAAGCCGCTGCTCGACCTGTACGACGCCTACCTCACCGGCTTCGGCCAGCACGCGTTCGAGGCGCTGATCGCCATCCGCTGCATCGACACCGGCGGCCAGGAGAACACCGATCTGGTCGCGCTCGACAAAGAACTGCGGGCCATCGCGCCCCGGCTCGGCCAGTTCGCCATCGGCACGCCGTTCTGCACCGACTGGCCCGCCAAGGGCAAGGTCGAGCCGAAGGTCTCCGGCAAGGGTGCCGGGCCCATCGTGGTGGTGGGCACGACCGGTGACCCGGTCACGCCCATCGAGGCGAGCGCCAACCTGGCCAAGTCGCTGGAGCAGGGCGTGCTGCTCACCGTGCAGGCCGAGCAGCACACCGGCTACGGCACCAGCGCCTGCGTCGACAGCGCGGTCGACGGCTACCTGATCCGCCTGGAGGTGCCCGAGGCCGGCACGGTCTGCAAGGCCTCGGGCTGAACCTTCCCGGCGTCAGGAGCTGGCGGCCACCTGGTTCATCGACATCACCGGGGCGATGTTGGTGTAGTTGGCCACATCGGCCATGACCTCGGCGCCCTGCGGGCCGCCGAAGGCCTTGCCCATGTCTTCGGGCGAGTCGAAGTAGATGTGGGCAGCGGCGTGGTACGGGCTGTCGTCGGCGGCCAGGTCGGCCTCCCACTTGGCCACGCCGAGCAGCCCGGCGACGAGCTTCGACATGTGGGTGTTCACCCAGTAGTCGCCGTCGAAGGTCTTGCCCTCGCCCCTCGGATAGAGCACCAGTGCTCGGATCATGTTCGGTCCCCTCGGTCGTTGTCGGATGTCGTGGTGGATGTGGAACGTCGCCCGTGCTGGTCAGGCGCCCGCCGGCGTGAGGCCCACCGGCGGCGCCGTCCAGCTCTTCAGCTCGGGCATCACCTTCTCGGCGAACAGGTTCATGTTGCGGCGGCCCTCGCTGTAGGGCATGCCGGCATACACGAAGTTCGGGAAGAAGCCGGCCATGCCGATCTTGTCCTTGATCGTCTCGAGCTTGGCCAGCACCTGCTCGGGCGTGCCGTAGGGCATGAGCTTCACGAAGTCCTCGGCGGCGCCGCTCTTGCCGTGGCGGTCGATGTACTTCGTGATGTTCGTGTAGAACTCGTAGCCCGACACGCCCTGGTGCGGCGCCTCGCCGAACTCGTAGTGCTTGAGCACCGTGCCGTAGTAGCCGCCGATGTAGCGGTGGGCCATCTCCTCGGCCCGATCCGCGCTCTCGTCGACGAAGCAGAAGCCACCGCACATGGGCGCCGGCGGCTCCACGCCGTTCTCGGTGCGGTACACGTCGCTGTAGACTCGGAAGTCCTCTTCGACCACAGCCCACGGCTTCTGCGGGATGACGAGCAGACCGATGCCGAGCTTGGCCATGATCGGCATCGACTCGGGCGACACCGCCGCGGCGTAGGTTCGGCCGCGGAACGAGTGCTGCGGCGCCGGGCGCAGGTCGCGGCGGGTCTGCTTCACCAGCTGGCCGTCGTACTCGAGGTAGCCCTGCTCGAGGCCGGTCAGGATGCACTCGGCCATCTCCACGAAGCGCTCGCGGCTGGTGTTCATGTCGACGCCGAAGCCCTCGTACTCGACGCGGGCCAGGCCACGACCGATGCCCAGGATCATGCGGCCGCCCGACAGGTTGTCGAGCATGGTGATCTGCTCGGCCACGCGCATGGCGTCGTGCCACGGCAGCACGATGACGCCGGTGCCGAGCTGCACCCGGCTCGTGCGGGCGGCCAGGTACGTGAGGAACTGCACCGGGTCCGGGCACATCGTGTAGTCGGTGAAGTGGTGCTCGACGGTCCAGATCGAATCGAAGCCGAGCTCCTCCGCGCCGAGCGCGAACGCGACTTCCTCGTTCCAGACCTCGGCGTCCGTCAGCGCGTTCTCCGGGTTCTGGAACGCGACGCCCATCCCTACGTGCATGGCGCAACCCCCTGTTGCTCGTGCCCCTGCGCATCGTAGAGCGAAGGGGGGCCCGTCTCACAGCGCAGCGGCCCCTTCCTCCACGCGGGCCAGTGCCGCGCGGGCGGTGTCGAGCGATGTCTGCCGGTTGCGCTCGGTCGTCTCGGCACCGCCGAGCGCGGCCCGGGCCCGCACCACGGCCTGGGCGGCGGCGTCCAGGTCCTGCTCGGCCTTGGCCACCGCGGCGCGCGCCTTGCTCACCGCGACCTCGGCCCGCTCCCGGCGACGACGCGCCATCGTGTCGTCGGCCGGCGCCGGCACGGCGGCAGGCGCAGGGGTCACCCCGACCGCTGGGATCGCCGCGGGAGCGGCGGGCGCCACGGACGCCAGTTCCCCTGCCGGCGTGATCGACGGCACGGTCGGTGTCCCCACCACGCGCCGGACCAGCGGCGTGAAGGCAGCGAAGGCCTCGAACCCGGTGTCGTCGGGCACGTGGCGCAGCGTGCCGTCGAGCCAGGCGTCGAGCAGCTCCGGATGGCGCGACAGGCGGTCGACGATGGTCCGGATCTCGTGGCGTTGCCCTTCGGCCCGGGCCGGCAGCGCGGCCAGCACGGCGATGGCGGCCACGGCGGCACCGGTCACGTCGTCGAGCTTGCGTCGGCGTGCCACCGTGGCGGCGACCACGTCTTCCACGGCACGCCCCTCTACCGCCGCGCCCTGTGCGGCGGCGAGGGCGGCGGTGGCCTCGACCGCTCGGGTCACGAGCGCGTCGTCCTCGGCAGCCACGAGGACACCCCACAGTGCCAGCGACGGACGGGTGAGCGCCTTGAGCGCGGTGGCCGCGGTCTTGTCGCCAGCTGTCCGCCGGCGCTTCACCTCGCCGTCCCGGGTGGCCGTGTAGGCATCGGGCCCGACGCGCAGCAGCTCTCGGGGTTCCACGGGGGTAACGGTAACGCCACCGACGGGGCGAGACGTCCGCCACGTTGCGGTCGGGCACCGACGGGGTATCAGAACCGCATGTCCTCTCTCGGCCTGCCCACCCGCTTCGGCGGCACCCTGCGCACCATCCTCGGACGCCATCACGCGACGCGCCGCAGTGGCGTGCTCGCCCAGCTCGGCTCGTTCGGCGACGACTTCTTCGGTGACGACGTCACGGACGACTGACCACCGCGACCCGGCCGTGCACGAGGGTCGAAGTACCCGTGTGGGCGAGCGTCGAACCGGGTACGTCGCGAACATGGCTGACGAACAGGACCGGGCCGAGAGCCTGGACGCAGATGTGGTCGACGACGACGGGCGCATCGACGAGGACGACCTCACCGACTACCCGCCCGAGTCGTACCAGGGTGTCGACGAGTACGGCGTCACCGAGGCCGAGGAACGCTTCGACGAGCCGCTGGCCGAGCGTGTGATGCGCGAGATCCCCGACCCGCTGGTCGAGGAGCTCGAGGGTCACGGCCGTCGCGTGCAGGTCGTCGACGCTGCCGACGTGGACGGCGAGGTGTCGGCCGAGAACGCGGCGATGCACATCGAGCGCGAGCGCTGAGCGGCCGCGTCCTGGCGGCGTCGCTCAGACGGGGGTGACCTGCTGGCGCTGACGCTCGAGCGCGTGCCGGAAGCCACCGATCGTGGCGGTGTCGAGCACGATGCCGTCGTCGGCCTGCACCTCCCAGATGACGCCGTCGACCGCGGTCATCGACAGCATCAGGATCGTGCCGTCAGGCCCGCCCTCCTCGGTGTGCAGGTGGTCGCCTTCGTTCGACGCGAAGAAGCCGGGCGCCCGCACCTCGTCGAGCTCCCAACCGTCGGCTCTCCGTGCGTAGGTGCGATGCTCCCCCTCGACCACCAGGGTGTCGGTGGGTCCCACGTGGCGGTGCACGGGACACCGGGCGTACGGGGCCATGCGGAAGAAGATGTCGACCTTCTGGCGCACATCGTTCACGCCCAGCACCCAGAACGACAGGCCGCCGAACACCGGGAACGGGCGCCACGTGATGGCCGTGTCGTCGAGGTGGTGGGCCGGACGTCGTTCGTCGGTCATGGGGTGAGTGTAGGACCGGCGGCCGGGTGGGCCGGACGGCGGCGGGCGACCCGCTGCAGCTGCGCCACCACATCGGCCAGGTCGGCGGTGAACACCAACCGCGTCACCGCGGCGATGGTGCGGGCGGCGCCAAGATCGGCCCGGGCCACCGTGACCCTCGCCTTGGCATCGCGGATCACGCGTTCGGGCACGATGGTCGCACCGTGCCCGGCGGCCACCAGGGCCAGCAGGGCGTGGTTGTCGGCGACCCGGCCGACGATGCGGGGCGTGATGCCGGCGCGCCGCAGCACCTCCTGCGTGGCCGCCTCGCAGCGGGTGCCGCTGCCGTTCACCAACCAGCCCTGCTCGGCCAGTTCGGCCAACCGCACCGACGGCGCCCGGTCCGGCGGGGCCACCAGGCGCAGGCGGTCGCGGATCAGCGGCGTGCTCACCAGCCGGTCGTGGGCGGCCACGGGCGCGCCGTCGTAGTCCTGGGTGAGAGCGATGTCGACCGTTCCGAGGCGCAGGTCGCGCAGGGCGTCGTCGTCCTCGGCCTCGCGCACGTCGACCGTCAGCTGGCGGGCCTGCCGGGAACCGAGCCACGGCACCACGAGGGTGGTCAACGCCGACGCGAAGCCGGCGATGACGAGGTGGCGCCGGCGAGGGCGTTCGTCCCCCACGGCGGCGACCCGGTCGACCAGGTCGAGCGTGTCGCGGGCGATGGGCAGCAGCCGCTCGCCGGCGGGGCTCACCCGCAACCGCCCGCCGACCCGATCGAACAGCCGGATGCCGAGCTGGGCTTCCAGCTTGGTGATCTGTTGCGACACGGCCGGCGCGGTGTAGCCGAGCGCCGCCGCCGCCGCGGCGACGGTGCCCCGTTCGGCCACGTGCAGGAAGGCCCGCATCCGGGCGGTGTCCAGGTCCATCACGAAACGTTACGGTGCGCGGCAGCGATCAGAACTGTTCATTTCAGCCTGACCCTCACCACCATCAAGGCATGACCCTCGATCTCCGCGGCCTCTGGGTTCCCCTGGTCACGCCGTTCAACGCCGACGACCGCGTCGATGCCGCGGCCCTCGGCCGGCTCGCCCGACGGGTGCTCGCCGACGGGGCGCGCGGCCTGGTGGCACTGGGCACCACCGGCGAGCCGGCCACGCTCGACGCTGACGAGCAGCGGCTGGTGATCGACGTGTGCGCCGATGTGTGCGTCGCCGCCGGTGCCCCTCTCATCATCGGGGCAGGCACGAGCTCCACGCGTGCCACGGTGACGGCGGTCCAGGCGCTTCGTGGCGTGCCCGGCCTGGTCGCCGTGCTGGTGGTGGTGCCCTACTACACCCGACCGTCACCCGAGGCGATCGTGGATCACTACCGGGTCGTCGCCGCCGAGAGCCCCGTGCCGGTGGTGGCCTACAACATCCCGTACCGCACCGGACGCGGGCTCGACGCCGACCACCTGCGGGCACTGGCCGCGCTGACGGGAGTCGCCGGGGTGAAGCAGGCCGTGGGCGCCCTGGACGCCGACACGCTGGCCGTGCTCGGTGCGGCGCCGCCGGGCTTCCACGTTCTGTCGGGCGACGACGCCTTCATCGCGCCGACGCTGCTCATGGGCGGCCATGGTGCCATCGCCGCCGCCGCCCACCTGTGCACGTCGGCGTTCGCCGCCATGGTGGACGCCGCCCTGGCCGGCGACGTGCTCGCCGCCCGCCGCTACGCCGACGCGCTGCTGCCCGTGGTGCAGGCCGGCTTCGCCGAGCCCAGCCCCGCGCTGTGGAAGGCCGCGCTGCACGCCGCCGGAGAGGTCGCGTCGCCCGCGCTGCGGGCGCCCATGACCGCGGCGTCGCCCGCCGCGCTCGGCTACCTGCTTGACGCCGTGGCGACCGCCGCATGCAGCCGGCCCAGCAGTCAGAGCGGGTTGCCGGCGGCGTCGCGGTAGCCGTCGGTGATGTGGCCCTCGGTCACGAGGGCGTCCCAGGTGGCCTCGTCCAGGCCGAGCAACTCGCGGTACACGTGCTCGTTGTCCTCGCCGACCATCGAGTACGGCCGCCACGCCAGCGGCGGTCCGTCCCACTGCCACGGGTGCGAGGCGAACTCGTGCGTCCCGATGTCGGGGCCGTGGTTCGTGCGCAGCATGCCTCGGGCTCGAAGGTGGGGGTCCTGGCGGGCCTCGGACTCGGTGAGCACCGGGCCGGCGGGTACGCCGTGTTCCTGGCAGATCGCCGCCGCCTCGCGGTGGTCGTGCGCCATGGTCCACGCCGTGATGCCGGCGTCGATCTCGTCGTGGTGGGCGCGCCGGCCCTCGACGGCGGCGAAGCGGGCATCGGCGGCCCACGCCGGCTCGCCCATGGCGACCCGCAGGCCGTGCCACTCGTCGTCGGTGCCGACCGAGACGGCGACCCAGCGGTCGGTGCCGCCGGCGCCCTGCTCGCCGGCGCGGCCCACACCGGGCGCCACGTCGAGGCAGCGGTACACACCCTGCGGGGCCCGCCAGCGGTGGCGGTTCCCGATGCGCCACTCCTCGTCGACACCGCGGGCGACGTCGATCAGGATCTCGCCGATGTGGTTGAGCATGTTCTCGGTCTGGGCCAGTTCGACCAGTTCGCCCACGCCGGTGCGCTCGCGTCGGCGCAGCGCGGCGAGGGTGGCGAACGCGGCCGTGCCGCCGGTGGCGACGTCCATGTGGAACACGCTGTCGTTCTCGCTCACGTCGAGGTCCGGGTAGCCGCGTATCGCGGTGAGGGCGAACAGCGCCTCCATGTTCGTGCCGAAACCGAGGTAGTGGCGGTACGGGCCTTCCAGCCCGTTCGAGGGCAGGCGCACCATCACCATGCGCGGGTTGCGGGCGTGCACCGCGTGCCAGCCGACACCGAGCCGCTCCACCAGGTCGACGGCGTTGTTCTCGATGAACACGTCGGCCCGTTCCAACAGCCGCCACAGCGTGGCCGAGCCGAGCTCGGTGCGGGGGTCGAGCGTGATGCAGCGCTTGTTGCGAGCGTGCGAGAGGTAGATGGCGCAGCGGTTCCACGGTCGCTCACCCGGATCGAGATCGGGGTAGCCACCGAACAGCGGGCCCATGAGCGGCAGCAGCTCGGGGCGCGGCCGGGGTAGTGCCCCGCGCGTGTTGGTGGGGAAGATGTTCGGGTTGTCGACGCGGATCACCGTGGCGCCGAGGTCCCCGAGCAACTGGGCGGCGAACGGCCCGGCCCACGCCGCCGTCATGTCGACCACGACGATGCCGTCGAGCGGAAGTGCGGCGGGCTCGGCGCGGCGCGGACTCGGCGCCACCGTCTCCGACGCAACCGCCGCCGTGTGGGCACCGAGCGTCGGCGCCGCGTCGCGGATCTGCCAGCCGCCGGCGTGGAACCGCACCGGTGCGCCGGGCTGGCGCACCGTGCCCAGCGGGCCGAGGTCGACATCGGTCCAGTAACCGCGGGTCGCCAGGTGGGCGTCCACCAGCACCTCGGCCGGCGTCTTGAGCGCGGTGATGGGCCAGCCCGCGGCCTGCGCTTGCTCCATGGCCTCCTGGCTCGTACGCACGATCGTCCACCCGAGCACCGCGTCGAAGGCGAGCTGGGGCAGGTCGGGGTCGTCGAGCGGGTTCCCGGCGGCGTAGCGGGCCTCCAGCGCGTCGTCTCGCAGCACGCCGAGCATGCGGGGGATCCAGCGCGGCGCGGTGGTGACCTGAACGTAGCCGTCGGCCGTGGGGAAGGCACCGGTGGGGAACGGACTGATGGTCGCACCCACGCTGCGGGGCGCGTCGAAGCCGGTGAACACCTGGTAGAGCAGGTACGTGGTACGCCGGTCCATCGACGCGAACTGGGCGTCGCAGGCGGCGGCGTCGACGTGGATGGAACGGCCCGACCGTTCGGCCACCGTCACGGCCGACAGGCCGGCCAGCGCGGCGATGGTGCCGGCGTGGTACTGGCCGACATCGCCGCCCATGCGGATCGGCTCGCGGTCGCGCAGCCCGGTCGACGCCATGGGTCCGGCGTAGGCGTAGGTGACGATCTCCTCGCCCTTCCACTCGGCGTAGGGGCCCGTGCGCCCGAACGGCGTGAGGCTCACGACCGCCAGGCCCGCACGCTGCGCGGCGAGCACGTCGTAGGTGAGGCCGGTGGCGCGCACCCGCGCGTTCGTGAACGACTCGAGCACCAGATCGCTGGTGCGGGTCAGGCCGAGCACGGTGGCCCGGCCGGCCGGCGTGTCGAGGTCGGCCACCACCGACCGCTTGTTGGTGTTCAGATGCACGAAGGTCGACGACATGCCGTGCGGGTCGGGAGTGCGACCGGCGTGGCGGGTGCGATCGCCCTGAGGCGGTTCGACCTTCACGACGTCGGCGCCCAGGTCGGCCAGCAGCTTGCCGGCGTACGGTCCCGCGATGCCCTCGGCCAGCTCGAGGACGCGCAATCCCTCCAACGGTTGCCCCATGGCGGCAAGCTAGCGGTCAGCGACACGGGCGCCGTCATGCCACCGACGAACCCTACGCCGTGGCGACGCTCGCCGGCCCGAAGTCGACGTCGGCGGCGGCGACCACCGCCGCGGTGCGGTCGGGCGCGCCCTGCCACGTCCAGTACATGTTGGTGTGGGCGATCACCTTGTCGGGGGCCGGCATGCCGTAGGCGGTCAGGTCCTCGGTGGTGTGGGCGTCGCTCACCAGGGTGGTGTCGTAGCCGCCCGTGAACGCGCCGTGCAGCGTGGCCCGGATGCACGCGTCGGTCTGGGCACCGGTGACCACGACACGGCCCACACCGCGCTCGGCCAGTTCGGCTTCGAGGGTGGTCGCCTCGAAGGAGTCACCGTAGGTCTTGTGGACGAGTGGCTCCGACCCGCGGCGGGTGAGCTGGGGCACGTACTGCCAGGCCTCGCTGCCCTCCACGAGGTTGTCGTCGGCGTGCTGCACCCAGATCACCGGCACCTGCTCGGCGCGGGCCTTGTCCACCAGCGCGCCGATGTTGGCGACCACCGTGTCTCGGCCGACGGCGCCGCCCACCACGCCGTTCTGCACGTCGACCACGAGGAGGGCGGTGTTCGGACGGTTCGCAAGGCTGGTCATGATGGGTTCCTTCGGCAGACGCTTCGTCGTCGTTCACGCGGCCCGCGGTCGCGCCCGGATCGTGAGCGAGCGCAGGCCGAACAGCCGGTTGTTCGGCATCCACTCGAACGACCCCGCCGCCTCGAACCCGTCGTAGCGCGTCACGAGCTCCTCGAGCGTGGTGCGCAGCTCCATGCGGGCCAGGTGCGCGCCCAGGCAGAAGTGGACGCCCCACCCGAACCCGATGTGCGGGTTGGGCGAGCGCGTCAGGTCGACCACGAACGGCCGGTCGAAGACGCGCTCGTCGCGGTTGGCCGACATCTCCCAGAAGACCACCTTGTCGCCGGCGGCGATGGCCTGCCCGGCCAGCATCGTGCCGCGCGTCGCGGTGCGGCGCTTGTAGACCGACGGCGTGGTCCACCGCACGATCTCCTCGGTCGCGGTGGCGGCCAGGCCCGGGTCGGCCTTCAGCAGCTCGTACTGGTCGGGGTGGTCGATGAAGACCTTCACCGCGCCGGCGATGGCGCTGCGCGTCGTCTCGGCACCGGCCGGGAACAGCAGCGCGAAGAAGCCGAGCAGCTCCCGGTCCGACAGGGCCGAGCCGTCCTCCTCGGAGCGGGCGTGCACCACCGTCGACAAGATGTCGTCGGCCGGGTTGCGCCGCTTCTCCTCGATCAGCGCCATGCCGTACTCGCGGAGCTTGTGGCTGAACTCCGGCGCGATGATCGAGGTGGAGCCGGCGGCGAGCCCCCGGTCCATCCAGTCGCAGAGCAGGTTCCGGTCGGCCTGGGGCACGCCCAGGATGCTGCAGATCATCTGCAATGGCAGCTCGCCGGCCACCGCCGACACGAACTCGAACGGCTCGCCCATCGGGCAGCGGTCGAGCAGGTCGCGCACCCGCACGCGGACGTCGGTGGCCAGCGCCTCGATGGCCCGGGGCGTGAAGCCACTGTTCACCAGCGCCCGCAACCGTCGGTGCTTCGGGTCGTCGGTCAGGTTGAGCAGCTCGCCGATCTGGCGCTCGTCCTTGATGGCGGTGCCGCCGTGTTGGCGGGTGCCACCGCGCTCCGACGAGTACGTGTCGGGGTCGCGCAGCACCGCCATCACGTGGTCGTAGCGGCTCACCACCCAGAACCCTTCGCCGTCGGGCGTCACCGGCGTCGGTTCGTGCCACCAGACCGGCGCGTGGTCGCGCAGCCACGTGAAGAACTCATGCGGGAACCCGTCGCGGAAGCTGGCGTGGTCGGACAGGTCCACCGCCGGCACCGTGCTCATGGCGACGCCTGCGGCCTGCGGGCCAGGCGGGCCACCTCGACGCCCGACCGCTCCTCCAGTGTGCGCAGCGTGGCGGTGAAGACCTTGTCGCCGAGGCCGCCGTCGATCGCGGCGAGGTACACGGCGTGCGCCGCCTCGGTGGTCGGCATGGCCACGCCCAGGGCGCGCGCCGAGGCCAGCGCGACCGCCACGTCCTTCTCGGCGATCGACAGCTTGAAGCTGACGTTGTCGAAGTTGCGGGTCAGGAACACGTTGGCCGCGCCCACCACCGTGCCGGCCGAGCTGGCCTTCAGGATCTCCAGCAGGGCGGTCGCATCCATGCCGGCCTTGGCACCGAGCACGAACCCTTCCTGTATCAGCACGCTGGCGCAGAGGAAGATCTGGTTGTTCACCAGTTTGGCCAGTGCCCCTGCGCCCGAGGGACCCACGTGGAACACGTTGGCGCTGAAGGTTTCGAGCAACGGTCGGACCCGCTCGACCGCCTCACCATCGCCGCCCACGATCACCGCCAGGGTGCCCGCCTCGGCGCCGGCCCGGCCGCCCGACACGGGCGCGTCCACGAAGGCCACGCCGACCGCCGCCCCGCGGTCCGCCATGGCCCGCGCCCCCTCGACCGAGTTGGTCGAGAGATCGACCACGACCGACCCCATCGCCAGGTCGGCGAGCACGGCGCTCACCACCTGGTCGACCTCGGCCGGACCGGGCAGCGACAGGAACACCACGTCGCTCGCCGCGGCGAGCGTGGCGATGTCGGGCGCCGCGTTGGCGCCCGCTTCCACCAGCGCAGCCCCGGCCGCCGGCACCACGTCGAACACCGCCAGTTGGTGACCGGCGCGCTGCAGGTGGCCGGCGATCGGACGGCCCATGTTGCCCAGACCGATGAACCCCACACGCATCGGCACTCCCCCCGGTCCGGGCGCTGCGCCCGCCCCCGGAGGGTGCCGGCAGCCGCACGATACGGGCGGTGCCACCGGGCGGGCAACCGCTGGCCACCGCCGGGACCGCAGGCAACTACAGGAACGCGTCGATGGCGTCCATGGCCGCCAGCGGGTCGGTCACGTGGATCGTCTGCCAGCCCAGGTCACGCGCCATGGCCACGTTCTGGGGGAAGTCGTCGAGGTACAGGATCTCGTCGTGGGCCACGCCGAGCGCGTCGCGTGTGATCTGGTAGATCGCCGTCTCGGGCTTGCGGGCACCCACGGCGAACGACTCGATCACGTGGGTGAAGTCGCCGAAGCGGATGTCGCGCTCCATCGTCTCGCGGAACTCGGCGAAGGTGTTGGTGAGCAGGCCGGTCAGCAGACCCCGGCCCTTCAATGACGCCACCCTGTCCATCACCGGTGCGATCACCGTGTACTGCCCGGCCTTCATGATCGCGATGAGCTCGTCGCCATCGAGCATGACACCGTGGGGGTCGGCCCACGTTTGCAGCTCGGCCTGGATCTTGGCCACCGCCAGCTCGCCCCGCTCGGCGCGGTGCCACGGATGGTCGCCGCTCTCGTGTGGTCCGAGGATGATCTCGAGCATGGTGGCGGTGGTGACGTCGTGGCGGGCGGCCAGCACCGACAGCTGGTTCGTGATCGGCGTGATGAGCACGCCCCCGAAATCGAAGACCACCGCGCGACAAGGACCGGATCCCACCATGACCCTCACCCTAGGGACGGCCCGGCGACCGGCCAACTCAGCGCACGGCAGCCGGGCTGAGCGTCGACACCACCGACCGTGTGCACGAAGGTAAGAACCCGACGTGAATCGATCCCGCTGCGTTGACCCGGTCGAAATCTTCTCCGTACGGTCGAGCCGAGGACCCTCGCTTGCCGCCAGGCGAACGGACCTCAGCGGTACGGCACCGACCTCGGTTCGCCCGCCGAGGCCGGTGCCGTACCCACCGGGTCAGCGCACCAGCGCCAAGGCATCAGGGTGGCCACCGGTGGCGGCGCGGCCCTGGCCCTCCAGGTACCGAACATCGTCCACGTGGAGCTCGAGGTAGTCGAACCCGTCCGTGCCGGGGTCCTGCCAGCGGGCCCGTCCTTCGCACACGATCCGATGGCCGTGGAAGTCGTGCACGTCGCCCACCGGCGTCGACCACCGGCGCGGCGCGAACGACGCCCCGTCCGGCGCGGCCTGCTGCCGATCGTCCGACACGAAGTCGACCAGCTGATCGTTCTCGGCGAACACCAGCTCGGCCCGCACGGTGTGCCCGGCGTTGGTGTAGGTCGCGCCCACGCGGTGGGCGTCGATCGCCGACCACTCGACGGGCACATCCACCAGGGCGCCCGGCGCGAAGACGCACAGGTCGTTGAACAGCGTCACCGTCTCGGCCCGCGTCAGCATCGACCCGGAGGCATCGACCATCGGGGCGATCGACATCGCCCGCACGCGCATGCGGGCCGACGGACCGACGTAGCTGTGGAACACGTCGATCGGGATCCCGCCCCTGGTCGCATCCATGCAGAACAGACGGCGTGGCGCCGACCCGAAGGTGTTCGTCTGCTCGCCGACGAAGGTCATCCACGGCTCGTCGGGCCCGCCGCGGATGCGGCCACGTATCCGTGCCACGAACCCGGCCACGTGGGGCTGCCCCACCGCGCCGCTGGCCACGACATAGGCCGCCACGGGCCCGGGGAGACGAGCCAGATCGGCGATCGTGATGACGCCGGGTGCGACCGATGGCGCGTCAGCCACGGCCCGCAGCGCCGAGCGACGGTAGCCGGCCCGCAGACCCAACGGTCCTTCGGCGGCGAGGCCGTGCAGCGCGGCGAACGCCAGCACCACGTTGGCCACCGTGCCCATGCTGGCATCGCGCCACGACGTCACGATCACCAGTTGCGACACGACGGCGGCGACCAACCCCACCGCCCACCACCAGCGGACCCCGATCACGAGCAGCAGTCCGGCCCCGGTGACCAGCACCGCGGCCGCCAGCCAGCCGAAGGCGACACCGACACCGACGGGTTCGGAGAGCTGGGCCACGTGGGCCCAGCCGAATCCCTTCACGACACCGAGCACGTGGATCAGGCCGTGCATCATCACGAATGCACCGAGCACGCGTCGAACGTGGCATCTCCAGGCCGCGCGTGGCGTGCTCATCGGATGCTCCCTCTCTCGCCGTCACCCTGCAGATGCCCGTTCGCGACCGATCGAAACCCCGCCCGGCATCGGCAGGCGGCGAGCTACGCGAACGCGTGTGACACGACGGCGACCGCCGCCCAGCCGACCAGGCCCATCGTCGCGAACGTCAGCAGGAGGCGGCCCGCCGTGCCGAGGCGGGGCCGCGGCTCCGGGTCGGCGTCATGCTCCACGGCGAGCGGGGGCACCACCGCGAGGTGGCGGACCCGCTCGACCTGCTCACGTTCGTCTGTTTCCCGCAACGCTCCCACGATGACCCCCCGGACGCCCTGCCGACTCCCATTCAACGCCACCGGCGGTGGGACCGGCGACAGTGGAGGCGGCTCGACGGGTGTCGATGTCGCCTCGATGGCCCCGGGTCACCACCAAAGGTGCTCAGGCCCACACTCAACGGGTCGCGTGCCCTCGTGCGTGGTCGCCAGCGAGCGGCCGCGCTGCGGTTGGTCCCGGGTGCCGGCCTCACTTAGGGTCATTCGTGGGAACGCGATCCGCCGGCTGGGGCCACGGATCGGAACGAAGGGGGACCTCATGGCCACGGAGCAGCACCACGATCTCGCGTCGGTGAAGGAGCTGTGCACCAAGTACCGGAACTGGGGAAAGTGGGGGCCCGACGACCAGCTCGGCACGGTCAACAACATCACTCCCGAGAAGATCCGCGAGGCGGCCGGGCTGGTGCGCAAGGGCACGGTGTTCTCGCTGGCGCTGCCGCTCGACGCCTCCGGGCCGATGACCGGTGCGTACGGGCGGGTGAACCCCGTGCACGTGATGCTGCAGGACGGCGGTGACATCGCCTCGGGCGCCCAGGACCACTTCCCGGCGCTGCGCTACACCGACGACGCCGTGTACCTGGTGCTGCAGTGCGCGACCCAGTGGGACGCGCTGGCCCACATCTACCACGAAGGCCAGATGTACAACGGCTACGGCACGGCCGCGGTGAACAGCAGCGGCGCCAACAAGAACTCCATCACCAACGTGAAGGACAAGATGGTGTCGCGCGGCGTGCTGCTCGACATCGCCCGCTACAAGGGCAAGCCGTGGCTCGACGTGAGCGAGCCCATCCACCACGACGACCTCGTCGGTTGCGCGGCGGCGCAGGGCGTGGCGGTCGGCTCGGGCGACATCGTGCTCGTGCGCACCGGCCGCATCGGTGCCGTCCGCGAGCGGGGCGAGTGGGGCGACGAGTACGCCGGCGGCCCCGCGCCCGGCCTGGCCATCAGCGCGTCCGAGTTCTTCTGCACCCGTGGCGTCGCTGCCGTCGCCACCGACACATGGGGCATCGAGGTGCTCCCGAACGAGACGCCCGACGTCTTCCAGCCGCTGCACATCATCATGTTGGTGAACGCCGGCATCCACATCGGCGAGATGTTCGACATGGAGGCGCTGGCCGACGACTGCGCGGCCGACGGCGTCTACGAGTTCATGTTCGTGGCCCCCCCGTTGACGGTCACCGGCTCGGTCGGTTCGGCCATCAACCCGCAGGCCATCAAGTAGCCCTCGGACGCGGCCGGTCCGCACATGACATAGCGTCCAGCCATGGGGAACATCGTGGTGGCGGGTGGCGGCATGTGCGGGCTGGCGGCGGCGATGGTGCTGGCCGACGACGGCCACCGCGTCGTCGTGCTCGAACGTGACGAGGCCGGCCCGCCGGCCGACCCCGCTGCCGCGTTCAACGCCTGGGATCGGCGCAGCATCGCCCAGTTCGGGCTGGCCCACTGGCTCCACGCGCGCGGAACCTCGATCCTGAGGCGTGACCTGCCGTCCGTGCAGGCCCTGCTCGAGGGGAACGGGGGGTACCGGTTCAACCTCGTGAAGTACCTGCTGAGCGTGCAGGCGGGCGCCACGGAGGAGCCCGACGACGACCGCTTCGATCAGGTGACCGGCCGGCGCTCCACGCTCGAGTGGGCCATGGCCACCGCGGCGGCCGCCCACGCCGGCGTCACGGTGCGGCGGGGCGTCGTCATCGCCGGCTTGAGCACCGGCGCGTCGGTCGCGGCCGGCATCCCCCACGTCGATGGGGTGCGGCTGGCATCCGGCGAGGTCGTGCCGGCCGATGTCGTCATCGACGCGACCGGTCGGCGGTCGGCCACGCCCACGTGGCTCGCTGCCATCGGCGCCCCGCCCCCGCACGAAGAGGCCGAGGACAGTGGCTTCGCCTACTACGGCCGCTACTACCGCTCACCCGACGGGAGCGTGCCGGGGATCATCGGGCCGCTCCTGGCACCGCTCGGCTCGTTCTCGGTGCTCACGTTGCCGGCCGACAACGGCACCTGGTCGGTGACGCTCTACGGCCTCAGCGAGGACAAGCCACTGCGCCGCTTCCGGGACCCGGCCGTGCACGAGCGAGTCGTGCGGGCCTGCCCGCTGCATGCCCACTGGCTCGACGGCGAGCCGATCAACGACATCGTGTCCATGGCCGGCATCGTCGACCGCCACCGCCGGTTCGTGGTCGACGGGCGGCCGTGCGCCACCGGGCTGCTGACCGTCGGTGACGCCAGTTCGTGCACCAACCCGTCGCTCGGGCGCGGCATCACCTTCGGTCTCATGCACGTCGAGGTGCTGCGCGCCGCCGTGGCCGCCCACCTCGACGACCCGCTCGAGCTGGCGATCGAGTTCGATCGGCGCACCGAGGCGGAGCTGCGCCCGTGGCATGACGCCACCAGGACGATGGACCGGCGGCGGGTGCACGAGATGCAGGACCACATCGCCGGCCGCACGCCCGAGGCGGACCCGGCCGGCGCCATCGGCGATGCGCTCGTGGCCAACGCGGCCAGCGACCCCGTGGCCACCCGCGCATTCGGCGACATCTTCAGCTGCATCGCCACTGCCGAGGAGGTCTTCGCCCGACCCGGCGTGTTCGACCACATCGCCGGGCTGGCCGGCTCGATCTCCGTCGACCCGCTCCCCGGACCCGACCGCACCCAGCTTCTCGACCTCGTGTCCTGAGCGGTCGCCGACCCGTCGGCGGCGGGCTACCGACCGCGCCAGTCGACGCCAGAACGAACCCCATCGTGGTCAGCAGTCGTCAGGTGAGCACGGCGGCGACGGTCGTGCGGGCGTACGCGACGAGTTCGTCGGGTGTCATCGTCGCGCCCCGCGCCTGCCAGGCGGCGGCCTGGTCGTGGGGGATGTCGGTGATGAAGGGAGCGGCCCGGCGGCGACCGACCATGGAGGGTGGCCTGATCTCGGACTTGTCGACGGCACCCCAGAGAACGAATGCTTCCTCTCGGAACCCGCGAATCGCCAGGGACTGCGCGATCTCTTCAGCGACCGCAACGATTCCCCAGGCGACGCGTAGCCGGTCCCACAGGTCGAGGGATTCCGCCTGGGGAGCGAACACGTCGTCGAGCGTGGCCTCGGGTAGTCGGGCTCGCCATCCACCCTGGCCCATGAGTGCAACACCCAACTGGATCACCGCGCCCGCGGAACGGGAAAGAGCGACCGCCTGCCCGGCGAGCTCGGCGGCGGTGGCTTCGTCGCCGGTCATGTAGAAGGGCACGGCGCGGTAGAACGCGAACATCGCCGAGAACACGGGGCTGTCGAGGCGGGTGGCGATCGGAACGACTGCGGTTGCGTCAAGCCCGCCGAGCAGCACGAGGTAGGCCCGGGTCTGCGCAGTCCGCCATGTCGGCCGATCGGAGCCATAGCGGGCCAAGGCCTGCTCGAGCCGTCCGATTGCATAGCTCCACTCGTCCGGGTGGAGCGATGTCTGCGTCGCGTAGTGACGCAGGGCAAGGTGGTGCTCGGCGTCGCCGACGGCGTCGCCGACACGTTCGACCGCGAGCTGGATGTCGTGGGTTCTGTTCTGCAGCCACCAGAACCCAACCGCCGCCGCGAGCGCGGCAACCTCGTGACGGTCGTTGCGCCCTTCGACCATCGTCACCGTAGCGTCACACCAGTCGGCCAGTTCCAGCAGCCCGCGTTCGTGGCCGACGACGGCGAGCCCATCGACGATGCTGACCGCCTGCTCGGCATCCGCGGCCTCGATCGCCCATCGATGCGCGCGTCGGAAGTTGGCCAGCTCTGTTTCGACGACGTCAGCCCAGACACCGAAGGCCGCGCCGACGCTGCCCGCTCCGACCGCGCCAGCGAGTTGCGCGAACCACAGCGCATGCCGGCGCGACGCGTCGACGAGGTCGCTCGGGGTCAGCCGCGTGGTGACGTGCTGATTGATCGGTTCGAGGAGGCGATATCGCGGTTCACCCTCGCCGTGGTCTTGGACAAGCAGGCCGGCGTCGATCAGTTGTTCGAAGGCGTCGACCACGCTGACGTCCCCTGGGCCCTCGCCCGCGATCGCTTCGGCCGTTTCGAGACTGAACCCACCGATCACCACCGTCAGTCGGGACAACACCTGCCGGGACGACGGGGTGAGCTCCTCGAGCGACCAGGCGATGAGCCGATCGAGATCACGATGCCGTTCCTCGAACAGGCCTGCAGCATCGGTGAGAAGTTCCGGCCGGCCTTCCCAGCGCGCCAGCAACTGGCCAGGGGTCAACGTGCGACACCGCGCCGCGGCGAGTTCCAATGCCAGCGGGAACCCGTCGAGGCGACGGCAGAGCTCCTCGAGTGCATGCTGATCGTCTGCCGTATCGAAGGTCGGGCGGGTCACGGCCATGCGGTCGGCAAACAGCTCGATCGCCGCGTGCCGGTCGAGTGGGGGAAGGGGCACCCGTAGCTCACCGACAACACCCAACGGCACGCGACTCGTCGCCAGTACATGGAGCCCGCGGCACTTCTCCGACAAGACCGCTATCGCGGCCTGCACCGCGGCGCTCACCTCTTCACAGTTGTCGACGACGAGCAACACCTGACGATCACGCAACCATCCCGCGACACTGTCCAACAGCGAGCGCTCCCGTTCGGGGCGCACACGCAAACCTTCCGCGATCGCCGAGTCGACGG
Organism: Actinomycetes bacterium; assembly: GCA_031359995.1. Classification (GTDB taxonomy): domain Bacteria; phylum Actinomycetota; class Acidimicrobiia; order Acidimicrobiales; family Ilumatobacteraceae; genus JANMAT01. The sequence continues at coordinate 25,105 of JANMAT010000210.1, forward strand.
TGTCCGACGCGATGCCGGCCAGCCCGACGAAGTAGACGCCGTCCGGGAACACCGCCACCAACCGTTGAGCGGCCTGGGCGGCCAACCGGGTCTTTCCCCCACCGCCAGGTCCCGTCAACACCACGACCCGCTCCACCGGTATCCGATCGGTCAACCGGTCCAACTCTGCGTCCCGACCCCGGAACCTGGTCGTCCACTCCGGCAAGTGAACCGCAACCGAGCCCGATGCCCGCAACGCCGGAAACGATCGTGAACCGACCTGATAGACCCGCTCCGGCGTGGCCAGATCCTTCAACCGCCACTCACCAAGGTCGGTCAACCCGTCGAGGTCGACGAGCCGTGCGGTCGTCCCCGACACCAGTGTCTGGCCACCGTGACCGGCAGCCATCAACCGGGCGGCACGATTCAACGTCGGCCCGAAGTAGTCGCCCTCGCGTTCATCCGCTGTCCCGGTGTGGACCCCCATCCGCACCATCACCCGCACCGGCTCGGGCCACGCCTCGCTGGCCAACGCCCGCTGTGCGGCACCGGCCGCCGCGAGCGCCTCGGCCGCGGTCCAGAACGCCGCCGCGAACGCGTCACCCGCCGTGGAGAACACATGGCCACGACGCGCCGTGATCGCCGAACGCACGATCACGTCGTGGCGCGCTACGGCCGCAGCCATCCCGTCAGGGTGTGCCTCCCACAACCGCGTCGACGCTTCGATGTCGGTGAACAGAAACGACACGGTCCCCGAAGGCACCAAACTCTCCACCGCGGCATTCTCCCACGCCCCCAACCAACCCCCCGGCAGACCGAGCCGCTCGCCTTGGCCGCTCAGGCAGGCCGACCGTGCGTCGGCGCCGTGGGTGACGCCGAGCGACCGCGCGTGGGAGCAGTTGAAGTGGGCGAACGGGCGCACCGCGCTCGACGGTCACGAGCGGCTCACCGATTGGGGCGTGGCATTGCGCACCCCTTGCCGAGTGGGACAGAACGGAAGGGCCGACAGATCCGGGAGCGGCTCGAACGACGCACCGAGCTCACGGACAGAAGATCAAGTGAGGGCGAGGGCGGCGTCGAGCACCGGATCGCGACCGGCGAGCAGATCGTCGAGGCCGGACATCGCAGCGATGTCGGGCACGATCGCGTCGCGATGGTCGTCGCTTCCGCCGGCCACGAAGAACTTGGACGACACCTCGACCACGATCGTGCTGTTGGGTAGCTTCAACGGGCGCGGATTGGCGTAGATGCTCGGACTTCCGCCGGTCGCTTCGCCCACGAACACGGCGTTCGTCTGTTCGTCCAGCTCCGCGGCGAACAGGACGGCGGCCGAGAACGATTGACGCCCGATGAGCACGACCAGCGACCCGGGGCGTGAGAGTGCCGGGTGGGTCGTGACGACCCGCAGCAGCGGTGGGTAGGTCAGGTCGTTGCCGCCGGGGTTGTAGCGCAGGTCGATGATGAGGCGCGTGACCGTGCCGGTGCTGAGGGTCGTCTCGATGTCCCTGGCCAGCTGGTCGATCGATCGCGAGCCACTCTGGCGCACGACCTCGTTGTACTGCAGGTAGAGCGTGTCGCCTCCGCTGGGGGAGCGATGGTCCAGCACGGTGGTCCAGAAGGGTTCGTCGATGCGGGCCAGCGACGGGACCGACGCGATCTTGGTCATGCCGATCGGTCTCGGATCGGTCGCGGTGAACTCGTCCCACGACAGCCGGCCGGGATCGATCGTGCGTTCGGTGCCGTCGACCAGCCGGACGAGGTAGTGCGGGACGTCCACGTCGCCGATGACCCCCGCGGCGTGGAGGACCTCGGGGGTGGCCAACAGGGTCGGGACGACGAGTTGGACCGTGGCGGCGTTGTCGAACGGCGAGTAGGGCGTCACCGCTGCGGCTGCCGCTGCCGTCGGGACGCCGTTGATGCTCAGGACCTTGGCCCCGAACAGGGTCGGGTCGGGCGCCGCGATGATGTCGATGTCGTCGCCGAACGCGTAGAGGTGCACGGCGTACAGGTGGAACCCCGCCTCCCCCAGGTAGACGCCGGTGTGTCCGTCGATCTTGGCCGTGAGTCGCATCACCTCGGCCCGGGCGTCGCTGTCGCCGAGCGTGGCGAGGTGTTCGGGCGCCGCGTCCAACGACGCGTCGAACTCAGCTTCGGGCTGCCGCCAGAACGGGTTCGGGTGGATCCGGCGGATGCCGTCACCGAGCGCCCGCATGTCCTCGGTCCAACGACGCAGGGCATCGGCCGGCCGAGCGGCCGAGGTCGGCGTAGGGCCAGGCGCCGTGGACGGCACCGGCCCCGTCGTGGCCGGAACCGTCGTGGCCGGAACCGTCGTGGCCGGCACCGTCGTGGCCGGCGTCGATGTCACCACCGTGGAGGACGACGAACCCGGGGTCGTTGACGCGCAGGCACCGAGCGCAGCCACGACGGCGAGAGCGAGAGCGACAGGCCGAGGGGGCGACACCTCGCGAGAGTAACACGAGCCCGTGCTAGATGCTACGGGTTCGTGGTATCAGCCCGCGATCTCCGCCCGGGTTCCCCGCAGTTCGACCAAGGCCGCTTCACCCGCACTCTTGAGCGCCGACAGCGCGTCGATGATCTCGGCTCGACGCCCGCCGAGGTGCTCGAGCAGGCGCACATCGGCCTTGCTGAACAGGGCCTCCGTTTCGTCGTGGACCCGTTCGCCGACGTCGGTGAGTCGAACGAGGTACGACCGGCCATCACGCGGGTTCCGCAGGCGGGCGAGGTGATCCCGTCGCTGCAGACCAGCCAAGGTGTCGAGCACCGTCGTGACCGGCATGCCGAGAAGGCGGGCCAGGTCCGTCGGCGACGTGGGCTGCGTCTCCCGCAGTGCGCTGTAGAACGCGTAACCGGCCGGGTCGAGCGGGGCGTCGACCAGCGCCTCGGCCAGCAGGGCACCCACTTGCTGCGACGCAGCGAACAGGAAGTACAGCGGCGACAGCGTCCCCGGAGCAGGCAAACGACGAACCACGCCACGCATCGTAGAGGCCGCTCATCGCGCCCCCCGGTCGCACGGCGCAAGGTTCGTCACGACGCAACCGCTGCACCGCGGCTGGACGCCACTGCCGAAGTGGGCCGAGCCGGCCCGCGCCCGGACCGTGACCTCACGCGGTGCCGGTGGTGCGACCGGTGCCGAGTGACAGCGGCGGGTCGGACGTGGTGAAGCGCAGGTTCACCCTCAGCGTGCCGAGCATGATGCCGGGCTGGTGCAGCCAGTCGTTGCCGTCGCCGTACTCGATCGCCTCGAGCCGGTCGAGCAGCACACCCCAGGCGATCTGTTGCTCCACGCGCGACAGGTTCGCCCCCGGGCACACCCGCGGGCCGGTGGAGAACGCCACGTGACGGGTGAGCCCGTCACGGTCGAGGTCGAGATCGAACGGGCAGGCGAACTCCTCCTCGTCGACGTTGGCCGCCGCCCATCGCAGGTGCAGCAGCGAGCCGGCCGGCACGGTGACGCCCTGGAAGACCTCGTCCCGCGCCGTCGTGCGCGTCGAGAGCCCGTGGGTGGGCGAACGCATCCGCATGCCCTCCTCGGTGAAGGCGCGGACCTTGGCCCGATCGTGACGCAACCGCTCGAACAGGCCCGGGTTCTCGCACAGCAACTGGGCCTGCTCCTCCAGCGCATACTGCGTCGTCTCCAACCCGCCGATGATCATGGCGTGCACGATCCCGGCGATCTCCAGGTCGGTGAGCTTGCGGTCGAGCGCCTCGTAGTGGACGTCGCACAGGAAGCTGACCATGTCGTCCTTCGGGTCCAGACGCTTGGCCCGCACATGCTCGTAGATGTAGTCCTGGAACCCCTCCAGACGGGCGAGCATGCCGTTGGTCTGCTCCGGCGTCAGCTCGTGCTTGAGCCCGCTGCCATGCACGAAGGCGGTGACGACCGCGTCGCCCCACTCGGCCAGCTGGGGGATGTCGGCCAGGGGGAACCCGAGGATGCTGGCCATCACGCGCTGGGGCAGCGGCCGGGCGAAGCGGCTGATGAACTCGACCTGGCCGTCGGCGATCCACTCGTCGAGCAGGTCGTTGGCGTGCCTGGTGATCATGTCCCGATGGCGCAGGGCGCCCGTGCCGACCCACGGGTCGGTGAGCTCCTTGCGGTGCCGGATGTAGAGCTCCTGCGTCGGACGCAGCGACACCATCGCCGCCTGCATCAGGTTCCGGCTGGTGGCATAGGCGTCTTCCGCCGACAGGCCCTGGTCGGCGAACGCACCCACGCGCAGCTGCGTCAGCACCGGGAACCGATCGGGATCCTTCACCACCAGAGAGACGTCGGCGTGCTTGGTGAGCACGAACGCATCGGTGCCCGGCTTCAGGCCCCCGCCGGCGATGCGCAGCACCGGCGCGTCGCGGTGCAGGATCTCGTACGCCTCGTACCAGTGCTCCTGCGCACCCTGGCCGAACAGGTCGACCGAGTCGAGATCGACCGGACACGCCATCGGGCCGAGCTCGTGATTGATGTGCTTCGGATACGACCCCATGCGCGTGCACTCCCCTGTCGAACGGCTTCCGCCGGTCCCCGGATCAGGCCTAGCAGAACATGGCACCTGGCTGCAGGCTCCGCTACCTCCGGACGGGTTCGTCACCGCTCGGTAAGGATGCGTCGGCACCACGTGTCGGGCCTCGACGTCACCGACATCGGCCGCCGAACGCTTCGGTCAACTGTTCTCCGAGGCGACCGTGATCACCCCGACCCGCCTGCACGCTGGAGACCGCGACGGTGGAAAGCGGGACGGCGCTCCCGAGCTAGACGGGCGTCTAGCTGCAGGAACGCCTCGCTGGCGGAAGGGGTGGGATTTGAGGTTCCGGGCCATCTGTGCAGGTGAGGGCATCGCGCTCGGTCGAATGGGAGCAACCACGGGAGCAACGGGTTGGCGGTGATCTAGTAGTTCGGACCTCGGTCTCGTCCGGCCCGCCCCTTCCTTCCGGGGCCGATGAGCCCCTGCGTTTCGGCCTGCTTGAGTCGGGTGCGCAGGGTGCTTACGGGTCGCCCGAGACGGGCGGCGGCTCGCTCGTTGACGCCGGGGCCGTTTTCCTGCTCGAGGAGGACCATGTCGACCACTTGGCGGAGATCATCCTGAGCCACTGGCGGGCGACCGCCCTTCGGCGCCGGCTTGGCGGCGGCAACCTCTCGGACGCTCTCGGCCCGCTTCCTGTGTGCGTCCTTTGGTTGGCTCACGAGTGGACGTGCCTCGATCCCTTTGGCGATGAGTGCGAGCTGGCGTCGCGAGTCGCGGATGATGCGGGTGAAGGGTACTTCGCGTAGTACCCGGGTGTCGACCGTTGACGTCGGGTCGTATGGCCTGATCGTAAGGTCGGCGATGCCCAGGGGTTCACCTGGTGGGCGAATGAGCGTCCCGTCGACGCGCCACTTGCGGTCGGCGGTGTCGGTGAACTCGTGGTCGAACGAGGCGACCCCGTGGGGGTGGTCGGTTGGTCGCGCGCCGACGCGGAGGTGAGTGGCC
>JANMAT010000220.1:0-25096 GCA_031359995.1 Actinomycetes bacterium
CGCCGCCGCCGGCGACTGCGCCGCCGCCGGCGACTGCGCCGGCGCCCGCGACTGCGCCGGCGACGACGCAGCCGGCCACACCGTCGGCGTCGCCCCTGTCGTTCGCGATCGTCGGCAGCACCTGCGCCACCAACGGCGGCGGCACCCTCGGCGCGACCAGTGGTCAGTTCACCCCCGGAGCGCCGTGGTCGGCCTCGCTCCGCTCGCCGTCGAACGCCACCGCGACGTCAACCGGCACCGCCCGATCCGGCGGCACCATCGACTGGGCGTTCGCCTGCGCCGGCAAGCAGGCCGGCACGTGGACCGCAGAGGTGGCGCAGAACGGCCACGCCACCGTCACGCGCACGTTCGTCGTGAACGTGTACGACACGCGCGACGTGGCGTCCCGTGTCGACCTGCCGCTGTGCAGCGGCGCGGTGACCGGCGAAGGCAACGGGTCACCGGCCGGCATGCTGACCCAGACCGTCGTGCTCGGTGGTCGCACGACGATTCGACAGATCGGCATCGCCAACCGTGAGGAGCTCCGCGGCATCGTGCGCATCGTGCGCAACGGCAGCGTGCTCTACTCGGCCGATGTCATGGGCTCGGGCACGAGCCCCGTCGTCGTCGACAACGTGGGACTCACCGTCGATGCCGACCCGGGCGACGTGGTGACCCTGCAGCTCAGCGTCACCCAGGCGACGGCGGCTCATCTGAACCTCACGCTCAACTTCTGGCGCACCCAGGCCGACGTCGCCACTGGCGCCGAGCTGAGCGTCGACAACCACTGCCCGTGGAACCCGAGGCCGGCCGTGTCGTCCGGCACCGACGTGATCGCGTGGATCCTGGCCTAACGCCCGGCCTAGCGCCGACGTGGCAACGTGGGGCATGGCACGCATCGAACCCCTCGACCTGGACAAGCTCCCCGAACCCCACAAGTCGGGCTACGAGGCCGCCATGGCGGGGCGTGACGGGCCTCGCATCAACATCCACCGCACCGTCGCGCACTCGCCCGAGGTGCTCGTGCGGTTCGTCGAGCTCGCCAACGCGCTGCGCAACGGTACCGCGCTCGACCCCGCACGGCGCGAGCTGGTGATCCTCACCGTGAACCGGGCCAAAGGTGCCGGGTACGAGTTCGGCAAGCACGCCAACCTGGCGTTGGGTCTCGGCGTGCCGCGCGAGCAGATCGAGGCCATCGAACACGGCGATCCGTGGGGCGATGGCGTCGTCTTCCCCGACCCGGTGAGCCGGGCCGTGGTGGCGCTGGCCTACGAAGCGGTGACCAACGTGCGCGTGAGCGAGGAGACATGGGCGGCGGCCGCCGCCTGCCTCAGCGAGCGTGAGCTCGTCGAGGTGCTCCTGCACGTCGGCATGTACTCGCTGACCGCCCATCTCACCGAGGCCGTCGAGGTCGACATCGAGCCCTGGTTCCAGCGCCGCTGAGCTCGCTGCGCTACGCGGGACCGGTGCCGCGGACGTGGGCGTAGCGGGTCGGGTCGCTCCAGGCGCCGGTCTGGCGGTCGAAGGCGGCCGCCGCGGCGCACATCCAGTCGTGGCGGCCGTCGCGCACGGCGCTCGACGAGACGGCATCGTGGGCGTCGTCCACGTCGAGCACGTGCCGGCGCGGCACCTCGAGCCCGGCGCGCGGGGCGATGGCCAGCTCGGGCAGGGCGGCCATGGCGCGGTCCCTCGCGGCAGCGTCGCTGTAGTAGACGGGGTCGACGACCTGGTGCCACTTGTCGGCCCCCATGATCAACACGTCGAAGCCGCGGGCGATGTCGACCAGCAGCCGGTGCTCGGTGACGGCCACGTCGAGCCACGACCCCTCGTCGGCCGCCACCGCCCGGGCCACGGCGACGCGATCGTCGAAGGTCGGCACCTCGACGTGCTCCTTGTCGATCGGCCGGCGCGACAGCACGAGCACGACCCGGTCGAGACGGCGCTGCTCGAGCGCGGCCCGTGCCACCGCGATGTGGGCGACGGTCGGCGGGTTGAACGTGCCCGGGTACGCGCCGACGCGCATCGCCACCACGGCCTCAGCCGAGCCGGCCCCAACGGGCCGGGATCTGGGTGACGACGGCGGGGAAGCCGCCCGCCTGCACGATGGTGGCCGCCCAAGGAGCGAGCAGGCCGACGAGCTCGTCCAGGTCGTCGCCCAGCGCGTCCATGACGGGCGCCATCTGTGCGTCGGTGGCCGCCTCGATCGAGTCACGCAGGTCGCGCCCGGCCGACGTGAACGCGACGGGGTCACCGTCGATGAGGCCGCGAGAACGGAGGCGATCGAGGCCGGCGTCGAGCTCGTCGTCGGTCCAGCCGCGGCCGGCGTGGTAGCGCTTCGTGGGCATCCGGTAGTACACCTCGGTCATCAGGCCGGCCTCCACCGGGTCCAGACCGCCGGCCGCCCACGCCGCGATGTGGCTGTCGCCGCGGTACTCGCGCACGATGTCGGCGGCGCGCCACAGGCGGCCCCAAGGGCTCTCGGGCCACGGCAGCGACCGCAGGCCCGCGTACAGGAACCGACCACCGAACGGGCCGGCCTCGCCGGCGCGGCGCAGGAGCTCGGTCGCCCGCTCCATGCCGGGGTCGTCGCCGAGCACGCGCTCCAGGAACGATTCGGCACCACGCAACCGCGCCGCCAGCACGGCGGCGCGATCGGCGGTCTGCCAGCCGCGCTCCACGTGGGGCACGATGAGTGCCGGGCTGAACACGCCGAACGCCGCCACCACGACCTCACCGGGCACCTGGCCCATGCAGCCGGCGCGGCTGCAGTAGTAGCCGGGCAGGTCGGGTGCGGTGAGGTGTCCCTCCTCGCCGATGCCCGGTCCGAACCCGATCGCCTCGAACGCGGCGTGCACCTCGGGCGCGAAGTAGACGCACGACGCCACCGGCTCCAGCACCCGCAACCGCTGCGCCCGTTCGCTGTTGGCCGCGCTGGCGTCGTTCGTCATCCCGGCCCCCTGGTCGCCGACCCGGGCACCCTACCGAGGAAAGCGCCGCGGCGACCGATCGCCGCCTCTGCGACTCTGCGCCGGATCTGTCCCCCCGGTGGGACGCTGGCCGCCCAGAGACGTCGACGGTCGCTCGTCGGTGCGCAGCGACACGGTGGTGACCCCGAGCGTCGAGATGACCAGCGCGCCGAGCACGGGGCCGGCGGCCCGCGCCAGGTTGTAGGTGACCGAGTTCAGCGTGACGGCGCGACCCAGGTCGGAGGCCGGCACCAGCTGGGGCAGCAGCGCCTGCATGGCCGGCACCGCGAACGCCGCGCTGACGCCGACCAGCAGCGCGGCCACCACCAGCACCGGCGCCGAGGCCCACCCGAACGCCGACAGCACGGTCAGCGCCACGGTGATGGCGGCGGCCATCGCCTGCGATGCTCATGACCAGGCGGCGGCGGTCGTAGCGGTCGGCGGTGGGGCCGGTCCACCCCACCAACAGCACGGTGGCGGCGAACTGGGAGAAGTTCACGATGGCGACCCACGTGACCGAACCCGTGATCCGGTAGATCAGCAACGCCATGGCCAGGTTCTGGAACCAGGTGCCGATGTTGGAGCTCAGGTTGCCCACGAAGTACGGCCAGAAGTTTCGCTGCAGCAGCACCGACAGGGTCGAGGCGCGGGGCGCAGGCGCAGCGGTGTCGGGTCGCCACCTTCGCCGGGCGGCGCAGGACCCGCCGGCCCACCGTGACATCGGCCGTCTTGGTGTGCAGACCCGTCCAGAACGGGCCGGCCTTGGGCGTGTAGCCGAAAGCGGGCACGGCCCGGCGCGAGATCAGCACGCCCGACGCCACGCACATGGTCATCCCCAAGCAACAGCCCCAGGTCGATCAGCCACCGCAGCCGCTCGCGCCCCGGCAGCGTGCCGACGACCAGCTTGGTCGTGCGCAGCACCCAGTCGCAGTGCAGCGTGAGGCGCACCTGCAGCGCCACGCCGAAGCCGAGACCGATCCACTCGTGGATGGTCAGGCCGGTGAACCGGAAGCCGTAGTCGAGCGCGAACCCCACCAGCAGTGCGAGGTCGAGCCAGAAGTCGATCCATCCGGGTGCGCCCGGGTACTCGGGCGCGACGCGGCGCGGGCGGTGGGGCGTCGCCGGCGGGCGAATCGAGGTCGGGAGCGTCGATCATCCGTCGTCATCATCGACGAATGTCGGCGCGGACTGAAGCGGTCAACGGTCACCCGCGCCCTGACGGGGCCTCCCCGGGCCCGCGGGGCGCTGATGCCATACGCTCCGGGGCGATGAACTCCACGGCCGATGCCTGATCCCGCCGCGGCCGTCCCGTCGTTCGCCGTCTCGGAGCCGGCGGAACCGGCCTACGTGCGATCGCCTGTCACCGCGATCCGCTTGCTCGGAGCGGTCGTCGTGCTGGCACTGATGTACCTCGCCCTCCCTGCGCCGGGCAAGGGTCGGTTCGCCACCGACTTCGGCGACCTGCTGACCGCGGCCCCGCGCTGGATCGTGTCGGGTGTCGTCGGCGCCTGCCAGCTCGGCTACCTCGTTCCCTCGATGCTCGGGCTCGTCTCCCAGCTGGCACTCAGGCGGTTCGCACGGATCGGGCGGATGATGCTCGCCGCGGTGGTGTGCGCCGCCGGGCTCATCGCTCTCTCCAAGCTGGTGGGTTCGTCGGTGCTTCCGCTCGCGCCGCAGCGGCACCGTGGTGTCGCAGCCGGCGCGGCGGCGCTCGTCGCCGGCCGCGATCGCTACGGCATCGGGGCGGCGTTTCCGACCACGATGGACCTCGGTGTGATCGCGTCCTGGATGTTCATCGACCGCGGCCACTGGTCCGATCGCTGGCGTCGCATCGGCCTCGTCGTGCTGGTGCTCGGCATGGCGGCGCGACTCGGTGTCGGCCTGGCCACGCCGCCCACCATCGTCATCGCCGTCGCCATGGCGGCGGCTGCATCGTCGTTCGTGCAGTACGTGCTCGGCGCGCCGAACACGCGGCCGCGGGCGGCCCCGGTCGGCGAGGTGCTGCAGCGGCTGGGCTACGAGCTCGCCTCGGTGGAGCGCGCCGACGGGTCCCGCGGTTTCGCCGGCTTCCGCGTCCTGCTCACCGACGGTCAGCGGCTCTTCGTGAAGATCGTGAGCCGCGACTCGTGGGCCGCGCTCCTGCCCGTGCGCATGTACCGGGTGGTCCGCTTCCGTGAGGTCGGTCCGGACCGACCGTTTCGCTCGCTGCGCTCCATCGTCGAGCACGAGGCGCTGTGCGCGCTGAAGGCCCACTCCGACGGGGTGCCAACGGCGAGGCTGGCCGCCGTCACCGAGTTCCCGCCCGATGCCATGCTGATGGCGTTCGACGCCCGGCCGTTCCACCGGCTGAGCGAGCTCGATGCCTCCCGTCGCACACCGCAGCTGCTGACGTCGGTCTGGGGCATCGTGGCCGCGTTGCAGCGCAGCCACACCGTGCACCGGCGCCTCAACGCCGACGCGTTCATGGTGGACGACGACGGGGGCGTCCTGGTCGTCGAGTTCGCCGAGGCGTCGCTCGGCGTGGTCGGGTCGGCCCTGTCGACCGACGTCGCCGAGGTGCTGGCGGCCACCGCGGCTCCGCTCGGCGCGGCGCTGGCGGTGGAGTTCGCCGTGGCCGGTGTGGGCCCGGACGCGCTCGCCGCCGCCCTACCCCGGCTGCAGCCGCTCGCGCTCACCGGCCCGACGCGGGCCGCGGTGAAGGCGGCCGGCGGGCTCGACGAGCTACGCGCCGAGGTGCAACGTGTGACCGGCGCCGACGCCGTGCCCATCGCCGAACTGGAACGGGTGAAGACGCGCACGTTGCTCACCATCGTCATGGCTGCAGTGGCCCTGTGGACGCTGGTGCCCCAGTTCCTGGGTGTCGGATCGGTGTGGGGCGAGTTGCGCCGGGCCAACTGGTGGTGGGCGGCCGCGGCCCTCGGGCTGTCGGCCGTCACGTACGTGGGCGCCGCGGTCGCGCTCGACGGTTCGGTTCCCGACCGGTTGCCGCTCGCCCCCAACGTGGGCGTGCAGATGGCGACGTCGTTCGTGGGCATCGCCGCACCCGGAGGCGCCCTCGCCCTCACCGCCCGCTTCCTCCAGAAGCGTGGCGTCGACACGGCCAGTGCCGTCGCCGCCGTGGGCGTCGACACCATCGCCGGTCTGGTCGTGCACGTCACCCTCACCGGGCTGTTCTTCGCGCTGGCCGGCTCGTCGGGCTTGAAGACGTTCCAGCTGCCGGCGTTGACCACGATCGGGTTGATCGCGGGTGGCGTGGGCGCGGCCGCCGCCGTAGGCGTGGCCGTGCCGTGGAGCCGGTCGCTGTTGACCACCCGCGTGCTTCCGGCCACGAAGCGCTCGCTGGTCAGCGTGAGCGAGGTGGCGCGGCAGCCCACGAAGCTCATCGAGCTGTTCGGCGGTTCGCTCGCCATCACGCTCGGGTACCTGTTCGCCCTCGAGGTCTCGGTGGCGGCGTTCGGTTCCGGGCCGGCGTTCACCTCGGTCGCCCTCGTGTACCTGGTGGGTACGGCCATCTCGACCGTGGCCCCCACACCGGGCGGCATCGGCGCGGTGGAGGCGACCCTCATCGCCGGTCTCACCTCGGCCGGCATGCCCAGCGCCAGCGCGGTCGCCGCGGTGCTGCTGTTCCGGCTGGCGACGTTCTGGATACCGCTGCTACCCGGCTGGGGTGCCCTCACGGTTCTCCAACGATCGGGCAACCTTTGAGCGACGGCCGGACCCGCGTCCGGGCGTCGGTCGCTGCCTAGTATCCCGACCGGCTCGGTGGACGGGCACCGGAGGGGGAGACCATGGACATCAACTCGCTGTTCTCGATCAAGGGCAAGGTGGCGCTGGTGACCGGCGGGTCGCGCGGCATCGGCGAGATGATCGCCGCCGGCTTCGTGGCCAACGGTGCCCGCACCTACATCAGCTCCCGCAAGGCCGGCGCCTGCGACGCCACCGCCGTGCGCCTGGCCGACACCTACGGGGGTGAGTGCATCTCGTTGCCGGCCAACCTGGCCGAGATCGAGGGCATCGACGCCATCGTGGCCCAGCTCACCGAGCGCGAGGAGCGCGTCGACATCCTGGTGAACAACGCCGGCGTCTCGTGGGGCGCCCCGCTCGACCAGTTCCCCGAGAGCGGCTGGGACAAGGTGATGGACACCAACGTGAAGGGCCCGTTCTTCCTGACCCAGAAGCTGCTGCCGCTGCTGGAGAAGGGCGCCACTGCCGATGACCCGTCGCGCGTCATCAACGTCGGCTCCATCGACGGCATCCGCAACGCCGTGTTCGACACGTTCTCCTACGGCCCGTCGAAGGCGGCGCTGCACTCGCTCACCAAGATGCTGGCGCTGCACCTCGGGAAGCGGAACATCATCGTCAACGCCATCGCGCCCGGCCCGTTCCCGACGTGGATGCTGTCGACCGGCGTGGGCGGTGGCGGCGACGTGGAGAACACCGATTGGGACGCGGTGGGCCGTCGCAACCCCCGCGGCCGGGTCGGCACGCCCGAGGACATCGCCGGCCTGGCCATCTTCCTGGCGTCGCGCGCCGGTGCGTTCACCGTCGGCGAAGTGATCAGCTGCGACGGCGGCACGATGCTCACCTGAGCTCACGCTCCAGGATCATCACGAACTCGGCCTTGGCCGTCTTCCACAGGTTGGCGGCCACCGTCGCCTCGACCAGGCGCCAGCCGTCGGCGGCGTAGGTGTTGAGCGTGGCTTCCAGCTCGGACGGGTCGAACGCGCCGGACATGCGCTTGTCGCGCTCGCTGATGACCTTGTACTCGTACATCGGGTCTCCTTCAGGTGGGAGCTCATGCCATCGACGGTAGTGGCGGGTCGTGTGCGTGTCGTCGGGGCGGCCACCGGAAGTCGGCTCCGTGGTGTGGGGTGGACGACTCGGCGCTGTTGCGCGAAGGCATCGCCCGCATCCTCGACGACGCCGGCTTTGCGGTCGTTGGCCAGCGCGGCGACGCCGAGGGTCTGATCGAGCTGGTCGACGAGACCGGCGCCGGGCTCGTGGTGATCGACATCCGCATGCGACCCTCGCACACCACCGAAGGTCTGGAGGCCGCGGTGGCACTGCGCGCCCAGCGCCCCGGCGTGGCCGTGGTGCTCGTGTCGCAGCACGTCGAGACGCGCTACGCGCTGGAGCTGCTCGGTGACGGCGCTCCCGGCGTGGGCTACCTGCTGAAGGACCGCATCGCCGCCATCGAGGAGTTCGTCGATGCAGTGCGTCGCGTCGCCGCCGGCGGCACGGTGATCGATCCGCAGGTCGTGGCGCGCATGGTGGCCCGCGAACGGCGCAACAACCCGCTCGACGCGCTGAGCGAGCGGGAGCGCGAAGTGCTGGGGCTCATGGCCGAGGGCCGATCGAACCACCGGAACGGGACCGCGGACCCGGACCGGCCGCCGGCTCGCCCGTCGTTGACACCGCGGCCGCGGTGAGAGCGGCCAGCTAGGGTTCTCGGATGGGTCGTCGGACGCTGCTGGCTGCCGTCGCCGCCACGGTCGGGGCCGTCTTGCTCGTCCTGGCCTCGTCGGCCGGCCCGCTGCGTCTGTGGACGGCCCCGGCGGTGACCACCGGCCCGTACGTGGCGCCCACGCCTTCGCCGTCGGACCTGGCGGTGCCACCGCCCGACATGGTGGTCGAGGACCGCAAGCGCGAGCCCGAGAGCTCGCTGTTCCTGCAGATCCTCGGGGTCGTGCTCGCCGTGTTGATGCTGGTGGCGGCGGCGTACGCCGCCATCGGATGGGACGGTTGGCGCCTGTGGCCCGGCTTCCGCTCCCGCCGGTCGCGCGCCATCACGGCGTTGCCTGAGGTGATGGCGCGCGAGCTCACGGTCGACATCGCCGCGGCGCGCGCCGCGCTGGCGGAGGGCAGCCCGCGCAACGCCATCGTGGCGTGCTGGATGCAGCTCGAGCGTGACGCCGCGGCCGCCGGCCTGCCCCGGGGCCGCGCGGAGACGTCGATGGAGTACGCGGCGCGTGTCGTGGCCGAGTCGTCGGTCGATCCCGCCCCGATCGGCGAGCTGGCTGCGCTCTACCGCGAAGCCCGCTTCTCGCACCACGAGCTCGACGACCGCCACCGCAGGCAGGCGCTCACCGCGCTCGACCGCGTCGCCGTCGCGCTGCGCACGCGCGTGGAGGCGACCCCGTGACCCGCGGGCGCGTCATCGGCACCGTCGTCGTGTGGCTAGCGCTCTCGGGTGTGTTGTGGGCGGCTGGCGCCCGCCCGGCCGTGGTCGCCATCGGCGGCGTCGTTGCCGCCATCGCCGCCGTGCTCTTGCTGACCATCGAGCTGGCCGACGCCGTGGTCGCGCAGCCGTGGCCTCGGCGCCACGACGTGGGCCGCCCGGCGGTGGGAAGCAACCGCTGGGTCGTGTCGTTGCGCCACCAGCTCGACCGCGACCGCCGCTACGGCAGCAGCGAGCTCCACGAGACGCTGGTGGAGCTGCTCGACGACCGCCTGCGGACCCATCGCCAGCTCGACCGCGCCACCGACCCGGTCGCCGCCATCGGCGCCCTTCCCCCTGCGCTCCAGCGCCTGGTGACCGACCCGCCGCGCCCGCTCACAGTGGCGAGTGAGCTTCGTGAGATCGTCAGCGAGATCGAGGCCCTGTGAACGAGACCGCTCCTGTGCCCACCATCGACCTGGCCGCCACGTCGCGCCTGGCGCGCGAGGTGCTCGACGAAGTGAACCGGGCCATCGTCGGCAAGCGCGACGCTCTCACCCTCGTGCTGTGCGGGGTGCTCGCCGGCGGCCACGTGCTGCTCGAGGACCTGCCGGGGTTGGGCAAGACGCTCGCCGCCCGCTCGTTCGCCCAGGCGCTCGGCCTACGGTTCACCCGGGCCCAGTTCACGCCCGATCTGCTGCCCGCCGATCTCACGGGCTCGTTCGTGTTCGATCAGCGCACGAGCGAGTTCGTGTTCCGCCAAGGCCCGCTGTTCACCGGCCTGCTGCTCGCCGACGAGATCAACCGCACGCCGCCCAAGACGCAGGCCGCGCTGCTGGAGGCCATGCAGGAGAGCCAGATCACCGTGGAGGGCGAGACGTTCGTGCTGGCGGCGCCCTTCCACGTGCTCGCCACGGCCAATCCGGTGGAGTACGACGGCACCTACCCGCTGCCCGAGGCGCAGCTCGACCGCTTCCTGCTGCGCATCAGCTTCGGCTACCCGACGGCGGACGAGGAGTGGCAGGTGCTGACGCGTCGCATGGAGCGGCAACGGGAGGCACAGCAGGTGCGCACTGTGGTCGACGCCCCCACGCTGCTCGCCATGCAGGCCGCCGTCGAAACGGTGGTGGTCCACGAGGACGTGAGCCGCTACTGCGTGGAACTGGCGTCGGCCACTCGCCGCCACCCCCATGTGCTCATCGGCGTATCGCCCCGTGGCTCGTTGGCGTTGCTGCTGTGCGCCCGGGCCCGCGCGGTGATCGACGGGCGCGACTACGTGACACCAGAGGACGTGAAGGCGGTGGCCACCGGCGTGCTGCCCCACCGGATCACGGTGAAGCCCGAGCTGTGGCTCACCGCCGCATCGGGTGCGTCGGTCGCCGACGAGGTGCTGGCGTCGGTGCCGACGCCGGCACCGGGCGGGACCACGCCGGCGTGAGGTCGTCGGCCCACTGGGAGCCCACCGCGGCACACGCACGCGCCGTGGTCGCGGGGTTGGCGTTCGCTGTCGTCGCCGTGCTCGGTCGGCGGCCCGATCTGCTCGTGCTGGCCACGCCACTCGTGGCGGCGGCGGTATGGGCATCGGCGCGGCGCCCCACCCAGGCGCCCGACGTGCGCCAGTCCATCGGGCACTCGGTGGTGCGCGAGGGTGAGGCGACCACCTGGCACATCGACGTGCGCGATCATGAAGGCCGCATCGATGACGTGGCCGTCCAGCTCGACGTGTCGGCCTGGACGATGACCGACCCGATCGGTGCCGAGGTCGCCGCCAGCCTGCACGACGATGGTGACGACGCCCTCGCCGTGGTCGTGCGACCGACGCGTTGGGGTCGTCGCACGGTCGGGCCCGGCCTCGTGATGGCATCGAGCGCGTGGGCCGGCTTCCGCTGGGTCGTCCACCGCGAGAGCGACACGCGGTTGCTCGTCGTGCTGCCCCAACCGTCGCGGTTCGACGCGTCGGCCCCGCCGGTGGCGACGCCTGGTCTGGTGGGCGTGAACCGGTCGCCGCGCCAGGGTGGTGGCACCGAGTTCGCCAGCATCCGGCCGTTCCAGCCCGGCGACCGTCTGCGTCGCATCCACTGGCCGCGTTCGCTGCGCACCGGCACGCTCCACGTGACGTCCACGTGGGCCGACCACGACCGCCACGTGGTGCTGCTGATCGACGCGCTCGACGACGTGGGCGAGAGCGGCGGGCTCGACGGCCGGGCCTCGAGCCTGGACATCGCGGTGCGGGCCGCCGGAGCCATCGCCGAGCACTACATCAGCGTCGGCGACCGCGTCGCCATGATCGCCCTGGGCGCACGCGGCACGCAACGGGTGCCACCGGCGGCGGGGCACCGCCACCTGCGCCGCCTGCTCGAAGTCCTGGCCACGGTGGAGCCGGCGATCAACCGACTCGACAACGGTCAGGTGCCGCGCGGCCTGGGGCCGGGTGCGCTGGTGGTGATGCTGTCGCCGCTGGTTTCGCCCAAGGCCTTTCAGCGCGCCATCACCATGGTGAACCACGGGTTGACGGTGCTGGTGATCGACTGCCTGCCGCCCGACATCACCTCGGACGATCCGAGCGACCCGCTCGTCGGTCTGCTGTGGCGCATCCGGCTGCTGGAGCGCGAGCGCGAGATGCGCCGTGTGCGCGAGTCCGGCGTGGCCGTGGTGCCGTGGCGGGGGCCGGGCACGCTCGACGTGGTCCTGCGCGACCTGCAGCGCCAGGCCCGTTCGCACGCGGGCCCACGCCGGTGAGCGGGGTCGCGCCGCGGTTCGACCGGTTCGCCGTCACGCCGCTGGTGTTGCGTGGCCTGGTGATCGTGGCGCCGCTGGCAGGGGTGGTCGTCACCTGGATCGCCGCCGGCGAGGCAGTGCCGTTCGTGGCCCTGATCGTGGTGCTGCTGAGCGCCCAGTGCGCGCGCCGGCCCGACAGCCACGTGGGGCTGGCGGTCGTGCTCGTGATGGGGGTCAACTGGGTGCGCACGGTGCACCAACCCACGAGCCCGTGGGTCGTCGCCGTGGCCGCCGCGCTCACGGTGTTCCACGCATCCGCAGCCGCGGCCGGTGTGACGCCCGTTGCGGCGTCGTGGACGCGCGCCATGGTGGCGCGCTGGGTGCGCCGCTCGACGCTGGTGATCGCCATCAGTGCGGTCGTGTGGGTACTGGTGGCCGTGGTCGACGGCCGCCGGCCGCTGCGGGCCGCGGTGATCGTGGTGGCGGCGCTCGTCGTGCTCGCCGCCGCTGCCCTGTGGGTCCGCACCAGCACGTTCGCCGACGACCCTGAGATCCTTGTCGGATCCGGGCTCGAACAGCGCTGGCCGCGGCCGTAACCTGAGGGTCATGAGCGACCCCGTGCTGCAGACGTTCCCCCTCGCCGCGCCTCCCTGGCCCACGGTCGATCCCTTCTTGTTCTGCGTGCACCACCACGACGACTACCCCGAGGGCAACGGGTCGTTCGGTCCCGACGGCTCCCGCCTGCACGGTCGCCAGATCGGCGGTGACTTCAGCGGCACCGACGGCTGGAGCATGTACCACGGCGACACCGTGCCGGGCTTCCCGCAGCACCCACACCGCGGTTTCGAGACGGTCACGTTCGTGCGCCGCGGCCTCATCGACCACGCCGACTCGCTCGGGGCCGGCGCCCGCTACGGCGAGGGTGACGTGCAGTGGCTCACCGCCGGCGCCGGCATCGTGCACGCCGAGATGTTCCCACTGCTGCGCGAGGACGAGCTCAACCCGATGGAGCTCTTCCAGATCTGGGTGAACCTGCCCGCCGCCGACAAGATGGCGCCGCCGCACTTCGCCATGCTGTGGAACGAAGACATCCCCCGCGTCCTCGGTCCGGGGGTCGAGGTCACGGTGGCCGCCGGTGCCATCGGTGACGCGGTGCCGCCGCCCGCACCGCCTCACTCGTGGGCGTCGCGCCCCGAAAGCGACGTCGCCATCTGGCACGTGCACCTCGACGCCGGGGCGACGTGGACGATGCCGCCGGCCCACACACCCGACACCGTGCGCGCGCTCTACGTGTACGAAGGGTCGTCGGTCACGATCGGCTCGACTGCCGTGGCCCGGGGCAACGGCGCCGTGGTGGCGTGCGAGGCGCCCGTGATCCTCACCGGTGGGGCCGCGCCCGTGCAGGTGCTGGTGCTGCAGGGTCGCCCCATCGGCGAGCCGGTGGCCCAGCACGGACCGTTCGTGATGAACGACCGGGCCGGCATCGAGCAGGCCTTCGCCGACTACCGCCGCACCCGGTTCGGGGGCTGGCCGTGGCCGGCCGACGGTCCGGTGCACGGCCACGAGGGCCGCTTCGCCCGCCGCCCTGACGGCCGCGTCGAACTCCCCAGCCCCGCGAGCAGGCCCGGCTGAGCGCAGCGAAGCCTCAGGGGGCCATGGCGTCGCCGGGCAACGGGCGGTCGCCGTACAGCGTGGCCTGGAAGCGGCGCATGCCGGCGAGCCACCGGTCGCGGTCCTGCGCCTTGCGCTCCACGTAGGTCTGCACCTCGGCGTGGGGGAGCACCAGGAACGTCTCGGCGCGAATGGCGTCGACGCAGTCCTGGGCGACCTCGGCGGCGGTGCGCACGCCGTCCTGTGATGCCGAGCCACCGGCGCCGGCCGCGGCGCGCGCCGCGAAGTCGGGGCTGTTGGCGATGATGTTGGTGGCCACCGCCTGGGGGCACAGCACCGACACGCGGATGCCCTGGTGGTGGTGGCTGATGGCCAACCACTCGCCCAGCGACACCGCGGCAGCCTTGGTGATCGAGTACGACAGCGACCCGATCTGCGTGAGCAGGCCCGCGGCCGACGCGGTGTTCAACAGGTAGCCACCGCCGTTGGCGATCATCGACGGCACCACTGCGCGCGCCGCGTAGATGTGGGCCATCACGTGGACCTCCCACATGTGGTTGATGCGTTCGTTCGAGTCCTCGAGCCCCGCCAGCGTGCCATAGCCGGCGTTCGACACGAACAGCCCGATGGGCCCGTGCGCCGCCAGCGTTCTCTCAACGAGGGCGACGACGGCGACTTCGTCGCTCACGTCGAGTGCCACGCCGGTGCCACCGATGTCGGCGGCCACACGCGCCGCCTGCTCCCCGTTCAGGTCGGCGACGACGACGTGGCGGGCCCCTTCCGCGTGGGCGGCCCGGGCGAGGGCCTCGCCGATGCCCGACCCTCCACCGGTGACGACGACGACCTGGTTGTTCAGCTCCATTGTGCTGACACTACGACGCGCGCTCGGCCTCGGCGGGCGCGCCGAAGCGCGAGGCGACGAGGCCGGCGTTCCACCCCGGTGCCCTCCCGCCGGGCGGTGGCTCACAGCCGGCCGTGGCGAGTCCTGTCCGGGCCAGCAGCCATGACGTCACCGAGTTCGAGTTCCACATCTCACCGGTGTGCAACTCGTCGCGCCCCCACACCGGTGTGGGGACGCGCGGTGCGAGCGTCACGATGCGGGCGGCGTCGTCGGGGTCGGTGCTCAGGCGCACCGGGCTGGCCACCGCGTCGCCAAGGTCGGGGATGACCCCGCCCGGCCAGCAGCGGATCTCGTAGCGGAACGTGCGGAACCGCGCCGCCGCCGCCGTGCCCACGGCACCGCCGGCCACGACACCGCGGTCGAGGCGGCCGCGGTCGTCGGGCTCGGGCGTCATCTCGATGGCGTACGTGTCGGTCTCGTGGGTCACCACGAGAGCGGAGTGGTAGAGCTGGCAGCGCGGCCGGTGCCGGGCCGACGCCATGAGCGCCTCGAAGATGGCACCGCTGGCGCGCACGACCGATGCCCCCGCACCCAGCGGGATCCAGTAGAGGTCGACGGACGCGACGGGGGTCACGACGCACCGTTGCGGTTGCGGCGGATCATTGCGCTCCACGCCAGCCCGGCGCCCACGATCAGCCGCGCCGGGGCGGTGAGCGCCAGGGCCCGGTTCGACCGTCCGCCGGTGTTGGCCAGCGTGGCCACCGTTGTCGCCGTCTCCTCCTCGCCGAGGTCGTCACAGCTGGGCACCGATCGGCTGAGCGTGATGTTGTTGATCTCGACGCGACCGTCGGCGTAGGTGCCGGTGTAGGTGACCGTGGCGCCGGCCGTGCCGAGGGGCAGGCCGCTGACCTTCGCCGTCAGGGTGGCGCCGCGCGCCAGCACGGTTCCCGGCGTCATGTCGATGAGGTCGGCGCTGGCCGACCGGCGCATCACGTCGAGCACCGACTCCGTCAGTGTGGAGGCCCTCGCCGTCGCGGCAGAGAGATCACGGGCAGGGGTGTCGTGGACATCCACGGTGCACTTCCTCGAAGGCGAGGGCGCCACCAGGGTCCGGAGCAACGCGTCGAGCAGGCTTCGTGCTCAACCTCACCGTACCGGGCGGTGGGGGTATCTCGTCCAGCCGGAAGTGATGGGTGACGAACCGGCTTGCCATGCACCCCGATGTTGGCGATGTGGCCGCCGGGGCGCACGAGCGAGGCGGTCAGCTCGAACGTGGCCGGTGTGCCGACCGCCTCGATGGCCACGTCGGCGCCGAGCCCACATCCGCCGCCGCCCAGGCGCAAGATCGTGTCGGTGCCGTCCATGATCGTGGGGTCGGGCATGTCCTTCCACGCGCTGCGGCCGAGGCCGTGGTCCAACGGCCCGACAGGGTGGTACCGTGCCGCGCTCACCCCCATGTGTTGCTCCGGACCCTGGCGACGCATCCCGGAGAGGAAGCGCGACCATGACCCGAGTCGCGGTGCTGGCGCCCATCAGCTGGCGTACGCCCCCTCGTCACTACGGCCCGTGGGAGCTCTTCGCCTCGCTGCTGGCCGATGGGCTGGTAGCCCTCGGCCACGACGTGACGTTGTACGCGACGGCCGACTCGGTGACCACCGCCGCCCTTCGGTCGACGCTGGCCCGCGGGTGGTCCGAGGATCCCACCGTCGACACCAAGGTCGCCGAGTGCCTGCACATCGCCCAGGTCTTCGAGCAGGCCGACGAGTTCGACATCATCCACAACGGCTTCGACTTCCTGCCGCTCACCTACAGCGCGCTCGTGCGCACACCGGTGGTGACGACCATCCACGGGTTCTCGTCGGAGCGCATCGTGGCGGTGTACGAGCGCTACGACGCCACCACGACCTACGTGGCCATCAGCGACGCCGATCGGCACCCGCGGCTGCACTACGCCGCCACGATCCACCACGGCATCGACACGGCTGCGTTCGCCGTTCCCGCCACCCGCGGCGAGCACCTGCTGTTCTTCGGTCGCATCCATCCCGACAAGGGCACTGCCACCGCCATAGAGCTGGCCCGCCGGTCGGGACGACCTCTGGTGATCGCCGGCATCGTGCAGGACGAGACCTACTTCCACGACCAGGTGCTCCCCCACGTGGACGGTCGGCAGGTGCGCTACCTCGGACCCGTGGGGGCCGACGAACGGGCCGCGGTGCTCGGCGGCGCCCACGCCCTGGTGCACCTCATCGACTTCGACGAGCCATTCGGCTACTCGGTGGTGGAAGCGATGGCCTGCGGCACGCCGGTGATCGCCTACGCCCGCGGTTCCATGCCCGAGCTCGTCGTCGACGGGCTGACCGGGTTCGTCGTGGGTGACCTGGACGGCGCGGTGGACGCCGTCGGTCGCGTCGACGGGCTGGACCGTGATGCCATCCGTCGGTCGGCCGTCGCCCGGTTCGACGTGGCCCGCATGGTGGGTGAGTACTCGGCGCTGTACGAGCAGATCCTCGCCGCCGGTGCCGGCCCGGTGAACCCCCGGTTACGACCGTGAGGTTCCCCATCGGGGTGGTAGGCACCAGGTGTACGGTGATCGGGCACACGGCAACGTCCACCACAGGCTGGCGCCTGCCGGCCTGTGGTGCGCCGCTCTGATCCCGCCAACGTGCCGTCGCCTCCGGCGACACCAGGACGAGAGAGGTGATCGCATGACCAGAGAAGCGGCCTTGGCCCGCACGCTCGTGGAGCTGGCCGACACGCTTGTCGCCGACTTCGATGTTGTCGACCTGCTCACCCGGTTGAGCGACGGATGTGTCGAGGTGCTCGAGATCGATGCCGTCGGCATCGTGCTCGCCGCGCCCGACGGCGGTCTCCGCTCGGTCGCGTCGTCGAGCGAGACGGTCCACCTGCTCGACCTCGTCGCGCTGGCCGAGCATGAGGGGCCCAGCCACGAGTGCTTTCGCATCGGCAAGCCGGTGGTGAACCTGAACCTGCCCGAGCTCGCCGAGCGTTGGCCCCACTTCACCCCGCAGGCCGTGGCCGCCGGGTTCCATTCGGTGCACGCCTTGCCGCTGCGGCTGCGGGGCAGCGTGCTCGGTGCGCTCACGCTCATGCGTCGGGTGCCCGGTGACATCGCGCCGGACGATGTCGCCATCGCCCAGGCCTTCGCCGACATCGCGACCATCGCCATCCTGCAGCATCGCGCCGCGTCTGACGCCATCGTCCTCAACGAGCAGCTCAACCACGCGCTGAACTCGCGGATCGTGATCGAGCAGGCCAAGGGCATGATCGCCGAGCACGCCCGCGTCGCGCCGGCCGAGGCCTTCCTGACCCTGCGCGAGCACGCCCGGCACCACAACCTCCGTCTGGTCGACGTGGCCGAACGGGTCATCGACCGGACGTTGTCCGTGAGCGCCCTGCGGCCAGCCCGTCCGTCGTCGAAGGGTTGACGGCCGGACCGACGCCTCGACCGAGGTCGGCGTCAGCCGATCACGTACGCGGGTCCGACGGTGCGTGAGGCGCGCTGCAACGCATGGCTCACCTCGGCGAGCCATGCCGACTCGCTGCGGAGGTCGGCCTCGACCGCGTGGCACCACCGCTCGTAGATCGCCGTCGCCAGCACCGAGGCGCTGTCGGAGGACTCCGCAGCGGTCAGCGGTGTCGTCGCCGTGCCGTTGATCGTGGTCCGGACCCAGGCATCGAACATCTCGGGCGCCATCTGCTACCTCGCTCCACTCGGGGGTGCGGGGTCGCCGTGGTCCGGAGCAACACCAATCGGTGGGACGGTACCACGGTCGCCGGGCAGAAGCACCCGGACACCGACCACCCGGCTCCTCGTTGTCGGCGGGTTGGTATCGGTGTACGGTGACCCTGCACGTCGCATTGATGCCCATGCGTGCAGGGCCGGAAAACCTCCGGCCTGGGAAGCGGTGCTCCGGACCCTGGTGGCGCGTGCAGTTACGACCCGATCCGGAGCCACGCGATGACATGGAGCTCGACCATCTACCCTTCTGCCCAGGCGGGCGGCGCGACCCCGGTGCTGTGGCTGCGGGGCGAACACGACATGGCCACGGCGGCGCAGGTGCACGAGGCCATCGATCGGCTCGAGCAGAGCACATCGGACGAGGTCGTCATCGACCTGGGCGACGTGGACTTCCTGGACGCCTCGATCATCCGGGTGCTCGTCGCCGCCGGCCGCGGGCTGGAGGCACAGGGTCGTTCGCTCGTGCTCCGGGCGCCGTCGCGCACCGCCCGGCGCGTGCTCGAGCTGTGCGGGTTGGATCGATTCATCCGCACCGTCGCCAGCGTGTCCGTCGGCGAGACCCTGACCAGTTGGATGGAGGTCACGGTGCTGCCCCGCGTGGCCCACGGGGCCGGGCAGGCCATCATCACCGAGGTCGTCGGGGGCGTGCCACGCGCCTTCGAACCGATGGCGTCATGAGCGGCCGGCCCTGCGTGGACTCGGCCGGCTGATGGTCGACCGCCGTCAGCGCATCCTCGATCGCCTGGCCGGTGCTGGCGCGCCCCAGCTGCGCGCCTCGTCGCTGTGCGAGGTGTGCGTCGAGATCGTCGGGGTCAGCGGTGCGGGCATCATGCTCATGTCGGGCGAGATCCCACGCGGGTCCATGTGCAGCACGAACCGCGTGAGCGCGCTGATCGAGGAGCTGCAGTACGAGCTGGGCGAGGGCCCGTGCGTCGACGCCTACCACCTCGACGCGCCCGTGCTGGAACCGAATCTCGCGGCGCCGGCGATGCCGCGGTGGCCGGCGTTCTCCGAGCCGGCGCTCGCCGCCGGTGTGCGGGCCGTGTTCGGGTTCCCGTTGCAGGTCGGCGCGGTGCGCCTCGGCGCGATGAACATCTACAACGACCACGCCGGTCCGTTGACCGCCGAGCAGCACGCCGATGCGCTGGTGATGGCCGACGTGGCCGCCCAGTCGGTGCTGGTGCTGCAGGCCAACGCGCCGCCTGGCCAGCTCGCGGCCGAGCTCGAGGCGGGCGCCGACTTCCAGTACCACGTCCACCAGGCGGCGGGCATGGTGGCAGTGCAGCTCGGTCGCAGCGTCTCGCACGCGCTGATCCGGCTGCGCGCCTACGCGTTCGGCAACGACCGTCCGCTCAGCGACGTGGCCCGCGACGTCATCGCCCGAACCCTCCGGTTCGCTCCCGACACCTCCGATGAGTCCGTTGATTGAGGCTCGATGTGTCTGTGCTCGCCCGACGCGGGTGAGCCCCACGGCCTCGTGTCAGCGGGGGAGGGCGAGCAGCATCAGCGTGGACCAGGTGAGGTGGGTCACGATGGGGGCGAGCACGCCGCCGCTGGTCAAGCGCTCGCGCACGAAGATCGTGCCCATGACCACGGCGGCGATCACCAGTGCCAGGTTGCCGGTGGCGGCGGTGGCGGCCACGTAGAGCAGGCCGGCCACGACCGCGGGTCGGCGCACCGCCAGGCCGGCCAGGAGCGCGCCGCGGAAGAACACCTCCTCCGCCAGCCCGTTCACGAGCGTCACCGCCAACACGACCGGTCGCGGCGCGGCGTCGGCCTTGCCCAACACGCTGTGGAGCGCGCCCGACAGCACCGGCACGTGCTTGGTCGCCTGGTATGCGGCGGCGAACACGGCGAAGGACGCCACGCCGAGGGCCGCGGCCTGGACGACGATGCGGCCGGATCGGGCCCGATCGGGCAGCAGCGGTACCGGCGCCGCCGCCAGCGCGCCCAGGACCCAGGCGGCCGCCGTGGCCACGCCGAGCACCACGAACGCGGTCGAACCCTGGCGCGCGTGCAGCGTGAAGGCCAGCAGGACCGTGCCGGCCACGAGCGTGGCCAGCGTGAAAAGCACCCGGCGTCGGGCGATCGGGTGGGCGGTTGCCGGGTGGGCGAGCGGATCGACGGGCGACGGTCGGGGCGCGAGGAGGCTAGGGAGCCACATGGCGGTCGCCCGCGAGTCGGGCGGCGCGGGCGGCCAGGGCGCGGGTGGCCGCGGCCTCGAACGTCATCGGTGCATGGTGGAGCAAGGTGTCGATGCGATGATCGTGCACGATCACCTCGTTCGTCATCGAGTCGACCAGCGCTCGGGCCGTGGCCATGTCGACGTCGGTGACGATGCGCAGCCAGTGCGACGACAGCCGGGGCGACAGGCTGGGCACCGGGATGATGAGGCGACGGTGGCCCATCAGCCGGCCGACGGTCAGCATCATGTGGCGATACGTGAGCGGGTCGGGGCCGCCGATCTCGTAGGTCTGCGCGATGCACTCGGGGCGCCCGAGCACCCCGACCAGGTCGTCGACCGCGTCGTCCAGGGCGATGGGCTGGGTGAGCGTCTCGACCCAGCGGGGCGTGAGCATCACCGGCAGGCGGCCCACGAGCTGGCGGAGGATCTCCCAGCTCGTGCCGCCGTCGCCGATCACGATGCCGGCGCGCAGGGCGGTGGTAGGCGCCCGGGCCAGCAGGATCTCCTCGACCTCGCGCCGGCTGCGCAGGTGCTCGGAGAGCGCGTCGTGGCTGTCGCCGAGCCCACCGAGGTAGACGATCTGACCGACGCCCTGCTCGACCACGGCGGTGGCGAACGCGTTGGCGGCGGCCCGGTCGCGCGCGGCGAAGTCGGTCTCGGCCAGCGAGTGGACCAGGTAGTAGGCGGCGTCGTGGCCGGCCAGGGCGCGGGTGAGGCTCCCGGCGTCGCCCACGTCGGCCCGCACCGGGTCGCCGGCACCGGTGTAGCGGTCGGGGTCGCGGGTGAGCGCCGTCACGTCGTGGCCGATGTCGAGCAGACGTCGGGCGACGGCGCCGCCGACGAACCCTGACGCGCCGGTCACGGCCACCTTCACGGCGTACCCGCCCGTAGGTCGGCGGTGTCCGCCAGGCCGGTCAGCGGCGCGAGGGGTGACGCATCGACGAGAGGGCTCGACGGGAGGGTTCCGATGGGGCCACGGTACCCGGGCACCCCCTGTCCAGACCGACGGGACGCTCAACCGAGCCGGACGCGGGCGATCACCAGGCCGATGGCGAGGGCGACGACGGCGCCGGTCATCGCCTTGAGGGCAGTCTCCAGCGGCGCGAGCAGGAGCGCGGTGTCGATGGGTCGTCGCTCTCCATCGCGCAGCACGATGGTGCCCTCGACCGAGACGGTGCGCCGGCGTAGCGTGCGCGCCGGTGTGCTCAGGGCCCGCTGCGCGTTCGATAGCGAGTAGGCGCCGGCGGCGCC
This sequence comes from Actinomycetes bacterium, assembly GCA_031359995.1. Classification (GTDB taxonomy): domain Bacteria; phylum Actinomycetota; class Acidimicrobiia; order Acidimicrobiales; family Ilumatobacteraceae; genus JANMAT01. The sequence goes on from JANMAT010000220.1 coordinate 21,469, forward strand.
GGCCAACGCCGGCCATCCGAGCCGTTCGGCCTGGGCGTAGTACGCGGTCAGGACCGGGAAGGCTCCCCACGCGGCGGCGAAGGTCACGTCGTTGTGCAGGCGCCCGCCGAGGAGCTCGAGGTTGTAGCCGCACGTGAGCGCGGTGCCGACCGCGATGAACAGCAACAGGCCGGGTCCGACCCGGCCGAGGCCGGCGACGCCCAGCGCGATGGCGCCGAGAAGGCTCACGACGGCGGCGGTCACCAGCTGCCATGCCGGCAGGCGCGTGCGCAGGGGCCGACCGTGCAACTCGTCGAGGGCGTGGGCGCACACGCCGACGGCGAGGGCGAAGGCCAGCAGGGTCGCCACCAGCCGCACCCCGTCGAACCTCGGCGCCAGTGCTGCGCCGATGGCGACGTAGCTCAGGTGCCACAGGGTGTACGGCGGGTGGAGCAGCACCCACCAGTCGGCCCCCGCCCGCCGCTGCGCATCACGCGCGTAGAACGCCGGCGCGAGGGGTTGCGCGGCGTCGCTCACGGCGCACCGGCCCCGCCCGAGGTGGCTCGGCGGCCCCACATGACGAGGCCGCCGCCCAGGCTCATGCGGCGCAGTGCCACGTCGGTGAACCCGGCCGCCTCCCACGCCGCGATCGTGTCGCTCACGGGGAACCGTCGGTAGTGGTCGTCGATGTTCGGCCCGAGGAAGCGTCCGACATCGAACCAGGGGCGGCCACCGAGCAGCGCCCCGCCGAGCGGGAGCACCACGCGCGTGTAGAACCGCCAGCTCCATCGCCAACACGCGTTGGGAGGCACGGCGAACTCGAGGCTGGCGACCGCACCCCCGGGGCGGACCACCCGCGCCAGCTCCACCAGTGTCGCCGCCGGATCGGCGACGTACCGGAGCAGATAGGTGAAGGTGAGCGCGTCGAAGCTGGCGTCGGGGAACGGCAGCCGCTCGCCCTGGCCGAGCAGCAGCGCGATGCGCCCGTCGAGCCCGGCGTCGCTGACGTTGCGGCTTCCCCGGGCCAGCATGTCGGCGCTCAGGTCGATGCCGACGATGCGCCCGGGCAGCCGCCCGGCGAGCTCGAGCGCCACGCCCGCGGGACCGGTGGCCACATCGAGCACGATCGAGGGTGCCGACGTCACGATGTGGTCGATCATCTCCCGCCGCCACCGGCGGTCCTGACCGAGGGAGAGGATCGCCGCCAGCCGGTCGTAGCGCGCCGGGAGGTCGGCGAAGAGACCCCGTGCGAACCGGGTGGGTGGTGTTCGGATGGCACCCGCGTGCATGACCCTCCTCGGTGCGGGGAACAGTCCGCACCATGCCTCGTTCCCCGGACGCCCCGTGACCAAACCCGATGTGGACGTGGTGGTCGTGGGGGCCGGGCCGGCCGGGAGCACGGCGGCGTTGACGCTGGCGCGGGGCGGGGCCCGCGTCGCGTTGGTCGACAAGGCGGTGTTTCCCCGCGACAAGGCGTGTGGCGACCTGGTGGGACCACGGGCACTGGCGTTGCTCGCCTCGCTCGGGCTGACGCCGCCGGCGGGCCGGGAGGTGGGCGAGATGGTCGTCGTCGGCCCCACGGGCAGACGGGTCGTGCTGCCGGCCCGCGCCGGTCGCACGTATCCGGGCCATGGGCTGGCCATCACCCGCCGCCGCTTCGACGACTGGCTCCGCGGCGCCGCGGTGGCCGCAGGGGCCGAGCCGGTGGGTGGTCGTGTCGCAACGGTCATTTCCGAGGGCGGTGTGGTGCTCGACGACGGCCGGCGGCTGCGCGCCGACATCGTCATCGGTGCCGACGGTGCCACGAGCGGTGTCGGCACCGCCGCCGGCCTCGTCGATCCCCGCGCGGTCCTGTGGGGCTTCGCATCGCGCGCCTACGTCACCCAGCCGGTGGAACGGCCGGTGATCGCGCTGTGGGACGAGGAGCGCCATCGCGGCTTCCCGGGCTACGGCTGGATCTTCCCCGGCGAAGGTGAGGACGCCAACATCGGGCTCGGCATCGGCCTGCAGGGGAACCGCGCCGATGCATCGCGCGTCGTGCACCAGTTCGACGCCTTCACCGATCATCTGCGTCGCTGCGGGCTCCTGCACGCCGCGGTCGAGGGTCCGCGCCTCGGTGGATGGCTCAAGATGGGCATGGTCGGCACCGTGGCCGCGCGCGGCCGCATCCTGCTCGTGGGTGACGCGGCGGGCCTGGTGAACCCCTTGCAGGGCGAGGGCATCGCGCCGGCGATGACGAGCGCGGCCGCGGCGGCGGACGCGGTCCTCGCGGGCGCCGGCACGGCTGCGCCGCGCTATCGCGCGGCACTCGCCACGGGGCCGGCGCGCCACGCCCGCGCCACCGCCCCGCTGCACGCCGCCAGCATCAGCGGGTCGGCGGGTCGCGTCGCCCTGCTGGGCCGGTTGCTCACGGCTCGGTGGCTCGGTGCGGCCATCGCCGCGCCGTGGGCCGTGCTGTGGAACGACCTGGCCGACGGTGCGCCCGCAGGGGCGACGACGCGCACGGCCAGGTTGGCGCTCGATCTCGGTCGTGCCGTGGGCGCCCGCTCGGCCGTGGGGCGCCGCCTGCGCGCCGAACTCGACCGCGGGTGAGCTCGCGGATCTGCCGCTGCTCGGAGGCCGACGACGGCGAGGGTGTACGGTGCGACCACCGGTGGGATCGTTCCCACCGACCTCGGGTCGCCCACAAGCTCGACCCGTCGGCGTTGCTCCGGACCCTGGTAGCGCATCGCTACGCAAAGGAGCTCGTCATGACCACACTCGTGGTTGCCATCGCCCAGCGAACCGGTCGCACCCTCTGCGGGGTCGACGCATGAGGCGCCGCACACTCGATGTCGTCTTCAGTGCCGGCGGTCTCGGCCTGGCCGCACTGCTGCTGGTGCTCGGTCTGGTGATGACGAGCAACGCCAACTTCGCCAAGACCTACGTGAAGGATCAGCTCAGCCAGCAGCAGATCACCTTCAAGGCGGCGGCCGCGCTGACCGACGAGGAGAAGGCCTCGGCCTGCCTCGTGCGCTACGCCGGTCTGCCTCTCACCACGGGCAAGCAGGCCGAGTGCTACGCCAACGACTTCATCGGCCTGCACCTGAAGGCGATCGCCGGCGGCCAGACCTATGCGACCTTGGGCGCACCGCAGTCGGCGCTGACCGCCAAGGTCGCCGCCGCCGTCACCGCCAACGACCCGACGTTGCCCGACCTGCAGAAGCAGCTCGCCGCCGTGTCGGGCCAGCGCACCACGCTGTTCCAGGGTGAGACGCTCCGCGGTCTGCTGCTGACCTCGTTCGGCTTCAGCGTCTTCGGGGTGAAGGGCCAGCAGGTGGCCACGGTCGCCTACCTCGTCGCCGCGCTGCTGGCCCTGTTGTCGGTCGCCGGCTTCGTGCACGCCCTGCGCACGCCGAAGGACCGCACGGTGGCCGCCCCCGACCATGGCCTGCCCAACGCCGACGGCAGGCCCCTCGTCACCCAGTCGTGAGATGAGCGCGGGTCCGGCCTCGACGGTGTCGGCGCTCGATCTGGTGACGGCGGCCGGCCTGCGGCTGCCAGCCGTGCTCGGCGCACTCGGGTCGGACCCGTCGGGGCTCGACGACGCCGAGGCGGGCCGCCGCCTCGGACAGGTCGGGCCGAACGTGCTGGCCGAGCGGCGCGTCAC
>JANMAT010000222.1:0-2448 GCA_031359995.1 Actinomycetes bacterium
CGTAGCCGTCCCAGCGGGTGTTGAGCGGTGAGTGCTCGATGGTGTGACCGAACATGGTGTCGACGGTGTCGTCGACTTCGCTGCGCCGGGCGGCGAGCACGGGGAGCGCGGAACGGTGGGTTTCGGCCTCGACGGTGTCGAGCACGACCTGGGTGATCTCGGCGAGGCGTTCCCCGACCCGTGTGGCGTAGGCGACCAGGAACGATGACCGGAACGATCGACCGCGGGTGCGCGCCCCGGCCGGGGCGTTGCGGGCCTCGCCGGTGAGTGCCACCTGTGCCTGGACCAGGAGCGAGGTGAACAGCAGTTCGGCGGCGTGGAGATCGGGCCGGAAGCCGACCACGGTGGACAGGGCGTAGCGGCCGTCGAACACCGCCCGGCAGCGGTTGCGTTCGGCGACGACCTGCAACAGGTAGGACTTGGCGTCGACGTAGGGGGTCGTCGAGGGGCATGCGGCGACTGGCGGGCTGCTCGTCGGGGTCCCCCACCGCGAGGACGGCCTGATCGATGGCGTAGCGGGTCATCAACTCGTGCGCCTTGGCGGTGAACGCCTCGGCCTCGGCCGGGAACGTGGTCGACTCCGCCTGAGCCAGCAGGGCCCGGACGCGGGTCAGGACCGGGTCATCGGTCCTGACCCCCGCCGGGCCACCGACGCGGTGCCGGCCCCGCCCGGGTGGGGGGATCAGCTCCGCGAGCGGACCCACCCCGAACAGGGCCGCCATGACCGCCACGGCCACCGTCAGGTTGCCGGCACGATCGACTCCCTCGTGATCGCACCAACCCGAGAACCAGCTCATTGCGGTGTCGGCGGCCTGTGGCACGACACCCGCCCGCACCGCGGCGACCTGGGCCGCCCACGCCGGATCCAAGGTGTCGGGCCGGCGGCCGGCGTGGTCGGCCAGGACCACTGCGGCGGTGAGACGCCCGGCCGCAGGGGAACGGTCCCGGCGGACGTGACGGACGATCTCAGCGGGTTGCCACCCGTTGTCCCACAACACCACCAGCCTGGAACGCAGCATCCGTTCGATCTCCGCGTCCACGACACCGGACGGAAGCTTCGCCAGGCGTCCGATCGCCGCCGTGGCGGTGTCGTCGTCGCCGGCCAGGACTCGTCGCGCCGCCAGATCGAAGCATCCCGCCGCCACCTCGCGATCGGTCAGGCCGAACCGGTCACCGCGGCCCGGGGCCCGGTGAGCGGACCGGTGACCGGACTTGCGTTGCTTCGCTTTGGCGGCCCGACGGGCCTGGTTGTTCTTGCCCATGCCCCCCAGCCTGGCAGACCGCCCGCGCCCCCACGCGGACCCGCGCCGGGGCCAGAACACCGCTCGACATCCCCGCCGCGAGCGACATCGCCAACAGCCCCGACGTCGCGCCGGCCCCCGCCAGGCGTCGGGCGTTGATCGAGCGGAGTAGCTCGCATTGGAGGTAGCTGGTGAACGGGTGGTCGGACCCCTTGCCCTTGCTCTACCACTTCGGTAGCACCCGGCTGTGGATCTGAACATCAAGGACCTCGACGACGGTGTCGGGCAGCGCCTGCGTGAGCAGGCCGCGGCCGCCGGGATGTCGGTGCAGCAGTAACTGCGCAACGAACTCACCCGCATTGCCGCCCGCCGCTCACCGGCCGAGCTTGTCGAGGGGCGCCAGCCCATGAGCCGCGCCGAGTTCGCGGCTGTCCGTCAGCGGCTGCGCGACATCGATGCCGCGTAGCGTGGTGTGTGACGCTGGCGGGGTTCTGGTCGCCGCCGGCGCTCTCGAAGGGACCGTACCGGTCGATGTCGAGGTGCTCGCGCTCGACTGGACCGCAGTGACGGTGGGACGCTTCCTGGCGGCCCGCTACGAGGGAAACCCGGCCCGAACCCGGGTCGAGGTGGGTGTCGCGCTCGCCGCGGTTCACGAGTGGTTCCCGGCGCGCACCCTCGTCGCAGACACGCTGGAACGCGCCGGCCTCGAGGCGGTGGACGCGCTCGATTCATGGTCGGCACTGCTGCTGGCCGAGCAGCTCGACGTGGCCCTGTTCACTGCGTCGGACGAAGTCGACAGCAGTCGCATCGAGATCATCCGGCCCTGGTAGCCCGTCAACGCCACGAACGACACACGCTTGCCACTTCGCCGGGACGAATGTGCCCCACCGGCGCTGATCGAACTCCGTGCGGCAGACCCGAGACCACGCAGCACAAGGGTTCGCCGCAAGTCGGGTGGGTGGTCGCGCACGCGTCCTTGGCGAAGTGGTGTGTCGCGAGATGGCCGGACGTGCAGAGTGGCGCCCGGTGGGAGCGCCCGGGCTGTCGGCATCGGCAGAATGCTCGAGCTCAGACGAGTTCGGCGCTACCACGGAGCACGTTGAAGACCGTGCCGTTCATCCTCAACGAGTCGTTGGTCTCGTAGCACTGGCGCAGCTCCCGGAAACGGCCGTCGGGGTCGACGGTAAGGGCCGCTACGGCATCGAAC
>JANMAT010000233.1:0-3352 GCA_031359995.1 Actinomycetes bacterium
GTGACCGTATCCCGTGTCGACTACCTGACGAGTTGACTCGATGATCCATCGGCGTTGCGTGGGCGAGGCAGGCGCCGCGCGTCAGCCGCCCGGGCATCTGGGCGCGAGCTCAGGCAGCTCGCACGCACGACCGCGGCGGGCGAGCGCGTTACGAGCGCCAAAGCCGCGCAACGGCCGCACGGCACTTCGCCGGATCCCGGGCGGGCCGGGTTGGCACGTGGCCAGGTGTTCCCGGGCGGTTTGGTAGCGCCGCGACCTGGTGCCAGTGGTGGGCGGGATGCCCGAGGCCCTGGTAGCCCTGCTAGCGCGGGTTCACCGAGGTGTTGTGGATCGCCAAACGGTCGAGGCCGATGCCGCCGATGAGGAGTCGTTCCTTCGAGTTTCCAAGTAGGCGTTGTGTCCATGGCACCAGACCACCGTCGCCGACTTCGATCATGCTCTCACCGAAGCGCGCATGCACCTTGAAGCACACTGACGGGTAGTAGCCGTGACCGGCGGCTCGCTCGTGGTCGCTGAGCACGTCGATGCCGTTCCCGGCGAGTGTGCCGGCGACGTCGCGGAGGAGTTCGGCGTGGCGACCGTCGAAGTCAGTGAAGGTCACGCTGGTTGCGTCTGCCCCAGCGACGCGAACCACGGTCGCCATCTGGCTGGCGAGAGCGACCAAGGCGGTCCGTTCGAACGTTGAGCTGCCGATGTCTCGGCCGGCGATCACCATCGCGAGCAGCGAGAAGTGAGCGTATGACATCGGGCCAGAGAAGTGCTGCGCTCGAGTGACGCGTTGGACGCACGCAAGTCGAACCAGTTCAGCCGACCGTGGTGAGGCTCGCATCAGGTCTCGACGCCGCAGCGCGGCCTCGAGCGCAAGTCCGTTCGTCGGGTCCGCGGCGACCTCGGTACTGCGTGCGGTCGTGATGACGCGATTCTGGTGCACACCGGCCACTACTGAGTGCGTGCCCAGCGGGCACAGCGGTGACAAGGTGAGCACGTCAAACAACTCTGCGATGGAGTCAAGCGCTCGAAGTTCGGTCCGCATCATGTGGCGCCCGTCAACAAGGGCGGGCTGCACGAACCGGTCGCGTTCGCGCTGCGCGAGCACATCGGTCGCACTGAGCGCACTGGCTCGCTGCTCGGCGACGTGGAGGAGCAACGAAGTGAGGTCTGCGCCGCTCAGCCCGGCTTCCAGCAGTTCGATGACACTGTGGCCATGTTCGGCTCGGATCCGCTCGACCGCGGGATGGATCCTCGAACTCATCGCTTGATCCTACGAAACCAGCGGGACATGTAGGCCCGGGGATTGACCGTCGCTGCCCCAGGATCGGCCGGGCGAGGCTCGCCACCACCTCCGCTCCGGCCCCCGCAACTCACCGTTGCAGACGTCAGAGTGGGTCACGCAGTGTCCGCCGATCTCGTGCACCCGGCCGCCTCAGATCGCCGGTTCTGGAGTGCCTGTCGGTGGGTGGTGGCGGAGCAAAGTGTGCGCCCGGATCGGGCGCCGAGGTTCTGTCTCTCGAAGTCGGACTTGGCTCGCTGCCTGGTGGAAGGCGAGCGACGACCGACAGCAGCGTGCTCGGTCCAGTGTGGGTTGCGACGGCGACGGCGACGAACCCGTGGCGTCGGCAGTGCTCAGCGAACGACTCGGCCTGCTCGTCCGTCCAGCCATGGCTAGATGTACCGACGGCGTTGGTGTCGCGGATGCGACGTTCCAGAACAAGCAGCCGGCCAGCGGGCCCGAGAACGCGTTGCACCTCAGCGAGGCCGGCGTTGGGGTCGCGCCAATGGTGAACGGTCGCCAGTGACCAGACGACCTGTGCCCAGTCATCGGCGACAGGGAGCGATTCGGCGGCACCGATCCGCCAACTCACGACAGGTCGAGCGCGCCATCGGAGACGAGCAATGCGCAACATGACCGGTGCAGGGTCGACACCAATCACCTCGGCACCTCTCGCTCGCGCGTACTTGACGGCGATCCCAGGCCCGCATCCGATGTCGACGAGTCGTTCACCTGCGTGCAGGTCGGCGAGTTCGAGCGCCAACTGCGCCGCACGGTCACGCCCGAATAGAAACGACACGCCCGCAAGAAGTCCGCTCGGACCGGAGAAGCCGGGATGGGTGCCATGGTGATTCGGTGCGGGGCCGAGGCCGCGTTCCCGGTGGATGGAGTTTGTTGCATCAGTGCCCATCCCACCACCCTGACGGTTGAACCCAGGTTCAAGTCAAGGCATCATTGGCTGATGGAACGAGATCACGGCATCCCGATCGGGCAGGTCGCCGAGATGGTCGGTGTCCCCACGTCGACGCTGCGGTACTACGAACGCCGACAACTGGCGGTAGCCGACGCCCGCGTGTCGGGGCAACGCCGCTACAAGCGGTCGACGGTGCGTCGTGTGGTGTTCGTGCAGATGCTGCAAGACGCCGGCCTCTCCCTCGACGACATCCAGGGAGTTCTCGATGCTGACGACAACGACTCGTGGAAGCAGATCGCTCGCCAACGCCTCACCCACCTCGACGAAGACATCGCCCGACTCCACCACTCGAGGGACCTCCTCGCCGCGGCGCTGCTCTGCCGCTTCGATCATCCCCTCGATGAGTGTCGAATCATGAACGATGAGATCGACCGTCGCCTCACCAGCCCCATCGGGGTGGCAACCTGACCCGCGCCGGGGGCATCGCCGAGCACCACCCGGGGAGCCCTCCTGGGGAGGCGGTATCGAGGACGAACGCCGCCGCACACGTGAGTCACACTGACCCGGCGCCCAGGAAAGCCAGCCCGCGAGGGCCCGTCCGAAGCAGTTGGATTCAGTCACACCAGGGCCGCTTCTGCTCGCTGATACTCAGTGACGCCGGTACGCGAGACCGCCGGAAGTGGGGTGCATCCCGGGCGACCATCGGCGGGGTGATCTGGTGCACCCGTGATCTCCGGTTTGGGTGTCCTCACAGCGCTCGTTGGTGCTACGCGAGATCCGGCTGTGGTTCCCCCAAGGCTGGGCGATGTGCGATAGAGGCTGCACGATGTCCATCGCCCACGGGGAGCCTCATGTCAGCATCAGCAGCGCTGACTTCGAGGGTGTAGCCCGGGACCGTGACGAGCGTCCAGGCTTGGTCGCGTAGTCAGGTTCGTTCTGGAACGTCTCGTCGTTTCTGCCAGCTTGGATGTCATCAGTCGCTGAGCATCTCGTCCTCGGCGCGACGCTGCTTCGATGCTTGAACGTCACGAGATCGAGGGACTGCGCCGTTCGGCGGCGATGGCTCCGCCATCTCTGACTGCCGTCGGCTAACTGCTCGAGTGCTGCAAGCAGATGGCCCGTCAACCTGAGCAGATCATCGCCGTTCTGCGCGATCTTCCGCCCTCGTG
>JANMAT010000145.1:0-9286 GCA_031359995.1 Actinomycetes bacterium
CTAGGAGCGACCTAGGACACGTCGTCGGCCGGCGGCGGGTCGGTTTCGGCGATGCGCTGCTCATAGGGCGCCAGGTCGTCATCGGTGGCGGGGGTCAGCGTCTGCATCCAGCGCCACAGTTCGTCGAGCTGGGCGTCGAGCGCCGCGGTCGGACCGCCGTTGTCGATCACCCGATCGGCCTTGGCCAGCCGCTCCTCGCGCGTCACCTGGCGGGCCATGCGGGCCCGGGCATCGGCCTCGCTCATGCCGCGGTGGGTGACCAGTCGCTCGACGGCCACGTCGACCGGGGTGTCGACCACGATGTTGGCCGCGGTGTTGTATCGGCGGTCGCCGCCCTCGACCAGCAATGGGATGTCGAGGAGCACCACACGGTCGGTGGCGCGGTGCGCGAGGGTGCGCCGGGCGATCTCACGGTTGATGGGCGGGTGCACGAGCTTGTTCAGCTCCTTCAGCCGCTCCGGATCGTTGAACACCAGACCCGCCAGCGTCGCCCGGTCGAGCTCGCCGGCGGCCGTGAGCACGTCGTCACCGAAGTGGGCGGCCAGTTCGGCCAGCATCGGCTGGCCCGCTCGCTGCAGCTCGCGCGTGACCGCGTCGGCGTCCACCAGCACGGCGCCGCGGGCCACGAGCCCGGTGGACACGGTCGACTTGCCGGCACCGATGCCGCCGGTGAGGCCCACGAGGATCACGGCCGCCGACTCTACGCGCGCAGTGGCCCCCCTCCCCCTGGCGGTCGACGGATGATGGGGTGTCGAACCGTCCCCGGGCATCTACCCTGGCGGGCACCGATGTCGACCACCGACCACGAACCCCTGGCGGGCGGCGCGCCCGCCCCCAACCGGCCCGAGCGGCGGGCCGACGCGGCCAGCCCCCCGCCGGCGTGGCCGCTGGTGGAACGACGGCACATGCCCCGCGGGTTCCGTTACGGCGGTCCCGAGCGACGCCGGAGCGACGCCGGCCGGCCCTCGCCGGTGCCCACGGTGCCGCCGATGGAGCCGTTCCGCTGGGCGGCCATCGGCATCGGGCTCATCGTCGGCATGAGCCGCCTCAGCCTCACGAGCTACCGCCTGTGGTTCGTGCTGGCCGCCCTCATCGCCTACGCCGCCTACCGGACGGCCCGGCCCATCCCCTACGACCAGAGCCGCTGGTCGTCGGTCGCCATCGTCACCGAGATGGCGTTCCACACCGCAGCCGTCGTGGCGAGCGGTTCGTGGTGGTCGCCGTACGCCTTCTCGCTGCTGCCGACCGCGCTCCTGGCCGGGTTCTCGCGCGGGCGCCGCTTCGCGCTCTGGCTCACCTTCGCCGCCAGCGTGGCCATCTCGCTGCGTCACATCGTGGTGGCCGCCACCCTCGTGCAGGGCGGCAAGGACGCCGGCGTGTGGGTCGGGCTCCTCGTGCTCGTGGCCGTGTCCAGTGGGTGGGCCCGGCAGGTGTCGCACGAGTCGGCCCGCCAGCAGTCGCTCGCCCTCGACCGGCTCGGTCAGCTCACCGAGGCCAACGCGCTGCTCAGCTCGCTGCACCGCGTCGCCCAGACGTTGCCGGCGTCGCTCGACCTCGACGACGTGCTGTCGTCCACGATGGTGCGTCTGCGCGACCTGATCGGCTACGGCTCGTGCGCCATCGTGCTCTACGAGGAGTCCGACCAGAGCTGGACCACGGCCCGCCAGAGCGGCGAGGCGGTGGCGTCGCTGCTCACCACCGCACAGCTGCCCGCCCCCGTGCTGCGGGCCCTGTCCATGCGGGGAGCGCTGCTCGAAGCCGAGATGCCCGCCGGGGCCGGTCTGGCCCGCACGGCCCGTTGCGGCCTGTACGCCGCGCTGTACGCCCGCGGCGCCCGCATCGGTGTGCTGGCGGTGGAGGCCGACGAGCCCCGTCGCTACGCCCGCATCGACCAGGAGCTCCTGAACGGTCTCGTCGAGCCCTTCGGCGTCGCCATCGACAACGCCCGGATGTTCGCCCGGCTGCGCACCATCGGCGCCGACGAGGAGCGCAGCCGCATCGCCCGCGATCTCCACGACCGCATCGGCCAGTCGCTCGCCCACCTCGGCTTCGAGCTCGACCGGGCCGTGCGGGCTGCCGACCGCGGCGCCGAGGTCGGGCCGCTGCTCGAGGAGCTCCGGCGCCACGTGCGGGGCACGGTGAGGCAGGTGCGCGAGACGCTCTACGACCTGCGCACCGACGTGTCCGAGACCCAGGACATGGGCGACACCATGGAGATGTTCGTCGGGCGCGTGCGCGACCGCAGCGGCATGCAGGTCGACCTCATCCGGCAGGACGCCGGCAACCGGCTCCCGCTGCTGCAGGAGCGCGAGCTGTGGCGCATCGCCAAGGAGGCGGTCATCAACGCCGAACGGCATGCGAAGGCGCAGTCGCTGCGCATCACCTGGCGGTGCGACGCCGGCTCGGCCGAGCTGCGCGTCAGCGACGACGGCACCGGGTTCCAGCCCGGTGCGGCCCGACGCGACAGTTACGGTCTGTTGGGCATGAAGGAACGGGCGACCTCGATCGGCGCATCCTTGGACATCGACTCGTCGGCCGGTGTCGGCACGACGGTACGCGTCCGCATCGGTGCGCCCCGATGAAGGGAAGAGGACTGCCGTGAGCATCAGGCTGATGTTGGTGGACGACCACCGGATGTTGCGTGAGGGGCTGCGGCGGGCGCTGGAGGAGGAGGGGTTCGAGGTCGTGGGCGAAGCGGCCGACGGCTACGAGGCGGTGCTGCGGGCCCCCGAGTGGAGTCCTGACGTGATCCTCATGGACGTGTCCATGCCCAACGTCGGCGGGGTCGAAGCCACCCGTCGCATCGTGCAGAACGAGCCGGGTCGCCGCGTGGTGATGCTCACCATGCACGCCGACCGTGACGTGATCGAGAGCGCCATCAAGGCCGGGGCGGTGGGTTACCTCACCAAGGACTGTTCGATCGACGAGGTCATCGACGCCGTGCGCCTGGCCAACAACGGCGAGACGGCGTTGTCGCCCCAGTTGGCCCAGAGCATGCTGAAGGAGGTGCGGCGCATCGACTCCGACGCCGTGCACGACGACGAGCGCCTCGTCAGCCCGCGCGAGGAGGAGGTGCTGCAGCTCATCGCCGAGGGTTGCTCCACGCCCGAGGTCGCCGAACGCCTCTACATCAGCCAGAAGACGGTGAAGAACCACCTGGCCTCCATCTACGAGAAGCTGAACGCGCGCGACCGCACCCAGGCCGTGCTCATGGCCGTGAGGATGGGCATCGTCAAGCTCGTGTAGCACTAGGTTGCCGCCCATGACGTTCGCCACCGAGATCACCGTCACCGGCCCGCTGCGCTCGCCGGCTCAGATGCTGGCCGACCAGGTGGTCGACGGCCACGCCAGCATCCACGACGGTGACGCCGCCGCCGCGCTCGGCCTCACCGGCGCGCCGATCGAGGCGCCCACGCACTTCAGCCAGTTCGATCCGCTCGCCGTCGCGCTGTGGGGCGAGCGCTGGTTCGAGCACGGCTGCATCAGCAGCCACTTCCGCACGATGGTCGTCGAGGGCGAGCAGGTGCAGGCGTCGCTGACGCTGGCCACCTCAGGGTCCGACGTCGCCCGCATCGAGGCCCACAAGACCGATGGCACACCGGTGCTGATCGGTTCGGCCTCGGTGGGGCCCGATCACGCCCAGACCTTCCTGGAGGCCCGATTGGCCGCTCAGGGCGACCCGGGCGAGCTGTTCGTCATCGACCAGATGGAGGTGGGCATGCGACGCGACGAGGGCGACGTGGTCACCATGGGCTTCGACGAGCACAACGGCGGCGGCTACCCGTTCACGTTGGCCGAGAAGCTGGCCACCATCACCGAGCTGCACCCGTGGTACACCGCGACCGACGGGGCCTCGTCGCCGTGGGGCCGGCCCATCGTGCCCATCGAGATGATCAGCGTGCTGGCCAACAAGTCGGGGCGGGGCTTCCCCGTTCGCTCCCCCGCCTTCGGCCTGTTCCTCGACCTCGAGATCCGCCTGCTGGGAACGCCGATCTTCGTCGACCAGCGCTACTCGCTCGAGCGTGAGCTGGTGGGCCTGGGCCAGAGCCGGCGCACCGAGTCGTACTGGACCCGAACGATCCTGCGCAACGCCGACACGAACGAACCGGCCGCCGCCGTGCTGCTGCATTCGGGCGTGTTCAAGGACTCGTACCCGGGCTACCCGAAGGACCGCTTGTAGGGCACTCAGCCGAGCGCGACGATGGCGTCGGCCACGGCCAGCGTACGCCGGGCGTTGTCGACGTGGAGGTTCTCGATCATCTTGCCGTCGACCGTGACCACGCCGCGGCCATCGGCTTCCGCCTCCTCGAACGCCGCGATCGTGCGACGGGCAAGGTCGATGTCGGCCTCTGACGGCGCCCAGATGGCGTTGGTGGAATCGACCTGGCCGGGGTGCACCAGGGTCTTGCCGTCGAAGCCGAGCTCGAAGCCCTGGCGGGCCTCCACCTCGAAACCCTCGGTGTCGCGCACGTCGTTGTAGACGCCGTCGAGGATGACCTTGCCGGCCAGCCGGGCGGCGAGCAGCGCGGTGGCGAGGTGGGGCAGCAACGGCGCCCGGCCCTTCACCTGCTGGGCCCGCAGCTCCTTGGCCAGATCGTTGGTGCCCATCACCAGCGCAGCCACGCGCGGGTAGGCGGCGATCTCGCGCACGTTGAACACGGCCTCGGGCGTCTCGACCATGGCCCAGATCCTTGTGGTGGCCGGTGCACCCGCCGCGATGAGCGCAGCGTCGATGCGGCCCAGGTACTCGACGTTGCCGACCTTCGGGATCACCACCGCGCTGGGTGCGGCCTGGGCCGCGGCGGCGACGTCGGCCGCACCCCAGAGCGTGTCGAGCCCGTTGCAGCGAATCGTGAGCTCGCGCGTGCCGTACCGACCCGAGGTGACGGCGGCGCAGGCCTGGCCGCGCGCCATGTCCTTGGCATCGGGCGCCACCGCGTCCTCCAGGTCGAAGATGATGGCGTCACACGGGATCGACTGCGCCTTCTCGAGGGCACGGGCGTTCGCCGCCGGCATGTACAGCACGGAACGGCGCGGACGGAGATCGTCGCTCATCGCAGTGGTCCTCTCGGGGTTCTAGAAGCCGTAGGTGGCGGCCAGCGCGGGATCGCGCTCGGCGAGTTGGCGGGCGAGCTCCACGACGACCTTGCACTGCTTGACCGAGGCGTCGTCCTCCATCTTGCCGTCGAGCATGATGGCGCCGGTGCCGTCGCCCATGGCATCGATCACGCGCATGGCGTGGGCCACATCAGCGGGGCCGGGGCTGAACACGCGCTTGGCGATGTCGATCTGCACCGGGTGCAGCGACCAGGCGCCCACGCAGCCGAGCAGGTAGGCGTTGCGGAACTGGTCCTCGCAGGCGAGCGTGTCCTTGATGTCACCGAACGGGCCGTAGTACGGCAGGATCCCGTTCATCGCGCAGGCATCGACCATGCGGGCGATCGTGTAGTGCCACAGGTCCTGCTGGTACGTGGCTCGCGTTGCGGTGGCGTCGTCGGCGTTCGGGTCCTGGCGCACCAGGTAGCCCGGGTGCCCACCACCCACGCGCGTCGTCTTCATGCGCCGGTTGGCGGCGAGGTCGGCCGGGCCGAGCGACAGGCCCTGCATGCGGGGCGACGCCGCGCAGATCTCCTCGACGTTGGCCACCCCGCGCGCCGTCTCGAGGATGGCGTGCACGAGCAGCGGCGTCGTCAGGCCGGCCTTGGCCTCGAGCTGGGCCAGCAGACGATCGACGTAGTGGATGTCCTCCGGCCCCTCGACCTTGGGGATCATGATCACGTCGAGCTTGTCGCCGATCTCGCCGACCAGGGTGATGAGGTCGTCGAGCGCCCACGGCGAGTCGAGCGAGTTCACGCGCGTCCACAGCTGGGTGGTGCCCATGTCGACGGTCTTGCCGACGCGCACCAGGCCCTGCCGGGCGGCCTCCTTGTCGGCCATGGGGATGGCGTCTTCCAGGTTGCCGAGCAGCACGTCGACCGTGGGCACGATCTCGGGCAGCTTGGCCACCACCTTGTCGAGCTGCGGCGGGAAGAAGTGGATCATGCGCGACGGCCGGAACGGCGTCTCGGTGACGGGGGCGGGCGCCCCGACGGCGAGGGGCTTGAAGAAGTCCTTGGCGCTGCGCATCGGTCCGCTCCCGGGCTCTGATCATTGGGCGTTCCCCACGTTACGAGGCGGCGGTCGGTCGCTACGAAACGACGCTGCGTCGGCCGCCCCCAGCGTCGGTCGGGCGAAAACGGAGAAGGCCCCGGGGCGCTCGCCCGGGGCCTTCCCGTCACACTGCTCGCGCCGTGCGGATCACTCCGCGGCGGGCTCCTCCGGAGGGGCACCTTCGGGAGGGGCACCTGCGGGAGGGGCACCTGCGGGAGGGGCACCTGCGGGAGGGGCACCATCGGGAAGGGCACCATCGGCAGGGGCGTTCGGATCGCCGTACTGCTCGTAGTACTCCTTCCAAGCCGCTTCGCGCTCCGCGTCGCTGGACTCGTCGCCGATGTAATTGCCCTGGTCGTCGAAGGCGTGCTCGCCGAAGTGCTCGCGGTACTCCTCGGCGACCTCGCCACCCTCGGCGGCCTGCTTGATCGACAGGCTGATGCGGCGACGCTGCAGGTCGAGATCGATGATCTTGACCCAGAGCTCCTCGCCCGGCGTGACGACCTGCTCGGGGGCGTCCACGTGGTGGGCCGACATCTCGGAGATGTGGACCAGACCCTCGATGCCTTCGCCGACCTGCACGAAAGCGCCGAACGGCACCAGCTTGGTGACCCGGCCGTACACCAGCTCGCCCACGCGGTGGGTGCCGGCGAACTCCTGCCACGGATCCTGCTGCGTGGCCTTGAGCGACAGGCTGATGCGCTCGCGGTCGTAGTCGACGTCGAGCACCTGCACCGTGACCTCGTCGCCCACCGCCACGACCGAACCGGGGTGGTCGACGTGCTTCCAGGAGAGCTCGCTGACGTGGATGAGACCGTCCATGCCGCCGAGGTCGACGAACGCACCGAAGGACACCACGCTCGACACGACGCCCTTGCGGACCTCGCCCGGCTTCAGGTTGGCGAGGAAGTCCTCGCGCTGCTCCTTCTGCGTCTCCTCGAGGTAGCCACGGCGGGACAGGACCACGTTGTTGCGGTTCTTGTCGAGCTCGATGATCTTGGCCTGCAGCAACCGGCCGACGTAGGGCTGCAGGTCGCGCACACGGCGCAGCTCGACGAGCGATGCCGGGAGGAAGCCACGCAGACCGATGTCCATGATGAGGCCGCCCTTGACGACCTCGATCACCATGCCCTCGACGACGCCGTCGGCTTCCTTCACCTTCTCGATCGTGCCCCACGCCCGCTCGTACTGCGCGCGCTTCTTGGACAGGACGAGGCGCCCTTCCTTGTCCTCCTTGGTGAGGACGAGGGCTTCGATCGACTCACCCAGCTTCACGACCTCGTTCGGGTCGACGTCGTTGCGGATCGACAGCTCGCGGCTGGGGATGACGCCCTCGGACTTGTAGCCGATGTCGAGGAGGACTTCGTCCTTGTCGATCTTCACGACCGTGCCGTTCACGATCTGGCCATCCTCGACATCGACCATCGTTCCCGCGATGGCATCGGCGAAGGACTGGCCGAGATCGTCGGCGACGATCTGGCGGGGGGTGTAGGTGCCGTCCTCGTTGAAAGATCCAAACGAGGAGGCAACGGTGGTCTCGGACAAGGTAGATCTGGCTTTCAGAAGGTGGATGGAGGTCTGCTGGACAACCCGAGCGACAGAGGCTGGGCCCGTCAACGCTAGCACCATCGCTGCCTGAAGCCCCAGGTCGCCCCGGGTGGCCGTCAGGGGCGATGGGCGAGCAGCAGGAACTCGGCGGTCTCCAGCGTCGGGGACACCCGGGCGTAGGAGCCCGGCTCCACCGACCAGACCCCGTCGACGGTGAGCCCGACGGTGCCGGCCAGGAGCCGCAGCTCGCGCGGCGTGAAGCACGTGGTCCACAGCTCGGCCGGAGCGACGACGCCCTGCTCGTCGCGCAGTTCGGTGTGCTCGTGGGCGACGCCGGTGGTGGCGTCGAAGTCGGCCGCGGTCTGGTACTTCACCGAGAAGTACGCGCTGAACGCGCTGATGGCGATGCGCCCGCCAGGGCGGATGGCCCGGGCCATGCCAGCGAGCACGGCCACTGTGTCCTCATCGCTGCTGAGCAGCCCGAACGCTCCCTGGCAGAGGCTGATGGCGGCGTCGAACTCCTGGTCGAAGGCCAGCGTCCGTGCGTCGAGTCGCTCGAAGGTGGCGCCGGCGGGCGCGTTGGCCGTGGCCAGGTCGACGAAGCGCTGGCTGATGTCGATGCCGTGGCTGGCGATGCCCCGGGCGGCCATCGCGTGGGCGTGGCGGCCGGGCCCGCAGCCCACGTCGAGGACCCGCAGGCCGGGCGTGAGGCCGAGGGCGTCGACCAGGAAGGCGACCTCCTGCTCGGTGCCCTTCGTGAAGCTGTAGCGCAAGTAGGCCGCGCCCAGGTGGTCGGCCAGCGGCTCGAACCAGTGGTCGGGCCCGGTCATCACCCGTCGACCGTAGCCGCCAGGAGGACGCGGAACTGGCGCACCACGGGCTCGAGCCCGAGCCGCCGGGCCAGCGCGATCGAGGCCAGGTTGTCGGCGCGGGCCCGCCACTGCGGCAGCAGCGACGCAGGCCCGCCCCGCCGCCCCAATGGGCACGGGCGGTCAGGACGCACACGTGGGCGACGTCGTGCGGCCACACGCTCCAGGCGCGCACCGCGCCCGGCACACCCCGGTCGTCGAACGCGAGCCACACGCCAGACGACGTGGTGTCGACGCCGCTCTCCAGCCGTTCGGCGTCGGTCGCGTCGGCCATGACGGCCCGCACGCGCGCATCGTCGAGGGGTAGAGGTCCGAGAGCGGTCGTCGGCACCGTTGCCCCGTCGTGCCGTAGGCCAGGACCGCCGGCCCGAGCTGCCCGCGGCACGGTGTGTCACAGCTGCGCGTCAGCGGGGTCGAAAGAAGTCATGCGACCCGTCAACCATCTCTGCGATCTTCGGGTCGATGGCGGGGAACTCCGTCGCGCCCCCTTCTCTACGGTGGCACCCATGAAGGCCGCCATCACACCGCTCGTCACGCGTGCGGTGGCGCTTGCATCGGTGTGTCACAGCTGCGCGTCAGCGGGGTCGAAAGAAGTCATGCGACCCGCCAACCTTCACCGCGATGTTCGGGTCGATGGCGGGGAACTCTGTCGCACCCCTTCTCTACGGTGGTACCCATGAAGGCCGCCATCGCCCCGATCGTCGAACGCCTCGCCGCGC
>JANMAT010000030.1:0-27567 GCA_031359995.1 Actinomycetes bacterium
CGGTGACCGACATCGGCCTGAAGGCTGACTCGTACATCTACACCGTCGAGGCGTTCGACGCCGCCGGCAACCACACGACGTCGGCCCCGGCCAACGCGAGCGTCACCCAGGTGGACGACATCGTCGCTCCCACGGTGCCGAGCAGCGTGCTCGCCACCACGAGCCCCGACATCCATGGCCGCAACGTGGTCGTGACCTGGACGGCATCGACGGACGCGGTGGGAGTCGCCGGCTACGGCGTCTACCGCACGTCGGTCACGTTGCCGCCCTCGCCGGTGGTGCTCGTCGCCACGGTGAACGGTGCGACCCTCTCCTTCACGGACCTGAACCGCCCGGCGGGTACGTTCACCTACGAGGTGGACGCATTCGACTCGTCGGCCAACCGTTCGTCGAAGTCGGCGGGGTCCACGGCCGTCGTGGCCAACGATCCGCCGGTGGCTCCCCACTCGCTGATCGCTTTCCCGGCCCGGGACTTCATCTCGGCCACCGGCTACACACCGGGCCAGAGCTACACCTTCAGCCTGATCCGGGGTGCCACCACCTTCTTCTCGGCGCCCTTCTCGGCTGATCCCACCGGTCTGATCGAGGTGAACCACCCCGGTGGCACCTGCTGGATCGCCAACACGCCGAACATCAAGCCGGGCGACGTCATCCGGATCACCGACGACGCGACGGGCGTCGCCGAACAGACGACGGTGGCGAACATCACCGCCGAGCGGCCCATCGCCGCCGCTCCGGGGACCATCGTGGTCCACGGCACGGCCACGAACGCCGCCGGCACCCAGATCCCGGTGGAGCAGGTCGAGTCACGCATCATCGTCGGCACGGCCACGTCGTTCGACGTGAACGGCCGGCGCCTGCTGCGGGCTTCTGTGGCCGGTGGCGACGGCACGCTGTCCTACGACAGCCCGACGTCGACCAACTGGACGGCCATCTACACGGGCCTCACCGCCAAGGACGTGTTCCGGGCCGTCGGCGGCACCGCCGTCGACGGGTCGGCGTTCGTCGGGGCCGAGTCCCGCGGCCACTGGCTGGGTCGCAACCCGCTGGCCCTGGCCGAGGCGACGATCTTCGAGAACGGTCCGCTGGTGGTCGGTGGCCCGTCGGCACCGTGCACGGCGCCGGCCGAGCCCGGTTTCCCGGCGGCGAGCACCAACGTGAGCAGCCGGGCGTTCCCGCCGACGCAGTTCGTGCCGGCACCGACGGCGACGAGTGCTCCGTTGTCGGTGCAGTTCAGCAACGGCGGCGGTTCGGCGCTGACGATCAGCAACATCTACGTCGCCGGCGCCAACACCGCTGACTTCCTGGTGGTGCCGGGTGTCGGCACGTGCCCGACGGTGTTCCCGGCGCAACTCGCCGCCGGCACCTCGTGCCTCGTCAACATCAGGTTCAAGCCGACGGCGCTCGGTCTGCGCCAGGCCAACGTGAGCTTCTCCGACGACGCCGCCAACACGACGGATCAGACGGTGACGCTCACGGGACTCGGCGCCGACAACACCGACCCGATCCTGACCATCACCAACGCTCAGCCGGTGACGTTCGCAACGGTGAACGGTGGCGGCGCCACGTCGACCCGGGTCATCACGGTGACCAACACCGGCACGGGCCTCCCGCTGCTCATCAACAGCGCTCGCACCACCGGCGACTTCACCGCCACCCCGACCGGCTGCGCCTCGGTCAGCAACGTCGGGACCGCTCCCGCCAACCTCTGCACGGTGACGGTGGTCTTCAAGCCGACAGCCATCGGTGCCCGGACGGGCACGCTCGTGCTCAACCACATCCGCACGCTGAACGGGGCCACCTCGACCACGGTCACGCTGACCGGCAACGGTGGCACGGGTTCGGTGCTCGGCTTCACGAGCACCAACATCACCTACGGCACTGTGAACCGGAACACGACCAAGGATCAGAAGATCGTCGTGAAGAACACCGGGAACGCGGCGGCGGCCCTGAACCTGGGCAGCTTCACGGTGGTCGGCGTCAACTTCACCAAGGTGTCCACCGACTGCGGGACCCTCGCCGTCAACGGGTCCTGCAGCGTGACGGTGCGCTACAGCGCACCGAACGTCGTGGGCAGCTTCGCCGGCACCGTCTCGGTGTCGGCGGCCAACAGCTTCAACACTGCCTCGGCTGCATTGACGGTCACCACCCGGTGACCGCCCGCTAGTTCGCCCAAGGTCCGCCGGCCGTTCCCGGCGTCACAACGGCAGCCCTCCGTACGTGCCGGTACGGAGGGCTGCCGCGGTTTTCCGCCGAGTCGGACATCCGTCGGTCTCCCCGAACGACGAACTAGGACAACGGTCGGGACCCAGGTCCTCCGAACAGGTCTTTCACCCTCGATCCCACCGGCAGTAGCGTTAAGGCTACTTAACGAACGGCGCGACCTGCCCGATGGTTGATCGCCCGGCTCGGTGCGGTCCCGGGAGCCACGGCGGCTCCCCCGTGTGTACGCCGGTCACGGTGCGCCGGTCCTCAGCCAGGTCGTGACCCCGAAGGGCGACCCGGCCGACGCGCCGGGCACGTTCTCGGGCATCGTCGAGGTGAACCACCCCGGTGGCGCCTGCTGGGACACCACCACGCCCGACATCCGCCCCGGCGACCTCGTGCAACTCGAAGTGGTCGGCGGTGGCGGCCCCAACATGGGTCGCACCGACGAGACCATCGTCGCCAACGTCACCAACAAGCGGGCGGTCCAGACCGGGCCCGGCACCATCCAGGTGCACGGCAGCGCGCGCGACGCCTTCGGGGTGGCGCCCGGCAATCCGCTCGACGTCACCACGGTCGAGCAGCGCCTCGTCGCCCCCGGCAGCCGGTTGGAGCTCAACGGCCGCCGCACGCTGCGGGCCACGTCGCTGGCGGGCGCTGACGGCACCCTGAGCTACGACCCCGGCAGCCCGAACTGGACCGCCACCTACTCCGGGCTGAGCGCGGCCGACGTGACCCTGGCGCTGGGCGCCGAGTCGCGCAGCCTGTGGCTCGGCAACGTCGCCCCCCGGCGGTCGAGAGCACCATCTACGAGAACGGTGCGCTCACCTTCCCCGGTCCCGGCGCGCCGTGCACGGCGCCGCTCGAGCGCGGTCGACCTGATCGCACCGTCGGCCCCGACCGACGTCATCGGCGTGGCCAGTCCGGAGAACCTCGGGAACGACGGCTCGGTCACCCTGACGTTCAACCCGTCGACCGACAACGTCGGCGTCCACCACTACATCGTGCACCGCAACGACTCGACGCACGGCTCGCCCAGGGACTTCCTGGTGTCGACCGCGGGCCCGTACGAGATCCTCGACGGCGGCCTGAAGTCCGATGTCTACGAGTACGGCGTCGAGGCCTTCGATGGTGCGGCGCCGGCCAACACGGCGTCGTCGACGCTCATCCACGTCACGGTGGCGGCCGCGCCTGATCTGACGCCGCCGACGACGCCCGGCAACGTGGTCGCCACCGCGAGCCCCGACATCCACGGGCGCGGCGTGTCCATCAGCTGGGCGGCGTCCACCGACAACGCCGCCGTCAACGGGTACCGCAGCTGCCGCAACGGCATCCGCCCGACGACGGTGCTGGCCACCACGCGGTCGTATCTCGACTCGAACCTGCCGGCGGGCACCTACGGCTACGCGTTGGAGGCGATCGACACGTCGGGCAACGCCTCAGGGCAGTCGCCGGCATCCACCGCGGTGGTCGCCAACGATCCGCCGGTGGCCCCCCACTCGGTGATCGCCTTCCCGTCGCGGGACTTCATCTCGGCCACCGGCTTCACGCCGGGCTCGTCGTACACGTTCGCACTGTTCCGGGGCAACGGCTCGACATTCGTGTCGGGTCAGGCCACGGCGCAGGCCGACGGCACGGTCGAGGTGAACCACCCGGGCGGCACGTGCTGGAACGTCAACACCCCCAACATCAAGCCCGGTGACGTGATCCGCATCACCGACGACGTCACCGGCGTCGCCGACCAGACGACCGTCGCCAACGTGACCGCCGGCCGGCCCATCGCCGCCAACGCCACCACGGTGGTCATCCACGGCACGGCGCAGGATGCCAACGGCCAGCCGCTCCCGATCGGTCAGATCGAACAGCGCCTGATCGCCAACCGTGACGCCTTCGAGCTGAACGGGCGCCGCACCCTACGGGCCGGTGCCGCGGCCGACGGTGTGCTCACCTACGACGCGCCCGGCTCGGTCACGTGGACGGCGACCTACTCGGCTCTGAGTGCCAAGGACGTCGTCCGGGCCGTCGGTGGCACCGCCGCTGACGGGGCGGTGTTCATCGGTGCCGAGTCCCGGGCCCACCGGCTCGGCCGTGATCCGGTGGGCCTGACCGAGGCGACCATCTTCGAGAACGGCACCGGCGTCGTCGGTGGACCGTCGGCGCCGTGCGCGGCACCCGCCGAGCCCGACCAGTCGGCCGCCAGCCTCAGCCCGGCGAGCATCGTGTTCCCGGCGACGCCGTACCCGCCCGTGTCGACCAGCGCCGTGCGCACGGTGACCATCTCCAGCGGTGGCTCCGTCCCGCTCAGGGTGAGCAACGTGTACGTGGCCGGCATGAACCCCGGCGAGTTCGTCCGCACGGGCGGCACCTGCCCGGTGGCTCCGTTCGCCTTCCCGGTGGCGGGCTCGTCGATCTGCACCGTCGACCTGGTGTTCCGACCGAGCGTCGCCGGCCTACGCCAGGCCTACCTGGCGGTCAGTGACGACGCGGCCAACACGACGGATCAGGCCGTTGCCCTCACGGGCATCGGTGTCGACAACTCCGATCCGCTCATCTCGGTGGTGGCGACGCCGTCGCCCAACAACACCTGCAACGTGGTGGTCCGCTTCCTCGGCCTGCCGACGGCGGGCAGCTACGTCGCCAACGTGTCGGTCGCCGCCGCCAACACCTTCGGCCGCCAGACGGTGCCGTTGCTCGCCGGCGTGAAGTAGTCCGGCCGGTTCGCTTCACCTGAACAGCCCCCCGCACGTACCGGTGCGGGGGGCTGTGGCGCGCCTGGGGTTGTCAATCGATGCATTCCGATATATCGTGAGCGCTCGGAACGACATCCCGTCGTGCCACGGAAACCGAAGGAATCCCCTGATGCACGCCATGCACCATCCCCATACCCATCCCTTCTTCGCCCGCCGCTTCGCCGGCGACCACGGTGACGACGAACGTCCCGTGCCGCCGTGGGCGGCCATGGCCGGCCGCCGCGGCGAGCCCGACGCCGAGGGCCGCGGCCGCGGCCGGGGTCGCGGCCCCGGACACGGCCACGGGCCCGGTCCGTTCGGCGGTCCGTTCGGCGGCTTCGGCGGTCCGTTCGGCCCCGGCCGGGGTCGGGCCCGCCGCGGCGACATCCGCACCGCCGTGCTGCGCCTGCTCGGCGAACAGCCGATGCACGGCTACCAGATCATCCAGGAGCTCTCGGCCCGCACCGCGGGCGTCTGGCAGCCCAGCCCGGGCTCCATCTACCCCACCCTGCAGGCGCTGGAGGACCAGGGCCTCGTGCGGGCCGGCGAGGTCGAAGGCAAGCGCGTCTTCAGCCTCACCGACGCCGGGCAGACCGAGCTCGCCCGTGAGCGCGACCAGCAGGAGGCGGCCCCGTGGGACGAGGTGGCCGCCAGCACCGGTGGCCTCGCCGACCTGCGCGAGGTCGCCATGGGCGTGATGGGCGCCGCCCGCCAGGTCGCCACGGCCGGTACCAGCAGCCAGGTGAAGCGGGCGGTCACGATCCTGAAGGACGCCCGCCGAAAGCTCTACCAGCTGCTGGCCGAAGACCCCGATGGCGAGGCCGACGCCTGAGCGTCTCGGTCGTCCCAGTCCCCACGGCCCGGGTGCATCGCGCGCCCGGGCTGTGGCGCGCCGGGGCTCAGCCGCGGATGCCCTGGATCAGCAGGATCGTGCCGAAGACCACGAAGGCCACGGTGGCCCCGATGCGGATGGCCTTCTCGGGCAGCCGGGTGCCCAGCTGCTTGCCGACGACGATGGCCATGGCGTCGGCCACGACCATGCCGACGGTGGAACCGGCCCACGTGCCGACGGCGCCTTCGGTGGTCGCCAACGTGATGGTGGCCAGCATCGTCTTGTCGCCGAGCTCGGCGAGGAAGAAGGCCACGCTGGCGGCGATGATGGCGTTGCGGGTGGTCTTGGTGGCC
The DNA here is from genome assembly GCA_031359995.1 of Actinomycetes bacterium. Taxonomy (GTDB): domain Bacteria; phylum Actinomycetota; class Acidimicrobiia; order Acidimicrobiales; family Ilumatobacteraceae; genus JANMAT01. The sequence goes on from JANMAT010000030.1 coordinate 6,120, forward strand.
TTGGCCTCCTCGTCCTCGTTCAGCTTGTCGCCCCGCAGGGTCCAGGCCGCGAACCCGAAGAACGCCAGGCCCGCCACCACGGCCACCGCCCGGGTGGGGATGTTGGCGCCCAGCACCGCGCCGACCAGCACCGACACCGCGTGCACGAAGCCGGTGGCGAGGGTGATGCCGATGAGCACCGGCCAGGCCTTGAAGCGGGTGGCGAAGGCCAGGGCCATCAGCTGGCTCTTGTCGCCCAGCTCGGCCACGAAGATGACCCCGAGGCTGATCCAGAAGGCGTGCATGTCTCTCCGATCAAAGGCCCGATCGGGGACGTGTTGGGGAACGACCTCGACCGGGCAACGTGCGGTTGCCGATCGAAGGTCTCGCCCACCCGCACGTGCGGGCCCGGGGACCGGGGCGATTCGCCCAGTGTGTCGATCTCCCGGCTGAGGGCTACTCCCCTTCGCCTGCCGTCATCCTACCGGCGACGCTCAGGTACCGGCGAAACGTCGTGACGGCGGCGCCTCGGCCAGCGTGGCCTCGGCGTCGAGCGCGGCGGCCAGCGTGGTGAGGCCGGCGTCGGAGCCGAGGCCGGTGGCGGCCAGGCTGCCGCACACCACGCCGAACCGGGCGGCACCGACCGCGTCACGGCCTTGGGCGATGCCGGCCAGCAGGCCGGCGCTGAAGGCGTCGCCGCAGCCGGTCGTGTCGACCACGGTGACGGCCCGGGCCGGCACGTGGGTCAGGCCGTCGCCGGTGGCCACGAGGCAGCCGTCGCCGCCCAGGGTCACCGCCACCACGCCCACGCCGTCGTCGAGGGCGCGTCGGGCGGCGACCGCGGGGTCGTCGACGCCGTACAGGTGGCAGAGCTGCTCCTCGTTCGGCGCGAGCCAGTCGACGAGCGGGAACAGCGGGCGCAGCACGTCGGCGAAGCGGCCGGCGTCGCCGCCCAGGATGTCCATGCTGACGCGGCAGCCCCGCGCCCGCAGCGCGGTCGCCAACGCCAGCGCCTCGTCGCGCAGGAAGGGGCCCGTGCGGTCGAGGCCGCCGAGGTGCACCAGCGGCGCGCCGTCGAACACGGACGGATCGATGGCGTCGGCCCGCAACCGGTTGTTGGCCCCCACCACGTGCAGCGCCGGGCGCTCACCGTTGGGCCGGATGGGCAGCATGGTGGCCGAGGTCTGCACCTCGGCGGTGCGCTGCACGTGGCTGGTGTCCACACCGTGGCGCTGCATCACGGCGATCAGGAAGTCACCGACCTCGTCGGTGCCGATGCAGCCGACGGTGGCCACCCGGTAGCCGAACCGGGCCAGGTCGACGGCCGTGGCCGCGGCGGTACCCGCCGCGGTGATGCGGATCTCGTCGAGGCGGGCCCCACCCTGGCCGGCCGGGATCTCGGTGACCGGCCGACCGAGGATGTCGAGGATGTGGGCGCCGAGGCAGACGACCTGGAACGTCACGACGCCCCGAACTGCGAGCGCACCGCGGCGAAGGCCTCGTCGGTGGCCACCAGCGCCTGATCGATGTCGTCGTCGGTGTGAGCGGTGGAGAGGAACCAGTTGTGCCACGGGTGCAGGTACACGCCGCGCTGGGCGGCGCGGCCGGTGAAGGTGTTGGCCATGGCGAAGTCGGTGTCGCCGGCGAAGGTGAGCAACGGCATCTGCACCGGCCCAGTCTGGTTGATCATGAGGCCGTGCGAGCGGGCTTGGGCGGCCAGCCCGTCGCGCAGGCGCTGGCCGGCGTGCTCCATGGTGGCCACACCGCCGCGCACCAGTTCGTCGAGGGTGGCCAACGACGCCGCCATGGACACGGCCGAGAACCAGAACGAGCCGGTCACGTAGATCTTCGACGCGCCGTCACGGAAGCGGTCGTTGCCGAGCGTGGCCGCCAGCGCGTAGCCGTTGGCGATGGCCTTGCTCCACGCGCTCAGGTCGGGCTCCACGCCCACGGTGGCCCAGCTGTGATCGTGGGCCAGACGGAACCCGCAGCGCACGTCGTCGAGGATGAGGGCGGCGCCGGTGTCGTCGCACACCTTGCGCAGGTGGCGCGCGAACGCCGGGTCGACCAACTCCTGGTCGAAGCGGGCGTCGTGCTTGAACGGCGACACCACGATGCCGGCCAGGTCGTCGGCGACACCCTCGAGCGCGGCGTCGACCGACGCGATGTCGTTGTACGTGTAGCGCTTCAGGTGGGCGCGGTCTTCCGGCACGGTGCCTTTGGGGTTCGGGGTGCACCACGGCGCCGCACCGTGGTATGCACCGCGCGCCACCAGGATCTTGCGCTTGCCGGTGGTGGCGCGGGCCACGGTGACGCACGTGGTGGTGGCGTCGGTGCCGTTCTTCTGGAAGATGGCCCAGTCGGCGTGCGACACGGTGCCCACCAGCTTCTCGGCCAGTTCCACGGCGTGGTGCGACGGACCGTTCTGGCAGTCGGCCGCGGCCAGCTGCGCCTGCACGGCCGCTTCGACCGCGGGGTGCTTGTGCCCGAGGATGATCGGGCCGTAGCTGCACATGAAGTCGATGTACTCGTTGCCGTCGATGTCCCACACGTGGCAGCCCTGGCCCCGCTCCATGAACTGGGGGAAGCCCTCGGGCAGCGAGTTGGCGCTCTGGTGCCCGTACATGCCGTTCGGGATGACGGTGCGGGCGCGCTGGCGCCACGTGGCATCGATGGCGAGGGGGTGGGAGTCGAGAGTGGTCATGGCATCAACCTTGTCGCTGGGGATGGCACTGGGTCAGGAACGGCGGGACAACACGTTCATCTCCTCGGGGTAGTGGCAGGCCACGAGGTGGCCACCACCCCCACCGAGCGGCGGCTCTTCGGCGGCGCACCGCTCGGTCGCCTTCCAGCAGCGGGTGCGGAACCGGCACCCTGACGGTGGGTTGACCGGGCTGGGCACGTCACCGGTGAGCACGATGCGCTCGCGGTGGCGTTCGATGCGGGGATCGGGCACCGGCGCGGCGGCCAGCAGGGCCTGGGTGTAGGGGTGCGAGGAACGCTCGTACACGTCGGCGTTCGTGCCCATCTCGACGATCTTGCCGAGGTACATGACCGCGACCCGATCGCTGATGTGGCGGACCACGGAGAGGTCGTGGGCGATGAGCAGGTAGGCCAGGCCCATCTCGTCACGGAGGCGTTGGAGGAGACGGACGATCTCGGCCTGGATGCTCACGTCGAGGGCCGACACGGGTTCGTCGAGGGCCACCAGTTCGGGCTGCAGCGCGAGGGCCCGGGCGATGCCGATGCGCTGGCGTTGACCGCCGGAGAACTGATGGGGGAAGCGGTCGAGATCTTCCGGACGCAGCTGCACCTGACGCGCCAGCGCGTTCACCGCGTCGTCGACCTCGGTGCCCGAGCGCCCGTGCACGACCAACGGCTCGCCGATGATCTCCCGCACGCGCTGGCGGGGGTTCAGCGAGGCCTGCGGGTCCTGGAACACCATCTGGAACCGGCGCCGCAGCGGCTGGATCTGCTTGTAGTCGAGACCGGCGAGCTCATGACCGTCGAACCGCACCGACCCCGAGGTCGGCTCCACGATGCGCACGACGCACCGTGCGGTGGTGCTCTTTCCGCAGCCCGACTCGCCCACGATGCTGAGCGTCTCGCCCCGCATCACGTCGAACGACACCCCGGCCACCGCCTGCACGACGCCGGAGCGCGAACCACCGAGCCGACTGCGCTGGGCGTAGCTCTTCACGAGGTCGCGCACCTGCAGCAGCGGTGTCTCGCCGCTCGGTGCTGACGTGCTCACGCCGGCACCTCGCTACCGAGGGGCGCGACGTGGCACGCCGCACTGGTGGGGCCGAGCGGCCTCAGCGCCGGGTCCTCGGCGAGGCAACGGTCGATCACGTACGGGCAGCGCGGCGCGAACGAACAGCCCGGCGGCAACGCGTCGAGCGCCGGCGGCATGCCACCGATGGGCACCAGGTCGCTGTCGCGCCGGTCGAGGCGGGGCAGGCAGGCGAGCAGGCCGCGCGTGTACGGATGGGTCGAGTGGTGGAACGTGTCGTCGACCGGTCCGTGCTCGACGACGCGCCCCGCGTACATCACGTGCACCGAGTCGGCCAGGCCGGCGACGACGCCGAGGTCGTGGGTGATGATCACGATGGCCAGGTTCCGCTCGGCCCGCAGGTGCGCCAGCACGTCCAGGATCTGGGCCTGGATCGTCACGTCGAGCGCGGTCGTGGGCTCATCGGCGATGAGCAGGTCGGGGTCGTTGGCCATGGCCATGGCGATCATCACGCGCTGGCGCATGCCGCCCGACAGCTCGTGCGGGTACGCCTTCACCCGCTGGGTGGCGTGGGGGATGGACACCAGCTCGAGCAGCTCCTCGGCCTTGCGGTACGCCGCCTTGTTCGAGACCTTCTGGTGGGTGACCACGGCCTCGGCCACCTGGCGGCCGACGGTGAGCACGGGGTTCAACGACGTCATGGGGTCCTGGAAGATCATGCCGATGCGCCCGCCCCGCAGCCGGCGCAGCGTCTCGTGGGGCGCGCCCACCAGTTCCCTGCCGTCGAAGCGCACGGAGCCGCGCGTGGTGGCGTTCGGCGCCAGTAGGCCCATGACGGCGAGCATCGTGGCGCTCTTGCCCGACCCCGACTCGCCGACCACGCCGACGACCTCGCCCGGGCCCACGTCGAGGTCGACGCCGCGCACGGCCTGCACCGTGCCACCGGTGACGGCGAAGTCGACCGCGAGGCCGCGCAGCGACAGGATCGGATCGCTCGTGGCCGTCATCGCGTGGCGGCCCGGGTGTCGTAGAGGTCGCGCAACCCGTCGCCCAGGAAGTTGAAGCCGAGCACGACCGTGAGCATGGCCAGGCCCGGCGCCACCGCGATCCACCACTGGTAGAAGTCCTTGGCGCCTTCGGTGATCATGGCGCCCCACTCGGGCGACGGGGGCACGGCACCGAGGCCGAGGAAGCTGAGCGAGGCGGTGAGGATGACCACCTGCCCGAAGTCCATCGTGGCGTTCACCAGCACCGGCGTGAACGCCAGGGGCAGCACGTGCTTGCGGAGCACACGCGACCGGCTGGCGCCGATGGTGACGGCCGCCTCGATGTGCTCCCGGCTCTTGATCGACAGCACCTGGGCCCGCACGAGCCGGGCGTAGATCGGCCACCAGACGAGCACGATGGCGTAGAACGAGTTGCGCAGTCCGGGCCCGAGCGCTGCCGCCACCGCCATGGCGAGGAAGATGGGCGGAAACGCCATCACCACGTCGGCGGCCCGCATGATGACGGCGTCGAGCCAACCGCCGCGGTAGCCGGCGATGGCGCCGAGCAGGGTGCCGATGCCCACGGCCACGATGATGACGGCGACGGAGATGGGTAGCGACTGGCGGGCACCGAACAGCACGCGGGTGAACACGTCGCGCCCGAGCGTGTCGGTGCCCAGCCAGTGCGACGCGCTGGGCGAGAGCAGCCGCTTGCCGCTGCTGGCCAGCACGTCGTGCGGTGCCCACCACTGCACGGTGAGGATCACGATCAGCCAGAACAGGGCGACGATGATGCCGAACGCGATCTGGGGTCGGCGGGCGTGCTTGGCCGTGCGCCGCACGAGCGACGCATGGCGGCGGGGGAGCACGAGCTCGGCGACGCTCACGACAGCCGGATCTTCGGGTCGGCCACCGCGTAGAGCACGTCGGTGACGAGGTTGATGAGCAGGAAGACGGCCCCGCCGAAGATGCACACGCCGTTGATGGCCGGATAGTCGAGGTTGCGTGCGGCGGTGACGGCGTACGAGCCGATGCCGTTCCACGAGAAGATGGTCTCGGTGAGCACGGCGCTCGTCAGCAGGGTGGCGAACGAGTAGCCGAGGATCGTCAGGACCGGCAGCAGGGCGTTGCGCAGCACGTGGCTGCGCAGCACCTGACGCTCCTTCAGACCCTTCGCCCGGGCGGTGCGCACGTAGTCGGCATACAACTCGTCGAGCATGGCTGCCCGCACCAGCCGGGACACGACGCCCATCATCGTCCATCCGAGCACGAAGCCGGGCAGGAGGAGGCGCACCAACGACTGGCGGAACAGGGTGAAGTCACCGGCCAACAGCGAGTCGATCGTGTAGAACCCGGTGTGGTCGGGCGGGGCGCTGGTGCGGGCCGGCAGGCGGCCCGGACCGGGGAACCAGCCGAGCTTGGCGTAGAGCAGGAACAGCAGCACGAGACCGGTCCAGAACACCGGCAGCGACGACCCGAGCAGCGAGAAGAACCGGCTGATGTGGTCGACCGGTTTGTCCTTGCGCGCCGCCGCGACGACGCCGAGGAGCACGCCGCCGCCACCGCCCAGGATCATGGCCGCCAGCGCCAGTTCGGCGGTGGCGGGCAGGCGGTCGCGCAGGTCGCTGACGACGCTCTTCTTGGTGCGGAACGACGTGCCCATGTCGCCCTTGGTCAGGTTCTTCAGATAGGTCACGTACTGCTGGCCGACGCTGCCGTCGAGACCCCAGCGCCGCTTGGCGGCGTCCACGATCTGCTCGTTGCCGAGGGCGCGTTCACCGACGATGGAGACCAGCGGGTCGGAGGGGATGAGACGGGAGATGGCGAACGCGATGCTGACGATGCCGAGCAGCAGCAAGGGCATCGCCAGCACGCGCTTGGCGACGAAACGTCCCATGGCTCACCGCGGGAGGGTCGACGGCGGGCCGCCGACCCTCCCGCACTGCGGATGAGGCTGGTCGCTCACTTCAGACCGAGCTGCGCCACTTCGAGGTTGCAGCACGCGCTGTAGTGCATGTTGGTGACGTCGCCGGCGTAGGCCAGCACGAGCTGTGGGTTGACCATCGGCAGGATGACGAGATCGTCCATCATCGCCTGACCGAGCTGCGTGTACAGCTTGGTCTTGGCGTCACCGCTGGCCGCCTGGGCCTTGGTGAGCAGGTCGCCTTCAGCGGGGTTGATGATCGGTGCGCCCGCCTTGCCGCCGCCGGCCCGACCGGCCCACGAGGAGCCTTCGGTCATGCCGAAGTACTGCACGTACTGGCTGGAGTCGGTGTGGTCGGGGGCGAAGTACACCGCGGTGACCGGGATGCCCTGGGCCTTGATGGTGTCGCTCCACTGCGGGAACTCGACCGGCTGCAGCTTCAACTCGACCTTGATCTTCTTCAGGTCCTGCTGCACCTTCTGCATCATCACGTCGAAGTCGACGCCGTAGACGTTGACCTTCGGGTAGATGGCGTCGAGGGTGAAGCCCGCCTCCTTGCCGGCGTCCTTCATCAGCTGCGCGGCCTTGGTCAGGTCCTGCTTGGGCACCGCGAGATCCTTGGCGCCCTGGAACCCGTTCGGGATCGGTGAGGCCTGGGCCTTGCCGTTGCCCGACACGGTGGCGTCGATCATGCCGGTGTAGTCGATGGCGAGCTTCATCGCCTCGCGGACCTTGGCGTCCTTCATGTCGGCCGCACCGGTCGCGCCGGGGCTGAGCGCGATGTAGATGTAGTTGTAGGAGTCGACGATCTTCGACGCCACCTTGTCGGATCCCTTCAGCTCGCCGAGCGAGTTGAAGCTGATCTGCATGGCGATGTCGACGTCACCCTGCTGCAGCTGCTGCAGCTGGGCCGAGGAGTCCTTGACCTGCTTCACGGTGACCTTGGGGAACACGGGCTTGGTGCCCCAGTACTTCTCGTTGCGCTTGAGCACGAGCTTGTCCCCCTCGGCGTAGGACTCGATCTCGTACGGACCGGAGCCGAGCGAGGCGCCCTTCTGGAAGAACGCCTCGGCGGTGTCGGCGTCGGCACCGGGCCCGTTCTGAGCCTTGGCCTGGTCGGTGGCGGCCTTGGAGTTGGTGATGCCCAGGTAGCTGGCGCTGACGATGGGAAGGAACGCCGAGTTGGAGGCCTTGAACTTCACGACGACCGTGGTGGTGTCGGGGGCGGTGATGGCGTCGAGGCCGTCCATCATGTAGGAGGCCGATCCCTTCACGTTGGCCAAGCGCTCCCAGGACCACTTCACGTCGGCCGAGGTGACGGGCGTGCCGTCAGCGAACTTGGCGTTCTTGTCGAGGGTGAACGTGAACAGGGTGTTGTCGGCGTTGGCCTCCCACTTGGTGGCCAGGCGCGGCACCTGCTTGCTCGGGTCGTTCACGTCGAGTCCGATGAGCGTCTCGTAGGTCGCGGTGAGGAAGATCTGGCACGTGTCGCAGTAGGAGCGGGCCGGATCGAGCGAGTTGATGTCCATGTCGCGGGCGATCACGAGCTCGCGCGCCGCTTTGCCGGCGGCCGCGGTGGTGGCGGTGGTCCCGGCGGTGGCGCTGGTGCTCGCACCGGACCCCGCCGTGGTGGTGGCACCGGCGGCGGCGGTGGTGCCGCTGGAACCCTTCGAGCTGCTGCCGCAGGCGGCGAGCACGAGCGCCGCGGTGGCGGCACCGACGAGCAGACGGTGGCGCCCCCGGCTGGTGCGCAGGGTCCGGTCCATCGTGGATGGCATGTGTTGTCTCCCTCTCCCCCGAGAAGTCCGACACCGATTGTCGATACCGGACGTCCGTCTTAGTATCAGATCCCGACGGTGACGCCGTCAATGGATGACGGGAACCTGGCCTCAGGGCGGCAACCGGCGGATCGGAGAGTGGTCGTGGCGAAGCGCGCCAACCATGAGGAGCGGCGGATGACGGTGCTGACCGCCACGTGGCGCGTCATCGTCCGCAACGGCATCGAGGGCACCACGATCCGCGAGATCGCCCGTGAGGCCGACTGTTCGGTGGGGTCGCTGTCGCACTACTTCAGCAGCAAGGACGACATCCTGCGCTGCGCCCTCGAGGTGGCCGACAGCCATGTGGCCGAGCGCATCAAGAGGATCGCCGCCGAGCTGCCGCCGGGCCCGGCCCTGCGCGAAGCACTGGCCCAGGCGCTGCCCCTGGACGAGGAGAGGGCGCTCGAGCTCACTCTCGACGTGAACTTCTGGGCCCGCGCCCTCAACCACCGTCCCCTCCGCGCCCTCCAGCACCTCGACCACGACCGCTGGCGGGACGTGGTCGTCGACCTCGTCGAGCGCTGCCTCGCCGACGGGGTGTTCACCGCCGGCGACCCGGTCGGCCGGGTCGCCGGGGACATCGCCGATGTCCTCGTCGCCTTCGTCGACGGCATCGGGCTCCAGGCCCTGGTGTACCCCGAGCTCCTGTCCCCCGCCCGCGTGGAGCACCTGCTCGACCGGCAGCTGGCCGCGCTCGGTCTCCCCCTCGCACCCTGACGGTCGGGCCGGGCCGGTCGCGGGTGCGGCAAGGGGCAACTGGAGGACAACGGGACCTGGAACTGCGGGTAGCCCACCCCCACCGTCCGTGGCCGGCGACCCATAGGTTCGGGACGTGGCGGAACGACGGACGGTGGCGGGCGCGCGCATGCTCGGCCTGGTCGCGCTCGTCGTGTCGGTCGCCGGCTGCTCGAGCGGTCCCTCGGGCGTCGAGGCCTCGGTGGTGACGCGCTCGCTCGAAGGGCCGACGGCTCTCGCCCCTTCGACGACTCGCCCGGCGGCCGGCGCGTCCGCACCGACCGCCGCCGCGCCGGGTACCACCGTCCTCGGCGGGCGCTCGTCACCGGTGCCCGTCGGTGCCACCGGCGCCGTCGGCGACGGCTGGGCGATGACCGTCGACGGGTTCGTACCCGATGCCGATCTCGCCGTGGCCGCCGCCAATTCGTTCAACGACCCGCCCGGGCCGGGCAAGCGGTACGTCCTCGTGAAGGTCACCCTGCGCTACGGCTCTGATGCGGTGGCCGACAAGGCCACCCCGGTCCTGGTGCGCATCGAGGCGGTGGGCCCGTCGAAGACGAGCTACCGGTCGAGCGACGCCGCCGTCGTGGCTCCCGATGACCTCGACATCAGCACCGAGGTGTTCAAGGGCGGGGCGCTCACCGGCAACATCGCGTTCGCCGTGAGCGCGACCGACGCCGCCGACCTGCTCGTGTCGGCCTCGGCCGGCTTCGACGGGGCCGAGCGGTTCTTCGCCACCAACGCCGGGCAGGCATCCCCGTCAGGCGATGTGGTCGGCACGACCACGACCGTGGCCGTCGGCGCCGCAACAGGTCGCGTGGCGGTGCCCGGTGCGCGGGCCAACCCGCTGCCGCGCCGCACCCCGGGCGCCATCGGCGATGGCTGGCGCCTCACCGTGACCGACTACGTGGCCGACGCGGGCGCCGTCATCGCCGCGACGAACTCGTTCAACGAGCCACCGCCGGCGGGAAAGCAGTACGCCATGGTCCGGGTGACGTTGACCTACGGCGAGGGCGGCACCGACGACAAGGCCAACCCGCTCGTGATCATCCGTGCCGTGGGTCCGTCGAACACCGCGGTCAACTGGACCGACTCGTTCGTCGTGGCGCCCGACGCACTGGTCACGACCGACGCCGTCCTGCGCGGGCAGTCGATCACCGGCAACATCGTGTTCGCGGTGACATCGGCCGATGCCGCCCGGTTGGTCGTGTACGCGTCGGCCGGGTTCGGTAGCGACGACGTGTTCTTCGCCACCGCGCCACGGTGAGCGTCAGCTGACCGTGGTGCCCAGCACCGCGGTGACGGTGACGTCACCGCCGTCGCGCTGCACGACGATGGTGACCCGGTCGCCGGCCCGGTGGGACCGGATGATGTCGCCGAGGTCGGCCGACGCGGTGATGGTCTGACCGTCGACCGACACGAACACGTCGCCGGCCCGCAGCGCGGCCGCCTCGGCTCCGGAAGCGGGCGACACCGAGGTGATCGTGACACCGCCGGCGTCCTCGTTCACGGTGACCCCCAGCGCGACGCGCCCCCGGGCGGTGGTCGGTGCACTGGTCGAGGGCGACGCCCCGGTGGACGGGGATGCCCCGGTGGACGGCGTCGCGCCGGGCGAGGCCGGTGTTGACGGCGCGGGCGTCGTCGGGCGCGAGCTCGCCGGTCGGGTCGTTGCCGTCGTGGGTCGGCTGGTGGCCGGTGGGCGCCCGGCGGTGCTGCTGGGGGCCAGGCTCGGGCGGGGCGCAGCGTCGGCACCGCGTCGCACCGCGCTCACGATGGTGAAGGCGGCGATGCCGGCCAGGAACGCGGCCCCGCACGACACGATGATGATCCGGCGCGTGGACGCGTGCTCGGTCCCGGCGGGTGGTGGGGTCAGCCCCGCCGGATCGGCCAGTGGGTCGAGCCACGGGTGGCGGGCCTCGGGCGGCAGGAGCTCGACCTCGCGGTCGCCCCAACGGATGCGGCGACGGTTCGTGGGTTCGTTCACAGGATGCGCTCCGTCCACAGCATGGCGGCGATGGCGGCGCCCACCGCGAGCACGAGGCCGATCACCGTGAACCAGGCGCTGATGTCGGTGGTGCGGACGTCGAAGCCGATCGCCTTCTGCAGCTCGCTGTACACGCTCTTGAGCTCACCGGCGTTCGCGGCGGTGAACGTGCGCCCGCCGGTGTCGTCGGCGATCTTGGCCATGGCGGCCGGATCGACGGGCACCGACACCGACTCGCCCTTGACCCGCACCGTGCCCCCGGCCGTGCCGAAGGCGATGGTGTTGACCGCCACGTTGGCGCTGCGGGCCGCCTCGCTGGCCTGGGTGACGGCCTGGGCCGGCGACAGGTCGTCGCGGCCCACGGTCGGCGTGCCGTCGCTCATGAGGACCACCACGGCGGGCACGGGCGTGCCGTCGGCGGTGGCCGGGATCGACTTGATCGCCTCGAGCGACACGTCGATGGCGTCGGCGGTGGCCGTGCCCGGACCGACGCGCAGGTTGTCGATGGCGGCGAGCACGGTGGAGCGGTCGGTCGTGGGCGACACGAGCACGCGGGCGGTGCGGTCGAACGAGACCAGCCCCACCTGCAGCCCGTCGGGCAGGCCCTTCACGAAGTTGGCTGCCTGCTCCTCGGCGGCCTGCAGCCGCGTGGGGGCCACGTCGTCGGAGCTCATCGACGCCGAGGTGTCGAGGGTGAGGATGATGGCGGCGCGGTTGCGGGCCACCTTGCGGCTCGTGGTCGGATGGGCGATCGATACGACCAGCAGGGTGACCGCGGCGAGCAGCAGCGCGGCGGGCACGTGGCGTTGCCAACCGGGACGGCGCGGTGCCACCGACGCCAGCAGGTCGACGCTGGTGAAGCGCACGGCATACGTGCGCCGCCGCCGCTGCACGACCACGTAGGCGAGGGCGAGCAGCACGGGCAGGATCACCAGCGCCAGGGCGCCCGGGGTGTCGAAGCTCATCGGATGCCTCCTTGGAGCGCGGCGACGCCGGCCAGGACGGGCGCGAGACGCGTGGCCCGGCGGGCCCGGCGGGCGGTGATGAAACGGGCGATGTCGGTCAGCCAGTCGGTGTCGGTGGACAGCACCACGTGCTCGGCGCCGGCGGCGAAGATGCGATGGGCGATGTCCTGCTGGCGGGCCTCGGCCACCTCGGCGTACCGGCGGCGCAGCTCGCCGCGGTTGGTCTGCACGTGCATCGTGCGACCGGTCTCGGTGTCGATCACGGTGAGCATGCCCACGGCGGGCAGTTCGCGCTCGCGCGGGTCGGTCACCTGCACCGCGATCACCTGATGGCGCAACGACAGCCGGTGCAGCGGTGCGCTCCAGTCGGCCGGATCGAGGAAGTCGGATACGACCACGACCTGACCGTGGCGGTGGTGCAACCGCTCGAGCTGGGTGAGCCCGCCGGTGAGGTCGGCGCCGGGCCCGGGACCACCGGCGTGGCGCGGCGTGTCGTGCAGGCGGGCCAGCGCGGCGAGCACGGCGCGGCGGGTGGACGCCGGTTCGACACGGTCGAGCGCGGGTCCGCCGGTGATGACGACACCGAGGCGGTTGCCGCCGCCGGTGGTGAGCGCGGCGAACGCGGCGGCCGCCGCGGTCACCAGCTCCCGCTTCTCGCACTCGGCGGTGCCGAAGTCGAGGCTGGCCGACCGGTCGGCCACGATCCACGTCTCGAGCTCGCGGTCGGCGTCGGTGGTGCGCACCTGCGGGCTGAGCGACCGGGCCGACAGGTTCCAGTCGATGCGGCGGGCGTCGTCGCCCGGCTGGTACTGACGGGAACCGACGCGATCGGTGCCCGGCCCGGGCAGGCGGCCCAGGTGCTCGCCGCCGACGAGCCCGTCGAGTCGGCGGTGCACGAGCAGGTCGAGGCGGCGCAGCTCCGCGGCGCGCGACGTGAGGTGCTGGGCCCCTGCGGTGGGGGGCGGCGGGCTCTCGACCGCGCCGAACCGGCGCCGCCGGCGGGGAGAGGGCGCGCCCGTGAGATCGGTCGGCTCGCTCATGCCGAGGTCCGCAGGGCGTCGTCGGCCCCGCCGCTCGACTCCTTCACCGACACGCGCGGCACCGGGGCCACGGCGAGGATCCGGTTGACGATCATGTCGACCTGGATGCCTTCGGCCAGCGCGTCGTAGGTGAGCAGCAGGCGGTGGCGCAGCACCTCGGGCGCCACGTCAGAGATGTCCTGGGGCAGCACGAACGTGCGACCGCGCATGAGGGCGAGGGCGCGGCCGGCGGCCAGCAGGCCGAGCGTGCCGCGCGGGCTGGCGCCCAGGGCCAGGTAGGGCGCCACGTCGGGCACGCCGCCGGTGATGGGCTCACGGGTGGTCATCACGAGGCGCACCGCGTAGTCGAGCACCTCGTGGTGCACGAACACGTCGTCGGCCGCGGACTGCAGCATCATCAACTGGTCGCTGCTGAGCGCGGTCTGGGCCTGCGGCGCGCGCACGCCCATGCGCCGGGCGATCTCGATCTCCTCGGCGTAGGTGGGCTGGGTCACCACGATTTGCATGAGGAAGCGGTCGCGCTGAGCCTCGGGCAGGGCGTACACGCCCTCGCTCTCGATCGGGTTCTGCGTGGCGAGCACGAGGAACGGCTCGGGGAGACGGCGGGTCTGTCCGGCGATCGACACCTGGCGCTCGGCCATGACCTCGAGCAGCGCCGACTGCACCTTGGCGGGAGCGCGGTTGATCTCGTCGGCCAGCACCATGTTGGCGAACACGGGGCCCCACTCGATCTCGAACGACTCCGTCGACGGCTTCCAGATGCGGGTGCCGACGATGTCGGCCGGCACCAGATCGGGCGTGAACTGGATGCGGGCGAACGAGCCACCGGTGACGGTGGCCAGCGTCGAGACCGTGAGGGTCTTGGCCAGACCGGGCACGCCCTCGATGAGGCAGTGACCCCGAGCGAGCAGGCAGAGCAGCGACCGCTCCACCATGCGGTCCTGACCGACGATCACGCGCTTCACCTGGAAGAGGGCGTCCTCCAGCAGGCCGGCGGGATCGGCATGGGGTTCAGGGGCGAACGTCACGGGCAGGACCTCCGGGAACTTCATCAACGCGGTGCGGGTCATCAACGAGGACCGGAGGTTCCCGGTTCCCGCGATGCACCCGTCAGGTTGACGGCGGCGGTTGTGCCTTCACGACGCGATCGCTGAGAACTTCCTGAGATCGCGACGAGGAGCCGAGGAGGTTCTCGGCCCCGGTGCGATCAGGCAGCGAGCGGCGGTGCGATGAGCACCGGCACGTCGCTTCGGTCGGCGAGGTGGGCGACGGCGTTGGCCCCGAGGCCCGGCATCGTCCACGGCACCACGATGCGCGTGGCGTGGGATCGGCGGGCGGCGTGCAGGATCTCGCCGACGTAGTCGTGCCCGATGGTGGACACCATGTCGACGATGTGGCCGTTGCCGACGCGATCGGCGACCTGCTGCAGGTAGATCTCCGCCGCGTTCTGCAGCGAGATCCGCTCGGCGTCGGCGAACTGCCCAACGGCCGCGGCCGACACGTGGTCGAGCAGAAGGAGGAGCGTGACGTTCGTCTCGTCGGCGTCGATCACGTCGATGCCGTTCTCCCCGTCGGGGCTCGAAGGGTCGATGAGGACGAGTGTGCGTTGGGGGGAGTGCACGTGTGCCTACCTTCGTTGCTTCCGGGTCCGGGCGCCCGCCGGCACCTCACGACTCATCATCGGAATCCGACATGACCGTACCGTTACCGTGCCGTGAACCCTCGCGCGGGGCCCGGTGCCGTCGGTCATACGGATGCGGCAGGACCATGGCACGATGAACCGCGGGGACGAAGGGGGTGGCCGGTGAACGACGCCACGGCGACGGGTGCGGTGATGGGCGCGGACGGCAAGCGGCGGTGCGGGTGGGGCGCGTCGTCGCCCGAGTACATCGCCTACCACGACGACGAGTGGGGCCGGCCGGTCGTCGACGACGTGCGCCTCTACGAGAAGCTGTGCCTCGAGGGCTTCCAGTCGGGTCTGTCGTGGATCACCATCCTGCGCAAGCGCGACGCGTTCCGTCGGGCCTTCTCCGGCTTCGTGCCGGAGGCGGTGGCCGGGTTCGGTGCGGCCGATGTCGAGCGCATGCTCGGTGACGCGTCCATCGTGCGCCACCGGGGCAAGATCGAGGCGGCGATCAACAACGCCCGGGCCACCCTCGACGTGCAGGCCGACGTCGGGTCGTTGGCCGCCCTGGTGTGGCGGTTCGAGCCGACGCGCCAGGGCCGGCCGGCGCCGCAGGGCATGGGCGACGTCCCGGCCAAGACCACCGAGTCGGTCGCCCTGTCGAAGGAGCTGCTGCGACGTGGCTTCCGTTTCGTAGGCCCCACCACCGCCTACGCCGCCATGCAGTCGTTGGGGCTGGTCAACGACCACATCGACGGGTGCCATGTGCGGGCGGCCTGCGAACAGGCCCGCACGGCCGCTCACCCACGGTGACAAAGGCATTCACACTGTCGGCTGCCCCGCCGATGATGAGGGGGACGACGCACGACCGAGCGAGGTGGCCATGGAGACCGACGAACCCCAGCTGCTCAGCGTCGCTCACACGGCCGAGCTCCTCGGTGTGCCCGAGAGCGAGGTGCGCCGCCAGATCGCGGCCGAGAGCCTGCCGGTCGTGCTCGTCGACCGGCGCATGATGGTCCTGGCCCCGGCCCTGCGCCGCTGGGTCGTGGCCCGGGGCGAGGAGCACCGCGCCCGGTCCGAGCGCGGGCCCGACTACCTCGGTTGGGACGAGCCGGCCGGCGCCACCGGCGAGCCGTGCCCGAACTGCGGCGCGCCGCTGGTGCCGGCGCCCGAGTACCGCAGCGGCCGCCATGGTGCCGTCGCCCGCTGCCCGCACAGCCTGGTGTACTTCGCCCCGCACCGGGGCCGACCGATGCGGGTGACCGACCTGGTCCGCACACCGGCGTCCGAGCACCCTGCGGGCGCGTGACGCACCCGCTGACCTGGGTTGTGACCGTCGGGGGTGACGAGGGAAACCGCCCCCACCGCTCTAGGGTTTCCGCGCCGGCATGACCGCGGCCAGGAAGAACGGGTACCGGTCATCCACGTGGGGACCTTCGGAGGTGAGGACATGAGGCGTGCTGCGGGCGCACCGCCCCGACCACACCGAACCTGGAAGCAACGGCTCGTGCTGCTCCTCGGCACGGCCCTCGCCTGCGTCAGCCTGCTCGCCGCCGGCGCCACCTTCTACCTCGGCAGCATCTATTCGGGCATCCACCGCATCCGCATCGTGCACGCGCCCGTGGGGGCCGTGCCGACCGGCGACGCCGCGGCACCCACGCCGTCGAGCACCACCCCCGACGGCCGCGTGGCGCCCACCACCGAACCCGACCCTGGCAAGGTGCCGGCCATGAACGTGCTCATGACGGGCAGCGACGGGCGCGACTGCCTCGACCCGAAGTCGCCCTACGCCGGCGCGTTCCTGGGCAGCGGCAGCAACATCGGCAACCGCTCCGACACGATCCTGCTCATGCGGGTCGACCCGAGCGACGGCAGCGTGGCCATGTTGTCGTTCCCGCGCGACCTGTGGGTACCCATCGCCGGCGGCACCCGCAAGGACCGCATCAACTCGGCGTTCGACCTCAACGACCCGAACCGGCTCATCCAGACGATCGAGTCGAGCTTCAAGGTCCACATCGACCACTACATGGGCGTCGACTTCTGCGCGTTCAAGAGCATGGTCGACGCGGTCGACGGCGTGCAGATCCCCTTCGCCACGCCGGTGCGTGACACCCACACCGGTCTGTACGTGCCCGAGGCCGGCTGTCGTCTGATGCAGGGTGACGAGGCGCTGGCCTACGTGCGCTCGCGCTACTACGAGTACCAGGTCAACAACCGCTGGCAGGGCGACGCCACCAGCGACTACGGGCGCATCAACCGCCAGCAGGACTTCATCCGCCGGCTCATGCAGCGGGCCATCGACAAGGGCGTCACCAACCCCATCGTCGCCAAGCGGTTGCTCGATGTGGCCAAGTCGAACAACGTGCGCATCGACGACGAGCTGTCGCTTACCGACATCCGCCGCCTGGCCAACTCCCTGAAGGGCCTGGCACCGGGCGCCGCGGCCAGCTACCGCATCGAAGGTCAGGGCCAGCTCATCGGCGGCGCGTCGGTGATCGTGCCCAACCTCACCAGCTCGGCCAACCAGGCCATGCTGGCCGTGTTCCGCGGCGAGAAGCCGCCGGCGACCACGACCACGTCCGCGGCGCCGAGCACGGCGTCGGCCCCCGCCGACACGACCTCCGTCGATCCGGCGGCGACCACGGAGACGACGGACAGCAACATGATCGGCGTGGCTCCGCCGGGCGACGCCACCTGCCCCTGACCCTCGGGCGACGAGCGGCTCGCGTCGCCCGAACGAACGGGCCCGGCGCAGCGAGCGGATGTCGGGCGCCGCCAGCAGCGGTCCCAGCACCACCTCCGCGTTCGGGTGGGCATCGAGCGGGCCGAGCGATTCCACGACCCGGTGGGTGAGCCGAAGCTCCTCGGCCAGAGCCTCGATCTGGAACCAGTCGAGGGCGCCGGCGCGGACCTCGACGACGAGACGATCGTCGGCGTCGGGGATGGTCGGTGGTGCTCACGGTGCGCTCCTCGGGGTCGTCGGTGCCTCTACGGTCGACCACGGCCATCGGAGGGTCACGAACGGCGGACGAGCGCTTCCTGGGAACGACGCGACGGTCGTGTGACGAGCCACTCTCATGGGAACGACCCTTGTATCCGCAGGGGTGACCCGCGCATCCTGACGGACGCATGGTCACCGCCCCCGCTCCCGACTTCTTCCGCCGCCGCATCGACTACGGGCTCACCGTCGACGATCTGGGCCCGCGCCTCCACGGCCGGGCGGCGCGCCCGCCCGTCCCCGCCCGCCGTGGTGCCGCCGCCGCGCTGGCCCCGTTCGCGTGGCCGCCGGGCCTGGCGCCCACACCCCACGAGCTCGCCGCCGAGCCCGATCCGTCCGACCCGCTGCCGCGCGCCGATGTGCTCGTCATCACCTGGACCGCGGCCGAACTGCAGGCCCTGGCCGACGTGCTCACCCCCGGCGTGAACCCGTCCAAGCGGTGGTACCGCTACGGACGCGACTTCGACAGCTACCTGCCGTCGATCCGTCGGGGCGCGCCCGCCCGCACGGCCGGCCGTCTCGGCTCGTACTACCTGACGCGCATCGGCGCGGTCGACGTGCTGTGCCTGAAGTCGGAGCTGCACCTGAACCAGGACGGCGTCAGCACCGGTACGGGCACGGCCACGCTGCCGGTGGCCACGTTCCTGGAGCAGCTGTACCGCGAGGTGCGGCCCCGCCTGGTGATCACCACGGGCACCTCGGGCGGCACGCTGGCCGAGGCCCGGTTGGGCGACGTGGTCGTGACCAACCGCGCCGGGTTCCGCCTCGACGCCGAGTTCCGCAACGAACCCTTCGCCGACACCGCCTACGCGTCGCCCGCCACGGTGAAGAAGAAGCACCTGGCCGTGGCCGGCCAGCTCATGCAGCGTCAGGCCGCGCAGCTGCGCGAACCGGCGTTCGGGCCGCCGACGAAGGTCTACGACTTCGCCGGCCCGCTCATCCCCGGCGTGGTGAACGCGCCGAAGCTGCTGCTGCCCGGTCAGGCGTTCCCCCTCGACCGCCCGATGCTCACCACCGACTCGTTCGTGTTCGGCACCACCAGCAACGGCCTGGGCGAGGCCGCGTGCGGGGTCGAGATGGGTGACGCCGTGTTCGGTCTGGTGGCCGAGCGCCTCGACTCGTCACCGAAGTGGCTGGTGGTGCGCAACGCGTCGAACCCGCCCATCAACGGCGACCTGCCGGCGGGGCCGCCCGCCGCGCTCGACATGCAGGCCCACTGGTCGGCGTTCTACTACGAGGCGTTCGGCTACTGGACGAGCGTGAACAGCGCCATCGTCACGTGGGCGATGATCGCTCCGTAGCGGCGCCCGTGCTCACGAGCGCCACGCCGGCCGCCACGGCGAGCACGCCGACGACGGTGGGGCGGTCGGGCCGCTCGCCCAGGTGCACCCACGCCACCACGACGCTGAGCGGTGTGACGAGGGTGGAGAGGCTGGCGGTGGTGGTGGCCGGTAGCACCGACACCGCGTAGGCCATGGCGGCGTACACGAACGCCGAGCTCACCGAGCCGAGCCACACCAGCCAGACCCAGCTGCTGAGCGGCAGGGCCCGCAGTTCGTGGGCGCGCGGTGCGGCCAACGCGATCATCACCAGTGCGCCGAGCACGGTGCCGGGCGTGTTGAGCCACCAGGCGTCGTAGCGGCCGCCGAGGCTGCGTGTGAGCACCGTGACCGCGGCCCACACCGCGGTGGCGCCGGCCAAGGCCAGCAGGCCGGGCACCGAGGTGTGGCCGCCGCTGTCGGGCCGCCACGAGATGGCGGCGATCCCCACGAGCGACAGCGCCAAGCCGGCGAGGGTCCGCCCGCCGAAGCGGTGGCGCAGCACCACCACCTCGCCCAGGGCCACCAGCGCCGGCATGGTGCCCAGCACGATGGCCGCCACCGCCACCGAGACCTCACGCTGGCCCCAACTGAACAGCACGTGGAAGCCGGCCGAGCCACCCAGGCCGCAGGCCAGCACGCGCCAGCGGTCGGCCCGTTCGATCGGCCGGCGGCGCGCCGGCTGGGCGGTCACGACGGCCACGAACGTGAGCGCCGAGAACACCACGCGCCCGGCGGCCAGCGTGAGCGGTGACACGTCCCGCAGCACGACCTTGATGAGCGTGAAGGCCACGCTGCCCACGGCGATGGCGGCGCCGAGCATCACCGCGGCCCGCGCCCGGGTGGCGGGAGCGTTCGTCACGGCCATGGCCCTCGCACGGTACCCGTAGACTCGTTCGACATCACATCGTCCCGGGGGACCACCATGGAGTTCGCACTGCTCAACGCCGTCCGAAACCTGCCGGAGGCGGCGTACTCCCTGGCCGACGTGTACGCCGACTACATCAGCGACGCCGTGCTGGCCGAAGAGCTCGGCTTCACTCACAGCTGGTACGGCGAGCACCACTTCCGGCCCTGCCAGTGGACGGGCTCGCCGATGATGGTGGCCACCGCGGTGGCGGCCCGCACGAGCCGCATCCGTGTCGGCTCGGCCGTGGCCCTGCTGCCGTTCCACGACCCGCGCCGTGTCGCCGAGGACGCCGCCATCGCCGACATCTTGTCGAACGGACGCTTCGACCTCGGGGTGGGCCCCGGCTCCCAGTACGAGGAGTTCGTGTCGTTCGGCATCGACCCGAAGGAGATGATCGGCCGGTCGTGGGAGTCGATCGACTGGGTGCAGCGGGCCTTCACCGAGACCGGGCAGTTCAGCCACACGGGCCGCTACTACGACATCCCCGAGATGACGTTCACCACCAAGCCGGTGCAGTCGCCGCTGCCCGTGTGGTGGGGCGGCATGGGCCCGCAGAACCTGAAGCGCGCCGCCGAGCGTGGCTTCAACCTGATCGGCCCGTTCAACGCCGGTTACGACGCCATGCTCGAAGCGGCGGGCCGCAACCCCGCCGATCACAAGATGGCCGTGATGGTGCCGGTGTGCGTGGCCGACACGACCGACAAGGCGTGGGAGATCGCCGGCAAGGGCCTCGAGTACTTCGTGAACTTCTACCAGATGCGCAGGAACCTGCAGGGTGAGATGGCGCCGCCCGAAGCGCGCGTCACCATCGAGATGCTGCGCACCGGCAACGCCGGGTTCTGGTTCGCCGCGGTCGGCACGCCCGACGAGGTGATCGCCCAGTTGAAGCCGGTGGTGGCCGGGCAGCGGCTGGGGCGGTGCACGCAGCTCGCGCTGCAGATGCGCCAGGCCGGCATGAGCACGAAGGACACGCACGACGGCATGCGGCTCTTCGCCAACGAGGTCATGCCGGCGTTGGTCGGCTGAGCGCTACGCGCCTTCGGCCAGTGCCTTGATGCCTTCGAGCGTCTTCACCATGTTGAGGCGATGCTCCTGCAGCCGGCGGTGCAGGATCTTCGACTCCTTGTCGGGCATGGCGTCGATGGCGGGGTTGATGCCGCTGCGCCCCGGGCCCATGCGCATCCACTGGGTGAGCACCGTGCCGTCGGCGCCGTCGTCGGGACGGGCCAGCGTGAACGCCCACTGGGCCGAGGGTTCGGTTCGGTCGCCCACCACCCACCCGAACCGCTCGTTCTCGTCGCAGGCCACGACGGTGGAGGTGGTCTCCCACTCGCCGATGGCCGCGTGACGGTTGCGGCCGGTGAAGCGGGCCCCCACGGCGGGCGCGGCACCGTCGAGCCAGGTGGCCTCCTGCAGTTCCTCGCTGAAGCG
>JANMAT010000070.1:0-15449 GCA_031359995.1 Actinomycetes bacterium
CCTGGCGAGCGGCGAACCGTCTGGGCCGCCCGGTGGCGCGGCTGCTATCGTGGAAGCGCTACGGGCGCGTAGCTCAGTTGGTTAGAGCACTACCTTGACACGGTAGGGGTCTGCGGTTCGAGTCCGCACGTGCCCACCACAGACGTACTGCCAGCCCTGGTTTCGGAGCCGCCCTCGGGCGGCTCTCGT
Source organism: Actinomycetes bacterium (assembly GCA_031359995.1). Lineage (GTDB taxonomy): Bacteria > Actinomycetota > Acidimicrobiia > Acidimicrobiales > Ilumatobacteraceae > JANMAT01. The sequence goes on from JANMAT010000070.1 coordinate 190, forward strand.
CGTTCGGGTGCACACCAGGTGCACAGGACGAAACGACATTCCCTGGCACGCGATTACACAGGACGGCACTCGGCGGACGGGAGGCCGCTACAGAGCCTGGACGGTCACGCCGGGAGCGAGGCTTGCCAGCAGCCCGAGGTCGCCGGGATCGACCGTGACCACCGTGGCCGTGCCTATGAGCGTGTAGGCGGTGGCGACCACGATGGCGTCGACCACCGACGCACTCGACTTCCCGATGCCGCCGAGCAGCAGGCCAGCCCGGTAGATCACCGGACGGGTGGCGGGCGCGATCGTGATGAGCTCGTTGACGGTACGGGTGCGCAGCCGAGCCTGGAGCTGGGCCACCGCGGCTGGGCGTCGGCTCAACTCGAGCAGCGCCAGCTCTGGAGCCACGACGGCGCCGTTGCTCCGCGCCACCTCGGCGGCGAGCTGCCGGAGAGTGTTCCAGCGGAGCCGGTCGGAGCCCCGCAGTGGCGCGGTCGAGGTGAGCCCTTCGAGCAGCAGCCGGAGCGGCTCACTGTCGAGGACGAGGTTCACCGTGCGGTGCGGTTGGCGTCCGCTTCGTCCATGGCCGCCACAAGGCGCTGGGTGCGCTGCCGGGCCTCGTCCAGCCAGTCGCCCTCGGGCACGACGACGGCGTCGAGGAGCGCGTCGAGCACCAGCCCGAGGCCGCCCTCGTCATCGCTCAGCGCCTGGCTCGCCGGATCTGCCATGCACCCAGTCTACGAGCGCCGCCGGGATCGGGCGTGCGCGTAGCACACGGGAGCCGGCGAGCGGCTCCCGTGTGGGACGGACAGACAAGTGCCCACGGGCCGGCGCGCCCACACACCCCGTACCACCCACCGCCGGGCGAGTGGTTCTCTCACAGAAATCACCAAGCGGTGTACGGAATCGTCGCGTTCCGTTTCGCCTCGGCGCGTGACGGTTCCGGGCCAGGGCGGTCGGCCTTCCGAGCGGCAGTCCGACGCCGACCGGGTGCGGGCCCACCGGGCGCGCCCGGCGGGTCGTTACGAACCGCCCGAGCCGGCTCAGGAGTTCGACAACGGCGACGAGTTGGCTCTGGCCTTCGAGCAGGTCCGGGCGCTGAAGCAGGAGCTGGCAGCGGCGGCCAACACGGTGCGTGCCCTGGGCAACGAGGTCCGATCGCTTCGTCGCGAGCTCACGGCACAGGGGCGGCGCTTCGGCTGGCTCGAGCGCTCCGTCGAGACACACCGCGCAGCCCGGATCGCCGCCGAAGCGGAGCACGATGCGCTGGCGGGGGAGCCCGCCGATGTGGGGTCGCGTCCGTGTCTCCGATTCGGGGACACGGCTACCGGCCGCTTCGGGTGGGACGTCGAGAACCGCGCCGAGCCCGTCCCGTCGTCGTTCGGCGAACCATTCGCAAGATGGGCCACGAAGGCAGCGTCGGGCTGTGCTCGGCGACGGGCCGCGCAGCGGGCAGAGCGTGAAGAGGATCCACGTGACCGAGCATCACGTCCACGCTCCGACCTCTGGTGGCCGTGCCACGCTTGCTACCTCAGTAGCACCCTGGGTATGCTGATGGTATGAAAGTGAGCGTGAGCCTCCCCGACGAGGATGTCGAGTTCCTCGACGCCTACGCCGAGCGTGAGGGCGTGGCGTCACGCTCCGCCGTGCTCCACCGGGCCGTTCGACTGCTGCGCGCCTCCGAGTTGGGTGCGGCGTACGAGGACGCCTGGGATGAGTGGGACGCGACCGACGACGCCGCGCTCTGGGAGTCGACCACCGGCGACGGCCAGCACTGATGCGGCGCGGTGAGATCCGGCTGGTCGACCTCGAGCCGGCTCGCGGTCAGGAGGCCAACAAGCGGCGTCCCGCCGTCATCGTGAGCAACGACGGTGCCAACGGCACGGCGCAGCGAGTCGGTCGTGGTGTGGTCACCGTGGTCCCGGTCACCTCGAACACGGCGCGCGTGTACCCGTTCCAGGTGCTCCTGCCGGCCCGTGACACCGGGTTGGCCGTCGACTCGAAGGCCCAGGCCGAACAGGTGCGATCGGTCACCGGCGAGCGCATCGGTCGGCGCATCGGGATGATGACCGGCGACCTCCAGTCGGCCCTCGACGAGGCGCTGCGGCTCCATCTCAGCCTCTGACGCGTGCGGTGGGGCCGGCGAGCGGACGGAGGGGTGCGAGCAGCCCGACTGCCGTGGTGTGGCTAGGGTCCGGGGCATGGCCCTCGAGGTGCGTGACGAGCCGGCGGCACAGCGGTTCGAGTTGCGCGACGACGGCGAGCTCGTGGGTGTGGCCACCTACGTGCTGGCCGGCTCGGTCGTGGTGGTGCCCCACACCGAGATCTCGCCCGACCGGCGCGGTGAGGGCCTGGGCGCGGTGCTGGTCGTAGGTCTGCTCGAACAGACGCGAGCGGCGGGCCGCACGGTGCGGCCACTGTGCTGGTACGTGGCCGAGTTCGTGGGCGAGCACCCCGAGTACGCCGACGTCGTCGAGCCCTGACGGGCGGGCCGACCGGTCAGGCCGACCGGTCAGGCCGAGGCGGCGACGCGCCGGTCGCGAACGGCGGGCCGGACCCGCCGGCTCGTGGCGACCATCAGGGCCACCAGCTCGGGCGCGCACGACCCACACACCGTGCGGCCGGTGACGGCGCCGATGCCCCGGCAGGCGCCGGTGCGCAGCTGGATCAGGGTGAGGTCACACGCCCCGTTGCGCACGGCGTCGCGCACCTGGCCCGCGGTGATGTCGTGGCACTTGCAGACGATGGTGGGGTCGGAGGTCAGGTCGGACACGGGGGCTTCCTCGGGCTGCGTACATCTTGTCGCGCCAGACGCGCCGCGGCGTTGACACGGAGATCATCGGCACCCGTCACCGGTGCCTGAAGGGTCGAACGGCCCACCCCTACGCCGCCGCGGCGCCGATCAGCGACCGCGGGAGCCCTTCTCGACGACGGCGACGCCCGATCGGCTCGCGGGTCGTCGAGGAGGTCGAGCTGGACCCGGGGGGCGTGAGGTCGTCAACATGGGCTCGGGGACGGGGAGCACCCCCGTGGATCGAGGGGGAAGACCATGGCTGGACCGCTGACGGGTGTGCGGGTGATCGAGGTGGCCGGCATCGGGCCGGGACCTTTCTGCGCCATGATGCTGGCCGACATGGGGGCCGAGGTGATCCGGGTCGACCGCACGCAGAACGTGCGGCCCGGCCGCGGCTCGGGGCCGCGTGCCGACGTGCTCGGCCGGGGCCGCCGCAACGTCGCGTTCGACCTCAAGAACCCCGAGGCGGTCGGGGCCTTCCTGGCCCTCGTCGAGAGCGCCGACGCGGTCATCGAGGGCTTCCGCCCTGGTGTGATGGAGCGGCTGGGCATCGGACCCGACGTGTGCCTGGCCCGGAACCCGAAGCTCGTGTTCGGTCGCATGACGGGCTGGGGGCAGGAGGGGCCCTACGCCCTCACCGCCGGGCACGACATCAACTACATCGCACTGGCCGGCGTGCTGGCCCACATCGGCACCAAGGACAGCGGCCCGGTACCGCCGCTCAACCTCGTCGGTGACTTCGGCGGCGGTGGCATGTTCCTCGCCTACGGCGTGGTGTGCGCGCTCTTCGAGGCGTCGCGCAGCGGTCAGGGTCAGGTGGTCGACGCCGCCATGGTCGACGGCGCCGCCCTGCTCATGGGCGCGCTCTGGGGCATGCGCGGCACCGCGTGGAACGAGAACGCCCGGGCCAGCAACATGCTCGACGGCGGCGCCCCTTTCTACGACGCCTACGAGTGCAAGGACGGCAAGCACGTCTCGATCGGGTCGATCGAACCGCAGTTCTACGAGTTGCTCCTGCAGAAGGCCGGCCTGGCCGACGACTCCGACTTCGCCGACCGCTCCAACCAGATGGACAAGGCCACCTGGCCGGCGCGCAAGGAGCGCCTCACCGCACTGTTCCGCGCCAGGACCCGGGCCGAGTGGTGCGAGATCATGGAGCACACCGACATCTGCTTCGCGCCGGTGCTCACCATGGGCGAGGCCGCTGAGCACCCGCACAACCAGGCTCGCGGCACCTTCGTCGACATCGCCGGCACGCTCCAGCCCGGGCCTGCGCCCCGCTTCAGCCGGAGCACGCCCGACCTTCCGGGTCCGGCCGCCCGCGCCGGTGAGCACTCCCGTGAGGTGCTACGCGACTGGGGGCTCCCGGGCGACCGGATCGATGCCCTCTTCGCCTCCGGAGCGGTGAAGTAGCGCCGCCCAGGCGACCTGCTGACCAGGCTCGGCCAACACGGGTGACGCCATTCGGTCGCCGACCTGTCACGCTGTGACCATGGCGAGACGTTGCTGGATGGTTCAAGCAGGCGAGCGCGGTCGGGTCATCCGGCAGTTCGAGGCGAGTGGCACGGTCGCGATCGGGGGCGGCGCCGACGCCGCGGGCGAGGACAAGCAGGTCGCGTTCCAGGACCAGGTACGCCCCGGCGACGTCGTGATCACCTCGGACGGTCCCACCTCGCAGCTGCTCGTCGGCGAGGTCACCGGTCCGTGTGAGGAGCGTGAGGACAAGCTCACCGGTCGCCCGCAACAGGTGCGCCCGGTCGAGTGGTACGGCCGCTACGGCCGCGACGACCGTACGATCCTCTCCCCCAGCCTGGAGGCGGCCACGCGCCTGCCCCACGCCCTGCTCGAGCTCACGCCGCCCGAGGCATGGTTGGCCTTCGCCGCCCACGTCCGCGAGCGACCGCCGCTGGCCGCGGCCGAGCCCCGTCCCCTGAAGGCATCCACGGCGACCAAGGCGCCGCGTGCTTCCCGGGCCGCCGCAAAGGCCGTGCCCAAGGTCATCGCCCCCACCCATCGCAAGTGCCCGTCGTGCCAGATGCAGAAGATGTTCTCCCAGTTCCGCGCCGGGTCCGAGCACTGCATCGACTGCCGCGAGCGCCACGGCGAGGACTGAGCGAAGCGAAGGCCGCAAGGTGCGACCGGGTGGGACCCGGCCGCACCCGGTGGTGTCAGACCTTCTTGAGGATCGCCTCGCAGGCGCTGACCTCGATGCCACCGCCCGGCTCGACGTCGAGCTCGGTGATGACGCCGTTGTCGATGACGGCGGCGTAGCGCTGCGAGCGCTGACCCAGGCCGAAGCCCGAGCCGTCCATGGTGAGGCCCATGGCCTCGGTGAACTTCCCGCTGCCGTCGCCGAGCATGACGATGTCGGTGGCCCCGGCCGCTTCCGCCCAGGCGCTCATCACCCACGGGTCGTTCACCGACACGCAGACGATCTTGTCGACGCCCTTGGCCTTCAGCTCGGCCCCGTGGGCCACGTAGCCGGGCAGGTGCACCTTCGAGCATCCGGGCGTGAACGCGCCGGGCACGGCGAACAGCACGACCTTGCCGGTGCCCAGAACCTCTCCGGTGCTGACCGGCGTGGGCCGACCTTCCTCGCTCAGGACGTGAACCTGGATGTCCGGTACGTGATCTCCGACCTTGACGCTCATCGTGTTGCCCCCGATGTAGTTGATGACGACGCGCAATCTACCCAGCCCGACGGATGCCGTCGTAGCCGAGCGCGTCAGACGTTGGCCGCAGCCGCCGAGGTAGGGAGACCGAAGGTGATCGGCTTCACGCCCTTGAAGCGCACGGCCCGCTCGCGGCGCGACAGGTAGCGGAGATGGGCGGCGGTCTCGTTCACCGCGGCCCGCTTCATGGCCAGCGACAGGTCGTCCCACGGTCGGTTCCACACGAGCCGGCTGGCGATCTCCCACAGGCTCGCCGGCCCCGCCGCCAGGATCAGCTCGATCTCGGCGAGGTGGTCGTGATGGTGCCTGGTGATCTCCTCGACCCGCTCGTGGAGGTGGGTGAAGCTGTGCTCGTGGGCGGGCAGCACGAGCGTGACGTCGGGTTGGTCGACCTTGCGCAGCGACTCGAGGAAGTCGGCCAGCGGGTCGCCGTGGCGGTCGGCGCGCGAGATGGCGATGTGGGGGGTGATGCCCGGCAGCACGTGGTCACCGGCGAGCAGCAGGCCGTGGTCGGGAACGCGGAAGCACGTGTGACCGGGGGAGTGGCCCGGCGTCCACACCGCGTCCACGGCCCAGCCGGGCACATCCATGCGGTCGCCGTCCTGCAGGAAGCGATCGGGCTGGGCCAGCGGGCGCTTGCGGGCGCGCTGCTTGGACGGGCGCGTCGTGGCGTGCAGTTCCTGCTCGCTGGCGCCGGCGTCGAGCAGCAGCGCGGCCAGCTCGTCACGGAAGTCGGCGGCGGCCTCCTCGGCCCGCTTGCCGTTCGTGTCGGTCGACGGGTCGGTGGACAGCTTGGCGATCATGGACGCATCGCGTTCGTGCAGCGCGATCCACGCGCCTGACGCGTCACGGATGCGGGCCGAGAGCCCGTGGTGGTCGGGGTGCACGTGGGTGACGAGCACCCCGTAGGTGTCGGTGACCGACAGACCGGCCGCGGCGAACCCACCGAGCAGGGCCTCCCAGGACACCTCCTCGTCCCAGCCGGCGTCGATCAGCACGGGGCCGCGGGGCGTCTCGAAGAGGTAGACGAGGGTGTGGCCGAGTGGGTTGTCGGGAATGGGGACCGGTATCGACCACAGCCCACCCAAGACGCGCTCCACCCCTGCCCCCATGGCGGTCACGCTACCCGCGAGGGACGCGTCCGGCACACGGACAGGGGCGACGGGAGGAACGTCATCGCGCGTGTATCGCCGAGGGTCGCTCGGCCATCTGTCGCGCATGATCACCGGACGCCTCCGATCCATCGCCCGGCGGGCACGCCAGGATGCCATGGTCGCCGCGCTGGCCCTGGCGATCGTGGCCGCCGGGTCGTTGGCTGCCACCGCCGCGGTGGAGCCCGGCGCGGCCACGTGCGTGGCCGTCGAGCGCGCCGGGCCGTGCGAGGTGCAGGTGCCCGACGTCGTGTTCAGCGCCGTCGATGATGCCCGCCTGATCCTCGCCGACGTGGGACTCGCGCCGCAGTTCCCGAGGGACGCCACCGACGGCCGGATCGTGCGGTCGCAGTCGCCCCGCGCCGGCACGTGGGTCGTTCCCGGCAGCGTGGTTCGGCTGGTGCTCGCGCCACTGCGGCCGGGCGCCGATGGACCGGTGGTCGATCCGATCGTCACGACGTCACCGACCACGGCCGGCCGCGAGGTCACGACGTCCCCGCCGCCCACGACGTCTGCGGTGCCTCGCCCACCGATCACACCGGTCACCTCCTCGCCGCCGACCACCGCTCGGTCCACGACCGTGCCGCCGTCGACCCCCACGACGACGCACCCGACGGTGCCGAGCACCCGACCGCCCCCGTCGGTCCCCGCGCCGACGACCACGGCCCGGCCGCCCACGACCAGCACCACGTTGCCGGCCCCGACGACGACCGCCACCGTGCCCGGCGCGGGCCCGTCCCCGCTCCCGCCGACCGAGCCACCCGGTGCACCGCCGCCCGCACGGCCGGGGTTCGACCCCGTTGCCTTCGTGGCGCGCCAGGCCGGCCGCGGCGCACCCGTGCTGCTCGCGTTGGCCGGCTCGCTCGTTGTGCAGCGGCGTCGCCGTCGATCGTCGCGCCGGCGCCGGCACCCGGGCCTGCCCCTCGTGGCCCGCCTCGGTGGTCACGGCCGCCTGCTCGGCGCGTCGGGCGGCGAGCTCGGCCTCATCGCCCGTTTCGTCCACCGCCTGCCAACCGACCCCGGAGGTCCCCGTGCCCACGACCCTGAATGACGTCCTGTTCCGCTCGCGCGGCCGGGCCGAGCGCCGCCTCGCCATGGCCCTGGCCACCCTGCAGGTCGTGGGTCACGCCACGCTCTCGCCGACGGCGGCGAGCACGCCGCTCGTCTCGCTGTTCGACATGCCGGTCGGCAACCTGCTGATCGACGTCTGGAGGACGAACCGGCTCGTGCAGCACGCGTGCGAGCGCACACGCCGCGAGCCGGCGGCGCGTGAGCAGGTGGCCATCCTGCAGACGCGGATCGTGCGCGTCGAGCATCCCGAGGTGGCGGTCGAGGTGGCCGGGCAGTCCGTGCCGGTCCTGCGACTCGACCTCGAGCTCGTGCTCCAGCTGCAGTCGGTCATCGTGCACGTGGCCGCCGGGCAGGTGTGCTCGGTCGGGCCGGCGGTCGGCTGGGCGGAGGCCCGCCTCACCTCGGGCGGGACGACGCTGGTGGAGCACCGCACCCGCAAGCTCGACCTCGGGAGCCCGCAGCGGCTCGTCGCCGGTCCCTCCTGAGGCCAGCGTCGGCGGCGCCAGCGTCCCGATCGGTCGGGCGCTGCCGGTCGAGTCCATCGTAGGTGCCACAGGGAAGGTCGCGGCGCTCGTGGGCTGTGAGCCCGGCCGGGGCCGTGGATACGATCGGCGTGAGCGTCCGACGACGCCGGGGAGGTCACCATGTCCGACGTGCGCAGCCCGTTGGGAGCGTCCGGATGGTTGCATCCGGACGACTGCCGGCTCGAGGACTTCATCGCACTGGTGGAGCAGCAGACCTCGTTGGCCGACTACCCGTTCGCGTCCGAGGTGGTGCAGAACTCGCTCGTGTACGACGGTGACCGCCTGCGCGCCGCGGCGGCCGATCCCACCACGAGGCGGGCGGTCCAGGCCGAGCTGGCCCGGGCGCTGCTGCACGGGCCTGGCGTGGTCGCCTTCCGCGGCGCGTTCGCCGACACCGCACCGGTCGACGCGGTCAGCGACGCGTTCTTCGCCATGGTCGCCGAGCAGCACGCGCTCGGCATCAACGCCGGCGACCACTACGCCAAGCCGGGCGCCAACGACCGTGTGTGGAACACGATCGAGAAGCTGGCCCGGCGCGACCCCGAGGCGTTCGTGGCGTACTACGCCAACGAGGCCATCGCGCTGGTGGCCGAGGCGTGGCTCGGCCCGAGCTACACGGTCACGTCACAGGTGAACGTGGTGAACCCAGGCGGTGAAGCCCAGTCGCCGCACCGTGACTACCACCTGGGATTCCTCTCGAACGAGGCCGCCATGGCGTACCCGACGCACGTGCACCAGCTGTCGCCCGTGCTCACCCTGCAGGGCGCCGTGGCCCACTGCGACATGCCCGTCGAGAGCGGCCCCACCCTGTACCTGCCCTACTCGCAGCAGTACCTGCCCGGCTACCTCGCCTGGCGGCTGGAGCCGTTCCGCCAGTACTTCGAGGACCACCACGTGCAGCTGCCGTTGGTCAAGGGCGACGCCGTGTTCTTCAACCCGGCGCTGTTCCACGCCGCCGGGCACAACCGCAGCACCGACATCCACCGCATCGCCAACCTGCTCCAGGTGAACTCGGCGTTCGGCCGGGTGATGGAAGCGATCGACAAGCCGGCCATGATCGACGCGATCTACCCGGCGCTCAGCCGGTTGGCGGCTGGGGGCGATCGCTCCGCGGTGCACAACGTGATCACCGCGGCGGCCGACGGCTACCCCTTCCCGACGAACCTCGACCGGGACCGGCCCCTCGGGCGGCTCACACCGCTCAGCTCGGCGGAGCTGGTGGACGAGGCCTTGCGCCAGGGCTGGCCCCACGACCGGCTGTGCGAGGAGCTGGCAGCTTACGCCCGTCGGCGCGAGACCGGCGTGGGCCCGGGCGGCACCCTGGTGCCGATGGATGGCGTCTGACCAGGGCGAACGGCTGGCAGGGGCGACCCGCAAAGGTATCTGCAGTCCCTCTACGATCTCAGGGTCGTGTGGCCGCCGGCGGTGGGCGGCCGGTACCGGTGTCGCCGGCCGCGAAAGGACGGGTCGCGTGAGGGTTGCTCGAATCGGGTTGACGATGGTGGCGGCGTGGGCCGCGATGCTCGGCGCCTCGGTGCTGCGCGCCCCCGCGGGTGACGCGGCCACGCCGCCGACGCCCGACGCACACGTGCCCGCGTGGCTGTGGTGCGGCGTCGATCCCGACGACCCGACGGCGGCCACCGCGGTGGCCACGTTCGCCCGCTCGGCCGGCATCGACGCCACGTTCGGCCCGTGCTCGGCGCCGGCCAACTACACGCCGGCCAACCCGGGCACGCGCTACGTGCCACCGGCGCAGTACCTGAAGCTGCTGCAGCTGAACGCGACGGTCGGCATGAAGACCGTGGTCTTCGACGAACGGCTGTGGAGCCCGACGCCCTCGGTGCGGGCGGCCGCGCTGGCGTTCTGGATGCCGCACCTGGCGAACATCGCGGCGTGGGACCTGGGCGACGAGTTCAACCCGAACGTGCCCGACGAGTGGAACGCGCTCAGGGACCGATGGACGAAGGTGCTCGCCGGGCCCACCGCGGCCACGGGCATCCGCCCCTACGCCAACCACCTGTGGTTCGCGGTGGGTGTGGCCCTCGAGGAGCTGCCCGGTTCCGACCAGCTGATGTCGTTCGACCGCTACGACCGCGACAAGGGCCTCTCGGTCGTGAAGGAGGTCGCCCCTGCGGTCACCGACCTGATGTGCGCGGTGAACGCCTTCACCCACGGCAACTACAAGCCGAACGCGGCGAGCATCCGTGACGACGCCCAGCTGCTGTTGCGCGCCGGATGCGACAGCATCCTGGTGTTCGGCGGGCAGAAGGTCATCGGCAGCTCGAACTTCGGCCCGTTCTCCATCGCCGACGCGCTCGGGCGCCCCACCGACTGGGCCGCCGGCGTGCTCGAGGGCACGCGCGTGCCCGACCCCGGCCTGACCCCGCTCGTGCCGGCCCGCCTGCTCGACACCCGCGTCGGTGAAGCGACGGTCGACGGTCAGGCCCAGGGCCTCGGCCTGCGCGCCGCTGAGTCGACCACCGAGCTGCAGGTGGGCGGGCGGGCCGCGGTGCCCGTCGATGCTGCCGCCGTCGTGCTCAACGTGACCGTCGCCGATCCGTCGGCCGCCGGGTTCGTCACCGTGTTCCCGTGTGGCACCGCGCTCCCGCTGGCCGCCAGCGCCAACTACGTGCGGGGCACGACGGTGTCGAACGCGGTGATCGCCCAGCTCGGCGCGGGCGGCAAGGTCTGCCTGTACACGAAGGCGGCGGTCCATCTCGTGGTCGACATCACCGGCTACCACCCGAAGGGTTCTCGCTACACGCCGGCCGGTCCGGCCCGCCTGCTCGACACCCGCCCCGGTGAGGTGACGGTGGATGGTCAGGCCCAGGGCACCGGGCTCGCCGCGGCCGAGTCGACCACGGAGGTCACCGTAGGTGGCCGGGCCGGGGTGCCGGCCGATGCCGCTGCGGTCGTGCTCAACGTGACCGCCACCGGCTCGTCGGGGGCCGGGTTCGTCACGGTGTTCCCGTGTGGCCTCGACCTGCCGCTGGCGGCCACCCTGAACTACGACGCGGGGGTGACGGTCTCGAACGCGGTCGTCGTGCCGGTGGGTGCGGGCGGCAAGGTGTGCCTGTACACGAAGGCGGCCGCGCATCTCGTGGCCGACGTGACCGGGTACCAGCCGCCCGGGTCCCGGTACGCGCCGGCCGGCCCGGCCCGGCTGCTCGACACGCGCCCGGGCGAGCGCACCGTGGACGGCGTGGCCCAGGGGATCGGCATCCGCGCCGGCGACGCGGTGCTCGAGCTGCCGGTGGCCGGGCGGGCCGAGGTACCGGCCGATGCCGCCGCCGTCGTGCTGAACGTGACCGTCACCCAGCCGGCCGCGTCCGGGTTCGCCGTCGTGTGGCCGTGCGGCAGCGCCGTGCCGCTGGCCGCCAATGCGAACTACGCCCGGGGGGCCACGGTCTCGAACGCCGTCATCGCCCGGGTCGGTACCGGCGGCAAGGTGTGCGTGCTGACCAAGGCCGACGCCCACCTGGTGATCGACATCGCCGGCTACGTGCCGGGTACCTGAAGCCGGCGCGGCCGGGACCGGGCGCCGTCAGCAGGCCGACGCGTCGTCGAGCACCGCCGTGGGCGACGCCGTCGTCGTGGTGGCCTTGGCGGCGCGAGTGGCCGCCGTGCCGGTGTCGGGAGCCTGGGTGGTCGTCTCGGTGGGCGGCTCGGTGGTCGTGTCGGCGGCGACCGCGGCCGGCGGCACGAGGGCGTCGGCCACCAGCTGGCGGATCTGCTTGTAGTTGGGCGCCCCGGTGTTCACCAGCGGTGGCACGAGGCCGAGGCTGCGGATGGACGCCGTGTCGATCTTGGCGTACAGGTCGATGAGGGCGCGGGCCTGGGCGGGGGAGAGGTCGGAGCGCACCGAACGCTTCATCGCCCCGATGAGGTCGTCGTAGTGGCGCAGCAGGTCGGCCGGGCTGACCTGGCGGCCGGCGGCGGCGAGCAGGCAGCGCTGTCGCTCCATGCGCCGGTAGTCGCTGTCGCCTTCGCGGCTGCGGCTGTAGGCGAGGGCGTCGGTCCCGTCCAGGTGCACCGGGCCGGGCCCGAACCAGGGCCGTACCGGGTGCTTGGCCTCGTAGGGGTTGCCGGGCGCCGGGATCTGCTTCGACAGCATCAGGTCGACGCCGCCGAGGGCGTCGATCACGTCGATGAAGCCGCCCATGTCGACGAGGACGTAGTTGTCGATCGGCACGCCCAGGGCTTCGGCCAGCGCGCCCGTCACCGCGTGCTCGGGGGCCTGTTCGGTGCCGTCACCCGCGGCCGCGTGGCTGGCCACGTAGGGGTACACGGCGTTGGCCAGATCGGTCCACCCCTTGGGGAACTTGTCGCGCAGGGGACCTTCGGGCATCGGCAGGCGGGCCAGGTTCCGGGGCACCGAGACCATCGCGGTGTCGCCGGTGGCCCGGTCGATCGACACCAGGATCATGGCGTCGGTGCGCAGGCTGTAGCGGCCCTTGCCGGCGTCGCCGCCGAGCAGCAGCACGTTCCAGCGGCCCTCGGACCCGGCCACCGCCGGCGCCGCGCCGGTGCCCGCGGTGATCGTCTCGCCCAGCACGGTCGGCGCGCTGGTGGCGCTGCCGGGGCGGGGTCCGGTGGGGATGGGCGTGTCGGCGTCATCGATGGTGCCGCGGCCCGAGGGCAGGGCCCGCACCGCGCCACCGCGGAAGACCTCGTTCACGGCGTCGGCGTGGTTGGTGGCCACGTACAGGCCGCCGGTACCCGCCGCGGCCGGGATGGCGGCCATGACCACCACGCCGACCACCCCGGCGGCGCGGGCCACCATGCCGTCGGGTCGGGCCCACACGTGGATGGCGTTCTCGGTGACCGAGATGGCGGCGAGGGCCCCGAGGCCGACGAGCGTCCACCCCACCCGGTTCACGAGGCCAGGGTCCAGGGCGGCGTCGAGCGCCCCGGTGCGGCCGAGCGAGCCGCTGACCAGGCCGAGCAGCACCACCTCGGGGGCGCCCAGCGCGAGCGCGGCCGTCCAGCGCCGGCCGAGCGCTTGGGCGGCGCCGGGGAGCAGGAGGGCGAGCAGCGTGAGGGCGAGGCGGCGGAAGGTGGACATGGCGTACCGCGGACCGAACCCCGGGAGGGTCGGCCGACATCCTCATCGTGGCGGCTCGGCCACGGTCGCGGCCGTCACGGCGGCGAATCGTGGTCGAATCGTCGCGGAACCCGCGCGCGGTGTGCCGTCGCCGTCCACCGTCGAAACCCATCCCCATCGGCGCCGGGTCGCGCCGGTATGGTCGCGTCGGTGTTCGTGAAGATCTGTGGCATCACGAACGAGGAGGACGGCCTGCTGGCCGTGGCCCTCGGCGCCGACGCCGTCGGCTTCGTGTTCGCGCCGTCGCCGCGGCAGATCTCGCCGAAGGTGGCCTACGACATCACCCGCCGGCTCCCACCCGAGGTGCTCACGGTGGGTGTGTTCCGTGACGAGCTGCCCGAGCGGGTCATCGACATTTGCGATCGGGCCGGCGTCAAAGCGGCCCAGCTCCACGGGCACGAGACGCCCGAGGTCACCCAACTGGTGCGCAAGCAGGTCGGCTACGTGATCAAGGCGTTCGCCGCCGGGTCCGACGCCCTCGACCGGGCCGACGAGCACCGCGCCGACGTGCTGCTCATCGACTCGCCCACGCCGGGGTCGGGCCAGATGTTCGACTGGACCCTGGTCGACGGCGCGCCACAGGACGCCAAGATCCTGCTGGCGGGCGGGCTCGACCCCGACAACGTGGCCCTTGCCATCGCCCGGGTGAAGCCGTGGGGCGTCGACGTCTCCACGGGTGTGGAGAAGTCGCCGGGCCGCAAGGACGCCATGAAGATGAAGGCGTTCATCGCCAACGCGCGGGCCGCCAGCCCCCACGCCTGGCTCGGTCCCGACGAGCTGCCCTACGACTGGGCCGACGAGTAGCTCGGTACCGCACGGCGGTGGCAAACCCGATTGGATGACGGGCGCGGTTGCCCCCATCATGGGCGTCCGTCGGGCCCCGGACCGCTGAGCTGAAGGACGGATCCATGTCGTTGATGGCTGAACCCACCGCCGAGGGGCGGTTCGGGGAGTTCGGCGGGCGCTTCGTCCCCGAGACCCTGATCCCCGCCTGCTACGAGCTGGAGGCCGCCTTCCGCGACGCCTGGGCCGACGACGCCTTCCGGGCCGAGCTCGCCACGCTGCTGCGCGACTACGCCGGGCGGCCCTCGCCCGTCACCGAGTGCCACAACCTGAGCCGCCAGCTCGGTCTGCGCCTGCTGCTCAAGCGCGAAGACCTGAACCACACCGGCAGCCACAAGATCAACAACGTGCTCGGCCAGGCCCTGTTGGCCAAGCGCATGGGCAAGACCCGTCTGGTGGCCGAGACGGGCGCCGGTCAGCACGGCGTGGCCAGCGCCACCGCCGCGGCGCTGATGGGCATGTCCTGCAAGGTCTACATGGGCGCGGTCGACATGGATCGCCAGGAGCTGAACGTGTTCCGCATGCGCCTGCTCGGCGCCGAGGTGGAAGCGGTGCAGTCGGGCAGCCGCACGCTGAAGGACGCGGTGAACGAAGCCATGCGCGACTGGGTCGCCACGGTCGAGTCCACCCACTACTGCCTCGGCTCGGTCATGGGCCCACATCCGTACCCGTGGATGGTCCGTGAGTTCCATCGAGTTGTCGGCGACGAGGCCAAGCAGCAATGCAACGAACTGTTCGGCGACGTTCCCGATGTCGTCGTCGCCTGCGTCGGCGGTGGATCGAACGCGATCGGGATTTTCTCCGGCTTCGTCGACGACCGCACCCGCCTGGTCGGCGTTGAGCCCGCTGGCGGTGCAGCGGTCGGTCGTGGGCAACCCGGGGTCGTGCACGGAATGCGCAGCTACCTGATGCAAGACGAGTACGGCCAGGTGCTCGAGGCGCAGTCGATCTCGGCCGGACTCGACTATCCAGGTGTCGGGCCGGAGCACAGCTATCTGGCCTCGATTGGTCGAGCCGACTACCCGTCGGTCACCGATGCCGAGGTCATCGCCGCTTTTCAGTTGCTCGCCCGGGCCGAAGGCATCATCCCGGCGCTGGAATGCGCTCACGCCCTTG
>JANMAT010000078.1:0-4729 GCA_031359995.1 Actinomycetes bacterium
CGCTGACGCCAACGTCGCCGTCAGCGGCAAGCCCGGACCGGGACCCACACCCCCCGTGGGTCCCGGTTCCGCCGCGCCCCGCCCCCGCCCCCGCCCCCGCCCCGCCCCCGGCCGTCCTCCACGCTTTGTTTGCGCGAGACCCCGCCAGGGGCCGTCTCGCGCAACAAGAGCGAGTGGGTGACGGTGGCGCGTGACTCGCGCAAACAGAGCGGCCGGGTGGGCGGGTGGGCGGGTGCTGGACCCGCAACGCTCAGCGGCGCAGACCCACGCGCTGGTACCAGGCCTCGCCCTTGTCGAGGCGACGCTGGAGCTGCTCGAGCGTGGCCTCGCTGACCCGCCCGATCGAGGCCAGGCGGTTCAGCTCGGCGTTCACCTGCGCGTGGGTCAGACCCGTGCGGGCCACGAGCTCGCGGGCGAGCTCGGCGTTGGCGTCGCGCAGCTGCTCCTTCTGCTGCCGGCGGGTCAGGCCCTTGGCGGTGGCGGAGGCCCCGGCCAGCGGGGGCAGGGGATCGATCTCGACGAGCAGGCTCGGATCGTCGTCGGGTTCGGCCCCGTCGTCGAAGTCGTCGTCATCGTCCACGCCCGGCATGAACGACAGCGTCGAGTGCACGGTCACGTCGGTGGCCACCGCCGAGATCACGCTGAACAGGCTCAGCTGTTCGGCGTCCATCACCTCGTCGAGCGCGGCCGCCGCCTCCTGCTCGGCGAGCAGGCCGTCGGGATCGGGGTCCTCGTCGTCGGCCGGCTTGCGCAGGCTGTGGCGGCGGGCGTCGGCGATCTGGAACGCGTGGGTGCGCAGGCGCGAGTCGTCGGGGATGAAGAAGTACGCCTTCTGCCTGACCCGCCCCGGCTGCCAGCGCACGAGCCGCCCCACGGCCTGGCGGAAGAACAGCTCGGTCGTGGTGGTGGTGGCGTACACGCCGACGCGCAGGCGGGGGATGTCGACTCCTTCCGAGACCATGCGCACGGCCACGATCCACGGCGTGGTCGAGTCGGCGAAGCGGGCGATGCGCTCCGACGCGGTCGGGTCGTCGGACGTGACCACCTCGGCCAGCGTGCCGAGCCGATCGCGCAGCAGGCGGGCGATGCCGCGCGCGTGGTCCTGGTCGACGGCGATCACCAGGCCGCCGGCGTCGGGGTGCTCGGCGCGGATGCGGGTGAGGCGCTCGTGCGCGCTCTTGAGCGCCTCGGGCAGCCACTCGCCGTCGAGCGACAACGCGGTGCGCAACCGCTGGGCGGCCTGGGTGTGGGCCAGCGCGTCCTGGAACGTGGCGGCCAGCAGGCTGCCGTCGGGAGCCGACCACTCCATCACCCCGTCGATGCGGGGGAAGTACACGGGCCGTACGACCTGGCCGTCGCGCAGGGCGTCGGCGTAGCCGTACTCGTAGTCGCAACGGGCTTCGTCGGCCACGTAGTTCACGAACGGGATGGCCAGCGTGTCGGAGCGGAACGGCGTGCCCGAGATCGACAGGCGGCGGTGGGCCTTCTCGAAGGCCGTGCGGATCGACGAGCCCCACGCCCGGTCGTCACCGGCGTGGTGGATCTCGTCGAAGACCACGAACGCGTCCACGGCCAGCCCCCGCAGGGCCTTGGCTGTGTGCGCGGTGGACACCTGCTGGTACGTCGTGACGACGCCGTGCATGTCCGACGGCAGCTTGCCGTCGGCGGGCGACCAGTCGGGGTCCAGGTGGAGCCCGAAGCGGTAGGCGGCGCCGGCCCACTGGTGCTTCAGGTGGGCGGTCGGGGCCACGACCACCACCCGGCAGCGTCGCTCGGCCACGGCCATGCGGGCGCAGGTGAGGGCGAAGGTCGTCTTGCCGGCGCCCGGGGTGGCCACCGCCAGGAAGTCGGGCAGCTCCGAGGCGCGGAACCGCTCCAGCGCAGCGCGCTGCCAGGGTCGGAGGCGGATCGTGGTCGTCGTCATCGCCAGGGGAGGGTCCGGGCCGGAACCCGGACCGACGAGTGTGCCAGCCCCAGCCAGTGCACACGAGCCCATCCGCCGCAAGCAGGGGTTATCGGGCGGGTGGCCCGGCCGCCTCCCGCGGTAACGTCGTCGTCCATGACCGACGAGCGCCGCTCCATCGCCCGAGGCGACCTCAAGCCTCGCTCCCACGACGTCACCACCGGCATCCAGAAGGCGGCCGCCCGGTCGATGCTGCGGGCGGTCGGCATGACCGAGAACGACTGGGACAAGCCCCAGATCGGCATCGCCTCCAGCTGGAACGAGATCACCCCCTGCAACCTGTCGCTCGACCGGCTGGCCAAGAAGGCCAAGGAGGGCGTGTTCGCCGCCGGCGGGTTCCCGATGCAGTTCGGCACCATCAGCGTGTCCGACGGCATCTCCATGGGCCACGAGGGCATGCGGGCCTCGCTCGTGTCGCGCGAGGTCATCTGCGACTCGATCGAGACCGTCATGTTCGCCGAGCGCCTCGACGGCATGGTCGTGCTGGCCGGCTGCGACAAGAGCCAGCCCGGCGTGCTCATGGCCGCCGCCCGCCTCGACCTGCCCGCCGTGTTCGTCTACGCCGGCTCCATCCTGCCCGGCAACTACAACGGCAAGGTCCTCGACATCACCAGCGTGTTCGAGGCCATCGGCGCCGTCGGCGCCGGCACCATGAGCGAGCACGACCTGCTGATGATCGAGCGCAACGCCTGCCCCGGCGAGGGCGCCTGCGGCGGCATGTTCACCGCCAACACCATGAGCTCCATCGGCGAGGCCATCGGCATGTCGCTGCTCGGGTCGGCCAGCCCGCCCTCGGTCGACCGCCGCCGCGACGACGACGCCGAGCGGGCCGGGCGCGCCGTGGTCGAGCTGCTGCGGCTCGGCATCACACCCCGCCAGATCATGACCCGCAAGGCGTTCGAGAACGCCATCATGGTCGCCAACGCTCTCGGCGGGTCCACCAACGCCGTCCTCCACCTGCTGGCCATCGCCAACGAGGCCGGCGTGAAGCTCGACCTCGACGACTTCAACGCCATCGCCGCCCGGGTGCCCCACCTGGCTGACATGAAGCCCGGCGGCACGTTCCACATGACCGACCTCGATCGCATCGGCGGCGTGCCGGTGGTGCTCAAGATGCTGCTCGACGCCGGCGTGCTGCACGGCGACTGCATGACCGTCCACGGCGTGACCATGGAAGAGGCGCTGCGCCAGATCGACCCGCCCGGCCCCGACGGCGTCGTCGTGCACCCGTTCGACCAGCCGATCCACGCCGATGGCGGCCTGAACATCCTCACCGGCTCGTTGGCTCCCAAGGGCTCGGTCGTGAAGGTGGCGGGACTCACCAAGGACCAGCTGCACTTCGACGGCGCCGCTCGCGTGTTCGATGGCGAAGAGGGCGCCATGGCCGCCATCATGGGCGGCGAGATCCAGCCCGGCACCGTCATCGTCATCCGCTACGAGGGCCCCAAGGGAGGCCCGGGCATGCGCGAGATGCTAGCCATCACCGGAGCCCTGAAGGGCGCCGGCCGGGGCGCCGACTGCGCCCTGGTCACCGATGGCCGCTTCTCGGGCGGCACGTGGGGATTCTGCATCGGTCACGTCGCCCCCGAGGCGGTCGATGGTGGCCCCATCGCCTTCGTGCGTGACGGTGACCGGATCGTGGTCGACGTGCACAACAAGCGCCTCGACCTCATGGTCGACGACGCCGAACTGGCCCGCCGCCGGGAGGGCTGGGCCCCGAACCCGGCCCGCTACACCACGGGCGTGCTCGGCAAGTACGCCAAGTTGGTGCAGGGCGCCGAGACCGGCGCCATCACCAACACCCTCTGAGTCGCGTCGACGGCCGAGTGGCAGCCATGGCCGACGAGGAGCACCGCACCCCCGGCGGGCTCGTCGTCGACCCCGCCGCGCTCTCGTGGCGGTTCTCGCGGTCGTCGGGGCCTGGCGGTCAGCACGTGAACAAGACCGAGTCCCAGGTCGAGCTGCGCTGCGACGTGGCGCTGGCCGGGCTGCCCGACGCGGTCCGAGCGCGGGTCGAGGCCCGCCACGGCGCCGAGCTACGGGTGGTGGCCTCCACCGAGCGGTCCCAGCTGCGCAACCGGGCCGAGGCGTGGCGGCGTCTGGCCGAGCTGCTCGACGAGGCGGCCACGCCGCCCCGCCCCCGCCGGGCCACCCGCCCGTCGCGCGGTTCGAAGGTCCGCCGGCTCGACGCCAAGCGTCAGACCGGCGAGCGCAAGGCGGCACGCCGCTGGCGGCCCGACGACTGAGACCGGTGCCGCTCGCCGTACCCGAACCTTCCGGTGGCCTGACTCATCTCGGGCGCGCCCCCCGCCGATCTCGAACAGGTAGGTCGGCACGGAGGAAGGGGTAGCGGTGACGCGACGGGGGATCAAGAGCCGGCTCGCGCTGGTCGCGCTGGCGCCTGGTCTCGCTCTGGGCATCGCCGCCGGTCGGGTGGTCGTGTCTCGTCTGCACGACCGCGACGCCGCCAAGGTCCGCGAATCGGCCATCGCCATGGGCAACGTGCAGCGGCTACGGGCCGGGTTGAACGGCGGGACGGCGCTCACCCAGCTGGTCACCCGACTCCCTCTCCTGGGCGTCACGGTGCAGCGGCCAGCACCCTGCTCGGCCACGACGTGCTCACCGACCTGCGGGCCCAGCAGGGCGAGGTCGACGCGGCCATCACCCTGACCGGCCCGTTCGGGCAGACCCTCGCCCAGACCATCCAGCGCGGACGCGACGAGTACTCGTCGGCGCAGACCTCGGCCGAGTCGCTGCGGACGACCT
>JANMAT010000092.1:0-4816 GCA_031359995.1 Actinomycetes bacterium
CGACGACGCCAGCCACATGGACCGCGCCATCGCCGCCGGGGCACGCGGCTACCTGCGCAAGGACGTGCCGCCGCAGGCGCTGCTGGCCAGCCTCCGCACGGCCGCCGACACGTGGGTCTCGTTCCTGCCGGGGGTCGACCCACCCCTGCTCAACGGCAGCCCCACTTCACCGCGGTAGCGGCATGGCCGCCCACTGCGGAACGCTAAGCGGCCAATAGGGGAGCGGCGTCATTTGCTTCTTTGCGATGCGATGTCCGCCAACGAGGCTGGCAGGCGCGTGAGCACGACACCTGTCGGCGAAGCGGGCCTCAAGGTCCCCCGAGGTGAGACAAGACCCCATTTGACTGCACGAGAGGTGCTAGCACTCAGGGGTCTTACAAAGCGAACTACGATGGGACATTGCCCTTCATTAGAATCAACCGACCTGGCTCCAACCGACCCAAAGCTTTCCCTAACAAGCAGCGGAACGGTTGCCGATAGCTGGCTTGGCTCCACATACTGTCGATGGAGCGGAAGCGCGAGCGGGACACCGACTCGCGCTGGCATCACCACATGCGGCGGAAGGGAACGATCCTGATGAAGAGGCGCATCATCATCTTTTCGACGATGGGAGCGGTCCTGGCCATCGCGCCCCTCGCCGATGCGCGGAGCGGCCGCATCGGCCGCCGGCGGGCGGCGTCCTCCTTCTGCGTGGCCGAGGCATGCGTCGTCGCCACGAGCACCCCCACCACGACGCCGGAGCCTGACCCCACGACGTCGACCGATCCGGCCGCGACCGACCCCACCGAGCCCGGCGTCGATCCCTCAACCTCGACCGATGTGTCCGCCGATCCGAGCACGAGCACCGAGACCACGGTCACCACCGCGACCCCGGGCTCGCCCTCGACCGGTACCACCACCGCCTCCACTGAGCCGTCCACGCCCACGGAGACCACGAGCGCCTCGAGCGTTCCGGACCCGACCACGACGGCCCCGAGCGACACCACCGCGGCAACGGGCGATCCGACCACGACGGCCGTGAGCGTCGACACGCCTCCGCCGTCGGCCTCGACCAGCTCGAGCCAGGCCAGCCTGCCACCTGAGACGACCCCGTCGACCACGGCGGCACCACCGACGACGGTTGCTCCGCCGGCGGCGACGATGTTCACCATGAGCACGTCGAGCCCGGTAGTCGGCGAGGCCGTCACGTTCGACGGATCGGACGTCGCCTGCGATCCGGGAGTGGCGTGCAGCTACACCTGGCAGTGGTTCTACCGAACGGATGGCGGCACCTTGTTGACCGGCGGTCAGATGGGCCGTACCCCCGTCATCACCTACGCGTTCGACGCCTTCGCCGCCTCGAAGTCAGCCGTGATCGTCACCCTCACCGTGGCGCAGGGTCGTGTCGGGCCCCGACAGACCTACACGACCACGTTCGTCGTCGCGGCCTGACCGCGGCGGACCTCCTGGGCGAACCCCGGCACTGGCTCACCCGGTGCCGGAGCTCCACCTCGCCAGGGTGTCGTTGAGCTTGAGCGCGGCGCGGGCCAGCGCCTGGTAGCGCTGCTCGCAGGCGTCACGACCGTCGGGCCATGAGCTGCTGCCCGGCCCGCAGGTGAACACGCGGGCGTCAGGCTCGTTGAGCGCAACGACGGCACCGGCGGCCAGACCCGTCTGGTCGAGCAGGGCCTGGACACTGGCGGGCACGCGCTTGCTGCCCTGGAACACCTTGACGTCGGCGCCGAGCTTGACGACCGCGAGCAGGTAGGACTGCGTCAACCGCTGGTCGGCTGCGGTGCAGTCGTCCATGCGCCGGCCGCACTTCGTGATGGTCGCCGGCATCCTGACGATGAGCGTCGCCGAGCGGGTCACGGTGCCGGCGATGCGCTCGGCGCTGACGTCGGGCAGCGGGACCGGGGAGCTGGCGGCGCTCGACGTCGTCGAGCCCCTGGCATCCGATGATCCCGAGGAGCACCCGGCGAACAGCAACGCCGGCGCCAGCGCGAGGGCGAGCCTGAACCGCTTCATGAGCATCACCGTATGCCTGCGATCGTCGTGGTTGGGTTCGTCCGCACAACGGGCGGCGCCCGGGCCGTGGTGGCCCGGGCGTCGCTCGTCCCTCTGCTACGTGCTGTCGGTGACCGGAGCCGTCGCTCCGGCCGCCGGCAGCTGCTCGATGTGGGTTACGGCGCCCGGCCCGTGAGGTTCACCGTCCGGGGGTTGTTGCTGGCGTTGCTGTTGATGGTGAGGGTTCCCAGGATCGGGTTCCCCGCCGCGGTCGGGGCGAACGTGACGTTGAGCTGGCACGTTCCTCCCGGAGCGACGGCAACGTTGCAGGTCCCCAAGGTGGCGCTGTAGGCCGCCCCCGTCGTCGTGACGGTTGAGATGATGAGCGGGGCGGAGCCGGTGTTGGTCACCGTCAACGTCGTGGTGGTGATGCTGCCGATGGGACGCCGACCGAGGTTCAACGTGGCCGGCAGAGCGCCGATCGTGGCCACGGCGACGCCCGTGCCACTCACGTTGGCCACGAAGCTGCCAGCACTGCTGTTCACGGTGATGGTCGCCGTCTTCAGCCCCGCGCCGGAGGCGATGGTCGGCCGGAACCGCACGCTGATCGTGCAGAACGTGGCCCCCGCCGCCCGGGTGCGGACGCACCCCGCCGGGATGGCCACCACGAACTGGTCAGGGTTCGTACCACCCACCACCACGCTCGTCGTCGTCACCGGACCGGTGCTCGTGTTGCTCAGCACCATGGGCTGGATGGCCGAGGCCGCACTCCCCAGGTTCTGGTTGGCGAAGGCCAGCGAGGCCGGAGTCAGCGTGAGAGCCGGCGGGATGCCGGTTCCGGTCAGGGCGACCGTCGTCGGCGACGAGGGGGCGTCGGAGACGATGTTCAACGTCGCCGTCTTCGCTCCGATCGTCCCCGGCGTGAAGGTCACGCTGATCGTGCAGGTAGCAGCCGGAGCAACGGGAGCGGTGCAGTTGTTCGTCGCCGCGAACCGGACCGCATCCGTACCCGTCACCGTGGCCGCCGACACCGTCAGTGGCGCCGTCCCGGTGTTGGTCACCGTGACGACCTGCGCCGCCGACGCCGTGGTGGTCGACACGTTGCCGAACGCCACGGTTGCCGTCGAGACAGCGATGCCGGGCGCCGCCGGCGGAGCCACCAGGCTCACCAGCGTGCGAACAGCAAGAGGGTCGCACGTGCCCCTGACGACACCGGGTGTCGGGCAGAAGCTCGCCTGCTCCATGTTCCACAGGGTGTCGCTGCCGTCCAACTGGCGACCACCGACACCGTTGTCGGTGATCGTCACGCTGCCATCGAGGTTGGTGGTGATGGTGTAGTCAGCCCGCGGGCCGGCGTAGATCGCCGTGTCGCAGTTGACCGGCGCCACCGCAGCACAGTCGGCCGCCGGAACGACGGGCGTGAGGATCTCCCGCACGGCCACGATCTGGCCCGGGTTGACCAGGCCGGCGAAGACCGCCTGCTGCAGCGTCATCCCTGCGGTGCCCGCACCGAAGTTGCCCGACACGGCCAGGTTCTCGAGGAGGTCGGTGGTGCCGGTCTCGAGACCAGCGGCCTCACCGTTCCCGTCGACCCCGGCCCGGACGCTCAGGCGCACAGCCAGGTACCGGTCGCCGTCGAGGATGTCGTTGGCATCACGGCCTTCGATGGTGTCGCTGGCCTCGCCGCCGAGGAGGATGTTCCCCTCGCCCCAGACCGTGCCCTGGAGCAGGCAGTAGTTCGTCGATGACGCCGTGACGATGGGGCCCGACGGGACGGTCCGCATGGCCGGCGTCACCAGAGCGTCGAGGCCGCTGATGCGAGCCACACCGGCCGCATCGAGAGCGTCGCAGCCGATGAAGCCGCCGCCGTTGAGCTGGCTGGGGATGACGCTGTCACCCCTCAGGGTGTCGTTGAACTTCCAGCCCGACAGCGCCTCGACCTCGTTGAACTTGTCGCGCACGGCGTTGGCCGGGAGCGGGATGCCCACGAGCGCCAGGGACAGATCGGTGTCCTGCGCCTGCGGATCACCCTGGCCGATCAGCCAGTCCCAGCCGGAGGCACCGGCGACCTTCTCGACACCAGGGCCACCGAGGCCGATGTCGTCCCCACCCTCCATGTCGTAGTCGTCGTCGTTGCCCTGACCGATCAGGATGTCGTTGCCGGGCAGGTTGTGGTCGTCGAAGAACAGCGAGGAGCTGTCACCGATGAGCAGGTCGGGCTGATCGCCACCCTCCTGCCAGTCGTCGCCGCCGTCACCGAAGACGGCGTCGGCGCCCTGGCCGGCGATGGCGAAGTCGTCGCCGGGCCCGCTGAACGCTTCGTTGAAGTTGGCCCCACCGTTGGTGAAGTCCTTGCCGTCGCCGGCCATGATGATGTCGTCGTTGGGACCACCGTCGATGGCGTCGTTGCCAGGGCCACCCTTGAGGACGTCGAAGCCGGACGAGTCGGTGATGATGTCGTTGCCGAAGCCGCCGAGGGCCACGTCGTCGCCGCCGTTGCCTTCGATGCGGTCGTTGCCGAGGCCACCCCAGAAGGTGTCGTTGTCGACGCCGCCGTACACCTTGTCGTCGCCGTCACTGCCGTTGTAGACACCCTGGCCGTTGATGCCGGGGGGGTCGACGCTGTTGTTCGTGCGGTAGTGGATGGAGCCGTCGGGGAAGCGGATGAGCAGCTTGGACTCGTCGCAAGCGGTCGCCAGCACGTCGGGAACCACGCTGCCCGTTCCGGTCAGCAGACCGAGCTCGAACTTGCAGTCGGCGGTGGCGAACGGATCGGCCTTCAGGGTGTGGGCGTTGGTGTTGCGCATCACCAGCTCGGCGAACGAGTTGC
>JANMAT010000139.1:0-10856 GCA_031359995.1 Actinomycetes bacterium
GTGGCGCCCCACACGAGCCAGGCCCGGTTGACGGTGGCGCCGGGTGGCAGGCTCAGCGTGGCCGACGACGACGCCGTGGTCGACGAGTCGCCGTCGACATCGATCGCCACCATCGGGGTCGAGCCGTTGTCACCGGTGCCGTCGAATGGCGTCGCACAACCGTCGCAGGTACGCAGCGTATTGCCGACCGTGACGATGTCGCCACGGGTCACCGAGGCGTAGAGGGGCGCCGGGCCATTGCCCTGCACGGACCCGAGCCCCACGCTGGCCGAGCTGGCGCCAGAGCCGCCGGCGGCGTCGCTCGACACCGACACCCCGACCGAGGGTGCACCGGTGACGCCCACACCGACCTGGGTCTGCAGCAGCAGCGAGCTCGACGCCGACGCGCCCAGCGACCCCCGCACGCACGAGACCGACGGACCCGACGCGCGGCACGACCAGCCCTCGCCCTGGGACCCGGTGAAGGTGAAGCCCGACGGCAGGGTGATGTTGGCGCGCGTGTTCACCGCCGGGTCGGGCCCGGCGTTGCTGACCGACACCGACACGAACGCGCTGCGGTTGGCGACGACCGGACCGAGGGGCGAGCCGGCCACGCTCAACGCGGCCCGCTTGGGTGTGGGCACACCGGTGGTGGTGGGGTCGGGCGGCGCGGCCGTGATGGGCGCCGGGGCGGTGGTGACCACCGACGACAACGGCGCCGTGGACGTGGTCGTGCCGGCGCCCGTGGTCGTGGTGGCGGCCACGGTGGTGGTGGTCGTGCCGGCGACCGTGGTCGTGGTGCCGGGCCGGGTCGTCGTGGTCGTGGCGGCGCGCGTGGTCGACGTGGCCTTGGCCACCGTGGTGGTGATGCGCGCCAGCGTGGTGCTCGATGCCGCGGTCGTGGTCACCACGATGCTGGTGTCGGCCACGATGGTGGTCGGCTTGTCGCCCCCGGTGAGGGCGGCGACGGCGACGGCCACGGCTACGCCGGCGGCCACCACGCCACCGCCCACGGCGGCCTGCTGGCCCCGAGGCCGACCCCGGAACAGCAGCAGCAGACCCTTGCCGGCGCCGGCGGCGGCCAGGTGGTGCAGGTACGTCGCCGCGGGAACGCCGAGCAGCACGGGCGGCAGTGCGCTGCGCAGCGTGCCCGAGACCTCGCGCAGCTCCACCAGCACGGCCTTGCACGGCACACACCCGTCGAGGTGCTCTTCCACCTTGGCCCGGTCGCGGTTGGACAGCGAGTCGCGCACGTAGCCCCCCAGGCGACCGCGCGTCTCCTTGCAGCCGGCGGGCGGCTCGATCTGGAGGTGGGCCTGCAGGTAGGCCTCGCGCAGGCCCTCGCGGGCGCGGTAGGCCAGTGCGGCCACGGCGTTGGGGGCGATGCCGAGCATGGGCGCGACCTCGGCCGGTGGGCGCCCTTCGACCTCGGTGTGCCACAGCACGGTCTGCCACCGCTCGGGCAGGTTGGCGAACGCCCGGGCCACCAGCTCCTTGTCCTCGCCGGCCATGGCGGCGCGGGCCACGAGCACGGCATCGAGGTCCTCGGGTACCTCGTCGCGGACCTCGACCCGACCGTCCTTGCGGGACCGGTCGTAGAAGGCGTTGCGGACGGCGGTCAGCAGGTAGGGGCGGAAGGCGACCTCGGGGCCGCCACCCTTGCGCAGGGCCCGCAGCACGCGGGTGAAGGCCTCCGACACCAGGTCGTCGGCATCGGACCTCGACCGCACCAGGCTCCGGGCGGCCGCTCGGGCGGCGCCCAGGTGGCGGTGGTACAGCTCCGAGAACGCGGCGTCATCACCGCCGCGCGCACTCAGGATCAGGTCGGCGTCCGCTTTCGGCGCCACCTCGATGGGGTTGCTGCTCATGTTGCCCTTGTCCTCGCCTGCCCCCACTGTATGTGACGGGCACCGGACCGGCTCATGACGGGCCGTCGAGGTTGCCGCGCACCTCGGTCAGCGGTGCAGCCCTCACCACCAGGGTCAGGACCGCGGCGCTGAGCGTCAGGGCCGCCTCGTAGCGTCCGAGGCCGACCCGGCCACCCTGCAGATCGAGGCCGGCCATGAAGCCGAGCACGAGGGTGCCGGCGACCGAGGCGGCGAACGCACCCCGGTCGAGCACGGCGGCCGCGAGCACGAGGACGCCGAGCAGGAACGGGACCGGCCACCACGCGTCCCACCGGGGGGCCAGCTCGAGGTGCCGGGCGGTCAAGACGAGGCGTGACAGCGCCAGCAGCACGAGCGCCCACCCGAAGGCGAAGGCGAAGCGCCACGAGGCGGGCACGCCGAGCTCCGGCGGGCGCGGGTCGGCAGGCGGCGCGCCCGGGTTCGTGGCGGCGGCGACAGGCGCCGGAGCCGCCGCGGGGTACGCAGGGACGGCCGCGGCTGTCGGCAGGGTCGTCGACGGGGGGAGGGGCCCAGGCACGCCGGGTGCCGGAGGAGGCCAAGCGGCGTCGGCGGTGCCGTCCATGGACCTCTCACGTTACCTCTGCACCCACCCGGTAGCGTTGACCCCGTGCCTCCCCGGTCGGTGTCACCCCAGACGGTGCCGGCCTCCCGGGGCGAGCGGATCGGCCTGGGCGCCCTTCTCGTGGCGGCGATGGCGGTCCCGTCGTTCGTGGCGGCGAAGTCGCTGCTGCCCGTGCCGACGCACCCGGCCGTGCCCGCGGTGGGTTCGGGTTCCCGGTGCGGGCGGCCGTTCCCGTCGGCGGCGCAGAACGAGGGGCTCGTCCGCGGACCGGTGGCCTTCGCCCAGCTGCCCGGCGATGTCGCCTCGGCCGCCGACGCGGCCATCGTCGACGGCCAGCCGCCCGAGGACCACGCCGGCCAGATCAGCTACGTCACGGGTCACGTTGCCGACGTGACGAACTGGCTCGCCCTCGATCTCGCCGGGCGCGACTGCCGGGCCGACCTGCTGAACCGGCGGGAGGTGCTCGGTGACGCTGATCCGGCCACCGCGGCGACCGCCGACACCCGCGCCATGAGCTCCTCACAGGAGATCGCTGCGTACGTGGCGTTCCGATACCTGGGCCAGAAGGTGGACGTGAGCGGGGCGGGCGTCATCGTCGATTCGACGTGTCTCGACGGCACGTTCTCGGCGTGCAAGGTCGAGGCACCAGCGGCGAAGGTGTTGCGCAAGGGCGACATCGTCACGGCGGTCGGCGGGCAGCCGGTGCAGTTGACGACCGATCTGGCCACCGCCCTCGCCGAGCGGAAGCCGGGCGACACCGTCACCATCGCCTTCACCCGCGACGGCGCGGCGTCCTCGGGCGATGTCACGCTCGTCGAAGGGGCGGGTGGGCGGGCGATCCTCGGCATTCTGCCCAGCGCCGTGCTCCCCGCGACGGCCCGGTTCAGCCTCCCCTACTCGGTCGAGATCGACGCCGGCCCGATCGGTGGCGCATCGGCCGGACTGGCCTGGACCCTGGCCATCGTCGACTCCGTCACCGACGGCGACCTCTTCGGCGGCAAGCACGTCGTCGCCACCGGTGAGATCGGTGCCACCGGCGCGATCAACAACGTCGGTGGTGTGCGCCAGAAGGCCCTCGCCGCCGCGGCGCATGGCGCCGAGGTGATGCTGGTGCCGGCCGAACAGGCGGCCACCGCCCGCATCGCCACCCGTGGCACCGGTCTAGCGGTGCGCGGTGTCGAGACCCTCACGGAGGCCCTCACCGCGCTCGCCGAGTGGGGCGGGGGGTCCAAGGTCGTACAACCACCGACCGCGGGCTGACCGGCCGGGGGCCTGGCCGGGGGCCGGCAGCGCGGATCGGCCGCCCGATGGTCGTAGCCCGTATGGACGCCGGTCGCTCGCGCCACGTCCGGTGTTCGCTGAGGGTGCGGGGCGATCGAGCCCCACGGTTCTGACGACACCCGGGCCGACGGCTGACCCGAACCCCACCCGCCGGCACCGACCGGGTCGGCCGGGTTCGGCGGGCGCCCACCCCGCGCCGCTTCACCCCTCGGCGTTGAGGTTGCGGTCCTTGTCGATCACCGTGATGCCGTTGTCGGACACGGTGAAGCGGGCCTCGTCGACGGCGCGGTCGAAGCCGATGCGCAGCCCGGCGGGCACGACCACGTTCTTGTCGACGACGACGCGGTTCAGGCGGGCGCCGGGACCGATGGTGACACCGGGGAAGATGATCGAGTCGACGACGTGGGCGTCGTGATCGACGTAGACACCGGGGCCGACGATGGACCGCTCGACGTGCGCCCCCGACACGATGGACCCCTGGCACAGCAGGCTGCCGTCCACGAACGTGGGCTCGCCGCCCCGCCCGCGCGACACCTTGGCCGGCGGGCGCGAATCGTGGCTCGTGTACACCGGCCAGGCGTCGTTGTAGAGGTTGAAGATCGGCACCGGCGCCAGCAGGTCCATGTTGGCGTCGTAGTACGAGTCGATGGTGCCGACGTCGCGCCAGTAGCCCTTCTCGCGCTCGTTCTGCCCGGGCACGAGGTTGGTGGAGAAGTCGTACACGTGGGCCACGCCCTGCGCAGTGAGGGCCGGGATCACGTGACCGCCCAGGTCGGTGATCTGGTTGTCCTCGCCCGTGGGCGTGACGATGTCGACCAGCGTCTTGGTGTTGAACACGTAGTTGCCCATGCTGGCCAGGCAGCGGGTGGGGTCACCGGGCATGGACGGCGGGGTGGGTGACTTCTCGTGGAACTCGATGATCTCGCCCGCCTCGTTCGACTCGATCACACCGAACGCCTTGGCCTGCTCGTACGGCACCGGGATGGCGGCCACGGTGACGCCCGCACCTGTCTCGAGGTGGCGGTCGACCATCTGGCGCACGTCCATGCGGTAGATGTGATCGGCACCGAACACGCAGACCACGTCGGGCTGCTCGTCACCGATGAGGTTGAGGTTCTGGTAGATGGCGTCGGCCGAGCCCGAGAACCAGAACGGCCCCCGGCGCATCTGGGCCGGCACCGGCGTGACGTAGCTGCCCAACAGGGTCGAGAAGCGCCACGTCTGGCTGATGTGGCGGTCGAGGCTGTGGCTCTTGTACTGGGTGAGCACCACGATCTTCAGGTACCGGGCGTTGGCGAAGTTCGACAGCGCGAAGTCGATGATGCGGTAACTGCCGCCGAAGGGCACGGCCGGCTTGGCCCGATCGGCCGTGAGCGGGAGCATGCGCTTGCCTTCGCCACCGGCGAGGACGATCACGAGGACCTTGGGTTCGGCTGCCATGCCCCGGAAGGTACCTCAACCGGAGGGCGGTGATGCGCGGTCCACGGACCCGATGTTCAGCGACCCCGGACCTGTTCGTAGAGGGCCAGGTGCCGCGTCGCTGGTTCGCGCCACGACCAGTCCACGGCCATGCCCCGCGCCTGCGCGGCGGCGCGACGGTTCGGAACGGACCAGCCCCGCACGGCCCGGTGCGCCACATCGAGCAGGGCCAGCGTGTCGGGGTGGGGCGCCGCCCAGCCGGTGCCTTCGTTCGGTCGCTCATCGCCGTCGATCACGGTGTCGCGCAGGCCGCCCACCGCGGTGACCACGGGCAGGCAGCCGTAGCGGAGGGCCTGCATCTGGGCCAGCCCGCACGGCTCGAACCGGCTCGGCATCAGCAGCAGGTCGCCACCGGCGAACAAGCGGTGCGACAGCGCCTCGTCGTAGCCCTCCACGAAGGCCACGTGCGCCGGGTGGTCGGCGGCAGCGCGGTGGAGCGCCGAGGCCAGGGCGGCCTCACCCGAGCCGAGCACCGCCAGCTGCGCCGGCATGCCGCGAAGGAAGTCGACCAGGGGCAGCACCAGGTCGACGCCCTTCTGCTCCACCAGTCGGGTCACCATCACGAACAGCGGCCCGGGCCCGGCGGGCAGGCCCATGGCCTTGCGCACGGCGGCCTGGTTGACGGCGCGGGGCTTCAGGTTCTTGGCCGTGTAGGTGGCGGCCAGCAACGGGTCGCTCGACGGGTCCCACATGTCGGTGTCGATGCCGTTGAGGATGCCGACCAGCGCGTCACCCCGGTGTTCGAGCACCTCGTGCAGGCCGTAGCCGTTGGCCGGCTCGAGGATCTCGGCCGCGTAGGAGGGGCTCACGGCCACGATGGCGTCGGCCAGCAGCAGGCCGCCCGACAACGGGTTGCAGGTGCCGTAGCGCTCGTAGCTGGCCGAGCGCGGCCCGAGGCGGCCCAGCCACTCGGCCACCGTGGCGCCCTGGTAGGCCAGGTTGTGGATCGACAAGACCGACGCCACGTCGGGGTCGATGTCGGCCAGCGCGGCGGCGGTGTGCCAGTCGTTCAGGTGCACCACGTCGGGCGTCCATCGGCGCACCAGGGCGGCCACCGCCATGGAGAAGCCGAGGAACCGGGCGTCGTTGTCGGGCCAGCCGCTGCCGTCGGGCTGCAGGTACGGGTGAGCCCGGGCCATGCCCGGCACCTCGACCAGGTGCAGGGGACCGGCCACCGGGTGCACGCCCGAGCGCACGCGGGCCGGCGCGACCCATGCCGGCACGTCGGTGAGCTCGAAGGTGGTCTGGTCGGCCAGTTCGACCGTGCCGTAGTCGGGCATGACCACGTCGATGGCCGTGCCCCGACGACGCAGTTCCTGCACGAGGCCCGCCGCCGCGGCGGCGAGCCCTCCGACAGAGGCGACGGGGGCGAACTCGGCGGTGGCGAACAGCACCTTCACGGGGCGAATGCTGGCACGCCGCCGACGGGCCGACCGTATGGGCCGCTAGTCGCCGGCGTGGTAGTCGTCATCGGTCACGTGCTCGCCCCAGGAGGCGGCCCCGTGGGTGATCGACAGGTGGGTCATGCCGTGGGCCGGGGCGGCGCCGTGCCAGTGCCACTCGCCACCGGGTGTCTCGATCACGTCGCCGGGACGGATGACCGCCTTCGTCTCGCCGCGCGACTGCACCCGCCCCTCGCCGTCGGTGACGTACAACGTCTGGCCGTCGCTGTGGCTGTGCCACGCGGTGCGGGCGCCGGGCTCGAAGCGCACGGCGGCGATCGAGGTGGTCGACGCGTCGTCGGCCTGCTTGATGACGTCGAGCGTCACCTCACCGGTGAACCAGGCGGCCGGGCCCTTCCTGGTCGCCTTCGGTCGGATCTCCATCGGTGCGCTCCCTTCGACGGCGGTGGCACCAGGACGCTACTGCCCGGGGCGACACCCCGTTCCAACCGGCCGCCCGCGGCGTCAGAGCATCTGGTACCTGATGGGCAGGCGCTTGAGGCCGCCCACGAACAGGGTCTGCATCTCGGCCGGCGTGCCGTTCAGCTCGATCGACTCGAGCCGGGGCAGTATCTCGGTGAGGAGCGCAGTGATCTCCATGCGGGCGAGCATGGCCCAGGGCCACAAGTGCACACCGAAGCCGAAGGCGAGGTGCGTGTTCGGGGTGCGGGCGATGTCGAACGAGATCTGCTCCATGATGTCGATGGGCGCGGGCGTGCAGGACCTGGGAACGCCGCGTCGACCGCGCGGCGCTGAACGACGTGCTCACCGAGTACCAGCGCTGGATCGAGTCCGGCATCCCCGCCGACGCCCAGGTCGTACCATCGGCGCGATGACAGCACCGGTCATCATCGAAGCGGCCATCAATGGCGTCACCTCGAAGCGACGGAACCCGAACGTGCCCCGCCGCGACGACGAGATCGTGGCCGACGCGCTGGCGTGCTTCGAGGCCGGCGCGGCGATCGTGCACCACCACCTCGACGGCACCGGCTACGACGGGCCCGCCGCGGCGGCCGCCTACCTCGCCATCTGGCGGCCGATCCTGGCGGCGCGGCCCGACGCGCTGCTGTACCCCACGTTCAACTTCACCGCCGACGGCGGCCACGACCACACCCACCTCGCACCGCTCGCCGAGAGCGGGCTGGCCCGGATGGGCCTGTGCGATCCCGGCTCGGTGAACCTGGGCCGCTGGCGCGACGGCGTGCCCAGCGGTTCGTTCGTGTACGCCAACGACCTGGATACGGTGGCGTCGCAGTTGACGACGTGCGCGGAGCACGGCCTGGGCCCGGCGGTGGCCATCTACGAGCCGGGCTTCCTGCGCATCGTCCTGGCGTGGCAGCGCGCCGGGCGGCTGCCGGCCGGCACCATGGTCAAGTTCTACCTGTGCGACGACCGCGGCGCGTTCGGTGGCGCGCCGTTCGGCCTGCCGCCGACCCGCACCGCGCTCGACGCCTACCTGGAGATGGTGGAGCCGAGCGGCATCCCGTGGGCGGTGTCGATGGTGGGCGGCGACGTGGGCCGCAGCGACGTGGCGGCCTACGCCCTGGAGCGCGGCGGGCACCTGCACCTGGGCCTCGAGTTCTTCGACGGCGACCGCACGCCCACCAACGTCGAGCTGGTGCACGAGGCCGTGGCCCTGTGCGCGTCGGCCGGCCGCCCCGTGGCCACCTGCACCGAGACCGCGGCCATCGTGGGCCTGCCGACTCGCCCCGGCCCCGCGTCCGACCCGAGCTGATCGATCCGCCCGCCCGCCCGCCCCATCTCCGCGGGTTCCGAGACACCCACGTCTCCCGCCCCGCGGAGAAGCCGCTGGCGGGGTCGGACGGAGCTCCCGGACGCTAGGGTCGGCGCGGAGAACTGGGGGGTTCCGCCATGACCGTCAGGTTGGCCTGCGCGTTCGCCACGTCGATGTCCACGCCCGAGCACGTCGTCATGGCCGAGTCGCTCGGCTACGAGCGCGCCTGGCTCTACGACTCACCGGCGCTCTACCCCGACGTGTGGGTGCAGCTGGCCCGCGCCGCCGACCGCACCAGCACGATCGGGCTCGGCCCCGGCGTGCTCATCCCGAGCCTGCGCCACCCCATGACCACCGCGGCGGCCATCGCCACGTTGGTCGAGTTGGCCGGGCCGCGCGTGGCGGTGGCGGTGGGCACCGGCTTCACCGGTCGCTTCACCCTCGGCCAGCGCCCGCTGCCGTGGGCACGGGTGGCCGACTACGTCCGCACCGTGAAGGGTCTGCTGCGCGGCGAGACCGTCGAGTACGAGGGCGGCAAGATGCGCATGATGCACCCCCAGGGCTTCGGCGCGGCCCGTCCCATCGACGTGCCGTTCCTGCTGGGCGCGGCGGGACCCAAGGGCATCGCCACCGCCAAGGAGGTGGCCGACGGCGTGTTCATCGCCGGCGCCCCCTGCGTGCCGGGGTTCGACTGGGAGTCCCGGCTCATGTTCGGCACGGTGCTCGACGAGGGCGAGACCGACGACTCGCCGCGTGTCATGGCCGCCGCCGGACACGGTGCCGCCGTGCTCTACCACTTCGTCGCCGAGAACGGGCTGCCCCTCGAGATGGTGCCACGCGGTGAGGAGTGGAAGGCGATGTACGCCGACGTGGCCGACGACGAGAAGCACCTGTCCATCCACGATCTGCACCTCATCGGCGTCAACGAGCGCGATCGCCCGTTCATCACGCACGAGCTCATCCGGGCGACCGGTGGCGTGTTCTCGCCGGCCGAGCTGCGCGATCAGCTGGCTGGCTTCGAAGCGGACGGGTGCACCGAGATCGCCTATCAGCCGGCCGGGCCTGACATCGGGCGCGAGCTCGAGGCGTTCGCCAACGCGGTGCGGGGCTGAACGCGCGGCACGGCCCGGGCCTTGTGAAGGACCCGGGCCGTGCCGCAGGAGAGACGGGGGTGGGACGGGTCAGGCCGTCGTGGTCGCCGTGGTGGCGTCGGACGCCGGAGCGTCAGCCGGAGCCTGGCCGCCACGCGGGCCGCCGTGGCCGTGGCCACCATTGCCGCCGCGGCCGCCCTGGTCGGCTTCCACGGTCTTCACGCTGAAGTCGCTGTTCAACTTCACGGTGGCGCGGGTGCCGTCGGCCTTGGTGATGTGGACCTCGAACGAGTCGCCGTCGGCGTCGGTCTCGGCCCGCACCACGGTGGAGCCCGGCTCGGCGGTGGCCGCCGCGGCGGTCGCCTTGCTCAGGTCGTCACCGGCGAGGGGCGTCTCGGTGATGCCGTTGGCCTGGTGCGGACCGCTCGGAGCGCCGCCGCCCTTGCCCATGTCGGCATCCACCGACTTCACGGTGAAGTCGCTGTTGAGCACGACGCGGGCGGTCGTGCCGTCGGCCTTGGTGATGTGGACGTGGATGCCGTTGCCGTCGCCCTCGGCCCGGACGATGGTGGCGTCCGGCTCGGCGGCGAGGACCGCGGCGGTGGCCTTGGCCAGGTCGTCACCGGTCAGTGCGGTCTGCGGGGTGCGGACCGGACGGGCCGTGTCGGTCGGGGCGGTGACGGCCGCCGGGGTGGTGGTGCTGCCGGTGCCGTCGGCGGCGTTGGCGGCGTTGCCGCCGAACATCAGCAGGCCGGCGACGCCGCCCGCCATCATCGAGCCGGCGACAGCGGCGGCGGCCAGGGACTTTCGTGTGCGGTTCATGTGGGGGAGGACTCCTTGAGAGCGTTCATCCGGTCGTTCCGGAGTGACTTCATCATCGGGTCGCTCGGTAAGAGTCCGCGGAGACGCGCCATGGAGATCGCTCCGACTTCGCGACCCGTCGGCTACGGGCAACGGACCGCGCCGAGCGCCAGCGCAGCGACGGTGGTCGGCCGGGCGCGCTCGACCAGACGCCCGCTCGGCGGGGGCAACGACGCGGGCGACAGCAACCACGGCGCCGCGGCCGTGGGCGGCGTCGTGAGGCGGTCGACGAGCTCCCCGTAGCGCAGCATCGCCCGCGGGCTGTCGACGCCGAGCGCGCCCACCAACCGCTCGCCGTTCAGGCACGCGGCGACGAGACGACGGGAGTCGAGCGAACCTTCGGCCAGCGCGATCTTGTCGGCCAGCGCCGGCACGCCGACGGCCTGGATGCGCACGCCGTGCTGCTCCGACCAGAACCGCGGCACCGGCGTGAACGGCGCCGCGGCGCCGCGGCCGGCGCGCAGGCTCGTCGCCGCGGCCTGGCCGTG
This sequence comes from Actinomycetes bacterium, assembly GCA_031359995.1. Classification (GTDB taxonomy): domain Bacteria; phylum Actinomycetota; class Acidimicrobiia; order Acidimicrobiales; family Ilumatobacteraceae; genus JANMAT01. Next base: position 10,826 of record JANMAT010000139.1, read on the forward strand.
CTCGATGGCGTTGATCCAGTGCTCCACCCGG